>JBKPHM010000081.1:0-20895 GCA_046729855.1 Actinomycetota bacterium | reverse complement strand
ACTCTTGGACGCGGTCGAGGACGGCCTCGGCGGTCGCTTCCGTGCCGGCCCTCGCTTCCTCATCGTGGTCGAGGCGCTGCGGATGGGCTGGTCACGAGCGTGGGTCTTCTACCCGTCGTCGGATGAGACGCCTGCCTACGTGATGCACCCTGGCGGGGTGGGGTCGGGTGCGGCGCCGCTCCGATGGGACGCCTGGTTCCGCGCAACATCTCGCATGGAGAGGATCATCCTTCAGGCGATGGACGCCGCCTCCTCGCCCCCGGCGACGGGGTCGGTCGACGGAATCGATGGAGAGGGGTCGGGCCCAGGCCGCTGGATCGCCGCCTCCGTGCTGCTCACGGCGCTCCTAGCGGGTCTCGCGATCGCCCGGAGCAGGAGCTCCGCGTAGGCGGCGGATCGGCGTCGGGTCGCGCGGTCAGGCTGAACCGTTCGAAGAGAACACAACTTCTCGGTCCGCGGACAAAGCTCCACGTACAGCGGCGCCGCCGATGCGGTGATCCGACCCCGTTGCGTCGACCGTCGTACCCGCCCACGCACGAACACAGTGAGACGACCGCCGCCGCCACCGTCGTGACGACTGCGGCGTCGATCCCCAGGTGGACCGCATCGACGAAGGCTCGCTGGATCACTCCGAGGAGCGCCGGGTCGGGGTTCGCCGAGCCTCCGGCTGCGGCCTCGGCTCCGATCCTCGCGACGATGCGGCCCGCCTGAGCGGCGGCATCCGCGCTCGGCGGCGCAGGGCGAGAGGCGCGCGGGTCGACCGGCGCGTCCGGCGACGCGACACGCGCTCCGCCACGCGCTGCTCGAGCTGATCCGGGAGAAGGGCTACGACCGCGTGACGGTCGAGGAGATCATCGAGCGAGCGGACGTTGGCCGCTCGACGTTCTACGCGCACTACCGAGACAAGGAGGACCAGTTCCTCTCGGGACCCGCGTCCACGCCATCTCACCACGCGGTTCGCCATGCACTCCTTGTTCGCAAACTCCTGGCAAGCGCGTGGCCGAGGTTCCCTGACCTTCTATGCCGATTCGGCTAGGCCGATTTGGCAAGGTGTTCCGGACGGCCCGTGACCGTGTCCGGCTGAGGAGTCTCCAACGTCATAGACTTCTGGAAAGTCCTGACAGACTCTTTCAGCGCCGACATCAGATCGCTGACCACCACTCCGCTCTCAATCGTGTACTTCGGACGCAGGAACGATTCGAGCGCCTTCCTGACGACGCCCGAATAGCCAACGTCGAGCGCCTTAGCCGCCCTTCGAAGTAGCGCTGCATCGTCGGCGGATAGCCGCACCGTGATTGTCGCGCCTAGCGGACGCTGAGGGTTCTGAGCGGAGACAGATTCGTCCTCTCCCCATACTTCAGCATCGTCCTTGTACTGCTGGTAGAACTCTGCACTCTCGCGATCGCTCATCGTGCTCCCTGGTCCGATTCATCCCGTCCCTCCACCGCCTCATGCTCGGTCTCTCTCCTCTGCGGGTTGGTGGACTCCATCCCGTAATGGGCCGCAGCCAACGAGTCTGCCCATTCACGGACACGACAATCGTCATCGGGCGCGCGATCCGTCCGTCCGACCAATCATCTTTCCAGCCCCCGCTGTCCCGGCGCTTGTTCGGGGCCCATCGGGGGAGATTCTTTGGGGATGTCTTACACTTTGGCCAGATTGTATTACATCTTGGGCTGGGAGGACCAAATGCAGGTCGACTTCCTAGTTCTCGCCGACGCCGCGACCGCGGCCGAGGGGAAGCTGTACATACACGGCGCAGGCTGGGACACACTGTTCGCCGCGTCCTTTCCGGTCCAGCACCCCCTGCTGGCTGCCGCCGTTCGCCTGCGAGTACCGTGGACCGCAACGAATCAGCCGCACTCCCTCGAGCTAGACGTCATCGACGAGGACGGCGCCTCGATCCTTCCAGACCCCCCTGGCGTCTTGCGAGGAGAAATCAATGTCGGTAGACCGCCGAACCTGGAGGTTGGACAAGATCAGGTGATGCCGCTGACGTTCAGCATCAGAGGGCTCACGTTCGAGCGTGCCGGAGGGAATTCAGTGGTCTTCCGGATCGACGGAAGCGAGGAGGCGCGGTCACCGTTCCGTGTCCAGGCTCTGCCCGGGAGCGCTTGAAGCAACAATCTAACTCTGGTGCGGCGGTCTTTCACTGTGGATGGCAGCAGGAAGGAGCGCGCTCCGGACGAATGCAACCACTTCCTTCTCGCGGCGTCTCAACGAGGCACGGCTCTTGTCCGGACCGACCACGGCTCGGAGAACACTCGCCTCAGTCAGCGAGCCGACAACGGCCGTGTACAGGGTGAACAACAACAGCGCGGGGTCCTGGCGTCGGATCTCGCCCTCCTTCATCCCGGTCTCGAGGAACGCGATCGCCCGCAGCCTGAGCGGATCGAGCACCGCCGTGAACCGTTCGAACGCTTCCGGACCCAATCGCCCCGCCTCACGCACGAACATGGGGAACTCGGGCCATTGCTCGGCCAACCGGAAGACCGCGTGGATGACCCCCTCGGCCCGCTCCCAGTACGTCTCCTTGCCGGCGAGGGCCTCGGTGAGCGCCTCCGCTAGTCGCTGACCGGCCGCCGCGAGGCATGTTTCGAGCAGCGCCTCCTTCGTCGGGAAGTAGTACAGCAGCGTCTGCTTGCGGATCCCGACCGCGGTCGCGATCTCGTCGAGGCTCGCGCCCGCGTAGCCGTCGCGGCCGAAGTGGCGGATGGCCTCCTCGATCAGCTCGTGCCGTCGTTTCTCGCCGCCCGTCCGGGTCACGACCTCACCCCGAAGCCCGCATCACCGCCACGTCGGTGGCCTCCCGCGGCGCGCTACCGGCCTCGACCCCTCCCAATACCTGAGCCACTTCGGACCTGAGGGCCCCGACAGCCGAGGGGTCGCCCCGGCTGCTGCCCGCCGACGCGCCTCCCACCAGCCGCTCCGGTCCTCGTCAAACAGCTCGGCGATCGCCTGCTGGAGCCGGAGTGACAACTCCTGATGTGTCTCGGCGTCAGTCGGGTGGATCGCCTCGCCGTAGTGCACGCGGATCGGGGGCCGGCCCTTCACGGGCCAGCTCCGCCCCTTCGGCATCGCGGCGTAGGCACCGACGATCGCGATCGGGACCACGGGCATGTTCATCTCGAGCGCGAGCTTCGCCGTGCCGTGACGGAACCGCTGAAGCCATCCGTCCGCCGACCGCGTCCCCTCCGGGAACACGATCAAGTTCCACCCATCGGCGATGAGCTCCTTGGCCTTGAGCGTCGCTTTCTCGCCGCCGCCGCGCTCGATCGGGAAGCCCCCGTACACGAGTGCGGTGAACGCCGAGCGCCACCAGACGTCGAAGAAGTAGTCCTTGGCGGCGGCGGTTGCGGTCCGGTTGCGCCACTTCGGCGGCAGGGTCGTGAGGATCAGCGTCGCGTCGAGATGGCTCGAGTGGTTGCTGATGAACATCACCGGTGGGCGCAGCGGATCGAGGGTCGAAAGACCGTGCACCTCGGGCGCGGTCTCGTTCCAGACGATCGGCTTCATGATCCCGGACAGGATCAGGTCCCGCGCCGCGCGGCCGGTGTCTGTCCGCGCCCAGTCGGTCGGGAACTCCCAGCGCTTGGCCGGCTCGGTGATGCCCTCGGCGCTCTGCGGCAGGACCGGCCTCCGGCCCCAGCGCCAGCCCCTCGCGACGTCGCGGAGCTCGTCGGTGAACGACCTGCGCGAGCCGCCCATCACTGCACGTCCGCGATCGTGTGGGGCGGATAGTGCAGGTACGTGACCGACGGCGAACGCCCGACCGCGTCCTGCGCCATCTCGAGCGCGTCGCGGAACGTCGACGCGGGGCGGTAGCCGAGCCGTTCGCACGTCTTCGGGTTGCCGCCGACGACGATCACGTCGCCGAGATAGTCGAGCGCGTGCGCGCCCCAGTACCACATGTAAAACGGGTGCACCCCGTGGTACGCGTACGACTTGCGGTACAGGTTGATGTACCAAGGGTCGGTCGCGTAGCGCTCCTCGTACTTCGACTCGATGGTCGACGGGTCCGTCGTCTCGGCCAGGACCTCCTCGTAGAAGTCCACGTAGCTCGGGTGGTGGACCTGGTGGAACTCGCGCGGCACCGGGTGGAACAGGATCATCGCGCCGCCCGGCCGCACGACCGGCTTGTTCCGGTACATGTTGAACATGTAGCCGAGCCCCAGGCAGTGGACGAGGATCGGGTTCATGATCGAGTTCACGTTGTACGGGCCGAGATACGGCAGCCCGACGACCATCACGTCGGACTGGCCCTCGACCGTGACGAGCTGCTGATCGTGGAGCCGCTCGAGCGTCCGCTCGTGGACGGCGCCCGTTTCGCCGGCGTTCACGCCGGTGACGCCGTAGGGCGAGCGCATCCGCATGAAGACCTGGTGGCGCGCCTTGTCGGGTGCCATCTCGTTCGCCTTCTTCGCGGCCAGATACGTGGCCTGGTCGCGGACGGACCACTCCCATTCGCGCTTGTTCATGAAGCTGAACGGGTCGGGAAAGACGTCGTTGTTCAGCGTCGTCTCGATCGTGAAGATCTTGACGCCCGCGTTGCGGACCACCTCGCCCATCCGCACGCACGAGTCGTGGATCGCCGAACGGCCGGGCCGCGGGTCCATGTACGACTTCGAGTGCAGCATCGTCGAGACGTTGTGATGCGGCTTGACGCTTCGGTAGCTGGCGAACCCGACAGGGACCGACTTGTGGCCGCCGTCCATCGCGACCAGGTTGATGTTGACGTAGACGACCAGGTCGGACTCGGCGACGCGCTTGTTGATCTCGACGTCCTCGCCGTGGTCGGTCTTGCCGAAGTAGGTGAGGTTGTCGCGGTCCTCCGCGTCGTGGTTCGTGAGGTCGTGCGGGAAGAACGAGCGGTGCACGCGCTCGCCGACGGCGTGCTTGATCTCGCTCGAGGTCATCCTGCGGTGGAGCGAGTTCGCCATGATGATCTTGAGGTCCCCGACGCCCTTGCGCGCGGCGAGCTCGATCACCTCCTCGAGGATCAGCTGGCGGATATCGGGCGACTGCATCGGCGGGAGCGGCAGCGAGATGTCGTCGACGCCGATCGTGAGCTTCATGCCTGGCGTAAGCAGCGCCTCGAGCGGCTCCATGTCGTGCGGGTTGGTCAGAGCCTCGCGGATCGCGCCGCGGACGTCGCGGATCCGCTTCAGCGGGTCCGGCGGATAGATCACGTGACTGCCGAGAGGGAACCTCTGGAGCCGGAACCGCTCGCCCTCGTGGACCAGGAGCGGCGGCGTCCGCTCGTCCACCTCCAGCACGAACCCTGGTCTGGTCACGTTGGGGGTCTCCTCCTCAGTCCTGTCGTGGGTCGAATGCCACCTTCAGCGTTCCCAGCTTGCCGGCACTCATCGCGTGGTCCACGGCCTCGCGCCAGCGCCGGAGCGGGTAGGTCGCGCCGACGATCTCATCGAGCGCGTTGGCGGAGGCGACGTCGATCGCGAGGTCGAACGCGTGCCGCTCGTGGCCGGCGATCCGCTCGACGCCACCCGTATAGGCGCCGACCAGCTCGAGCTCGCGGAACCAGAGCGGCGTGAGGTCTGGGCCGGCCTCGGGGATGCCAGCCAGCACGACCCGACCACCGGCTCGGGTGATCCGCAGAGCGAGGCCGAGCGAGGACGTCGAGCCGGCGCAGTCGATCGCAATGTCAACGCCGCCGAGCAGGAACGGCGACCCTATCTCTGGCCGGAGCTTCATCGCGGCCGTCGTGCGGCGGACCTCGTTCACGATCTCCTCGGGCGGGATCACGTCGGTGGCGCCGAACCGCTCCGCCCAGGCGCGCTGCTTCGCGTGCTTCGCGACGACCAGCACCCGTCCCGCGGGCGTCAGCTCTTTTAGCGCGAGCAACGTCAGGATCCCGATGCTGCCGGCCCCGATGACCACGACGTCGGCGTTCGGCTGGACGTTCGCGCGAACCGCCGCGTGGACGGCGCAAGCGAGCGGCTCGATCAGCACGGCCGTCCGGTCGGACATCTCGTCCGGGACCGGGTGCAGCTGCGAGCGGTGGGCGACGAACATCTTGCTCCAGCCGCCCCCGGTGTCCTTGCAGTAGCCGGTCTGCAGGCCAGCGGAGACATGACCTGCCGTGACGCGGTCGCATCGGCCGAGGTCGCCATTCTTGCAGTTCTCGCACCACGGCTCGACGCCGCGCGCAGCGCAGTTCAGCACCGGCGAGAGCGCGACCCGCGTGCCGGAAGGCACGTCGTCCACGTCATCGAGCGTCTCGCCGACGACCTCGTGGCCCAGCACGAACGGCATCGAGACGAGCGGCGTGAAGTAGAACGACGAACGCCCGGTGATCGTCGCCAGGTCCGAGCCGCAGATGCCCGAGAGCAGCGGCCGGATACGGACCCAGCCGTCGCCGGGCGGGACCGGGTCGGACTTGGACACGTGGCGGAGCGGCGCGATCGGGCCGGACACGAGGCCCGGCAGACGCGACCCAACCGCCCTGGCCGCGACGTACCGCGGCAGCGACCGGAACAGCTCGACGGCCTGGATCGTCATCGCGCGCTCACCTCACGGCCGGCTTCGGGAACCGAACGCGCGGCATGCCGCCGGCCATTCCCCACTCCTCGATCGGCCACCGGCGCTTGCGCGCGACGCGGAGCAACGCCGCATCGGGCGACACCACGACCGGGTTGCCGACGGCGCGGAGTAGCGCCAGGTCCGAGTGGCTGTCCGCGTACGCATACGACTGCTTGAGGTCCGCCCCCTCCTTGGCCGCGTACCGCCGGAGCCACGCGGCCCGCGCCTCGCCGACCAGGGGCGGCTCGGCCATGTAGCCCGTGTAGACGCCGTCCCGGACCTCGAGCTTGGCGGCCACGACCTCGTCGAACAGCGGCGCCAGCGGCTCCACGAACGGCTCGGCCGCTGCCGTGATCAGGATCGTCCGATGGCCCGCCGCCTTGTGGTCGCGGATCCGCCGGACGGCCGCCGCGGAGACCTTTTGGAACATGAACTCGGCCACGACGTCGTCGACAAGATCGCGGATGCCCTCCACGGTCGCGTTCTCGTACCGCCGGAAGAACGTGCGTAGGAACTCGCCGCGGTCCCGTCGGTCGGCCATCAGGTACGACGGCACCCGCGAGAAGACGTCGAACAGCTCTGAGGGCCACTCGAACCACTCGAGATCGGCCATCCGCGCCCAGACGTACGACTCGACGACGTTGGACGGCAGGATCGTGCCCTCCATGTCGAACAGCGCCAGGACGAGCTGCTCGCGCTCGCGGATCCTCACCTGGGGCTTGATCCGCGCGGACGAGAGCGCGCGCAGCCCGAGCGTCACCGCCGGACAGTGCACGTCCTGGAGGTAATGCCGCCAGTCGATCGCCGTCGAGTCGAACGGGAACCGCTCGCGGTCCTCGGGCGTGAGCGACGCGAACAGCTCGACCGTCCGGTCGTCTGTGTAGATGACCTCGGCCTCCGTGTACGCGCCGTACAGGTCGGCATACCGTCGCACGAACTCGACCCGTGCCTTGTCGCGGTCGACGCGCGCCACGAGCTCACGCATCTTCTTCGATTTCGGCAGGTGGGAGACGACCTTGTCGGCGACCTCGACGAGCTTCTCCGCCGTCTCGAGGCGTCGCTCGACCTTCAGCGCCCCGGGCCAGGTCCATTCGGGAACCTTCACCTCGCCGCGCCCGCGTTCGGGGAGCGGGTGCTCTTCGAAATACTCGCGAACGATCTCGTACAGCCCGAGGAACTGGAGCGGGTTGCGGAACCCGGACCCGACGTGGAAGTAGTGCGGCTCCCTCGCCTCGGGCGGGTTGGCCGCGGCCGCGAGCATCGCGTTCACGACCATGTCGATGGGGATGATGTCGATGATGCCCTCGGGGATGCCGGGGAACTCGGGGATCGAGCCGCGCCCGTACGCCAAGATGATCGGCTCCGCCATCTTGAAGCCCTCGATCCAGCCGGGATGCGGGTGGGTGAGCGCCGACTCGATGATCGAGGGCCGGACGATGGTGAGAGGAAGGTCCTGCGCCGCGGCGAGCTCCTCGACCGCGCGCTCCCCCATCGCCTTGGTGAACGTGTAGTTGTCGGGCCACCCGAGCGTCTGCGCGCGGGCCCGCCCATACTGGGTCAGCCGCTTGTTGACCCACTGCTTGCGGCGTTCCTCGGCGTCGTCGGCGACGCTCATGGGGCCGGCGCGAGAGTGTTCGGTGCGCGCCTTCTCGAGGAAGGAGTCGAGCATCTCGGGCTTGCGCGACGCGGCCTCGACGTCCTTGTGGGCCTGGAGCGCAAGTTCGGCCTCGGCGCGCCAGTCCACCTTGTGGTCGAGCGTGGCCTCCGGGATCACGCCCTTGCGGACTCCCGCCACGTACGCGGTGGAGACGTGCACCAGGTGCGGCTTCGAGGAGGTGACAACCGCCCCGTAGAACCGGACCGCGCCGAGCAGGTTGGTCTCGAACCCCTCGTCGATCGGTGGATCGAACGCGACCGTGGCGGCGCAGTGGATCACGACGTCGATGTCGTCGGGGAAGATCGGAAGCTCCTGCTCGAGGTCGCCCTCGATGACCTCGACACGCTCGTCGAGCAGCGGTCCGATGCCGTCCTGCCCGACGCGCTCCCGCAGGGCATCGAAGATCGCCCGGGGCATCAGCGAGTTCAGCCGGTCCCGCCCGCTCGACCCGAGCTGCGGCCGGACCAGCACGGCCACCCGCGTGTCCGGGAGATCCGTGAGGAGCCGTTCGAACACCGCCTGGCCGACGAACCCGGTCACGCCAGTGACCAGGATCTTCTTGCCGGCGAGCTTCTGGACGATGGAGGTGGGCTGGGTCTCTACCATCCGGCAGATTATGACTCTCTACCGGTTGGTAGACAAGCTCCATGCTTGTGCTAGGAGGCGGCAGCGGGTACCATGCGGAGCATGGTAGCTGGCGGCGGGTCGCAGTACCGGCTCATCGCGCAAATGCGGCGGGGCACGCTCGAGTACTGCGTCCTTGCGTTGCTCGACGACGAGGAGCGCTACGGGTTCGACCTCGTCAAGGCGCTCGGCGAGGAGGACGGCATGGTCACGAGCGAGGGCACGATCTATCCCTTGCTCACGAGGCTCCGCCGCGACGGTCTCGTCACATCGACGTGGCGCGAGTCCCCCAGCGGCCCGCCTCGTCGCTATTACCAGCTCACGCACAAGGGCCGGCAGGCTCTGGACGACTTCGTTGCCGAATGGCGGCGGTTCCGCCGGGCGGTGGACCGCTTCGTCGAAGGAGGGGAACGGTGATCGACATGCGGCAGCACGCGGTGGACGAGTACCTGAGGCGCCTGGAGAGGTCGATGGCGGATCTGCCCGCCGCGCGCCGGGCCGAGATCGTGTCGGAGATCCACGACCACATCCAGGACGCGCTCGCGCGGCTTCCGGAGGGCGCGAGCGAGGCGGACGTCCGCAACGTCCTCGAGGGGATCGGCGACCCGGACGAGATCGCGTCGGAGGCGAGAGCAGATCTCGGGATCGCGCCTTCGCGACGCAGGTGGACCGATATCGCGGCGGTCATTCTCCTGCCGGTCGGCGGCATCGTCTTCCCGGTCGTCGGTTGGGTCGTGGGTGTCGTCTTCCTCTGGATGTCGACGGTGTGGACGACGCGCGAGAAGCTGATCGGCACCTTCATCGTGCCGGGTGGGCTGTTGCTGCCGCTCGGCCTCGCCCTCACCCCTGTGCAGGTCTCGAGCTGCTCGTCGATCCGCGGACCGGGGGGTACGTCTGTGCTTGACTGCCCTACCGACACTTCGATCGTGAACATCCTCGGGATCGTCATCGCGGTGGCCCTGTTCGTCACACCGATCGTCGTCGCGGTCTACCTGGGCCGGAAGCTGCGCCAGCGGACCGCCTTACGATCGATTCCAGACACGACCGCGGGTCAGCTGGTCTCACCGTAGGCTGTGCGCCGTGGACGGCGCCGAACCTACGACCGCGGTTGCTCCGACCGCGCCGGCCAAGTGGCGGGAGGTCTTCGAGGGCCAGCGCGGCCGGCTGACGAGCGGCCTGCTCCTGCTGGAGGCCCTGGTCGCCGTCGAGGTCCTGATCGTCGTCACGATCCTTCCCGCCGTGGAACGCGACCTGGGCGGGCTCCGCTTCTACGGGTGGGCCTTCGGCGCGTTCGGCCTCGCGACGATCGCTTCCGTGCCGATCGGCGGGCGAGCGACCGACCGGTGGGGGCCGCGGTGGGTGCTGATCGCATCGCTCGCGCTCTACGTCGCCGGCCTGGTGATCGCCGCGCTATCGCCCGCGATGCTCGTGCTCGTGTTCGGGAGGTTCGTCCAGGGGTTTGGTGGCGGCGGGCTGTACGTGATGTCGCTCGGGACGATCGCGAAGACCTATCCCGAGCGCGTCCGTCCGCGCGTGATGGCGTTGCTCGCATCCATGTGGCTCTTGCCCGGGCTGTTCGGACCGCCGCTCGGCGCCCTGATGGCGGCGACGATCGGCTGGCGTTGGGCGTTCGTCTCGCCGCTGCCGCTCCTGTTCATTGCCGCCGTGCTCGTGCTGCCGCCGCTCGGCACCGTCCGGGTCGCACCCAACCTTGACGTGCGGCTCTCGCTCCGCTGGCCGGCGCTGCTCATGGTCGGCACCGCGATCTTCCTCGCCGGGCTCACGCCGCCGGGGCCATGGAGCGCGCTGCTGCTCCCGATCGGGGCGGCGATCGGACTGCCGGCGCTCGCGCGGATCGCGCCACCGGGCGCCCTCCGTGCGCGGTCGGGACTCGCCGCAGCCGCGGTCGCCGCGTTCCTGGTCTCGTGCTCGTTCGCCGCGATCGACGGCTTCGTGCCGCTGATGCTGACCAGGGTGCGGGGCCTGTCGATCGGCACGGCCGGGATCGCGCTCACGCTCGCGACGTTCTTCTGGGCCGGCGGCAGCTGGTGGCAGTCCCGGAGCTATGCCGCGTGGGGAGCCCCGAGATTGTCCGTGCTCGGGGGCGGGATCGTGGCACTTGGCGTCGTCCTGCTCGGGCTCGGGCTGACCGACCTGCCGATCGTCCTGCCCTACATGGGGTATGCCCTGGGCGGGCTCGGGATGGGGATCGTGTTCCCGACCGTGCCGCTCTCCGCCATGAGCGTCACGCGAGAGGGTCGCGAGGCCGACGAGCTGTCGTCCGCACTGCTGATGGACTACCTCGGGATCGGGATCGGAGCTGGTCTCGCCGGCGCCAGCGTGGCGCTGTCCGACGCGGGTCTCATCTCGCTCGAGGCCGGGATCGCCGGCGCGTTCGGGCTCGGGCTGCTGAGCGCGCTCGGCATCATCGCCGTCGCCGGACGACTGCCGAGACGGGGCGCCGGAGCGGCGTGACGCCAAACCGGCGACGCCGGAAGCCCGGTACCCCGATGCTCGCGCTGGGCGCGCTCGGCGTCGTCTACGGCGACATCGGGACCAACCCGCTGTTCGCCTTGCGCGAGTCGTTCCGCGCGCACGACATCCCGGTCACCGAGGCGAACGTCCTCGGCTTGCTCTCGTTGATCTTCTGGTCGCTGATCCTCGTGATCTCCGTCAAATACATCTCCTTCGTCATGCGGGCCGACAACGACGGAGAGGGTGGCATCCTCGCCCTCGTTGCGCTCCTGTCCAAACGAGGCGAACCCGAACGACGCGGTCGATGGCCTCTCGTCCTGCTCGGGCTGTTCGGCGCTGCGCTGCTGTACGGGGACGGGATGATCACGCCGTCGATCTCGGTGCTCGCCGCGATCGAAGGCAGCGAGGTCGCGGCCCCCGACCTCGAGAAGGTCGTCGTCCCGGCGGCGGTCGTCGTCCTCGTGCTGCTGTTCCTGTGGCAGCACCGGGGCACGGCCGCCGTGGGGAACGTCTTCGGACCCGTGATGGTCGTCTGGTTCACGACGATCGGTGTCCTCGGGGCGATCCACGTGGCTGGACGTCCCGGTGTGTTCGCGGCGCTGAACCCCGCCCACGCGCTGTCCTTCTTCGCCGCGAACGGCGCCGAGGGGTTCCTGGTGCTCGGCGCCGTGATCCTGGTCGTCGTGGGCGGCGAGGCCCTGTACGCGGACATGGGGCACTTCGGCCGTCGGCCGATCGTGATCGGCTGGTACGGGATGGTGCTCCCCAGCCTGCTGCTGGTGTACTTCGGGCAGGGGGCGCTGCTGATCGACGACCCGTCCGCGATCGACAACCCCTTCTACAGGCTGGCGCCCGCGTGGGCGCTGTACCCCCTCGTCGTGCTCGCGACGATGGCCACGGTCATCGCGTCACAGGCGCTGATCTCCGGTGCCTACTCGCTGACACATCAGGCGGTGCAGCTCGGGTACAGCCCGCGCGTCTTCGTTCGGCACACCTCCGCCAGCCAGTTCGGGCAGATCTACGTCCCCAGCGTCAACTGGGCACTCATGCTCGCATGCGTCGCGCTGGTGATCGGGTTCGGGCGATCGGAGAACCTGGCCGCCGCCTACGGCCTCGCGGTGAGCGGGACCATGGTCATCACGACCGTCCTGTTCTCGGTCGTGCTGCACGAGCGGTTCGGCCTTCCCAGGTCGATGACGATCCCCCTGTTCCTCCTCTTCCTGGTCGTCGACGTGTCGTTCTTCGCGGCGACGCTGTTCAAGATCCCGGACGGCGGGTGGCTTCCGCTCGTCGTGGCCGGCGTCGTGTTCACCGTGCTGACCACCTGGCACAGGGGCCGGCTGCTGGTGCGGCGCCATCGGAAGCGACGAGAGCTCCCGCTGCAGAAGTTCGTCGAAGACCTCGGCCGCCGGGAGCCGCTTCGGACGCCCGGGATCGGCGCGTATCTCTACGGGACGCCCGGGATGACGCCGCCCACGATGCTCGACTCGCTCCGTCACCACGACGCACTGCACGAGACCGTCCTCGTGATCGCCGTCGTGACCGCGGAGCGACCCCGCGTCCATCCCCACCGCCGCGTCGACATGGAGCACCTTGGAAGGGGCATCCACGCGGTGACGCTTCGTTTCGGCTTCATGGACGATCCGAACGTGCCCAGGGCGCTCCGGCACCACGTCGCCGAGGACCTGGGCCTCGACCTCCGCGACGCCACGTACTTCCTGGGCCGCGAATCGCTCCGGGTGACCGCCCGGCCGGGCATGGCCAAATGGCGCGAGCACCTGTTCGCCTTCATGTCGCGCAACTCGACGAGCGCCGCGTATCGGTTCAGGTTGCCGCCGGATCAGGTCTTCGAGCTCGGCGTCATCGTGGAGCTGTAGCTCGGCGAGCGAGGAGCTCCACCGGTACACTCGGCGCTTCATAGGCCTCCTACGCCTTATCGACGTCGCATGATCCAGATCGGGCCGCCGGACGAGGAGCACCGCGAGCAGCTGGCTCGTGTGCTCTCGGTCGCGTTGAACTTCGGTCCGGGTTGGATCGAACGCCGGGCGCCGCTCCTCCACCTCGACCACTTCCGGTGCGCGTTCGATGATGGACGGGTGGTCGCGGCCGCGGCGGCGCGCGGGTTCACGCAGTGGTTCGGCGGGCGCGAGTTTCCGTGCGCGGGCATCTACGCGGTGGCGACCCTGCCCGAGTACCGCGGCTCCGGGCTGGCGAGTCGGACCGTCTCGGTGCTGCTCGAGGAGTCGCGCGAGGCCGGCGTGCCGCTCTCGTGCCTGTATCCCGCCGTGCTCAGGCCGTACCGGCGGCTCGGCTACGAACTCGCCGGGGCCCAGATCGAGCACGAGGTCTCCCTGGCTGACCTGCCGGTCCTCTCCGCGTCCCTCGACGTCTCCGAGTACGACCCGGGTCATCTTCCCGAGGTCCGCGACTGCTATCGGCGCGTCGTCCCGACCTCGAACGGCCCAATCGACTGCGACGAGGAGGACTGGTGGACCGTGCGCGTGATGGGTCACTGGAACCCGGACGTCGTCTCTCGAGCCGTGGTCTGCAGAGACGAGGACGGCGTCGTCCAGGGCTACGCGTCGTACTACCACGACCAGGCGGAGGGCGAGCCCGCACCGGTGTTCCGCATCGCGTGCAAGCACCTCGTCGCGGCGACGCCTGAGGCGCTCCGCTCGCTGGTGTCGTTTTTCCGAACGTTCCGGGGGCTCGGTCAGACCCTCTCGTTCTTCGGCCCGGTGAACCCACCGCTCGCGATGCTCGTCCCCGAGCAGCGCGTCAAGGAGCGATGGTCGTTCCGGTGGATGCTTCGTCTGCTCGACGTCGTTGCGTCCCTCGAGGGGCGAGGCTACCCCTCAGTCTCGGGCGAGGCGGTGATCGCCGTGGAGGATCCCGACGTGGGGGCGAACCGAGGAGCGTTCCGTCTCACGGCCGAACAGGGGAAGGTCCGCGTCGAACGCGTCGACGAAGGTCGGCATCGGCCGATCCCGATCGGGGCACTCGCGTCGATCTTCAGCGGGTACCTGCCGGTGTCTTCCGCCGTTCAGCTCGGCTACCTCGACGCCGACGACCGGGCGGCGCCGCTGCTCGCCGACCTGTTCGCCGGTCCGCCGCCCTGGATGTACGACTTCTTCTAGGGTCGACCGTTACCGATCCGGTCACAGTTCGATCACGTATCCATCCGGATCTGTGACGTAGGCGAACGGCTCGTCCGGCGAGTGTTCGCCACGGCGGACAAGAGCCCCGCCGGCCGCAACGACCTCAGCGACGGCATGATCGAGGTCGTCCTCATCGGCGACCCGAAAACCGAAGTGTCTGATCCCTCCGCCGTCGCCCGCTCGCGCATTGTCGTCGGGATCGTCGTTCAGCGTGATCGTGTCCTGACTGCCGGGAGTCCTCAGGAAGACCAAGTGGTCACCCTCTCGGAACAGCTCCTCCATCCCGAAGGCCCCCTGATAGAACGCGAGCGACCGTTGCAGATCCCGTACGGTCAGGTGGATGTGCGTCAATCCCTCGGTCCTGATCATCGGCCACCTCCATCCGTCGAACCCTCACGGAAGGCGCATCCGCTCATGCGAGCTCGTTCCGGATCGTGGCTGCGAACTCGCCTGTCCGGCCGGGTTCGCCTCGGTCACCGCTCGCGTAACGCGGGATCAGGTGCATGTGGAGGTGCATCACGTGCTGGCCGCCGAGCGTTCCGTTCGCCTGGCGGAGCATCAACCCCTCCGGCTTGAGTCCCGAACGGATCGCGTGGGCCAGCCGCAGCGTCGTCCGCCACACGGCATCGGCATGCGGCTGCTCGAGGTCGTAGATCGTCTCCAGGTGTGTCTTCGGGATCACGAGCGTGTGGCCGTTCGACGCCGGGGACGCATCCATAAACGAGAACGTCAGCTCGTCCTCGTCGACCCGCTCGGCGCGCTCCTCCCCGGCCACGATCCGGCAGAAGAGGCAATCGGGATTCACGTGAAGAGGTGCTCGGCGATCTGCACGGCGTTCAGCGCGGCACCCTTTCGGAGGTTGTCGCCGCAGGCGAACAGCCAGAGCGCGTCGTCATGCGCGCTCGCCTGCCGGATCCGCCCGACCAGCACCTCGTCGCGACCCGCCGCCTCGAGCGGGCTCGGGTAGACGCCGTTCGCCGGATCGTCGCGGACGATCAGGCCCGGCGCCGCCGCGAGGATCCCGCGCGCCTCGGCCGGCGAGATCGCTCGGTCGAACGTCGCGAGCACCGAGACGCTGTGGCCGACCGGCACCGGCACGCGAACGCACGTCGTGGTGATGTCGAGCTCCGGCATCGAGAGGATCCGGCGTGCCTCGCGCTGCATCTTGATCTCCTCGAACGTGAAGCCGGTCTCCTCATCGAAGACGTCGATCTTCGCCACCACGTTGTACGCGATCGTCTTGCCGAACACCTCGCCGACCGGGAGCGCTGCGGGATCGGGATGGGCCAGCTCCTCCTCCATCCCGTGGAGCTTCTCGATCTGCTCGGCGAGCTCGCGGACGCCCTTCGCGCCCGCACCCGACACCGACTGGTAGCTCGAAACGATCAGCGACCGGAGGCCGGCCGTGCGGTGGAGCGGCGCGACCGCCATCAGCGTGGTGATGATCGTGCAGTTCGGCACGGAGACGATCTTCGGTCGGCCGGCGAGCGACTCCGGGTTGACCTCGGGGATCGTGAGCGCCGCGTTCGGATCCATCCTGAACGCCGACGAGTTGTCGATGCACGTGGTGCCGGCCTCCGCCGCCCCGGGGATCCACGTCTTCGCGACCGGCGAACCGCACGACGACAGCGCGACGTCGATGCCCGCGAGAGCGTCCCTCGACAGCAGCCCGACCGTCACCTCCTCACCGCGGAATGGGATCCGTGTCCCGGCCGTGCGCTCGGACGCGAGCAGCACCAGCTCGTCCAGCGGGAACGAACGCTCCTCCAGGGTCCTCACCATTTGACGACCGACGGCCCCGGTCGCCCCCACGACGGCGACGCGGGTCACGACGTCGGCTCCGCCTGGCGTTCGTCGAGCCCGAAGCGGCGGTGGATCGTCTTCACCGCGCGCTCCCCGTCCTCGCGGCGGACGACGCACGAGACGCGGATCGACGACGTCGAGATCATCTCGATGTTGATCCCCTCGCCGGCCAGCGCGTCGAACATGTCGGCGGCGACGCCTGGGTTGCTTCGCATTCCGGCTCCGACGAGCGAGACCTTCGCGATCCCGTCATCCGCAGTGAACGTCGGCGCCCCGATGTCCTTGGTCACGCGGTCGATCACCGGCGTGAGCCGCGTCAGGTCGTCCTTCGGGACCGTGAACGACAGGTCGGTGCGGCCGTCGTGCGAGACGTTCTGGACGATCATGTCGACGTGCACGCCCTCGGCGGCGACCGACTTGAAGATCGCCGCCGCGATTCCTGGACGGTCCGGGACCCCGACGAGCGTGATCTTGGCCTCGTCGGCATCGAGCGCGACGCCCGAGATCAGCGCGCCTTCCACGTCCGCCTCATCCTCCTCCACGATCCACGTGCCGGGCTTGCCGTTGAACGAGGAGCGCACGTGCACGCGGACGCCGTTCCTCCGAGCGTACTCGACGGAGCGGAGCTGCAGGACCTGCGCGCCGCTGGCCGCCAGCTCGAGCATCTCCTCGTACGTGACCGTGTGAAGCTTCTGGGCGTCCGGGACGACCCGAGGGTCGGCCGTGAACACGCCGTCGACGTCCGTGTAGATCTCGCAGACCTCCGCGCCAAGCGCCGCTGCCATCGCGACGGCGGTCGTGTCCGAGCCGCCACGCCCGAGCGTGGTGATGTCGTACGACGTCGAGAGACCCTGGAACCCGGCCAGGATCACGACGTTGCCCGCCCCGAGAGACTCCACGATCCGCTTGGGCCGGATCTCCACGATCCGGGCGCGACCGTGCTGCGTGTCGGTGATGATCCCGGCCTGCGAGCCCGTGTACGAGGCCGCCTTGGACCCGCGGGCGTTCACCGCGATCGCGACCAGCGACATCGCGATCCGCTCGCCGGCGGTAAGCAGCATGTCGAACTCGCGCGGCTCCGGTACGGCGACGATCTGGTGCGCGAGCGCGATCAGCTCGTCGGTCGACTGCCCCATCGCGGAGACAACCGCGACCACGTCGTGGCCGTCCTCGCGACACCGGACGATCCGGTCGGCGACGGCCTGGATCCGCTCGGCGTCAGCAACCGAGGTGCCGCCGTACTTCTGCACGATGATCGACACGCGACGCTCCCGGGCTGACGGAACGTCCCGAGCGTAACAGCCACGAGCATGGGCCCTGCGTTATGAGCTGCCTTCGGACGTAAGCTCCCGCATCGAATCGAGCCGCTCGCGGAGGTCGGGTGGGGGGCTCCACTCTGTGATCACGTCAGGGTAGGCGACGATCGGACAGGACTCCACGTGGATGTTCGGGACGTCGTCGATACGTACGATCTCGAGCACCCGTCGCACGCGCGGTTGCGGCGCGTGCAGGAATATGCACCCTCGCGTCCCGACCGCCCGCGCGATCGAGACGAAAGCCCGGACCCCGGTCGAATCGATGAACGTCACCGCGGATAGATCGAACATCGTCGGGCCGCCCGCCTCGATGCACGGTCGGGCCGCCTCTTCGAGACGTGGGGCTGTGGCCAGATCGATCTCGCCGCCGACGAAGACCATGTTCGGACCGAAGGTCACGACGTCGAAGGCCTCAGGCATCGAGGAGGTCCACCTCGATCCAGACTCCCTTTACCCCGTCCAGCGAGAAACCCCATCCATCGGCGAGCGAATCGACCAGGAACAGTCCGAACCGCTCGTCCGAGCTCGCATCGAACGTGAGCTCATCGGGCACCAGATGGGTACCGCCATCCGTCACCGCGACGCGGACCGCGTCGTTCGAGTGCTCGAGATGCAACCCGATCGTCCCATCCGGGCGCGGCGGGCTGAACCGAACAGCGTTCGCAACCAGCTCGGAGACGAGCTGCACCAGGTCGTAGCCGCGCTCCTTCGGCAGCAGCGGCGCGAGTTGCTCCTCGACGATGCGCCGAGCGCTCTCCGGCGCTTCCGACGAATGCGGCAAACTGAAGTCCTGCGTCGGCACCGTCCCCAAGGAGTGATCGATTCCGGTATCTGCATCCGCTTCCCACCGCGTGGAATCGGTAAACGCGTGCCACCCGCCCCTGCGCGTACCGGCCTCAGATCCGGATCGCGCGGCGCAGGAAGTCGAGCTCCAGGCGGAGCAGGTTCTCGGTCATGACCTCGGAGTTCGCCATGTGCGACGCGTTGGGCAAGAGCACGAGCTCGTGGTGCTTCCCGGCCTCGAACAGGCGGGCCGAGAGCTGCAGCGTATGCGCGGGGAGCACGTTGTCGTCGGAGAGACCGTGGATCAGCAGGAGCGGCCGCCGGAGGTTCGGCGCGTCGCCGAGCAGCGAGTTGCGTCGATAGACCTCGGGCTCGTCGTCCGGATCGCCCAGGAACCGCTCCTGGTAATGGGTGTCGTACAGCAGGTGGTTGGTGACCGGCGCGCCCGAGACCGCGGCGTGGAACACGTCTGGCCGGCGGATCACGCACGCGGCCGCGAGCTCACCACCGAACGACCAGCCGCGGATCGCGACTCGGCCGGTGTCGAGGAACGAGAACCGCTTCCCGGCCGCGGCCAGCGCGTCGGCCTGATCGTCGACCGTGAGCAGGAAGTTGCGTTTGAGCAACCGCTCCCAGGCCGGCCCGCGACCCGTCGAGCCGCGGTCGTCGACGACCAGCACGGCGAACCCGTGCTCGGCGAACCACTGCGACTCCGCGAACGAACGCTTCGAGCGGGTCGCAACGTTGTGGTACGGCCCGCCGTACGGGTCCATCAACACGGGGAGCGCCGCCTCGGGCTCGCGCCCGCCCGGCAGCAGGAGGGCGGCGTCGAGCTCGTTCGGACCCAGCCGGAGGAATCGCGGCGTCGGGTCGACGCACGGGACCTCGGCGACCGACCCGATCCGCGCCGTCTCCCTGCCGTCGACGACGACCGAGAACGTGGGACGCTGGTCGTCCTCGACCGACGACGACATCACGGCGACGGGGCCCGACCGGGCGGCCGAATGCACGCCCGCCTGTTGCGTGAGTCGCTCGAGGTCTCCGCCCGGTTGCCAGCGCCAGACGTGGACCTGCGTCGGATCGTCGGTCGCCGTGAACAACACGTCGTCGCCCACGTCGACGATCGAGAGGACCTGGAGCCTGGGTGGGGTTACGGGAGACTCGCCCACGACGAGCCGTCGGGTGTCCTCCGAGTCGGCGGTCGTGACGAGCGTCCCGTCCGACAGCCGCGCCGGCGACCCCTCGATCAGCTCGAGCCAGTCGGGGTCGGTGTCCTCGCGCACGATCCGCGTCGCGCCGGTGGCCCCGTCCACCTCGAGCACGCGCGTCGTCGCCTGATCGCGCGTCTGTACGAGCAGCGTCAGCGGCGCCGAGTCGTTCCACACGACGCGTGCCAGGTAGGGGAACGTCTCCAGGTCCCACCCGACGTCGGTTCGCTGGCCGGTCGCGACGTCGAAGACCGCCAGGAGCACCACCGCGTTCGGCGTGCCCGCCGCCGGATAGCGGATCGCGCGCGGCCTCGCGGCGGGGTCCGACGGGTTGCTCAGGTACCAGACGTTCACGGGTCGCTCGTCGACACGGGTGGCCGCGAGCTTCGTACCGTCCGGCGACCACCAGTGGCCCCGCAGACGGCGCATCTCCTCCGCCGCCACGAACTCGGGCAGGCCCCAGTACACGTTCGGGTCACCGTCCTGCGCTAGGAGCCGGTCGTCGCCCTCGGTGCTGCGGATGCGGAGGGCGCCATCGCTCACGTACGCGATGTGCTCCCCGGAGGGATCGAGCCTCGGGTCGTCCACCGGGCTCGAGGTCGTGAGCTCGTGCGCTCCACCCGCGACCAGGTCGCCCACCATCAGCTTTCCGTTCAGGACGAACACGGCCCGACGAACCTCCTTGTCGGTGGCGAACTGCACGACGCCGGCCGCCCGCTCCCGCGCCCTTTCGCGTCGGGCGCGCTCGGCTTCGGTCAGCTCGGCCTCGCCCTCGGCGCCTTGCTCCCGCGGGTCGAACACGACGCGCTCCGTCCCGGACGCGACGTCGAGAACCCACAGGCACGTGACTCGATCGTCCCCGGCTCGGGACCGCAGGAACGCGATGCGCGAGCCGTCGGGCGCGATCTCGAAGCCGCGCGGGAGCCCGAGCGAAAACCGCTGGGTCCGGGCGGCCTGCCTGGGGAACTCCTCGAGCGGGTCGGGCGTCGTGCTCACGAGGCCGGAGCCTAACAAGGGCCCGTCACGGCATGGGGCCCGAGGGGCATAGTCCGGGCGGAACCGTTCCGATACAGAACCCCGGGGGCCATGTACGAGGACCTGAGCGACGCCGACGTGCTGCGCGTCTCGCGCGACGAACCGGAGGCCTTCGGGGCGTTCTACGAACGTCACGCGGAGACGATCCTCCGGTACTTCGCGCGGCGGACGCTGGACCCGGAGGCCGCGGCGGAGCTCACGGCGGAGACGTTCGCCGAGGCGTTCGCGTCGAGGCGGCGGTTCCGCGACCAGGGGCGGGGCGGGCTGGTGTGGCTGTACGGGATCGGCCGGCACCT
>JBKPHM010000080.1:0-10428 GCA_046729855.1 Actinomycetota bacterium | reverse complement strand
CGGACCGTCGCTACTTCAGCATCGGGTCTATGACGCGCGTCGACGTGACGGAAGGAGGTGAGACTCCTGGCGAACTCCTAGCGGCGATCGCGTGAAGAGGATGACGGTGGACGAATTCCCACCACTTGACGGGGCGCGGCCCGCGGGTGTCGGGGTTGACCACCTCGTTCTTCTTCTCGACGATCGCAGGGGAACCTCCTGCTTCACACACACTTGGCGCCCCGAAGTGATCGAGGGTTCCCGATAATCGCGTCGCTGAAGCGGTCGCCCACCATCGAGATGGCGTTCCTGCACGATCGGCCTCAGGGCCGCCAGTGACACACGTTGCTGAGGGAATCGTAGACGTGCGCCTGCGGTCGGGAACCGATCGGTCTGTGGTTCGGTCGTCCTGATGGATGCAGCAGTTCCGGATCCTCTCTGCGGCGACGTTGGCGTTCATCCTGAGCTGCTCGTTCACGTCCTACGAGCGAAGCACGTCTCTCGAACCGGTGGTCGGATCCCCTCCGCCCCTCAGGAGGCAACAGCGGGCCAGCGATCCATCCCGGGTGGCGGGCGAATCCTCTTCCAGGATGAAGGGTTCGACGGCGACTTCGGAGTGGTCGAGTCCGACGGGACCGTCCACCGTTTCCGGCAGCGACGAGGGTCGTTCCCATACTGGGATCCGGCGAACGAACATCGCATCCTGATCGTTCCCCACGAGGCCGGCGCGGCCCGGTCGCTCCTCGCTCTCGGCGACCGGCTGGTGGAGGTGGAACGGTGGAAGCTGCGGGACGGCTACTTCTCCTCCTTCACTAGGGACGGGCGAGGGATCATCGGGAACGTCTTCGACGAGCGGGGCCGACTTGACGATCGGCAGCTCCTCTTCGTTGACCGCAGGAGTGGGGAGGCTGTCCGGGAACCTGTTTTCCGCGAGGCCCTCGACACGCTCGATCTGCCAGCGCTGCTTGCGCTCGATCTACCCGCCGATCCGCCGTGGACGCGAGCGGCGGACCTCGTGGGTAGTCCCGATCTGCGGTCGTTCGCGGGCCAGGTCTCCGTCCCGACATCACGGTCGGCGATTGCCGTCTGGCGTCGCTCGGGTGAACGGCTGGCGCTGATACCGAACGGGGCGCGGAACGTCAGCGTTCCCACGTGGTCTCCCGACGGTCGCCGCATCGCCTTCATCGTGCGGGTCCGGAGCCAGAGGGGCACCTCCGCGCCTCGCTCGTCGTCCACGACGTTCCGACGGGCACGACGGAGGTCATCGCGCGCCCCGTCTCGGATGCGTTCTGGGCGTCTTGGTCTCCGGACGGCCGATGGCTCCTGGTAGACGACTGGACGCGCGGACGCTGGTTGTTCGTCGCTGTCGACGGCGGTCGGATCGTTCCCTATCCCAGCCTCGGGGCGATGCCGCGGTGGTGCTGTCCTTCGAGCCCGCCGATCGAGGTCCGCTACCCGGTCTGCTGATCTCGGCTTCAGCCTGTTCGCCTTCGCCAGTGTCGGCCGGACGGATCAGCGCGCACGGCGTGCGAGAGCCATAGCCGACGACATGGCCTCGGATACGCCGGCGACCCGAACGGCGACGAGAAGCGCCCGTCGATGGACGCGAGAGCGCCAGCGTCGGTCGAAGACGTGCCGACGTCCTAGCGGACTTCCGCAGGCCGTACGTCGCGCGATCTGTCACGCTGCCGTCCGCTCGGCGTCACATCCGCGCCGGGGCATCCTCCGTATGTACGGGCAGCCCGCTCGGGAACCGGGTCGGTTGGCGAGGGAGCCCTCGTGATCGAGATCGAGACGTCGGCCGAGGACCTGATCCGCACTCGGCTCACCTACAGCCCGCTGTGGGAGGCGGTGTGCAGCTCCCTCGCGCTCGCCCATCCCGAACGTCGCCCGCTCCACCTGCCGTGGATTGCGCAGATGATGCGATCCGCCAAGCGCACCGACCTTCGGCCACTCTGGGCGCTCGTTGCCCCGTACCCCATCGTCTTCGGATTCCTCGCACCATCTCCGGGCGCCCCGGGCGCATCCTTCCGAGATGAGATCGAGCGGCTCCGCGCGACGTCGCCCGATGAGGTCCAGGCGGAGGTCGGCCTCTTCTACGAAGGGATGAGCGAAGCACCTCGCACCTTCGTCCGACCGTACGTGGAGACGCCCAAGCGGTCGCTCGACATGCTTGCGACCACGCTCGGCGTTTATTGGAACGAGGTGCTCGCACCGCACTGGACGTCCCTTCGCGGGGTGCTTGAGGCGGAGGTCCTTCGCAACGGGCGCACGCTGGCCACGGGAGGCGTCGATGCCCTCTTCGGGGACCTTCACCCCGGGGTCGCTTGGGACGGATGCAGCGTGACGATCGATCGGCCCATCGCCATGACCATCCGCCCCGAGGGACGCGGCATCGTGGTTGTCGCGAACACCTTCGCCTGGCCCGCGCCGCTGTGCGGCAGCACCGCTGACGGCCGGGCGCTGCTCGTCTACGCGCCCCGTGGGCTCGCGCGGCTGTGGCCGGGTGGTCCCGACGATCCCGAGGAGAGCCTCGACGTGCTGCTCGGCTCGGCCCGCGCTTCGGTCCTCCGGATGCTTGACGTCCCGAGGGCGACGGCCGACATCGCCTCGATGCAGCGGATGGGTACGAGCACGGTCTCATACCATCTCGCTCAGCTCCGGCGGGCGGGCCTCGTCGAGACTCATCGCCATGGGCGTCGCGTCTACTACCGGCTCTCGCGGATCGGCGAGAGCTTCCTCACGCTCTGGAGCGCCGCGCCTGCAGAGCAGGCGATGGATGGCTCGGATCCCGCGCCTGGGAGGCGCGGTCTGAGGCGCGAGGCCTGAGCCCCGCGCGGGGCATCCGAAGGTTCCGAAGATCTTCGAATCGTTTAGGGCGACACACGCCCATCCCCTACGCTCGGCCGGCCTGACGGAAGGAGAAAGCGATGAATCGCTTCTATCGTCTTCTGTTCGTGCCGGTCGTCGTACTGCTGACGATCGGGGTCGCGAGCCCGGCCATTGCGGATGCCCCACTGATCGAGACCATCCCATGGGAACGGACGCGTACGATCGCCGCGAGCGCCGACACGTGCCCGTTCGACATCGTGGTCCACTCCTCGGGAACGTTCTTGTCGAAGACGTACTTCGACGAAGCGGGAAACCCGACGCACAACGTCCTCACCGTGAGCAACTTCCACATCGAGTGGTCGAACCCCGTCTCTGGGAAGTCGCTGACGACGCCGTTGGCGGGCCCGGTCGTGACGACCTTTGGGCCCGATGGCTCGGCGACGATCACAGTCGCCGGCAACGACGGGCGTTTCGTCGCTGCTGGCGAGGGCATCGTCTTCGGCGCCGTCGGGCTTCTGATCTACTCCGTGGAGGATCTGGAGGATCCGAACTCACCGATCGAGATCATGGTCTCGACGGGGATCCAGGACACGAGCCCCTTCCCGGCAGTGTGCTCGGGCCTTGCCTAGGTAGTCCACGGTGAGACGGAGCCCGCCGCGGGTAGGAGCCATGACGATCGCATCCAAGAGGAGGTTCTCGTCATGACCATGCGTGCCGACTTCACCGACGAGGAATGGCGCCGCCTGGTTCGCGCGCCGCTCGTCGCCGGGACGGCCATATCGCTCGCCGACCCCGGGGGCCCGATCGAGGCGACGAAGGAGGTCCTCGCGAGTCTGCGGGCGATGCAGTCGCCTCCCGAAGACACCGAGCTGACTGGGTCGATCGCGGGCGAGATCCGAACGCTCACGCAGCGGCGGGGCAACCCGCTTGCGGATTTTCGGCTCCAGCCCGGCCCGATGGCGGGCGAGCAGGTCCTCGAGGAGCTGCGCGACGTCGGCCGGATCGTCCGCGAGAAGGCGGATCCCGGGGAGGCGCGGGCGTTTGGCCGCTGGCTGCTCGAGGCCGCACAGGCGGCCGCGGACGCAGCCAAGGAGGGCGGGTTCCTGGGGTTTGGCGCGGAGCGGGTCAGCGAGGGGGAGCGGGCGATGCTCGAGCGCCTGCGCGAGGCCTTCGAGACGGACGCCCCGCCGGGGCCGGACGTCGGCTCGGCCGCCGTCTGAGCGGACCTGCTCAGCTGCTTCAAGACCTGAGCTTCAGAGGCGTTCGGGGCTATTCCGAGCGTCGCTTACGCTGAAGCGATGCACGCGCTCCGCCTGATCCGGCGAGCATTCGGTGACCCGGCCGCCCTCGACACCGCGGTGTCCGCGGCGATCCTCGAGGAGGTATCCGCGGGCGAGGCACCGCCAACCCTTCGGATTCACCGCCCGCCCGCCGTGGTCGCCTTTGGACCGATGGATCGCCACGCGCCCGCGTTCTCCGACGCGGTCGCGGCGGCGCGGGCGCGTGGCTTCGGTGCGGTGCTGCGTCTCGCTGGGGGCCGGGCCGCGGTGTTCCACGAGGGGACGATCGCCTTCGCCCTGGCCCGGCCGGACCAGGACCCGAAGTCGCGGATCCGGGAGCGGTTCGAGGAGGTCTCCGGTCTGATCGTGGAGGCGCTCCGCGGGCTCGGGATCGACGCGAGGGTCGGTGAGGTGTCGGGCGAGTACTGCCCCGGCGCCTATAGCGTGAACGCGGGAGGCACCAGCAAGCTGATGGGCGTCGGTCAGCGACTGGCCACTGCTGCCGCACACGTCGGTGGCGTCATCGTGGTGAGCGGCGCGGATCGGGTTCGAGACGTCCTCGTGCCCGTCTACAGCGCTCTTGGGATCGGCTGGGATCCGTCCACGGTGGGCAGCGTGGCCGCCGAGAACCCCGCGCTCGGTTGGGACAGCGTCGCCGATGCGATCCTCGACGCATTCGGCCGCCGCTACCGGCTGGTGGACGATGCGCTCGCACAGCGCACGTTCGACCGGGCAGGCGCACTCGTATCCGCCTACACGCCCGCCGTCTAAGGGCCCGGGTCTTCGGGCGGCAGACGCCGCCTCGGCGCGGGTCAGGCGTTGAGTTGCCGCTGGTCGAAGAAGATCCGCTCTCCCGCGAAGCGCTCCGCCTGCAGGTCCCACGGGAAGTGGATCATCACGTCCAGTCGGATCGGGTGGCCCACGGGCTCGAACCCCTCCCATCGCTCGGCCGGCGTCGCCACCAGGCTCGCGAACTCCACGACGCCCTGGGGACCGATCACGATATCCCGCAGGGCGAACTGGACGTCAGGAAGCGCTCGTAGCAGGCTCGTGTAAAAGGCTCGTGCCCCTTCGTGCCCCTCCCATCGGCGCCCCATCGGAATCAATTCGTAGACGCAGCCTGCACTCAAGGTGTCGATGAGCCCGGCGATGTCCCGCGCATCCTCGGCCTTGGAATGGGCGATCCAAAGGCCCCGGATCTGCTCGTATCGCTCCGGCGTGATCCTCCACCCGAGTCTCTCCCGGGCTGACGTGCTCGGCTCTACCCGGTTCACGGGGCGATCCTAGCCCGACGGTCCTCCGGCGATCGGCACCCTCCCGGAGTTCGTCGCCGTGATCGGCGGCGCTGCCCTGACGCAGACGCAGGCACGCGGAGCCCGAGCGGTTAGCGGTGCGGGCGAAGGGGAAATCGGCCGAATGGTGCTCATCGAGGCCGGGCTCACCGACGGCGTTGGCGCGCCGCTCCGGTAGCGGCCGCCCGCCCCCGCATAGACGTCACGGGGTGAGAGCAAGCGGATCGAGGAGGCGATATGGGCGGATCGGTCGCATCGGCGCGATTCCACGAGGTCGACTGGCGGGTCATGGCGTACGCGGCGTGCACGCACTTCCGGACCGGATCGTTCGCAGAGGGGGTGGCGCTTGCAGACGCGATCACCAAGCTGGCCCAAGCTTCGAGCCAGCGCCCAGATGTCGACCTTCGGTCGAACGGCGTCACCGTTCGGCTCAAGGTGAACGACGCCGGGGAGCTGAACGAGGGCGACGTTGCGCTTGCAGGAGAGATCTCGGCGGCCGCCCGCGAACTCGGCATCCCCGTCGACCTGACGGGACTGCAGACGTTCCAGATCGCGATCGACGCGCTCGTCATCCCCGATGTGATGCCCTTCTGGGGGGCCGTCCTCGGCTACGTTCAGTTCGCCGACGTGTTGGTCGACCCACACTTCGAGGGGCCGACGTTCTGGTTCCAGCAGATGGACGCTCCACGCTCGCAGCGCAACCGCATCCACATCGATCTCTACGTCCCCGGGGACCAGGCGAGAGCTCGCGTCGGTGCGGCCGTGGCGGCCGGCGGCCGCATCGTCAACGACTCGCACGCGCCGGACTGGTGGACGCTCTTCGATCCCGAGGGCAACGAGGTGGACGTTGCACCTTGGCCGGATGCCGACTAGGTAAGGGACGGAGCCCTCGCAGCCGATCTCTGTTTTGTGCTCGTGCTCGACGACCCCCTCGTACGTGGTGGCCATGGCGCGGACCTACGGGACAAAGCCTGGCACACTGAAAGACATGGCGAAGCTGATCTACTCGGCCCTGACGTCGCTCGATGCCTACGTCGCCGACGAAGGCGGGAACTTCGGCTGGGCGGAGCCCGACGAGGAGGTCCACACGGTCGTCAACGACCTCATCCGGCCCGTCGGCACCCACCTGTACGGACGCCGGATGTACGAGGTGCTCGTTCCCTGGGAGACGATGGCCCTCGCCGACCAGTCGTCTCACATCCGTGACTTCGCGGAGCTGTGGCGGGCGGCCGACAAGATCGTGTACTCCAAGACCTTGGCCTCGGTCTCCAGCGCCAGGACGCGGATCGAGCGCGACTTCGACGCCGGCGCGATCCGTCAGATGAAGGCGTCGGCGGAGCGCGATCTGACGATCGGCGGATCGGACCTGGCAAGCCAAGCGTTCCGGGCGGGGTTGGTCGACGAGTGTCACTTGTTCCTCTCGCCCGTCGCGGTGGGGAGAGGGACGCCCGCGCTCCCGACGGACGTGCGGCTTGACCTCGAGCTGTTGGACGAAGGCCGTTTCGGAAACGGCACGGTGCACCTCCACTACCGAGTCGATTCGGCGATCCGGTAGGACTCGAGGCGTTCGACGAGCTCGTCCGGACGGCTCAGGGCAACGAGATGGCCACCCTCGATCTCATCGGCCTCGATCCCGATGCGCTCACGGGCGATGCGCCGCTGGAATTCAGCCGGGAACAGACGGTCGTCGCGACCGATGAGAACCCGTGTCGGCACGTCGGGCCACGCGTCGGGGGGCCAGGCTTGCGTCATCGGCGTCCACGATTGTTCCGGCTCGCCGCGCCGGAAGGCCTCGGCCCGGACCTGCGGCGAGACATCGTGGAAGTAGACGGTTGTGTCATCGTCGGCGGCCGCGGGCGAGAGCCCGAGAGCGGTCAGCCGGGCCCGCATCGCCTCTTGCTGGCGGGTGTTGGACCACCACTCGCTCCCTGTCTCGCCCGGCAGGGGGATCATCGCGTTCAGGAGCACGAGGAGCTCGACCGGGACCCGTTCGCACACCAGGGGCGCGCTGAAGCCGGCGAGCGACTGAGCGACGAGGATCACGCCGGTGAGATCGCCGATCGAGTCCACGACCCTGTCCGCGTACGCGTTCCAGCCCGCCGAATCGTCGCCCGCTGGCAGCGAGACCGCCAAGACATCGTGGCCCCGCTCCCGCAGCCGTGGGACGACGAGATGCCAGTACCAGCCATCGCCTCCCGCGCCCGGGATCAGCACATACGTCGTCGTCGACACGTCCCGCCTACCCCTCAGGTACGACGCCTAGCTGGAGCCACACTCATCGGTGGAGGGTCTACCCGATGTTCGTCACCCGGGCCGAACCGCACGTACTGAAGTCTCATCGGCCCACAGGACGTCGATCGGGCCGTACCCATGACCTAATGCGGACGAGTTCGACGACTAGCAGAGGCTTCTGACCATCTCCCCGCTTATGATCAGGCCTGGTCGTTCGATGTCCCGGTGGCGGATCGCCGTGGTGGTCGGCGCCGTTTCGCTCGGCGCCGTCGTCGTCTGGCTGGCGAGAGACACGACGCCTCTTCCTCTCCCCCGCGGTGGGGGGATCCCTCGCGGCTCGGTGGTGGTTCCCGATCTGGCCGGGCTGGGCGGCGCCGCCGTCCGCCACGCCCTGAACGGCCTCGGTCTCCGGCTGGAAGGCGTTCGCCTCGTCGGCGGGTCCGAGCCCCTCTACACGGTGGTGAGTCAACGACCTCCCGCGGGCACCGTCGTGTCCGAAGGGTCCGATGTCGTCGTGACGCTGTCCACACAGGGCCCGGGATACACGATTGGATGCCCGGTCCTCACGGATCTCGTCCCAGCGGGCGAGGGCGACGAGCCGCGGGTACTGCGGTTCGTTCGCCGGTACCTCCGAGAGGAACGGCGCCCGTCCCCGGATCGAGCCTTCCTGTGGCGGTCCCTCGACCCCTATTGGCGCGCGGTGCTCGCCGAGAACGGGGGCCCCCGGCCTGGGACCGGTCGGGTGCCTCGTGAGTTCCGGTCGTTCGGAGTCTCGGAGGTCACTCCCCTCACACGCCCCCGCCGTCTGAACGGCGGACTCAGGTGGCAACTCGTCAGGGCGGGGCTCGCCCGAGCGTGCGATCGCGACGAGCGGCGCGTCCTGGCCACCGCGGCATGGTGGGTGCCGGTGGATTACCCGAACTGTCCCTGCGCATCGGGTGGGCAGGCCGACTGGCTCGTAGTGCGTCGGGCGACCGGCTTCACGATCCTCTCGCAGACCTAAGCGATACCGACGGCCTGCGTTCGCGAAGAGGACGCGGCGATGATGGCCGACGTCGCATTGACAAGGCGCCCGCGAGCCCTTCAGGCATCTTCGTCAAATTCAAGGACTTTTCAGGAGCTCCATCCCAATGCGGATCTGCTCCTCGTGCGGCTTCCTGGCTTCCGGCTCCGAAAGCTCGCGCCAGTCGAAGAGCTTGATCGCATCCCACGACGAGGGATCTTCGGGATCACCGAAGAACGCCAGGCAGAAGCCGAAGGCGCGCCCGTCTGCGCTCACGATCACGCCGAGGAAGGACCCGTAACGATCCGGGAAGAGGTCGGCCAACACCGCGGCGCTCGGGTCGATGCTCTTGTCTATGACGAGTTCGCGAACGCGCGGCCACGGAGGCTCCTCGCTCGCCCGGAGCGCGGCCGTCACGCCGCGGACGTAGTCGGCCTCGTCCCCACTCGCGAGACGAAGATCGCGGATCTCGCGCGTCGCGTAGCGCCTGGAGCGCAGCATCGGGAACTCCGACGGGTCGTCGAGCTCCCACGACCAGCCCGCGAGCCGATCGAGGTCGGCGTCCCAGTCGACGCCGGGATACATCTGCGATCCGCGCGGCGGCGGGCCCTCTCCGAGCTATGACCGGCCGCTGCGGTGCAAGCGGATGTTGCCGACCAGCCCCTCGAGCGGCACCGTGCTCATCCCAGTAGCCCTCCGGAACGCGGGAGTGGCCGTATGCCTCAACGAAGGCGCGGATCCTCGAGTAGGTCTGACGCCAAGCTTCGCCGCCGCCTCTCGCGGAGCTCTCGACCGTTGCTGACGCCAAGCTTGGCGAAGACGACGCGGATCCTCGCCCTGGCGGCCCGTTCGGAAAGATTGAAGCGTTGAGCGACGTGGGGCGCAGTGAGGCCATCGATCAGGTCCTGCGCGATCTCGAAATCGGAGCCCTCCAGGTCGCCTACTTCCACACCTTGACCGTAGCGCAGCTGCGCCTATCGGTCGGGCAAGTCGTTCCGGTGGGCCTCGTCGAGGAGCTGTTTCGTCAACTGAAGCTGAGCCAGATGCTCACGTGCGTGACCGTAGCTGTTGAGGAGCCAGAACAGTCCCGTCCTTGGGGTTCTGTCTCGGACGGCGCTTGGTCGCACCCGGAGGGTGGCGAGATCCTCATCAGTGATCTGAGGACCCAGTTCCTGAAGAAGTCGGTCCGTATCGCGGATCCGGGTCAAAAGCTCCTCCGGGTCGTCGACGCGGGCCGAGAACTCTGAGGCGCGGTTGCGATCGCTCGGAAGGCCTCGAACGATCTGCAAGACCTCGCTCTCGGAGCCGAGCAGGTGAACGACGAGCGTGGAGATCGAGCTGGTGTCCGGTCCAGGCACCCAGGTGAGCGCCTGCGGGCGTAGACCCGAGACCTCCTCGCGAAGTTGATCGTGAATCTGCCGGTAAAGAGTGACGAGCGACTCCGCAAACGCTTCCGCGCCAACCACGACCCTCTCCCTTTCCGAACCGTAGCTGCAGCCTACGCGTTGTCGAACATCGCGTTCCGCCGTGCCCGGCTTTCCCTGGGTCGCTCGGGCGCCGATGGATCCAAGGCATGCAAGGAGAACACCTCACCTATCGACCGGGGGTCCGCGAGGACTTCGACCGGCTGTTCCGGGACAGTTATCACCGGATCCTCCTCACGATGACGGGGATGCTCCGTGACCCGGGAGCCGCCGAGGAGTGCGCTCAGGAGGCGTTCGTCCGAGCCTACCGGGCGTGGGACCGCTGGAAACCCGACGTCCCCGCCGAGGCTTGGGTCCACCGCATCGCGTTGAATGTGGCGATCTCC
>JBKPHM010000079.1:0-6712 GCA_046729855.1 Actinomycetota bacterium | reverse complement strand
GCCTGCACGCGACCGTACGAGTGTAGCGGCCGCCGCGGAGCGGCGTCTGGCCTTCGGCGGCAGGAGGCGACCATCCACCACAGCTTGAACGACGGGCTCAGCTTGGGCCCACACCTGCCGATACGGAGTCCATGAGTGTCGGGAGGCTTGTCCGCAACCTCGTTGCTCTGGTCGTGATCGTCGTCGTGGCGGTGGCCCTGGGGCCGACCATCTGGGACAACGCTCTCATCAACATGGAGACCTACCTCGGGGTCCGTCCAGAGGTCGGGAAGGTCGTGCTGACAGCCCTCGCGGCCGCGATCGTCGTCGTGCTGGCGATCGTCCGGACGGTCCGATGGGTCCGCATCTGGCGGCACCATAGGGCGGCCCGCCACGAGGCGGTCCGCAGGCTGCAGGCCTAACGGGAGCCGTCGACCTGGCGGAGCACGTCCCAGAGGTCGTGCACGACCGGCCGGTCCCGTACGTCGCCGGCCTCGAGCTCCCACCCGTCGCGCATGATGAAGAAGGACCTGAGGCCGATGGCCTCTGCGCCGTCCAGGTACCCGGGCTGGTCGTCCACGAACGCCGATTCCTCGGGCTTGGCCCCGACACGTTCGAGCGCCTCGACGTAGATCCCGGCGTCCGGCTTCATCACGCCGACCTCGAACGACAGCACGACCGCGTCGACCTCGGCCGCCAGCCTCAGCCGGTCGACGATCGCCCGGGTCACGTGGTCGCAGTTGCTCACGATCGCCGTACGGATGCCGCGAGCGCGGAGTGCCCGAAGAGCCGGGAGGGAGTCCTCGTACAGCACGACGCCGCCACCGTCCACGAGGACCTCGCGAACGATCGCGGCGATCCGACGGACCTGCTCGTCCGACGGCTCGAGCCCGGCTGTCTCGAGCACGGCACGGAGGTCACCCTCCGCGCTGCCGAACGTGCCGACGCCTCTCGCCTCACGCGTCTTCACGAACGCCCGCATCAGCCGGCGGGCGTCGGCGCCGGTCTCGGCGGAGAGCCGCTCGCGAAGGATCGACCACTCGCTCCACACGAGCGTGTCGTAGAGATCGACGAGCACAGCGTCCATCGAGGCGGAGACGACAGGATTCGAACCTGTGAGGGAGCTCAACGCCCCCTAACCGCTTAGCAGGCGGCTGCTTTCGGCCACTCAGCCACGTCTCCGGGTCCCATGCTACGGGGTTCGGCACCGGGGCGGGGCGTTCCAGATCAGCCGACCGAGCGGCCGTAGCGTTGCATGAGCTCGAGCGTCCGGTCGATCGGCAGCGCGTGCAGGACGTTCCCGTCGCGCCCCCGCGTCGTCTCGGCCATGAACAGGGCGTTGACGACGGCCTCCTCGACCGCCTCGATCGCGGCCTCGAACAGCGGGGAGAACACCCTCGGCGCCTTCCCGCCGACCCCGTCGACCAGGGCCTGGACCGGCAGCTCGGCATCGCCGGCGTCGTACGGCAATCGGTTCGCGGTCGAGAACGCGATCATCAGCTCTCCGGACCCGTTCCGCGCGGTCGAGCCGCACCGGCCTAGACCGAGCGCGCCGCGCACCGCGAGCCGGCGCAGCTGGTGCGGCAGCATAGGAGCATCCGTCGCGAGCACGACGATGCACGAGCCCTCCCCGTGCTCCTCCGGCATCAGGTCGGTGATCTCGCGCCCGACCGGGACACCGTCGATCCGCAGGTCCGCGCGGTCGCCCCAGTTGGTGAGCACGAGGGCCCCGACCGTGTAGCCGCCGAGGTCGTCCGCGAGGACCCGCGACGCCGTCCCGACCCCGCCCTTGAAGTCGCAGCACTGCATCCCGGTTCCCGCGCCGAGCGTGCCCTCGAGGATCGGACCGTCCACCGCGTGGTCGAGCGCGTCGAAGACGTCGTCGTCGCCGAGCGGGAATGTCGTGACGTCGTTGAGGAACGAGTCGTCGCACTCTGTCACGACGGGCATGTCGCCGCCGCCCCACGTCGTGACGCGGTGCCGCTCCTGGCGCCACCTGACCGTGGCGTCGTACGCCTTCCCGATCGCGAGCGAGGACGTCAGGACGATCGGCGAATGCAGGATCCCCCATTCGTTGATCTGGTTGATCCCGACCAGCTCGCCGTAGCCGTTCAGGACGTGCGTCCCGGCGTAGACCCGTTCGACCCACGGCAGGCCTTCGTGCGCGAAGACCGTCGTCACGCCGGTCCGCGCGGCGCCCCGGCCGTCTGGGGAGGGATCTCGGACGACCGTCTTGTGTCCGACCCGAACGCCGTCTACGTCAGTGATGGCGTTCAGTTGTCCGGTCGGGAGGCGGCCGATGTTGACGCCGTACTCGCGTGCGCGCTTTCGTTCCACGGCTCCCCTCCCGGGGAGGTCGAGCGATGGTCTCGCTTGGCTTCTCGGTCTCGGCGGGCGTGTTGCAGACGCCGGCGTAGGATACATCGCAGGTCATGCCCATCCTCGCTCTCGGGATCTCGCACCGCTCCGCCGACGTCGCGGTGCTCGAACGCGTGGCGTTCGGCGACGACGACTTTGCGAAGGCGTACCGGCGGGCGATCGACGATGACGCGATCCGCGAGGCCGTGGTGCTCTCGACGTGCAACCGGGTGGAGGCATACGCGATCGTCGACACCTATCACGCCGGCTTCCTGTCGCTGAAGCGGCTCTTGTGCGAGACGCGCGGGGTGGACGCCGAGGAGCTGGCCGAGCCCCTGTACAGCCACTACGAGCAGGCCGCGGTCGAGCATCTGTTCTCGGTGGCAGCCGGGCTCGATTCGATGGTGCTCGGCGAGCCGCAGATCCTGTCGCAGGTGCGCGCGGCCGAGCGGGTCGCGACCCGGGAGGGCGCGGCGGGGCCCGAGCTCACGGCGCTGTTCCGCGCGGCCGCGAGGGCCGGACGACGGGTACGCTCGGAGACGGAGATCGGCGCGGCGCCAGACGCGTTCGTGGACGCGGGCGCGGCGTTGGCGCAGCGCACCCTCGGTCCGCTCGCCGGGCGCCGTGCGTTATTGATTGGCGCGGGACACATGGCGGGCCTCGCGGCCAAGCACCTTCGATCGCGCGGCGTCGCCGACCTTACGATCCTCAACCGTAGCACCGACCGCGCCCGTGCGCTCGCCGAACGCACGAGCGCCCGCGCAGGGTCGCTCGAGGAGCTCCGGTCGGCGCTCGCCGAGTCGGATCTGGTGGTCTCCTCGACCGGCGCCACGGGCACCGTCCTGTCGCGCGACGACGTCGGCGACCGGCGTGGGCGGCCGCTGTTCATCGTGGACCTCGCCGTCCCCAGGGACGTCGACCCCGCCCTGGCGGACGCCGAAGGTGTGACGCTCGTCGAGCTGAGCGACCTTCGGCAGACGCTCGACGCGCGCAACACCGCGATCGCCCACCTGGACCGCCCACGTGCGATCGTCGCGGAGGAGGCGAAGCGGTTCGTCGTCCGGCAGCGGTCGGAGCACCTCGCACCTGTGATCGTCGCGCTCCGCCGGCGCGGCGAAGAGGTCGTCGCCCGCGAGCTCGAGCGCTACCGCGCGCAGCTCGCCGACCTCACGCCGGACGAGCGCGCCGCCGTCGAGGCTCTCGCGCGTTCGGTCGTCTCGAAGCTCCTGCACGACCCAATCGTCGGTCTCAAGGAGCGCGCCGGCGCCGGAGCCGAACGGGCACACGCCCGGTTGATCGCCGAGCTGTTCGGGATCGATCCGCCGTCGCAGTGACGGCCACGCCGGTGACGCTGCGGATCGGCACGCGTCGCTCGAAGCTCGCCCTCGCGCAGGCCGAGGAGGTGCGCGCTCGTCTCGCGGCCGTCGGAACCGCATCGGAGCTCGTCCCGATGTCGACCGCCGGAGACCGCGGTGCTCCGGCAGAAGGTTCGCTTGCCGGGCTCAAGGGCCTGTGGGTGAACGACATCGTCCGCGCGCTCCGCGACGGCGAGGTCGACGTCGCGGTGCATTCGGCCAAGGACTTGCCCGCCGAGGACGCCGACGGAATCGTGATCGCCGCGGTGCCCGAACGCGCGAGCCCGCTCGATGTGCTCGTCACGCGGACCGGCGAGCTCCTGCAGACCGACCGCGTCGGCACCTCTAGCCTGCGGAGGCAGGCACAGGTGTGGCGGTGGCGCCCCGACGTCCTGGTCAAGGACCTCCGTGGCAACGTGGACACGCGGCTGCGGAAGCTGGCCGACGGCGAAGTCGACGCGGTGATCCTCGCGGCGGCGGGGCTGCTCCGGCTGGGGATCGTGCCGGAGCACGCGGCACCGATGTCGATCGCCGAGATGGTGCCGGCGCCAGGGCAGGGTAGCCTCGCGATCCAGGCGCGCGCGCAGGATGACCCGACCAACGATGCCGTCCACGCGCTCGATCACCGCGAGAGCCGGCTCGCCCTCGAAGCCGAGCGCCGGCTCACGGCGTTGCTCGGCGGCGGCTGTGCGCTCCCCTTAGGCGCGAACGCCTCCGTCGACGGCGACCGGGTGCGACTGGTCGCGCTCGTCGCCAGCCCCGACGGGGTCGAGCTGATCCGGACCGAGGTCGAGGCGACATCTCCCGCCGAGGCGGCCGAACTCGCGGCCGACGACCTCCGTCGCGGCGGGGCCGACGCGATCCTCGCGACGGTCCGGCCATGACCCCCCGCGTCGCGAAGACGCTCGCCGGCCGCACCATCTTGGTAACGCGACCGGCCGACGACTCTGCCGAGCTCGCCCGTGAGCTCCGTCGTCGCGGCGCGACACCGATCGTCGCGCCCGCGATCGAGATCCTGCCGGTCCGATCGGCGGCGCTGACGAAGGCGATCCGCGACCTGGCCGACGGACGGTTCGCGTGGGTCACGCTCACCAGCAAGCGCACGGTCGACGTCCTTCGCGAACGGCTCCGTCCGTCCGACGTGTGCGCACGCGTCGCAGCTATCGGCGACGGAACGGCGGACGCGTTCTCGGCATGGGCGCGCCGGCCGCCTGACGTTGTCCCCACCACCTTCACGACCGCGGGACTCGCGCGAGCGTTCCCGCGCGGGACCGGCGCGGTGCTGTGCGCGCGGGCGGACGTGGCACCGGAGGGACTCGAGGACGCGTTGTCGGCGAAGGGCTGGTCGCCGGTCCGCATCGACGCCTACCGGACGCGGACCCCGAGGGCTCTCCCGAAGCACGCGCGTGAAGCGCTTCGTGTAGGAACGGTCGACGCGGTCACGTTCACCAGTGCGTCCACGGTCCGGGGCTTCGTCGCGCAGCTCGGCGAGGTCCGCGGCGCGCCCCGGGTCGTATGCATCGGCCCCGTCACCGCCAGGGAGGCGCGAGCGTATGGCTTCACGGTGCACGCGGTGGCACGACCCCACACCGTCGAGGGGTTGGTCGCTGCGCTCGAGCGCGTGCTCGGCGAACGGCCGAACCTCCGTCGGAGGTGAGGCGTTCCGGCCCACCCCACGGGCATCCCCGCGCTAGCATCGGTCCATGGCCTACCCGCGGACGCGCCCGAGGCGCTTGCGTCGTACGCTGGCGCTCCGCTCGCTCGTGCGGGAGACCGACCTGGCCCCGCGCCACCTGATCGCACCGCTGTTCGTGAAGGAGGGCGTGTCCGAGCCGGTGCCGATCGGCTCGATGCCGGGGCAGGCGCAGCACACGATGGAGTCGCTGCGCAAGGAGGCCGTCGAGATCGCGTCGAAGGGCGTGACGGCCTTCATGCTGTTCGGCGTCCCGGAGCGCAAGGACTTCGAGGGATCGGAGGCGTGGAACCCCGACGGGATCGCGCAGCGGGCGTTCCGGATGCTGCGCGAGGAGCTCGGTGACGAGCATGTGATCGTCGGCGACCTCTGCCTGGACGAGTACACGGACCACGGTCACTGCGGCGTCCTGGACGACGAGGGCTCCGTCGACAACGACGCGACGCTTGAGCGGTACCGCCGGATAGCCGTTGCCCAGGCCGAGGCGGGGGTCCACATGGTCGGTCCGAGCGGCATGATGGACGGGCAGGTCGCAGCGATCCGCGACGTCCTCGACGAGCACGGTTTCGCGCGCGTCGGGATCCTGGCGTACGCCGCGAAGTTCGCGTCCTCGTTCTACGGACCGTTCCGCGAGGCCGCCGAGTGCGCCCCGCGCTTCGGCGACCGCACCGGCTACCAGATGGATCCGCCGAACGCGGACGAGGCGATCCGCGAGATCCGCGCGGACATCGACGAGGGCGCCGACATCGTGATGGTCAAGCCGGCGCTGCCGTACCTGGACATCATCCGCCGCGCGAAGGACGAGACGGCATTCCCGCTCGCCGCATATAACGTGAGCGGTGAGTACGCGATGCTGAAGGCCGCGATCGCGAACGGCTGGCTCGACGCCCGCCGCGCGACCCTCGAGGTGCTGACCTCGATCCGCCGCGCGGGGGCGGACCTGATCCTCACCTACCACGCGAAGGAGGCCGCCGACTGGCTCGCCGGCGGCTGAGCGGCGCGAGCTATCCGACCGGAGTCAGCTCTTCGTCGTCCAGCGGCGTGGCGCCAGCGTAGATGGCGGTCAAATGAAACGGAACGGTGTGCCGGACGTACCGTAGAGGTAGGAATCGAAGAGGAGGATGCATGGCCTACGAGACCGCGACGTTCGGCGCCGGCTGCTTCTGGGGCGTTGAGTGGGTGTTCGTGCAGGTTCCCGGCGTCCACGCCGTCGTGAGCGGATACGCCGGCGGGACCGTCGAGGACCCGTCGTACCAGCTGGTGTGCACGGGGACGACCGGGCATGCGGAGGTCGTCCAGATTACGTTCGACGCGGAGGTCGTCTCAT
>JBKPHM010000078.1:0-6093 GCA_046729855.1 Actinomycetota bacterium | reverse complement strand
GTCGAGAGCTGCGGAGTAGCCCCAGACGCGGGCCATGAGCTGCTCGCGCGAGAACACGTGACTCGGATGGCTGGCGAGGAAATGGAGGAGGTCGAACTCCTTTGCGGTCAGCTGCAGCAGCTCGCCCGCCCGTCGCACTTGTCGAGCGCTCGGGTCCAGCTCGAGCCGATCGAACGACAGCGGGTCAGGCCCAAGGCCGTCTGACTCGGCGCGGCGGAGCACGCTTCGTACGCGCGCGACCAGCTCGCGCGGGGAGAACGGCTTCGTCACGTAGTCGTCGGCGCCGAGCTCGAGCCCGATGATCCGGTCGGCCTCCTCCCCGCGAGCCGTCAGCATGATCACCGGCAGGCGCGATTTCGATCGGATCCACCGGCATAAGGCGAGGCCATCGGTTCCGGGCAGCATCAGATCGAGGACGACTAGGCCGGCCGAGTGACGTTCGAGTAGCTCACGGGCGTGGTTTCCGTCGGCCGCTTCGAGTGTCCGGTAGCCCTCACGCTCGAGGTAGCGAACCACGACCTCGCGGACGATCGGCTCGTCGTCGACGACAAGAACGGTGGTCACGGGCTCAATTGTGCGCCCCTCGAGGTTGCGCAGGTCTTAACTGGGCGGGCAAGCGCGGTTAGCCTGCCCGCGTGGGCAAGGCCAAGGTGGTCGTCGCGGCGGCGTTGCTGCTCGTCTCCGGTGCCTCGGCGACGCCTGACTCCGAAAGCCCCGTACTTGACCTTCCGGTCGTGTTCCGGACGGATTGGGTTCCGCGCTATCGCACCGCGGATGTCTACGTCATCCCGGCTCATGGTGGCAGGCGACGGGCGCTCACCCGCAACGAAGTCGATGACGTCCATCCTGCGTGGTCTCCGAACGGCCGTACGATCGTCTTCTCGCGGCAAGGAGATCTCTTCACCATGAGTCAGCGGGGTCGCGCGGTGCGCCGGTTGACCCGTACCGCAGTGCGCGAAGTCGACGCCGCCTGGTCGCCCGACGGCCGCCGGCTCGCCTTCGAACGCCGGCCCATTCGGCCGCGAGCAGATCTACGTGATGAGCTCAGACGGTTCGAGCTTGAGGCGGATCACGAGCAACCGAGCATGCGCACGCGACCCCGCCTGGGCCGAAGGAGGCGCGCGGATTGTCTTTTTTGCCTGCACCGGCCCGGCATCGTTGATGAGTATCCGGGCCGACGGGACGGATCTACACCCTGTCGTGAGCAACCCGCCCTTCGATGACTCCGATTACCAGCCCGCTGTCTCGCCGAACGGCAAGCGGCTTGTCTTCACGAGGACCGTCAGCGACACAAACCAGACCGAGCTCTGGATCGCCGGTGCGGACGGCGGTCACCCGCGACGTCTCATTCGCGATGCGGCTCAGGCCGTCTGGTCTTCGGACGGCAAACGCCTTGCCTTCGCTCATGGTCCGCATCTGAGGGGCGATAGGGAAGGGTACGGCTTTGTCGGTGGGCCCAAGGTCTCGGTTATGAACGCAGACGGAAGCGGGGTCCGACATCTGACCGCACGGCCCACCTACACCTCCGTCGGCGTGGGCCCATTCGCAGGGTGGCGCTGGACGCAGGGCGGCGTTCGCATCCTGGGCCTGAGTTGGTCGCCGGACGGCCGTTCCATCACCTACAGCCACCGCGTAGAGCTGAGGCACCCGGATCTCGCGCTCCTTCCCGCTGGAGCGAGGAGCGTCGTTCGTCTGACAGCGAACCGCATAGTCGACGCTCAGCCTGCGCTCTCGCCTGACGGTCGGAAGATTGCGTTCCTCCGGTTCCCACGCGTCGGAGGGCCAAATCTCTACGTCAGGGAGCTCGACGGCCGACGCGAGCGTCGCGTCGTTCCTCAGGCGTCGGGGTCGGCTTGGTCGCCGGACGGCCGGTGGATCGCCTACGACGGCCGCGACGGGATCCGCGTCATCGAAGTCTCAACGTTGGTCGATCGGCGTGTTGCAATGGAAACGCAGCGTCGATTCGTGAGCTCACCTGTCTGGTCCGCTGATGGCACGCGCGTCCTCTATCTGGGCACCCGTCGCGGTGGTCGACGAACAGCGATCTGGAGCGTTCTGCGCGATGGGAGGAACGCGGTCCGGGTTGGAGTCCTGCCGCGCCTCGTCGGTCAGATCGACTGGTCGCCCGGTCGTACGCAAGTCGTCTTCAACGGCATCCGGCGGCTTTTCGTAATGAACGCCGACGGGTCGGACATGCGCCCGCTCGGGCCGCGGCATCGGCGGGAGGTTGCGGCGCCTGCGTGGTGCCGGGACGGTAAGACCGTCATCTACGCCGGTCGGCAAGACGGGGACTGGGACCTCTACGCGATGACGACCAGCGGGCGCGTCTTCGCGAAGGTCACCGACAACCTCGGCGACGACTACGAGCCGGACTGCTGACGTTAAAACGCCATCGCGCCGCGGGCGCAATCCCGGAAATAGCGCGTCGTCAGCGCGCGGCAGGCTGCTCGTCGGCCCTCGCGGTAGGCATGGAAGCCGCCGACGATGGTGCCGATCCCCTCGTAGCAGTAGCCCCGCACCCGCGCCGCCGCCGCTTCGCAGAGTGCCTTCGCCCGCCGCGGGCTGGCGTCGTTGGAGGTGATGTCGCGGGCGGCGCCGTAGATGCATTCACGGGCCATGTCGTCGGCGAGGCCGCACAACTCGAGGATCTTCGGTGCGTTCTGGCGCGTACTGCCGGAGGCATCGCGGCCTAGTGACTGGAAGCAGGTCGCGACCCAGCCGCGGTCGCTCTTCCTGCAAGTCGCGGCGGTCTCGCGCCAGTCGTATCCGTTCGCTTCGAGGATCCGCGAGGTGACCATCAGGTAGCAGTAGAGCTTGTAGCGCTCGGCGATGTCGTTGCAGGGGTAGATCAGGTCGTCGTCGCGGAGCCAGCGGGACTTGATCCCGTAGGAGGACGAGATGTTCTCCATGAAGACTCCGGCCTCGCACGAGTCGGCGTCCCAGCCGGTCTCGAGCTTGTCGCAGACCCCCAGCGATCCCGGCAGGTCATAGCCGGTGTGGATCATCAGCCCGTGCCCGAGCCCGTGGACGCACTGGTACGCCAGGAAGCTCGTGCGGCGGATATCCGGGTCTTTGCAGATCGCGCGTGAGCGCTTAGGCAGTTCCGCACGCGAGCTGCCGACGAATGACCGCTCGACTACGCCGTGGTAGTAACCGGACCAACACGTCGAGCGACCGTTGGCGAGCGCCTTCGCGACGCTGCCGTCGTAGTACTCCAGCGAGGCCGCGCCGATCGTATGAGCGATCCGGTGACAGTCGGCCTCGATCGGCTGGTCGGCCATCTTCTCTTCGAAGAGGTCGAGTGCCGCCTTCGCCCCCTCTCGGTAGGCGACGTTCCCGAACGCCTGTCGGCGGCAGTCGGTATCGAGGCAGCCTTCGAGTCGGGTGTTGTCAGGGCGAAAAGGGCCGACGGCGGCCCCTCCGGTGCCGCTGCCGCCGGTGGCCGAGCCGCCCTCCGTGACGTAGCGCGCGACGTCTTCGATCTCCTGCTGGCTCAGCTCGTCCTTGAACGGCGGCATCCCGCCGCCGCCGTTTGTGATCTGCTGGACGGCTTGATCGAATGTGACGTCGGCGTCGTCGAGGTTCGGTCCAACCGAGCCCGACGAGCCCGCAGGCGAGAACGTATGGCAACTCCCGCAGCCTGCATCGGCGAACACAGTGGCGCCGGGACCGCCTTCGGTTCCGCCACCGTCTTCATCGCCGTCTCCGTCGCCGCCTCCACAACCTGCCAGCAGGCCCACGAGCAGAAGCAGGAGCAAACGAAGCTTCACGCCCTCATAGGCTACTCATCGCTTCGGGGGCGTGCTGGGGCGGGGGTACGATGGGTTTATGGCCGTTCGGGCGGACACCAAGCTCGACGCCCGCGCTTTGCGGGCAGATTTCCCGATCCTCGCGCAGGAGATCAACGGAAAGCCGCTCGCCTACCTCGACTCCGCGGTGACCGCCCAGAAGCCGCGCCAGATGCTCGACGCGATGACGCGCTTCTACGAGACCTCCTACGCCAACGTGCACCGCGGCGTCTACGCCCTCGCCGAGCGAGCGACCGAGGGATTCGAGGGAGCGAGGGAGAAGGTCGCGCGCTTCGTCAACGCGCCCTCCTCCCGCGAGGTGATCTTCACGCGCAATGCGACCGAGGGGCTGAACCTCGTCGCCTACGCGTGGGGGCTGACGAACCTCGGCCCAGGCGACCTCGTCGTCGTCACCGAGCTCGAGCATCACTCCAACTTCGTGCCGTGGCAGTACGTGGCGCGCCGGACCGGCGCGGGCTTCCGGATGATCCCGCTCACCGACGGCGGAGAGCTCGACCTCGAGGCGCTCGACGGCATCGCCGCCGAGGGCGAGGTGAAGGTCGTCGCGACCAACCTCGTCTCCAACGCGCTCGGGACGGTCAACCCGGTCGAGCGGCTGTCAGGCTGGGCGCACGACCACGGGGCGATCATGGTCGTCGACGCAGCGCAGGGTGCGCCTCACCGGGCGATCGACGTGCAGGCGCTCGGGTGCGACTTCCTCGCCTTCTCGGCGCACAAGATGTGCGGCCCGAGCGGGGTCGGCGCGCTCTGGGGCCGCCGCGGGCTGCTCGAGGAGATGGAGCCGTTCAACCTCGGCGGGCACATGATCAAGAAGGTCCAGTTCGAGGAGACGACCTGGGGCGAGCTGCCGCACAAGTTCGAGGCCGGGACGTCGCCGATCGCCGAGGCCGTCGGCTTCGGCGCCGCTGTCGACTACCTGAACGCGGTCGGGCTCGAGGCGATCGAGCGGCATGAACACGAGCTTCTTACCTACGCGCTGGAGCGGCTCGCGGACGTGCCCGGAATCGTGCTCTACGGCCCGCCGGCCGACCGGCGCGCCGGGATCGTGAGCTTCAACATGGACGGGGTCCACCCGCATGACGTTGCGCAGGTTCTCGACTGGGAAGGCGTCGCGATCCGCGCGGGGCATCACTGCTGCCAGCCGCTGATGCAACGCCTGGGCGTGGCTGCGACCAACCGGGCAAGCTTCTACCTCTACACGCTGCCGGAGGAGATCGACCGGCTGGCCGAAGGCTTGCACCGCGTCCGCAAGGTCTTCGGCTAGCCTCGAACGTGATGGAAGACTTGTATCGCGAGGTGATCCTGGATCACTACAAGAACCCGCGTGGGCACGGGGTGATCGAGGACGCCGACGCCTCCGCAGAGGGGGTGAACCCGCTTTGCGGCGACGAGGTTTCCATCTACGTCGCCTTCGGCGAGGACGGGGAGACGATCGACGAGGTCAAGTTCTCGGGCCGCGGCTGCGCGATCAGCCAGGCGGCGACGTCGATGCTGACAGAGATGGTGCAAGGGCGCACCGCGACCGAGGTCAGCGAGCTGTCGAAGGACGAGCTGCTCGAGGAGGTCGGGATCCCACACATGTCGCCGATCCGGATCAAGTGCGCGCTGCTCGGGCTCGGCGTCCTAAAGGTGGCGCTCCATCGCGCGAAGGGCACGCCGCTCCCGCAGGAGTGGGCGGGCCTCGACGAAGAGTTCCAGGTTAGATAGTGCCCCGACCGGCACCGTCGTCCGCACCCCTGGCGGCTGCAAAACGGTGCCAGTCTGTGGCGTCGGGCCGCGCCCATATCTCCACGATATGGACGCGTCCCGAGTCCGCACCCTGGCTTGTTTTTCGCGCGCCAGGGGCACGGCAACGGCACCGGCCGGAGCACCGGTAACTCTTGCCGTGGGGCGACGGGGCTCCGGTGGATGAGCTCCCACCGGGGTCCGTGACGATCGGTCGCGCGGGCCAGGTCGCGGTCGGCGTCTACAACCTCGATGGCGAGTATTGCGCGATCGAGGACCGCTGTTCCCATGACGACGGCCCGCTCGCCGAGGGCGAGTTCGACCCCGAGGAGCGCGTCGTCATCTGCCCGCGGCACGGGTCGAAGTTCGACATCTGCAGCGGCCGCCCGTTGAGCCTTCCTGCCTACGAGCCTGTGGAGACCTTCCCCGTCGTGGTTGAGGACGGCTGGGTCAAGGTAGACGTGACGTAATGCTGGACGACCGGGTCCGCACGGTGCTGGAGCGCCTCGAGGCGGAAGATGCCGACGAGCGGGAGCGCGGCTTGCCGTCCGAGCAACGG
>JBKPHM010000077.1:0-6168 GCA_046729855.1 Actinomycetota bacterium | reverse complement strand
TCGTCCCGGTCGGGACGTAGAGGGCCGCCTCCATGCCCGTGACCTCCGCCGCCCGGTCCTGGAGGCGGTTCACGGTCGGGTCGTCCCCGTACCAGTCGTCGCCGACCTCGGCCTCGGCCCGCGCCCTGCGCAAGGCCTCGGTCGGCGGCGTGACGGTGTCCGCACGCAGATCGACCCGGAAGCGCTTCATCGGTCGAGCCAGTATAGGGAGAGGCCCGGTTACGGAGGCGGTCGCTCGTGGAGCACCGTCCCGTCGGGTCTCGGTCTCGCGCGACCACCGCTCTGCGCAGCGCCGCCGGCACGACCGGCGTCCGGCGGCCGACCTCGAGCGGCTCCGTCCGGCCGCGCGTGATTATCCGTGTGATCCCGGTGTCGCACGCCAGCCGCCGAGCCGCCTCCCGATGATCGGCCCGAGCTCTTCGAGCTTGGTATGGCCGGCCCGCCCCTCAAGTGCCTCCAGATCGACGGCCACGACGATGTGCGGCCGTTCACCCGCGACCGGCGGGCGCTCCGAGCAGTCGAGCCACTGCCGGCATATCTCCGCGACTCGGTATCTGTCTCGTGCGCGGACACCAGCGCCGTTGCGGCCGAGAGCGATATCTCGCCATCCTCGAGCGCCTGACGCGTCCCCCGCATCTCTTCGAGGCCCCGAGCGAGGCGGACGTGCTGCGCCGCGACCGACGGTGCAACTCCGAGTCGATGCGTCAGCCACGACGTCGTCGATAGATACCCATTCCGCTCGAACGACGTCGCCACTCGATCTCGGCAACGCGACGAGATCGTTCCGCCTCGAGCATGCGGCTCGCGCGTTCGAGCTCCAGATGTCGCCCTCGACGTCGTCGTCGGGCCACACCGGAGCACGTTCCTTCGCGAGATGTCCCGGAACCGTCGGGCGTTCACGGGCAGGCTGGCGACCACCTCAATACCACCTCAATACAGGAACATCGGCTTGCCGTCGACGTGACGAATCTTCGGCCGATAGTTCTCCTGGTCGTACAGCGCGCCGACATCAACGCGTTTCACGCCCTGGCGAACGACGGGCAACGGCACGTTCACGTAGTTGCCGTTGCGGAGCGCTACGAGCCGTCCGAACTCTCTCTCGATCAACAGATCCGCGGCCATCACCGCGTAGTTGATCGCCACCATCAGGTCGAGCGAGTCCGGCGAACCGGAGCGCATCAGGTACCCGAGCTGCTGGTAGATGATCCCCTCTTCGGTCAGCTCCTTGAGCGCCTCGCCGGTAACCTGGCCGATCCCGCCGAGCTTCTTGTGACCGTACGCGTCCTCCGCGCCGCCCATGATCATCTCGCCGCCGACCATCGTGGCGCCTTCGGAGATCGTCATCATGGCGTAGCGGCTCGGGTTCGCGTTCTTGTCCTTCAACAGCAATCCCGCGAGCCGTTCGATGTCAAAGGGGACCTCCGAGATCACGGCCCGTTCGACGCCGGCGAGGTACGCCGAGATCAGCGACGTCTCGCCGCTGTACCGCCCGAACACCTCGACCACCGCCAGCCGCTCGTGCGAGCCGGCGCTCGTCCGGAGCTGGTGGATGAAGTTCACGGTCCGCGTGACGGCCGTCGAGAACCCGATGCAATAGTCGGTGCCGTGAACGTCGTTGTCCATCGTCTTGGGAACGGCGACGACCGGCACGCCCTCATCGTGCAGGCGGAGCGCGAACGACAGCGTGTCGTCGCCGCCGATCGGGATCAGCGCGTCGATGCCGAGCCGCTCGATCACGTCGAGCGCGTGAGACGTATGGTCGCGCGGTCCCTCACCGCTGCCGTCGCCGCGCAGGAACGCGGGCTCGTCGTCTGGCTTCACCTTCGCAGGGTTGGTCCGGGACGTGTGCAGGAACGTGCCGCCCGACCGGTCGATCGTGCGGACGTTCGCGGCGTCCAGCGGCATGGTGTTGGCCGCGATCGAGGCCGGATCGTCGAGGTTGGACTCGAGGAGCCCCGCCCAGCCGCGGCGGATGCCGAGGACCTCGTGCCCCTCCTGGACCGCCCGGAGCGTCGCCGCCTTGATCGCGGCGTTGAGGCCGGGGACGTCACCTCCGCCCGTGAGGATCGCGACCTTCATCCGCTCCACCCCCCACGTTCATTCCTCGAAAAAGACCTCGGCGATCCGATACAGCTCCTCGGGAACCTGCCGGACCTTTACCGCCTCGGCGAGCGGGACGTCGGTGATCTCGTTGCCGCGCACGGCCACCATCCGCCCCCATCCCCCGTCCTCAACCAGCTCGATCGAGGCGACGCCGAACCGCGTTGCCAGGATCCGGTCCTCGGCATTGGGCGTGCCGCCGCGCTGCACATGACCGAGCACGGTGACCCGCGTTTCATTGCCCGTCGCCGCCTCCAGCAGCGGTGCCAGCACCTGCGCCATCCCGCCGAACCGCGGGAAGCCGCGTTCGTCCACGGGATACACCGGCACCTCCATCGTGCCCGGGACCGGCGTTGCGCCCTCGGCGACCACGACGATCGAGAACGTGTGGCCGCGCATCCGCCGTCGTCGGACGTGCAGGGCGATCTGCTCGACGTCGAAGGGATGTTCCGGGATCAGGATCACATCGGCCCCGCCGGCGATGCCGGCCGACAGCGCGATCCAGCCGGCGCTGCGGCCCATGAACTCGACGAGCATGAGCCGATCGTGGCTCTCGGCCGTGCTGTGGAGGCGGTCGATCGCGTCCGTCGCCACCTGGACGGCCGTGTGGAACCCGATGCAGAAGTCGGTGCCTTGGAGGTCGTTGTCGATCGTCTTCGGAATGCCCACGATCGGCAAGCCCTCCTCCGCGAGCCTGGCCGCCGCGCCGAGCGTCCCCTCGCCACCGATCGCGATGATCGCGCCGAGACCGAGGTCCCGGACCGTCGACCGGACGCGCTCGATTCCGCCCTCGTGGTACGGGTTCGCGCCGGAACTCCCCAGGATCGTCCCACCCCGGTGGAGGATGCCGCCGACAGACTCCGGCGTGAGCTCGTGGACGTCTCCGTCCATCACGCCCCGCCACCCGTCGACGAAGCCGAACGTCTGGAACCCCGCATCGGTCGCCCGGCGCACGGCCGCACGGATCGCCGCATTCAGACCGGGGCAATCACCGCCGCCCGTGAAGATGCCGATCCTGCGCGCCACGCCGCTCCCGCCACGAGGTGTTCAGGCGATTGTACGGGCGGATGCCGCCTCCTCCGCTCCGATACAGTTGGAGCGATGCTCGCCGCCTGGGGGTTCCTCGAGTGGTTCTTCGCCGGGCTTCTCGGGTTCCTCGTCACTCTCGTCGGGGCGTTCTTCCTGTTCCTGATCGTGCAGCTCTTCCGGAACCCATCGCGGCGACCGCGACGGCTCTAGCCGGCGTCCTCCAGCGTCAGCTCGGCGACGACGGGCCGATGGTCTGAGGCCGCCCGGGCGTCGGGACCCGCCGGGACCACGGCGCGCTGGACGCGGACGCCTTTCGACACGAACAGATAGTCGATCCGCGCCGTCGCGGCGTCCGCCGGATACGTCTCCCCGTCGGCGTCGCCGCCCAGCAGCCACACGTCCGCGAGGCGTCGCCCGAGGATCGACGAGGCCGGTCCGTCGGGGAACTCGTTCAGGTCGCCTCCGACGAGCACCTGCCCATGGATCGCGTCTACGAGCTCGAGGACCTCCTGTGCCTGCCGTCGCCGCTCGGCGGGCGCGAGCCCGAGATGGATCGCGACGACCCACATCGACGCTCCCGGCCGCCGGAGCTGCGCGATGAGAGCCCCGCGTGGGTAGAACCGCCGCGCGACCGAGAACCGGTGCAGCCGGTGCCGGACGACCCGCCACGGGGGCCGCACGAGCACCGCGTTCTTCACACGCCGGCGGAACGGGGACCACGGATCGCGGGCGGCGTGCACTCCGAGACGCCGCGCGAACCGGCCGAGCTCGAGCCGTCCGCCACTCTCGTTCAGAAGTAGGACGTCGGGCTGGAAGTGCTCGGCGACGTTCGCGACGCGCTCGAGCCCGTTCCGGAAGCCCCGGACGTTGTATGTCACCACGCGGACGCGCATCGCCCGAGCGTACGCCGTCGGCGGCGCCCGAACGCGCATCTCGAGTGGCTCAGTCCCGGACGACCACCGTCCCACCGCGCCCCTCGAGGATCGCAGGCGCGCCGTCGAGCTCGCCGATCATGGCTCGTTCGCCGCCGTGCTCGACGAACTCGATCGCGGCCTGGACCTTCGGTCCCATCGACCCGGCGCCGAACTTGCCCGCCGCCAGCAGGTCCTTGGCCTCGGCCGCCGACATCCGGTCTATTGGACGAGGGGCGTTCGTTCCGAAGCCGCGGACGACACTCGGGACGTCCGTGAGGATCAGCAGCACCGACGCCTCGACGTCGCGCGCGAGGATCGCCGCGGCGAGATCTTTGTCGATGACGCCCTCGACCGGCGACAGCCGCGGCCCGTCGTCGATCACCGGCACGCCCCCGCCGCCGGACGCGATGACCACCACGCCGTCGGCGACCAGCTGGCGGATCACCGACGCCTCGACGATCGAGTAGGGCGTGGGCGAGGGGACGACCCGCCGCCACCCGCCGTGCGCGTCGGGACGCATCACCCAGCCGCGCTCGGCGGTGAGCGTGCGCGCCTCTTCCTCCTCGTAGAACGGACCGACGGGCTTGGTGGGGTTCGCGAACGCCTCGTCGCCCGGCAGGACGCGCGTGAGGGTGAGCACGGTCGCGACCGGGCGCTCCATCCCCCGTTCGAAGAACACGTCGCCGATCGTGACCTGGAGGAGGTAGCCGATCTGACCCTGGCTCTCGGCGCCGCACACGTCGAGCGGCATCGGATGGACCCACCCACGCGCCGCCTCCTGCTGGAGCAGGATCCGGCCGACCTGCGGGCCGTTCCCGTGCGTCACGACGATCTCCCAACCGGCGGACGCGATCTCGACCACACGTTCGGCCGCGCGCCGCGCGGATGCGTACATGTTCTCGTACGTGTCGTCCTCGCCCCGCCGCAGCAGGGCGTTCCCGCCGAGCGCGACGACGACGCGTTCCACGGCCCGACCCTGCGCTCAGCCGAGCACGGGCGCGAGGACGTCCCGCAGCGTTGGCGAGCCGGCGACCTCCTCGAGGTCGTAGCGGACGCGGAGGGCCGGCTTGCGAACGTCGATCACGTGCCGGAGGTCGATCGGCGATGCGATCAGGACCAGGTCGGCCTCGGCCGCGTCGATGATCTTCTCCATTTCGTCGAGCTGCTCCCGCGAGTAGCCCATCGCCGGCAGGATCGGTCCGACGTCGTACCTACGGAAGGTCTCCTCGATCGTGCCGATCGCCCACGGACGCGGGTCGACGATCTCGGCGGCCCCGTGCAGCCGGGCCGCGACGACGCCGGCCCCGAACTTCATGTCCCCGTGCGTCAGCGTCGGGCCGTCCTCGACGACCAGGACGCGCTTGCCGGCGATCTGCGAGGCGTCCTCCACGCTCACGGGACTTCCGGCCCTGACGACGGTCGCGCTCGGGTTCACGCGCGCGATCGTCGCCTCGAGCGCGGCCACCTGCTCGCTGGATGCGCTGTCCACCTTGTTGATCACGATGACGTCGGCCATGCGGAGATTGGCCTCGCCCGGGTGATACGTCGTCTCGTGACCGGCGCGCAACGGATCGGCGACGACGATGTGGATCGCGGGCCGGTAGAACGGCAGGTCGTTGTTGCCGCCGTCCCACAGCAGCACGTCGCACTCGGCCTGCGCCTGCTCCAGGATCTCGCCGTAGTCGACGCCGGCGTACACGACGGTCCCGGCGTTCAGGTGCGGCTCGTACTCCTCCCGCTCCTCGATCGTGACGTCGTAGCGGTCGAGGTCCTCGAGCGACCCGAAGCGCTGGACGCGCTGGGACTCGAGGTCGCCGTAGGGCATCGGGTGGCGAACGGCGACGACGCGCTTGCCGGCCTCGCGCAGCACCTTGGCGACGGCGCGGGTCGTCTGGCTCTTGCCGGACCCAGTCCGGACGGCGCACACCGCGACGACCGGCACCCGCGCCTCGAGCATCGTGTCGGCCGGTCCGAGCAGCACGAAGTTCGCGCCGGCCGCGAGCACCTCGCTCGCCGCGTGCATCACGTGCTCGTGGCTGACATCGGAGTACGAGAACACGACGTCGTCGACGTCGCGCTCTCGGATCAGACGGGTTAGCTCGCTCTCGTCGTGGATCGCGATCCC
>JBKPHM010000076.1:0-18053 GCA_046729855.1 Actinomycetota bacterium | reverse complement strand
CTCGATCAGGATCGGGAAGACGGCGTTCAGGTAGTACTCCTTCTGCCGGTTCTCGCGCCCGACGAGCGGGAGCGCCTTGTACAGATCATCGCGCCGAAACGCGAACACGAGCGCAGATACCTCTTTGCTGGCGAGGAGCTCGCGCGGCGCGTCGGTGCCCTCGACGATGTCGAGTAGTCGGCTGCGGTTGCGGACGATCCGCGCGTACCCGCCAGGGACGTCGACGTCGGCGGTCAGGATCGACGCCGCAGACCCGGTGCGGCGGTGGATCTTCAGCAACCGGCGGACGTCGGAGGGCGTCGCCGGATCGAAGTCGCCGGCGACGACGAGGACCTCCTCCGCCTTGCCCACTGCCTTCTCGGCCGCCGCGACGGCATGGCCCGTGCCAAGCGGTTCCCCTTGGTGCACGAAGGCCGGGTCCGGCGAGAGGCTCCACGAACGCACGGCCGCCTCGACCTGCTCGGCGCCGTTCGAGACGACGATCACGATCCGGTCCGGCTTCGCCGCGAGCACGTTCTGGAGCGTGTGCCACAGCAGCGGCCGCCCGGCCACCTCGTGGAGCACCTTGGGGAGACCGGACTTCAGACGCTTGCCCTTGCCGGCAGCGAGGACCACCGCGGCCAGGGATCGGGTCGACCTCTTCGCGGACACCCGGATCCTTCGGTCGTGGACCAGACCTTTGTACCGGGCCGGCGCGCCCCCTGACAAGCGGGCTGAGACGATGCCCGCATGAAGCGGAAGCTGCTGGCCGAGCTGCGCGCGGCCCTCGACGGCAACGCCCCGGTCGTCGCCAACCTGCTCGGGTTGCCGCAGCGTCCCTTCACGCTCGAGTGGATGACGGATGGCGGCTCCGGAGCCGCGCACTGCCACGCCGCCGAGGAGCGGATCTGCCTCGACTATGGATGGTTCAGCATGCATCGCGACGACGTCGGAGCGCTCAGCCATGAGTACACGCACCTGCTCCAGAACGTTCCCGGCGGGACGTGCCCGGGCGAGGTGATCGAAGGCATCGCCGACGCCGTTCGGTACGTCCTCGGACAGTTCGACCCGACATGGTGGACCCCGTCCCCGGTGGCCTCGAGGATCGCGGGGCTCCCGGCGGACAGACGCAAGGAGCTCGCGAACCTCATGCGGGCCGGCCGCTACCGCGAGTTCGACTGGCACCCCTCGGCGTAGACTCGCCGCAGCGCCGTGTAGGACGCCTCCCGTCGGCGGCAAGGACCGAGTCCACCCGCAGGGTCGCGTGTCGAGATCGGAACTCCGACCCGCCCGAGCCGGCCGACGCGGGCACATGGGGAGGTTGCCATGACCTCGTTGCCGGATCGCCCCGTTCTCCGGCAGCTCCGCACCCGCGCGGAGGAGCTCAAGCGTGCCTTCGAGTCGGGCGACCAGGAGGCGATCGATCGCATGCTGGCCTCGCATCCGAAGTTCGCTGGCCGTCCCGCAGAACGGCTCGAAGGCTGGCACTCGACCCTTCGGGACGCCCAGGCGACAATCGCGCGGGAGCTCGGATTCGATTCATGGAAGGCGTTGGCGGCGGAAATTGGCGACGCGCCGCGCTGGGATGCGTCGGCGTCCTCCGATATGGCGAGACGAGCGTTCGTCGAGGCGCGGGATCTCCGGCATGGGGCCTGTATCGACCTGCACTTCCTCCTGGCGTTGCTGAACCCATCGACACCGACGGTGGCCGCGAAAGTGCTCGACGAGCTCGGTCTCACGCACGCCGACGTCCGCCGACATGTTTCGGAGCGGATGCGAGCCGGACGGCGAGGGTCCGGAACCTACTCGAGTCCGACCTACCAACTCGTGCTCGGCTGGGCCCAAGGAATCGCGCTCGGGATGGGGGCGACACGGCTCACGGACGAGCACATCCTCATGGCCATTGTCTATGGCGACTACGGCGGCGATCCGAGACTGGAGGCATTCGGCATCGATCCGGACGAAGTGATGGAACGTCTGCGAGCGCACGGTGCCCAGACCCCGCGGGTCGAACCGCCCGCGTCACAGACGCCGCCCGGCCCGCTCGGACCATGGGTTTACTTCCCGAAGCATGACTGGGGCGCCGTGACCCAGGAGCTTGGAAGGGCTCATCCACCTGGCACCGCACAATGGGGCACCAATGCGTCGAATTGGAAGAAGGGGCACTGGTACGTGGTGGGTGAGGACGCGATTCCGATGGAGGCAATCGTCCGACGCGCCGTGAGGGATCCGAGCGTCGTGGAGGTGCTGCCCTTCCGCGAGGGGAGCGCTCGCGAAGGGCAGGCGATCGACAGGGGACGGCGCGGAACCGGATGACCGACTCCACCGATCGATGATGCGATGGGTGGCCCGGCGAATCCAGGCCACCCGCAGCACCGATGAGGTTGAGCCCTGCGATGCGTCGGATCGTGCGTCCGCGCCGATCGTCCTCCCGGCGCGGGGAGGGTGAGGAGATGTTCACGTCCGCATTCCCGATCTTGTCGACATCCGATCTCAACCGGGCGCTGGGCTTCTATGTTGAACTGCTCGGCGGGGTCGTGAGCTATCGGTTCCCGCGCGAGGGCGATCCGGTCTACGTCGGCCTCGACATCGGGTCCTCCCAGGTCGGGCTCAGCCTGGATCGCGAGGTACACGAGAGCATGGGCGACCAGCGGATCTCGCTCTGGGTCTATGCGGACGACTGCGATGCCGCGATGGAGGGGCTGACGGCGGCGGGCGTACGCGTGCTCGAAGAGCCGACGGACCGGCCGTGGGGTGAACGGGTCGCTCGCGTGCTCGATCCAGACGGGAACGCGGTCCTGGTCGCCTCGCGCGCCGGTCCTCCACAAGCCCAACCCGGCGCGCCCTAGATGGTCCCCTACCGCGTCAGTCGTCCTCGAGGATGCGGACCCCCAGACCGGACGCGAGGACGGCGGCCGAGCGGACGACGTCGGGCCACGGCATCGCGACGCCCCGGAGGCGCTCGGATCCAGCGACGCCGGTCAGCTCGCAGTCGCGCATCTCGCACCGCTCGAACGTCGCTTCGGCCAGGTTCGTACGCGACAGATCGCACGACGAGAAGTCGACCGACGTGAGCGCCGCCTGGTAGAGATCCGCCTCCTCCATCCGGCAGTCGTCGAAGCGGACGGCCTCGAGGTGCCCGAAACGGAACGACGACAGGTCCAGCCGGCACCCGGCAAACGTGACGTCCTCCAACCGTGCCCCACCGAGGATGACTCCCGTCAGCCGGACGCCCCGCACCTCGACCCGCTTCAGGATCGCCTCCGACAGATCAGCGTTCGCGCAGTCGCCCCGTTCGACGATCACGTCACGGAGCGAAGCTCGCCGAAGGTTGGCGCCGGAGGCGTCGACGTCCTCGAGGCAAGCCTCGATCAGCGCCAGACTGGTCGCATCACGCCCGGAAAGGTCGAGCCCAACCAGGTGGTGCTGCTGGAGCTCGAGCGCCGGAAGATCGGGCCCGACATCTCTCAGAGTTGACAGGTCGTCCGGGAGGTCGGGCGCAGACGGCGCACGCGGCCGCTCATCATCCGACCCTCTCCCGCCATGCACGGGAGGTAGCGTACGCGGCGGGACATCCGCACCGAGAGGCGCCCACTCGTGGCCGAGCGACAAGAACCGACGACGGCTCTCGACGTGGCCGCGTGGATCGAGGAGACGACCGCCGCAAGGGATCGCTTCAGACACGTCGCCAAGGCTTCGGTCGCACATCGGCAAGAGCATGGCTGCGACGTCTACCCGGGCCACGAGGCACCACTGTTCGGGGTCCTGGTTGCGGCGGTTCACGCACGACGGATCCTCGAGGTGGGATGCGGCCTCGGCTACTCGGCGCTGTGGCTGGCGTTCGGCTCGTCACCGGGCGGTCTCGTCGACACGGTCGAGAAGGAGGAAGAGCACTGCGGGCTGGCGCAAGACATTTTCGAGCGCGAGTCGCTCGACCAACGGATCCGGATCGTCCAGGGTGAGTGGCCGGTGGTGGCGACGGAGCTGCACCCACCGTACGACGTGGTCGCGTACGACGCGACGATCCCGACCGCGGACGATCTCGAGCGGTTCGCTGGACTCCTCGCCCCTGGCGGACTCCTGATTTCGAGCAACCTATTCCTCGGTCAGTACGCTCCGGACCTGCCCGGGCTCGAACGGGGTGCCGGATACCGACGAGCCCTTCTGTCAGACGAACGCTGGCTGACGGCCTTCGCCTCGGAGAAAGCGATCAGCGTGCTCCGTTCGGATGGGCGGCAATCGGCAGGGACGGCCATCTGACCGCCCGGAGATACGCGAACGCCCACTTCTTCTTCCCAAGACCCTGCTCGACTTGGTGTCTGACGTGACATTCGAAGCGTTCCGAGTCCTCAGCCTTAGGGACCCGATGCATCGACTCCTCGAGGGTCGGGTCGAGCGCGCTCGCGGTGGCTCTTGAGGAGCGCCTTCGTCGATCAAAGACGCCGTCGTCCGAGATAGCGGCCGAGTGATCGCGTACCTCTTCGAGTTCTGGTCGCAGACGGAGCCGGCGGGGGGCAGGACGAGCTGCCACGCCGGTCACACTTCGCCGATCCGCTACGTCATCAAGGGTGGAACCGTTGATCGAACCGGGAGGAGGAACGATGACCGTGCAGGTGACTACCATCATGATCGGGGTCGAGGACGTGGCTCGGTCCAAGGCGTTCTACGCCGAAGGCCTCGGCTCCGCGATCGAGCAAGATCACCCGGGCTTCGTGCTCTTGAAGCTCGGCGAGGGGTCGTCGTCTCTTGCGCTGTACGGGCGTGAGGCGGCAGCGCAGGACGCCGGCCTGTCGTCGGAGGGATCAGGCTTCCGGGGGGTCTCGTTCCACTACATCGTCCCGTCGAGCCGCATCGTCGACGAGGCCATCGCGAAGGCCGTGGCGGCCGGCGGCAGCACCGTCAAGGAGCCTGCGGAGTCGCAGTGGGGAGGCTACTTCGGGTACTTCAGCGACCCGGACGGCTACCTCTGGAAGGTGGCCGCGCCCGCGTGAGCGCGGGGCGGGACATCACGCTTCGAAGTCTGGCGCGCCGTCGGCGTTCGGGAAGAACCGCTGATCCGGCCCGGGCACGTCATTCGTCGAGCCGACGATGCCCGCGTCGGTCACGATCGTTGCAGACCAGACCTGCCCTTCCGACGTGATCGTCGTGGCCATGAGCTGGTGAGACTCCGGGTCGAAGTACCACTGCATCGTCGCCGGCGGTCCCTCGTATTGGAGGATCCACCGCAGCGCCGTAGCGCTCCGACCGACCGGGTCGGTCGTCTGCTCGACCGTCACGACGCCCTCGATCCCGCGAGCGACCTCGAACATCGCCGCACGCACGAGCGGCGGCGTGAACTGCTCACGCCCGTCGAAGAGATCCTCGAGCGTCGTGTGAACGATGTCCCGAGACATCACACGGTTCCGGGGGGAGGAATCGAACCTCCATCTAGGGCTCCAAAGGCCCGCGTCTTGCCGTTAGACCACCCCGGATCTCACGCGATTATCCCTGACCGAACGGGCTCAGCCAGCCGGCGGGCCGGACGCAACGATCGAACCGGGGACGGAGGCCGTCAGCTTCTCGGCGTGGGCGCGATCGCGAGCGAGGCCGGAGACGGCCGATCCGCTACCGCTCATGACGGCGCCGAGAGCGCCGGCCTTCAAGAGCTCTTCGAGCGCGTCGAGGATCCGCGGATACCGAGCGCAGACGACCTCCTGCAGGTCATTGAACAGGAGCGGCCCCAGGCGCTCGGCGTCGCCTTCGCTCGCCGCTCGCATGACGGGCTCGAGGGCCTCGCCGGAGACCCCGCCGGCCTCGTCCCACCATCGGTACGCGTCCGGGGAACGAACGCCGAAGTCGAACGGCATGATCGCCCACCAGAGCGGCGGCATCTCGAAGGGCTCGACGGTCTCGCCACGGCCCCGGATCACGACGGGTCGACCCGCGAGCGTGGCCGGCACGTCCGAGCCGATCCGGGCCCCGATCTCGATCAGCTCGGCCTCGGTCATCCCGAGACCCCACAGCTCGTCGAGCGCCTGAATCGTCGCGGCGGCATCCGCGCTCCCACCGCCGAGCCCCGAGGCCACCGGGATCCGCTTGTCGATCGCGATCTCGGCACCGCCCACGTGTTCCCGTGCGGCCGCTAGGGCGAGCGCCGCGATCAGCGCCAGGTTCAGCCCCCCGGTCGGGACGTCGCCGCCGAGGGGCTCGGCGCCGCGCACGTCCACCTGCAGCCGATCGGCCGAGCGCACGGTCACGACATCCGTCAGCGACAGCGGCACGACGAGACTCTCGATGTCGTGATAGCCATCGTCCCGCGCGCGCACCACGCGGAGCGACACGTTCAGCTTGGCCCGCGCCTCGCGCCGAACCACGGGCCGGCTCACCTGTCGCCCCCGAGGACGCCCGTCTCGAGGAGCCCGGCGGTCACCCGGCCGAACCCCTCGACGTCGATCTCCTCCGCGCGCGCGGCTTCGGGCAGCTCGACCGATCGCATCAGCTCGAGGGCAGCCTCGGCGTCGACCCCGAGCCGGCGGAGCGCGTTCGTCATCCGCTTCCGTCGCTCTGCGAACCCGGCGTCGATCACCGCGAACAGCGCGCCTTGGTCCACGGCGACCGCCGGGACCGGTCGACGGGTCAGGCGCACGACGGTCGACTCGACGGATGGCGACGGCCAGAACACGTCGGCTGGCATTCGCCTGACCGTCGCCGCCTCGGCGAAGTAGGCGATCTTCACGCTGACGGCACCGTACGCCGGGTCGCCGACGCCTGCGGCGAGCCGGTCTCCCAGCTCGCGCTGGACGACGACGACGTACGTGGTCACGGATGGCGCCTCCTCGAGCATCCGCAGCAGCACGGGGACGGCGATGTTGTACGGCAGGTTGGACACCATCGTGACCGACCCGGGCGGCAGGATCTCGCCCCACTCGGTCCGCAGCGCGTCGGCCTGGACCACGTCGACGTTCGGCAGCTTGGCGCAGACCTCCTCGAGCGCCGGAACGAGCGCGCGATCGAACTCGACCGCTACGACGTCGGCGCCCGTTGCCGCCAGCGCGACGGTGAGCGAGCCGAACCCGGGCCCCACCTCCAGGACGGCGTCTCCGGGCCCGATCGCTGCGTCCATCGCGATCGCGCGAGCCATGTTCGGATCGGTCAGGAAGTTCTGACCGAGCGCCTTTGACGGGCGGATCCCGTGACGGGCGGCCAGGTCCCGGATCGCGGACCGGCCGAGCACCGGCGGCCCCGACGCCGCGCTACCAGACGAGCCGGACGTCGATGACGCCGGCGCCGAGGGGTGCGAGCGCGGCGAAGGCTTCCTCGGAGAGGTCGATGACGCGTCCGCCGAAGGGCCCGCGGTCGTTGATCGTCACCTCGATCGAGTTGCCGGTCGCAAGGTTCGTGACCCTAACCACCGTACCGAAGGGCAGCCAGGGGTGCGCCGCGGTGTAGCCGCTCTCAGGCGCGAAGGAGTACCAGCTCGCCTCACCGACCTGGACCCCGTGATCGGGCGTCTTCCGGCCTATGAGGCGCTGACGCGGGATCGCCTCCTCGAGGACCAGACGACGCACGAGCTCCTGCGTGACGACGACGCCGTCGACCACCTTGACCCGGTAGACCTCGAGCAGCTCGCCCTCGGAGCCGGCGTAGACGATCCGGACCTCGCCCGGGAGCAGCTCGTTGGAATAGGACGTGATCGTCGTGTACGGGATCGCCTTGGTGATCCGCTGCGTCCGGAACTCGATGTCGACGACCCTCACGGTGATGCCGTCGTGTAGGGGGGTGCTGGGTGGCGGATCGACGCGGTCGTTGCGGTCGGGATCGATCCCCATGGCCGAGAGGAGTTCCCGAACCGTCGACGCGTTGGTGAACACATCGTGCACCTGCCCTCGCACGACGATCCGCGCGTCCACGGTTCGAGAGGTCCCGAACATCGTGCCCGCGGGAGCGAGCGCTCCGAGGGGGCGCAGGGCGACCTCGGCGGGCGCCCCGTCGGTCCGATCCACCACCCAGACCCCCACATCTGCGAGAGCCATCGAGGCCGCGGCCGCGAGGGGCCGTCTGTCCACGACCACGGTCATGCCGTCGGCGAGCGGCGTCGACGGCGGAGGCTCCACAAGGTCCGATCCGTCGAGGACGATGCCCGTCGAATCGAGCAGGCCCCCGACGCTGGCGCTGAGCGTCGTGACGGATGACGGAGATCCGTCGACGACGAGCGTGATGCTCTTCTGTGCGCTGACGTAGAGGCCTCCGACCGCGAGGATCGCGGTGGCCAGGGTGGCGTTACCGATCGCCTTCCGGATGCGTAGACGACGCAGCCGGGTCGGACGAACCCGCATCCTTCCTCTCCTCTATATGAGGAAGGCTTCGGAAGGGAAGCGGCAAAGCCGGACCGAAGCCTCCAAGCGCACGAGGGGACCGTAGCAAACCCTCAACCGTTACTGCAAGCTTCCCCTCCGAACGCGTGTTCGCCCCTCTCGGGGGACGACTTTCGACCTATCGGAGAGCCGCGAAGGCGGACTTCGCGTTGATCGTCGTGGCGTGGCGAACGCGTTCGAACGTGTCGCCACGCGCGTTGGCGATCGTTTCGATCGCATCGACGACGTTCGCGGGTTCGTTGTCGCGCCCTCGCTGTCGTTGCGGGGCGAGGAAAGGACTGTCGGTCTCGACCAAGATGTGGTCGAGCGGCACTGCGGCGGCCGCGGCGCGCAGCGCGTCGTTCTTTGGATACGTCACGTTGGTTGCGAACGACAGGAAGTAACCTCTCGCCGCGCATTCCACAGCGATATCCACATCCCCGCTGAAACAGTGGAGAACCACGCGATCCGCCGATCCCTCATCCAACAGTCGAAGGATGTCGGGCCACGCGTCGCGAGTGTGAACCACGAGTGGAGTCCCTGACTCTCGACTCAGAGCGACATGGATGCGGAACACCCGTTCCTGGTCCTCCCGCGGCGATCGCATCCGGAAGTAGTCGAGGCCGCACTCCCCCACGGCGACCACGAGGGGGTTCGAGAGCAGCTCCTCGATCCTGGCCCCCGCCTCGGCGTCGAACGCGGACGCGGTATGCGGATGCATGCCGGCGGTCGCGAACACCCCGCGGATCGACTCGGCCAATTCGAGCGACCGACGGCTCGTCTCGGGGTCGATCCCGGCGCAGACGAAGGTCGACACGCCGACCTCTCGACCCCGTTCCACGGCCGATGCCGGATGCTGTTCCAGCAGGAAGAGGTGGCAGTGAGTATCCACAGCCGCAGTCTGGACCGGTGCTTCAGGGTTGCGGTCCGTCATCGCCCGGCCACGATAGCCCCTCTCGACCTAGGGTCGACACGAGAGCACGCGCAGCGCGCGCCGCCTGCGATCCCGTGGTCAGCGGTGTGCAGCCGGAGTCGAGGCGGGGGGTCTCACGTGAAACGTCGCGCGCGCATCCCTCGATCAGGACTCGAGCCGCGGGAACAGCGCCTCGCCCTTGGTCGTGCGCGTCCCCGGTCGCAGGCCGCCCCACACCGCAGCGTCGGAGAGCCGCTGATCCACGAGCGGAGCCTCGACACCGAGCTGCTCCCACAGCCGCGCCGCGGCGCGGGGCATCACCGGTGAGATCAGGACGGCGAGGACCCGCAGCGTCTCGGCGGCCGCGTAGAGCACCGACCCGAGCTCGTCGCGTCGTGCCGGGTCCTTGGCGCTTTTCCACGGCTCCTTCTCGACGAGGTACTGGTTCGCGCGGCCGACCAGATCCCAGGCCGCAGCGACCCCCGGGGTCAGCTCGACGCGCGACAGGTGTTCGTCGAACCGCCGGGCCACGTCCTTCACAACGGCCGGCAGGTCGGCCTCCGCGCCGTCGGTCCGAGGCTCGGGGACGGCGCCGCCGAAGTTGGACCCGAGCATCGCCAGGACACGGCTCGCGAGGTTCCCGAGCCCGTTCGCGAGGTCGGCGTTGTGGCGCTCGACCATCGACTCCCACGAGAAGTTCCCGTCCTGGCCGAACTGGATCTCGCGCATGAAGTAGTAGCGGTACGAGTCCACGCCGAAGTGATCCAGGAGCTGGAATGGGTGGATCCCCGTGGCGTTGGTCTTCGACATCTTCTTGCCGCCGACCGTGAGGAATCCGTGCGCCCACACCTGACGCGGCAGCTCGACCCCGCCGGCCATGAGCATCGCCGGCCAGTAGATCGCGTGGAACCGGAGGATGTCCTTCCCGATCATGTGGATGTCCGCCGGCCACATCCGGGCGAGCCGCTCGGCGTCGGAGCCGTAGCCGGCTGCCGTCAGGTAGTTGGTCAGGGCGTCGAACCAGACGTACGCGACGTGGTCGGGATCCCACGGCAACGGGAAGCCCCACCGGAACGATGTACGGCTGATCGAGAAGTCCTGAAGGCCGCCCTTGATGACGGACAGGACCTCGTTGCGGCGAGGCTCCGGCTCGACCGCCTCGGGGTGGCGCTCGTAGTGCTCGAGCAACCGGTCCTGGTACGCCGAGAGGCGGAAGAAGTAGTTCTCCTCCCGCATGAGCTCGACGGGCCGACTGTGGATCGGGCACATCCCGTCGACGAGCTCGTCCTCCGTGTAGTACGCCTCGCACGAGACGCAGTACAGGCCCTCGTAGTAGCCGAGATAGATGTCGTCCCGTCCGTTGTCGTGAACCGCTTGGAGAAGCTTGACGACGGCCACCTCGTGTCTCGGCTCGGTCGTGCGGATGTAGTCGTCGTACCCGATGTCGAGCCGGGCCCAGACCTCCTTCCACCGAGGCTCCATCCCGTCGACGAACGTCTGCGGATCGTGACCCGCCGCCTCCGCGGCCCGCTGGAGCTTCAGCCCGTGTTCGTCGGTCCCCGTGAGATGGAAGACGTCCTCGCCCCGGAGCCTGTGGAACCGCGCCACCAGGTCGGTCGCGACCGCGTCATACGCGTGCCCGATGTGCGGCACATCGTTCGGGTAGTAGATCGGTGTCGTGATGTAGAAGACGTCGCGGCCCATGGGACGGCAATGGTACCCGGGCGTCAGCCGATGAGCGCCCGATACACCTTGTTGGCCGATACACCGTGGCGGCGGGCGACCTCGGCGGCCGCCTCGCGCTTGCGCATCCCGCCCGCGACGAGCGCCCGGGCCTCGTTCGCGACGACCTCGACCGCCGGCGCCGCGGCGGTGGCGCCCGCGACCACGACGACCACCTCGCCCTTCACGGGCGCGTCGCCGAGCCGGTCGAGGACATCGGAGACATGGCCGCGGATCGTCTCCTCGTGGAGCTTGGTCAGCTCGCGGGCGACGGCGATCGGGCGGTCGCCCAGATGCTCCCGAAGCTCTCTCAGGTGAGCCACGACCCGGGCGGGCGACTCGAACAGGACGATCGTCCGAGGCTCGGCCGCGAGCTGCCGCAGCCGCTCTCGCCGCTCGCCCGCGCGCCGCGGCAGGAAGCCCTCGAACACGAAGCGGTCCGTCGGGAGCCCGGATGCGACGAGCGCCGCGAGGACCGCGCTCGGGCCGGGGACGACCCGGACGTCGATCCCCTCGTCGGCGCAAGCCCTGACGAGCCGGAACCCCGGGTCCGAGACGCCGGGCATCCCCGCGTCCGAAACGAGGGCGACGTCATGTCCCTCGCGCAAGGCCACCAGGAGTTCCGAGATCCGCCGCTCCTCGTTCGCCTCGAAGAACGAGACGAGCTTCGCGTCGATCCCGAACGCCTGGAGGAGGCGCCCCGTCCTCCGGGTGTCCTCGGCCGCCACCAGATCGACCTTCGCAAGCGTCTCCCGACCGCGATCGGTCATGTCGCCGAGGTTCCCGATCGGCGTCCCGACGACGTACAGCGTCCCCATGGCGCCGACGGTAGAGTGCCCCGCCGATGGCCACAACAGCGGGACGCCACAGGGGCCACTCGGGCACCCCCCTGCCAGAGAAGCTCGGGGTCAAGGAAGGGTCGAGCGTTCTCGTCGTTGGCGCGCCGGTGGGGTTCGACCTGGGGGCCGTGCCCGGCGCCCAGGTCCTGACGCGGCCGAGGGCCAGGATGGACGTCGTCATACTGTTCGCGACGAGGCGATCGGACCTCGAGCGGCGGTTCGCGCGGCTCGCCGAGCGGATCGACCCCGCGGGGCGGCTCTGGGTGGTCTGGCCGAAGAAGACCGCGGCGATCGAGACGGACCTGGACTTCGCCGCCGTCCAGCGGCTGGGCCTGTCCGCCGGCCTCGTCGACAACAAGTCGGCCTCGATCGACGACAGGTTCCAGGGCCTCCAGTTCGTCTACCGTTTGAAGGACCGTCCGAGGCGTTGACGCGACGAACGCCCTCCGAACCGTCGCCTACCATCGAGCGCGTGAGCTCCGTGGCCGGCGACGTGCGCGTCGAACCGGGCCGGCATGCCCGCGAGACGACCGTTCGCCGCGTCGCCCGGTGGGCCAACCGGCCATCGGTGGCGATCGTCGCCGTCGGGCTGATCGCGGGCGTGCTTCGGTTCGTGAACCTGGACTATCCGCCGGGCTACGTGTTCGACGAGGTCTACTACGCGAAGTCCGCGTGCATCTACCTGAACCTCTCGAACCAGCGGTGCAACATCGATAGCGACGACGAGGAGTTCTGGCGAAACGAACAGAACGACACCGGCGCCTGGGTGCACCCGCCGCTCGGCAAGTGGATGATCGCGGGCGGCGAGGCGATCTTCGGGACCGACTCGTTCGGCTGGCGCGTCGCGCCGGCGATCTTCGGGACGGCGACCGTGATGCTGCTCGCCCTGATCGCGTACCTGTTGTTCAGGAGCCCGGTCTGGACGTTCACCGCGGGGCTCCTCCTCGCGACCGAGGGGCTGCAGTTCGTCCACTCGAGGATCTCGATGCTCGATGGACTGGTGACGTTCTGGATCGTGCTCGCATTCGCGTTCGCGCTCCTGGACCGGCAGTGGATGGAGCGGCGGACGCCCACGACGCCGGATCCGCCGGGCCCCCTGGGGGTCCACGGCGAACAGGAGGTCCAGGCCGAGCCGCCCGACGTGCCCGCTGCGCCGCCCGTGCGCGTCCCCTCGCCGCTGTTTCGGCCGTGGAGGATCGCGACCGGGATCGCCCTCGGCGGCGCGGTCGCGACGAAGTGGTCCGGGCTGACCGCCGTCGCCGGCGTGATCGTGCTGACGCTGTGGTGGGAGGTGAGCCGCCGGCGGAAGGCGGGACTGCCGATCGGCCCTGCGGTCTGGCGGACGGTGGTGTTCGAGGGGTTCCCCGTGGTGCTGTTCCTGATGCTCGTCCCGGTCGCCGTGTACGTCACTACGTGGGTCGGATGGTTCGTGCATTTCGGGTGGGACCTCGGCGCGTGGATCCGGCTGCAGCACTCGATCTGGGAGTACCACCGGACGCTCCAGTGGACGGACGACGCCGGGAAGCCGATCCACCCGTACCTGTCGGAGGCGTGGAAGTGGATCCTGCTGTGGCGGCCGGTGCTGTACTTCGCTCGGTACGGGCAGGAGGGCGAGGACTGGCGGCGCGTGATCTACGCGAACGGGAACCCCGCCATCTTTTGGGGGTCGCTGATCGCGATGCCGTACCTCGTGTGCGCGTGGTGGCGCAAGCGCGACTGGCGCGCGGCGTTCATCGGCGTGGCGATCGCGGCCTTGTATCTGCCGTGGTTGGTCATCTCGCGCCCCCAGTTCCTGTTCTACGCGGTCCCGCTCACGCCGTTCCTCGTGCTGGCGTGCGTGTACCTGATCAGGGACCTGTCCGAGATGCGCGTCGCCGGATCGAGGTCGCGCCCGTACCTCCCTGTCGCCGTCGCGTTCGTGGTCGTGTCCGTGTGGCTGTTCGCGTGGTTCTGGCCGGCGCTCACCGGAGGACCGCTGTCGGGTTCGGACTGGGCGCTCCGGGCTTGGTTCCCCAGCTGGGTCTGACCTCCGGTCGCGACTGCCACACACAACTGACACGCAACCCGGTAGCATCCCGCACGATGCCCCGCGAGCACCTCTTCCTGCCACTCCGGGACGGGGCGCGGCTGCACGCGACGATGTACCTGCCCGACGGCGGCGGGCCATGGCCTGCGCTCCTCGAGGCGCTTCCCTACCGCAAGGATGACCTGACGCTCGCATACCGCGAGGAGTACGAGCGTTTCTCCTCGCACGGCTACGCGGTGTGCCGCGTGGACCTCCGCGGCACGGGGACGAGCGAGGGCGTCGCGCTCGACGAGTATCCGCCGATCGAGCTCGAGGATCTCAACGAGGTGATCGACTGGCTGTCGAAGCAGCCGTGGTCGAACGGCAACGTCGGGATGTTCGGGACGTCCTACTCCGGCTTCAACTCGGTGCAGGTCGCGATGACCAGGCCGCCTGCGCTCAAGGCGATCGTGTCGATCTTCGCGACCGACGATCGCTATACGTACGACGACGTGCACTACTTCGGCGGTGCGCTGAAGGCGCTCGACCTCCTCGACTACCCCATCATGATGGCGGCAATGAATGCGCTGCCGCCGGTCCCGTCGCTGTTCGGCGACGGATGGCGCGAAGAATGGGAGCGGCGCGTCGCGACGAATCAGCCCTGGCTGATTCGCTGGCTCGAGGAGCAGAACTGGACGCCGTACTGGCAGCACGGATCGCTCTGCACGGACTACGCGTCGATCGAGGCGGCGACGATGATCGTTGCGGGCTGGGCGGACGGCTACTGGAAGAACGCCTTCCGGGTCCTCGAGGCGCTCAACGCGCCGAAGCGGCTCGTGTACGGGCCGTGGGCGCACGCGTCGACGCAGACGTCGCTTCCGGGGCCGAACATCGACCTGGTTCCCGAGATGCTTCGATGGTGGGATCGCTGGCTGAGGGACGACGAGAACGGCGTCGACCGCGAGCCGCGGATCGTGCTGTTCGCGCGACGGCATACGCCGCCCGATCCCGATCTGAAGACGCTCAACGGGGAGTGGCGCTTCGAGTCGACGTGGCCGGTCGAACGCGCCCGCGAACGAAGGCTCGAGCTGTCATCGGCGGCGACTCCCAACCGACACGCCGCCGACGTCGATGCGCTCGAGGTGCGCGGCGACGTCGGCTGGACGGCGTGGATCAGCTGCGCGGGGCACCTGCCGTACGGCCAGCCCGTCGACCAACGCGCCGACGAGCCGTACTCGCTGGTGTACGAGTGGCCCGCGCTCGAGGAGGACCTCGAGATCCTGGGCTCCCCGCGGCTCGAGGCGACCGTCACGTCGAGCGCGCCGGTCGCCTTCCTTTCGGCCAAGCTCGTCGACGTCGCCCCCGACGGGTCGTCGGCGCTAGCAGGCCGCGGGTTCCTCAACCTGACACATCGCAGCTCGCATGAACGGCCCGAGCCGCTCGAACCGGGTGCGTCGGTGCGCGTACCGGTCGAGTTCATGTGCACGTCGTGGATCTTCGAACGCGGACACCGGATCCGGCTCCACCTCGCGGGCACCGATTGGCCGAACGTCTGGTCGCCACCGGCCCGGCTGACGTTGTCCGTGGACCGGTCAGGCACGACGCTGGTGCTACCGATCCTGCACGGCCCCCCGCCCGTGTCCGAGCGCCCACGTCTGCCGCCGCCCGCCCCGACGGCCAAACAGGAGGCCTACCGGTCTCGGCGGCACGGAACATCCAGCGCACCGGCGAAGGCGACCGGTGGACGCGAGCGGCCAGATGGCGTCCAGTGGCGGATCGAGCACGACCTCCTGGAGCGCGAGACCACAGCCGTCGCCGCGAGCTGGGGCGGCCACGACCCGTCACCGCCGGGTCCCGGCACGTTCGAGCACTACGGCGGTCGCGTCACGGTCTCGACGGCGGACCCCGGCATCGCGCGAGCCAAGGCACGCGCCACGATCCGGATCGTCTACCCGGAGGCGACCGTCGAGAGCGAGGCGCGCCATACCGTCTCGAGCGACGCGCAGACCTACCGTTTGCACGTCGAGCTCGACGTCAAGGAGAACGACGAGCTGCGCTGGACGCGCACCTGGGACCGCTCGTTCCCACGCAACCTCCAGTAGCGGCCGGCAACGCGAGCCTCACCGTCCGGCGTAGGGTCGACGGTGATCGTGACGCACGAGGTGGTGAACGGATGGGTCTATGGATCGCTTCGCGGTCCGAACGGTCGTCTCATCCCCGTGCGACGGTTCCCGCAGCCGCCTTTCGAGCGTCGTGCCGACCGACGTCCGGATCTGGTCCTACACACGACGGAGGTCGCCGGGCATTACATCCCCGTGCTGAGGTACCCCACAGAGTGGCAGGTCGGGATCTATCGAGATGACCTCATCGTCGGTCAGCACAAGCCGATCTGGGCCCGTGGCGAAGCGACCGACGAACAGGACCACTACGCCGTCCAGGTCGAGATCCAGGCTGACAGCAGGATCGACGTCTGGCTGCCACAGCGCGACATACTCGACGGGCTTGTCGCTCTGATGGCGTTCTTGCACCGTCGCGGGATCGTGAACACCGCGCGCAAGCGGCCGGACGGACAGCGCTGGCCGCTCCGCGTGGACCGATTGCCCGCCGCGACGGACGACTACTACCGGCGAAAAGCAGGGCTGTGGCGCACGGAGCCCGGCGTCTACGGACACATCGAGCTGCCCGGCGATGAGCATTGGGACCCGGGGGGCCTCAACTATCCCGTCGTGTTCGACACGGTGAACGACGTGCTGCGCGCCGGAGGAGGCGACGACATGGGGCTCACGGAGCAGCAGATGGAAGCCGTCCGGTTCGCGAACGGGCAGTTGACGTACCTGGAGGGCGGTCCGGAGCCACCCGAGCCAGGCCCGAAGCGACGCGGATACCGTTTCGCGCGATCCATCAGCGAGCATCTGAGCGTCGAGGGGTCGCCCACCGCGTCGCCGTCCTCCGACGCGATCGTCGGCCGAACGGACGACAACATGCCGGACGACGCCGAGCTGGAGGCGATGGAGTCCTACGAAGGTCCGCAGGAGCATCATGCCGACCGCGCTGACGAGCGCGATGCTACGGACCGCTGACGGCCATCCGCAACGCGACCGAGATCCGGATGCCGCGCCGCGGACCCGGAACGGCGTGGTACGGGCGGCCGTCGCGACGCCCGGCGAGGCCCGGCCCCCGCATGAAGGTGAGCCCGCCGATGGAGGCGACCCAGGCGTCGCTTGGTTCCGCATCGCGTGCCGGATGGACGGAGAACGGCGCGCTCCCGTGGATGGTCGCGATGACGACGAGCCGTCGGTACCACTTGCCGTCCAAGTGCGGGCTGATCCCGTACGAACCTGGCCGGTACAGGACAGTGCCGGCTTCGTTCGGCCACCACGACGCGAGCCCGCGGATGCCGCCACCCTGCGACCGCACGAGCGATGCGACCTCGTCGCGCAACCGTCGGATCGCATCGAAGCCATCCATCGGGTCGGCGACGTCGAAGCCCTCGATGTGCATCGTGACCTTCCCGTACGTCCCCTCGAACGGCTGCAGCGGACCGTCGCGGATCTCCCTCGCGAGCAGGCCCAGAAACGCGGGCTCGATCGCCTCCGCGACGTACGCGTATCCGACATCCGCCGTTCGCCGTAGCGCGCGAGCGATCCGGAGCCGAGGCCTGAGCGCGTTCACGAGAATCCCGGGAGGCGCTCGCGGAACACGATGAAGCCGACCCCCGCGGAGATATCGAGGAGGAGGTGCGCGACGACGAGCGGCCAGGCGCGTCTGGTCCGCGCGAACAGCCATCCGAAGATCGCGCCCATCGCGACGTTGCCGAGGAACCCGCCCCACCCCTGGTACAGGTGGTAGGAGCCGCGCAGGGCCGCGCTTGCCACGACCGACGCGCGCGGCGACCATGAGAGCTGTTGGAGCCGCGTGATCAGGTAGGCGGCGACGATCACCTCCTCGGTGAGCGCGGCTTCGATCGCGTTCATGACCAGCACGGGGATCGTCCACCAATGCCCGAGCGGCGGCACCGGCAGGACGAACCGATTCACGCCCAGCTCGACCGACCCGAAGTAGATCGCGAGCCCGCCGATCCCGATCACCGCGAACAACGCCGCGCCGAGGATCGCGTCACGTCTGGGGCTGTCGGCATCGAGCCCGATCGACTCGAGGCCTTCGTTCGACCGGCGCAACAGGTACGCGACGAGCCACACGGGCGCCAGGCCGAAGACGAACTGGGCGAGCTGCGTGACGAAGAGCGGGGCCTGGCTCACGGA
>JBKPHM010000075.1:0-2969 GCA_046729855.1 Actinomycetota bacterium | reverse complement strand
GGACGTTCGAGCATGGCACCGATGTCATCGTCCCGCACGGCCCGGAAGTTGCCGATCATGCTCATGTCGACGTCTTACCCAACATGCGGCTGAACGCCTACCTCGCTCGCGCGGGTGTGGCCTCCCGGCGGAAGGCGGACGAGCTGATCAAGGCCGGCCGGGTGGTCGTGAACGGCGAGCCCGGGCAGCTGAACACGTTCGTCGAGCCCGGCGATCGGGTGGAGGTGGACGGGGAGGAGGTGCGCCGCCAGCGGCTGGCGTACGTGCTGCTGAACAAGCCGGCCGGGGTGGTGACGACCGCGAGCGAGCCGCAGGGGAGGCCGACGGTAGTGGGGCTCGTCGAGCACGAGGTGCGCGTCGTGCCCGTGGGGCGGTTGGACGTCGAGACGACCGGCGCGCTGCTGCTCACGAACGACGGCGAGCTTGCGCACCGGCTCGCGCACCCCAAGTACGAGGTCGAGAAGGTCTACGAGGCCGAGCTCGAGGGCGAGCCGTCGGACGAGGCGCTGCGGCAGCTCGCCGAGGGCGTCGAGCTCGAGGACGGGGTGACGGCCCCGGCCGAGGTGCGCCGCCTCGGCCCATCACTCATCGAGCTGTCGATCCACGAGGGCCGCAACCGGCAGGTGCGCCGGATGCTCGAGGCCGTCGGTCATCCGGTGAGACGGTTGCACCGAAGCCGCTATGCCGGACTCACGGTCGGGGATCTCGATCCCGGCGAATGGCGCGAGCTACGCGACCAAGAGGTCGCAGCCCTGTCCCGTCCTGCGTAGCGGTCCGGTGGAGACGCGCGCCCGTGCACAGGGACGCGTCCGCGCGAGCCACGTCCAGGGGCCAGGCCCCAAGCCACGTCCCGAGCGGCCAGCTTCGGGTGGTAGGCGTCCGGAATCAGGGCCGGACGAAGCCCATGCGCTCGTACATCGCCGTCAGCGTCGGGGCCGAAGCCTCGCGGGCCTTGTCGGCGCCGATCCTGAGCAGGCGCTGGAGCTCGGCATCGTCCGAGCGCAGCTCCCGGTAGCGCTTTTGCAGCGGAACGAGGAGCTGGACGACCGCCTCACCGACGTCCTCCTTGAACTGCCCGTAGCCGGCGCCGTCGTAGCGGGACTCGATCTCCGCGATCGAGTCTCCAGTCGCAACGGACAGGATCTCGATCAGGTTCGAGATCCCGGCCTTCTCCGCGGGATCGTGGATTACGTCGCGGCCGGAGTCCGTAACTGCTGTCTTGAACTTCTTCCGAATCACGTCTGGCTCGTCGATCATCCGGACGACGCCCTGTGGCGCGCCCCTTGTCGTCGACATGAGCCGCTCCGGCTCTTGCAGGTTCCGAATGCGGGCGCCTTCTTCGGGATAGACGCCCTCGGGCACCTTGAACGTCTCACCGAACCGGCTGTTGAAGCGCTCGGCGATATCGCGCGTGAGCTCGACGTGCTGGCGCTGGTCGTCGCCGATCGGGACGACGTCGGTCTGATAGAGCAGGATGTCGCCGGCCATCAGCACCGGATAGTTGAAGAGCCCGGCGCTGACGAATTCCTGCTCTTCTGAGCGCTCTTTGAACTGCGTCATCCGCCGGAGCTCTCCGAAGCTCGTCACGGCGCCGAGCAGCCATGCGGCCTCAGGGTGAGCGGTGACGTGGCTCTGCACGAAAACGGTCGAGCGATCGGGGTCGAGCCCGGTCGCGAACAACCACGCGGCGACCGAGAGGGTCGACTCGTGCAGTACCTCCGGCTCGAACGGCGTCGTGATCGAGTGGAGGTCGACGACGCAGAAGAACGCGTCGCCCTGCTCCTGGGTCGCGACGTACTGGCGAAAGCCGCCGCTGTAGTTGCCCAGCGTCTTGTCGCCCGAAGATCGGATGCCCGAGAAGATCCGCATCAGTGGACGATTAGCTCGGCGCGCAGTGACCGGACGTAGTCGCGTAGCGCCGGCGGTCCCTCCTCGGCGACCTCCACCGCGCGCGTGCCGACGACGATCCCGTCGGCGAGCTCGAGCGCGGCCTGCGCATGCTCCGGCGTCGAGATCCCGAAGCCGGCGAACAGGGGGACGTCGGTGAGCGCGCGCGCCCGCTCGACGAGGCCGGCGAGCGCGGGCGAGACGTGGTCGCGGGCGCCGGTCGTGCCGGTGAGCGTGACGAGGTAGAGCCAGCCATCGGTCTCGCGCGCGGCGAGCGCGATCCGCTCGTCCGTCGACGTGGGGGCGACGAGCTGGACGCGCCGGAGCTCCGGCCGTTCGTCGACGGGAAGGTCGGCGACGATCAAGCTGGTGGCTCCCGCTGCTCGGGCGTCGGCCTCGAAGCGCTCGTAGCCGTAGGCCTCGAGCAGCGCGGCATAGGTCATGGGCACCAACGGCACGTCCACCCGCACGCGCGTGCGCGCGAGACACTCGAGGCAGGCACCGGTACGCATCCCCTCCGCGAGCGCCCGCTCGGCCGCCTGCCGGATCACCGGCCCGTCGGCGAGCGGGTCGGAGAACGGAAAGCCGAGCTCGACGATGTCGGCGCCACCGTCGACCGCGGCTTCCGCCAACTCCGGCGTCTGCGCGCCCGCCATCAGGTAGACGACCAGCGTCTTCATTCGCCGGGGAGTAACGAGAACACGGTCTGATCGATTCGGTTCCCATCCCGCTGCGTCACGGAGCGGAGGACGCCTTCGCGCGTGAATCCGACCCGCTCGAGCACTCGCTCGGAGGCGGCGTTCCCGACATTGACCCGCGCCTCAATCCGCTGGACCCCCAGCGCGAAGCCGTGCTCGGCGAGGAAACGGGCCGTTCGCGTCGCGGTCCCGCGGCCGCGCGCGTGCTCGAAGAGCCAGTAGCCGATCTCGGCCTGATCGCGTTGCCAGTCGACGTGATGGAGCACACCGCCGCCCTGGATTTCGCCGGTCTCGGGGTCGACGACGAGCAGCGGCAGGAAGATGCCCTGCTCGAGGAGCTGCGGCACCTGGGAGGCGAGCGCGCGCAGCTCGCCGACATCGAGC
>JBKPHM010000074.1:0-16484 GCA_046729855.1 Actinomycetota bacterium | reverse complement strand
GGCCCCGCTGACGGCGCGGGACTGGGAAGTTCTCGAGCAGGTCCGCAAGGGAAGGACGACGGCAGAGATCGCCGACGATCTGAGCGTGTCGACCGTTACGGTCCGATCCCACGTCTCCTCTGCCCTTCGGAAGCTGCGCGTGTCGAGTAGGGACGAAGCGCTGGCCCTGTTCAAGGAAACGTAACGCTAGGAAGCGGAGCGTTGAGATAAGTCAACGCTCGAACGATTGCTCTTTCGAACGTCGCCCATTCAGGCTACGGGGAAGGAAACCCCGCGAACTCGGACCGCAAGCGGAGGGTGAGCTCCCGGGTGACGAGCGGGCGACGACCAAAGCGCCGGAACGTAGGAACGCGAGACTGGTCGGCTTCCCGGCGCTTTGTCGTCTCTGAGGAGGTGCGATGAGGACGACCGACGTGGTCCGGGAACGGGCCCTGGCGCTCGCCGGGATGGGTCGCGACGACGATGCGGCCGTCGAGGAGCTCATCGAAGCTGCGGCGGGCAAGCGAGTGGCGATCGTGATGGCCCGACAGGAGCTCGAGACGGCTCCAGGAGGCGATTCGCGTGCGGGGGCGGCCGCTTCGCTGCTCCATCGAGCGCTTTCCGCAAGAGTATGGGCCGACGCCGACGTCGAGTAAAGGACAGGTCCCCCCACATGTCTGCCCGTAGAGGCGTTGACCGTCTAATCGGCTGACGGCCTGGCGGCCGGTGCTCCTTGGCGCGCCTGATTCTCGACTCAGGCGGGTCGCGGGCGCCGGTCGGACCGTCGGGGCAGCAGAGGCTCGCTCTGCGCGGCTGCCACGCCGCTTCGCGAGGGCCTCGCGAGGGAGAACATCTCCCTGATCCTCCTGCTGTTCTCGTCCGTCCGGCGCCGACAATCGCGATCGATGCTGCGATCCAGGCAAATATCTGGTCCCTCCGCATCCGGTCATCTCTCTTTGACTAGCATCGACACGCGGCCTTACCCAATGCGGAGGTGACGTGGGTCGGTGGGTCACATGGAAGGATTCGAGGATGGACTCACCGTCGGCACCGATGCCGTTATGGACGCTAATCCGGGCGACGAGCCCACGCAGGGTCAGCTCTTTGCCCTGTTTCAGATGCGCTCGGCGCTGAGGCGGTTTCTGTCCGATAGCTCGAACATGTGCCGAGGGGTCGGTGTGACGAGCGGTCAGTACCAATTGTTGCTTGCCGTTAGGGCGGCGGCTGCGATGCGGCCGCCGACCATGAGTTCGCTCGCCAAGATGCTGCATGCCGGACGAGTACGGTCGTACAGATGGTTGACAGCGCGGAGAAGGCCTCGCTGGTCAGCCGGGTGCGGGACCTGAACGATGCCCGAGCGACGCGTGTCACGCTCTTCGAGGCAGGCGACGAGGTGCTGCGTAGGCTTGCGGCGTGGCATCAGACCGCATGGCAACGGCTCATCGCCCAGCTCGATAACGTCCGATCAACCGGCGAGCCGTCCGAGTAGCTCCAATTCGCAGGCTGCATGCTGCGCCGTGTGCATTTGGTAGGGAGCCGACGCTTTGTTCGAGCGGTGGTGACGTCCGGCCGATTACGATGAGAGTTGGACAAGACCGCTACCCGTTGGCTGCCACGTTGCTCGGAAAGCATGGCGCGTGGCGGGTTGCGACTTCGCGCTGCGCCCGACGGATAGGCGTACGGGAGGGACCGATGGCGAACGGACAGCATGCGCGGCTGGCGCCGGAGCGAATCCATCGCGGCACGTTGCCGAGGGCCTGGCCGAGCGGCAACAGCACCCTGAGCGGTCGTCAAGAGGCGACTTCGCGATTAGCCTGCAACCGGAGGAGCGTACGGACAGAACGCATCGCGGCACGCTCGCCGAAGGCCTGCTCGGCCGCGAGTTACATCCGGGAGTTGGAGCTCGAAGGTGACTTCGCGACCGGACGCGCAGCCCGAGATGCGGCCTAACGCAAGCTTCCCCGGAGCTGCTGACCGGACGAGCCGCCGAGCGCCGAAGCGATCTCCGGCTTCGTCCGAGGGAGCGCCGGTCGCTTTCGTCGGCGAGCCGAATCCCAACACCGCGAATGATCGGTTCCTTCGCCTGTGGGAGTACGGCGCACCCCGCCTTCAGCGGTGTCTTGATGTCGCGACACGCTGTTCCGGCCTCGCGGGCTTTGTCGTGCCCGGAAGGGAGGCGCTATGAGAACAGCAGACAAGCTCCGAGAGCGGGCGTTGGCGTTCGCCACGATGGGATGGAGCGACGACGAGGCGGTGTCGGAACTCGTCGAAGCCGCGGCCGGACGACGGGGTCGCAATCGTGATCGCACGGCAGGAGCTCGAACACATGTCGGAATCTGCGGAAGCCGAAACGGCAAGCAGGGCCGCATCGCTGCTCGATCGAGCACTCAGCGCTGGAGTATGGCCCGACGCCTTATCGGAGTGACAGCGACAGAGGGTGGTTGCCGGCGTCCGCGTCGGTACGAGCACCTCCCACTCGGCCGCTCACCGGGTGACGTCAATGGTGGGATCGACGCTGCCTCCCTCGTCGCGTGGCCGAACCGGCTCGAGGCCGTTGCGTGACGCTTCGAGCTATGCGATCTCTACTCGGCATGCTGCTCGTCGAGCCGGGCCCGGCCGCCTCCGGTGGGCTCGAGCACCACGTGTTCGCTTCGGCTCAAGCTCTGCCCGAAGATCTCCAGGTCCTCGGGCGTCGAGCGCACGCGGCCCCCTCCGCCACGGCCACCTCGCGGAAGTCCTTGTGAACATCCAGACCGATGAACCGCACCTCGCCTCCTCTCCTGTCGGTGGCGGAGGCCAGGCGGGACGAACGACAACTACGGATGCGTGCTCACGGCACAACCGGATCGGTCGCGGGGGCGGCCAATTACAACAGCGGGCTCGCGGCCCATAGTGTCTCGACGGCCTGCCCGTCCTGGCTCTCCCGAAGCCCCTGTCCCGGTGCGCGGACCCTACGTCAGGGTCCCGTTCCGGCTCAAGGTGACCTCAGCCAGGATTCTTATGCAGGTACAACACACACCGGCCGCACCGCGGGATCGACCTCGCCGCGCCTAAGACGATCGATTCCGGAACAGAGCATCTCCCGGCGTGCGAGATCGTGAGGAACAGGGCCCTCGACGGACTCATCACTAACACGGTCGAGCCGCACGAGCGCGATTCCGGACTTCCGACTCTCTCTCAGACTCTCTGACCACGATGACTGAGCAGTTGGCTACGGAGATCGCCTCCCCCACCATCCGCAAAGCCTGGGGGCTCCATTAAGTCTGGGACGGACGTCCCGCTGTGGACTTACCCGGGCTCGGTTCGGTAGGATTCGTGCAAGAGAAGGTGCGCCGGGAAGTCTGGTCGGCACGGAGCCGACCATGGTCAACAGGCGGCGTACTCTCGCTGCAGCGTCGACGCGTTCCTCGTCGGCGACGTCACGCCGGCCGCTGAAGGACTTTCTTCGCACCGAAGAAGCATCCGCACTGCTCCTCCTTGCCGCGGGGATGTTTGCGCTCGCGTGGGCCAACTCGCCTTTCCGACATCTGTACGAGGGGCTCTGGGACGCCGTCCTCCGCGTGGAGGTCGGAGGATGGGAGCTCGCCAAGGACGCGCGTCACTGGGTCAACGATGGGCTCATGGCGCTGTTCTTCCTCATCGTTGGTATCGAGATCAAGCGCGAGGTCACGACGGGCGAGCTTCGGGATCGAAGGAAGCTCGCGTTGCCCGCGTTCGCGGCCCTGGGCGGGATGGTCGTCCCAGCATCGCTCTACCTGCTGCTGAACGCTGAGACGGAGGCGCAGGGTTGGGGTGTCACGGTCGCGACGGACATCGCGTTCGCGCTCGGCGTGCTCACGCTCGCCGTACCTCGTGCCCCCAGTTCGCTAAGAGCGTTCCTCCTGACTCTGGCGATTGTCGATGACGTCGGCGCGATCGTTGTGATCGCGCTGTTCTACGCAGAGGGTATCCAGGTCCCGCCGTTCGCCGCGGCCGTGGGGATCGTCGTGATTGTGGTCATCGCGACTCGACTCCTCCGCGTGTCGTCGTTGATCCCGTACGTGGTGCTCGGAGTTGCCCTGTGGATCGCGCTAGACCGGTCCGGCATTCATCCAGCGATCACCGGCGTCGTGCTGGCGATGCTCACGCCATCGGCACCGGTATGGCGCTCGCCGATCACTCGCGACGAAGTGCGGTGGGCGGCCCGCGAAGCCGATGCACAGCCATCCCACCCCGAAGCCGATGCCCCTTACTGGCTCTACGCGGCATCTCTGTCGCGCGACGCCGCCTCGCCGATCGCGAGGCTGGAGGACGCGCTGCATCCATGGACGAGCCGCGCCGTCCTGCCGACGTTCGCACTCGCGAACGCGGGGGTGGAGCTGGACACCGGGGTTGTCGAGGCGGCGACCGGACCGGTCGGCGGCGGGATCGTGCTGGGTCTGGTCGTCGGAAAGCCGGTCGGTATCGCCGGCGCCGTCTGGCTGGTTCGCCGCCTGCGCTGGGGTCGCCTTCCGGCGAGCGTGACGACGCGGCTGCTGCTAGGGGCGTCCGTCCTTGCGGGGATCGGGTTCACGGTCGCGTTGTTCATGACCGAGCTCGGCTTCGAGGGTGCAAACGACATCGAGGCGGCGAGGGTAGCCGTTCTCATTGCGTCGCTACTTGCAGGAACGCTCGGTGCACTGATTCTCCGCTCATGGAACGGTAGAGGAGGAACGGGATGAGTACATCAGACGCCGTCTTCGAACGGGCGATCGCTCTCGCCGCCGAGGATGGAGACGAAGAGCACGCGGTCAGCGAGTTGCGCCAGACGGCACTCGGTAGACGCGTTGCGTTGGTAATGGCCAAGCAGCGGATCGAGAGTCAGCCCGATGATGTCGCCGCTGACGTAGCGGCCCGTGCTGTCTCGCTGCTCGACGCTGCGATTGCGCAAATCGAACCACTCGAGTGATCGTCAGGCCAGCCGTCGCATCGGGATCGGGTATTCCGCCTGCTCGATACGGGGTCGGCGCTGATCGACATCCTTCTCGCGGTGTTCTGCTGGGTTGCGATCCTCCGTCTTGCACGAATATTGCTGTCCTTCTGGTAGTCGGCCGACCGATGTTGCCCGTCAGGGCGCTGTTGATGTCCCGCGTTGGATCTAGCGTCGTGCCAGCACAGGACCGGCGTCCCACCCGGGAGCTCGGCCGCGGGCAGGTGGGTGCAGTCGCTCGGTGTCGATGCCGGAGCGGGCGAGAAGCCAAGAGATCAGCGAGTTGGAATTCTACACGTCGTCGGTGCGAAGCTCATCGCGGCGGCACACGGCTGTCGGGACTGCCGGCGCCAAATCGAGCACCCGCTGCGCGCGAGCGATGTCGGTCGCAACCCGGACCGGACTCGACACCACGTACGCGAGATGCGGGACGGAGCCTCCCCGCCACAGACAGATCTCGTAGCGAAAGCTCCCCGAATCGACCGAGCCAGCGCATCCCGACCGGGGCTTCGGCCAGGACTTTTCGCTCTTCTCCTCGCAGGTTCGGGATCGGCGTGGATCCAATGACGAATCAGTCGTTCGTCAACCGAACGGACGGTGCGCCGGGAAGCCTGGTCGGCACGAGCGAGTGCGCGCGCCGACCGGTTTCGTCCCTGCTCCGAGGTACGCTCCGCGTCGGCGACGCGGAGAGGAGAACAGGCATGAAGGCGCGCAACCTGGTCAGCCCGCAGCCGACCGTTCGCAGCGACGACCCGGCTACGGCGGCCATGGCCCAGCTCGCCCGCCCACAGGTTCGAGCGGTGCTCGTCCTGGACGCCGAGGGGCGGCTCGTCGGCGTGCTGAGCGATTCGATGCTGCTCCGTCAGCTGCTCCCGCCCTACGTCGAGCAGGATACGGCCCTGGCTCGCGTGGTCGCGGAGAACGCCGCCGACGTCCTCGCGGACCGGCTCCGTGGGCGCTCCGTTGCCGACCTGCTGCCCGAGGACGTCGACGAGGAACCGATCGTGGACGCCGACGCGACGCTCATCGAGGTCGCCTCCGTCATGGTGCGGGTCCCTGCCCCCATGGTCGGGGTGATCGAGGACGACGCGCTGATCGGGGGCATCACGATCGAGGATCTGCTGAGTCACCTTCTTGCGTCGCGATGATCGACGAGGCCCTCGTCATCACCGTGTTCGTCGTCGCCTATGTCCTGATCGCGACGGAATGGGTCCACCGCGTCGTCGTGGCGCTCGGCGGCGCCGCGCTGATGCTGCTCTTCCGGGTCGTCGATGCCGGCGACGCGTTCAGCTCCGAGCGGACCGGCGTCGACTGGAACGTGGTCTTCCTGCTGCTCGGGATGATGATCATCGTCGCGGTCGTCCGCCGGACTGGGCTGTTCGAGTACCTCGCGATCTGGTCTGCGAAACGGGCTCGTGGGCGGCCGTTCCGGATCCTCGTCATGCTGATCCTCATAACGGCCGTCGCGTCGGCGCTGCTGGACAACGTGACCACGGTGCTGCTCGTCGCCCCGGTGACGCTGCTGATCGCCGAGCGTCTGGGGGTTCCTCCGGTTCCGTTCCTGATCGCCGAGGCAATGGCGTCGAACATCGGTGGCACGGCCACGCTGGTCGGCGACCCACCGAACATCCTCATCGCGAGCGAGGGGAACCTCTCGTACGTCTCGTTCCTCGCGAACCTCGCGCCGCTCGTCCTGATCCTGCTTATCGTGTTCGTTGGGTTGTCCCGGTGGCTGTTCGGCGACGGCGCCTTCGTCTTCCGCCCCGAGCGGGCGGCCGAGATCATGGCGCTCGACGAGCGCGAGGCACTGCTCCCAGGTCCGCTCCTGGTTCGGTCGCTCGCCGTGCTCGCTGTGGTGACGATCGGGTTCGTTCTCCACGGCGTGCTCCACTACGACCCGTCGGTCATCGCTTTGCTCGGGGCCGGCGTGCTGCTGTTGGTCGCAAGGGAGGAGCCTGACGTGTTCTTGCGGGACGTCGAGTGGGAGACGCTCCTGTTCTTCATGGGTTTGTTCATCATGGTCGGAGCACTGACGAAGGCCGGCGTGATCCACGAGCTGGCGACGTTCGTGATCGACGCCACCGGCGATCGACTGCTGCTCACGGCGATGGCGCTGCTGATCGCGTCGGCCGTTCTGTCCGCGATCGTCGACAACATCCCGTACGTCGCCACGATGGCGCCCGTCGTGCGCGAGCTGGTCGGAGCCGGTTCCGGCTCGTCGACCGTGCTCTGGTGGTCGCTCGCACTCGGCGCCGACCTGGGAGGCAACGCCACATCGATCGGAGCGAGCGCCAACGTCGTGGTCCTCGGTCTCGCCGCGCGAGCGGGTCACAAGATCCGGTTCGTCGAGTGGCTGAAGTACGGCGTCATCGTCACCGGGGTGACGATCGCGCTTTCCGCGGGCTACGTCTGGTTGCGCTACTTCGTCCTGGCGTGACGCAGTGACGTGGGCGCCGCGCACACCGGCCTGTTGGGTACAAGTATTCGATCAGGCGGCCGCTCGAGCGTCGAACCACGCCGCGCAATCGAACCGCTGGCAACGAGCGAAGATCGGCGGCGTTCAGAGGCCGGAACGGAACCCGCCGGCCGACCGTGCGCGAAACGCCGACGCGACCCCATCCGTGCGCGAAACGCCGACGCGACCCCGGTAGCGCTGCCGTGGTCAGGCGACAGAACGAAGATAGGCAGGGCAGGCAGGCGCGTCACGAGGCCGCCTGCCGCCGGGTGGTGGGCGACGCGCAACCTCGATCCGGACAGGCTCACCAGCCTCGGGTCGAGGAGCTCTTCTCGAGCGGGCTCTCGCTGATCACCAGCGGGATCTGGACCGGCACGAGGCGTCGGGCGATGCCCCTCGTCGGGCGGGAGTCGCCCCGCTGCATCGACGACCGGAGGCGCAGGGCCCGACTCGCGCCGAGCCCGATCCTCCAAGTCGAAGACGCAGGAGCCGGTGGGGAGCAGGGCCAGGGCTTGGGCCCGCAGGAACTCCCTCCACGTCGGTCCGATCCGCCGGGGCGCCGGCCCCAGGCCGCCCCGCCGCAGCACGTTCGTGGTGGCGGAGACCGTGATGATGGCGAGCTGAAGGAGCTCGCCTTTGATCCTGAGGTAGCCCCAGCGGGGGTTCTCCCTTCCCATCCGAAGGATCAGCCCGGCGAAGGGCCGGATCGATCGGAGGACGCCCCGGCCCTGGCGCGGTCTCCGTCCCCTTCCGGCCTCGAGCTGGCGGCGCCAGCGCCTCAGCGTGTCGGGGACGACCCCGAAGGCCGACCACCGGTCCCGAGGAAGGAACCGGCTCGCCGCGGCGAGGAGGGCCCGGTCGGCGGTGCTGTAGCGGGGGCCGCTTGCCTCCCCGGGCGAGCATCCGCAGCTGATGGCGGAGCACGGCGATCTCGAGCTCCCGGTCATCCAGGCCCGCCCGAACGAGCAGGCGGTTGCCGCCCCGACATGCCCCTTGAGGCCGCGGCGCGAAGACGCGCCAACCGAAGCCGGACTCCCTCGCCCGCACAGCAGGACCGGCGAGGCCACGGAGCAGGGACGCGAACGGCAGCGGGACGGTCTGGATCCCATCGCGGAACCGGGTGAGGCAGAGGTCGATGCTAATGGCTCCGAAGAACCGTAGGAAACTTCCTCCCGAGCCACCGACAGGAGAGCACTCTGGATGCTGGGCCGGGAGCCCTGAGGGTAGATCGCGCCCCTGTCGGTCGCTGGGGAGGTGGACGGCTGGTGGGGTGTCGTGCCAGGAGCACTGATCCATTAGCACGCCGCAAGTCTCCTCCGGCTCTTGGACCTCCTTCCCCGGAAAGGAGATGAGGAGGTGATCTACCTCGGGATCGACTGGGCGGAGGCGCACCATGACCTCTGCCTGCTGTCCGACACAGGGGCCGTGCTGGCGCGAGGGCGGGTCTCCGACGGCGTGGAAGGTGTCGCGCGGCTGCACAAGATGGTGGCCGAGCACGCCTCGGACGCGGGGGATGTGGCGGTCGGCCTCGAGCTCGATCGGGGGCTGCTCGTCGGGACGCTCGTTGCCTCGGGCTACCAGGTCTACGCGATCAACCCGCTCTCGGTCGATCGGTACCGCGATCGCCACAGGGTCTCGGGCGCCAAGTCCGACCCCGGCGATGCCAAGGTCCTCGCCGACATCGTTCGCACCGACCGCCACAACCACCGCCAGGTGGCCGGTGACTCGGAGGCGGCCGAGGCGATCAAGGTGCTCGCCCGGGCGCACAAGGATCTGATCTGGTCGCGCCAGCGTCAGGCCAACCGGATGCGCAACCTGCTGCGCGAGTACTACCCGGCGGCCCTCGCCTGCTTCGGATCGGACCTGACCTCCCGCGACGCGCTGGCTGTGCTTGAGCGGGCACCGTCGCCCGGACAGGGGCGTCGGCTCACCGTGGCGCAGATCTCGGCCACCCTTCGCCGCGGCGGCCGCGAGCGCAACCTGGCTCGGCGTGCGCAGGAGATCTCGAAGACGCTCCGGAGCACGCAGCTCGAGGCACCGCCTGCCCTGACCGGCGCGTACGCCGCGAGCGTGCGTGCCCTCGTCGCGGTGCTCCGGGAGGTCGCGGCACAGGTCGAGCAGCTGCAGCGGGAGCTCGAGCGCTCGTTTAGGAGCCACCCGGACGCCGAGATCTACCTCAGTCTTCCCGGACTCGGCGATGTCCTCGGCGCCCGGGCCCTCGGCGAGTTCGGCGACGACCGGACCCGCTACGCTGATCCTAGATCGCGCAAGGCCTACGCCGGAACCGCACCCATCACCAAGGCTTCGGGGACCAAGCGCGTCGTGGCGGCGCGCTTCGCGCGGAACGCGCATCTGGCTGACGTGTGTCACCTCTGGGCCTTCGCCGCGCTGTCGCGCTCACCGGGCGCCCGGCGCTACTACGACATCCTGCGTGCTCGAGGCAAGACCCACAACCAAGCGCTCCGACAACTCGGGAACCGCCTCGTCGGGATCCTTCACGTGTGCGTCGAACGCCGGCAGCTCTACCGCGAGGAGGTCGCTTGGCCCGAACCTGAGAAGGCCGCCGCTTGACTCTTCGAGGCGTGGGGTGTCTAGTCCGGAAGGAGCGGCACGGACGGGCCTTGGTGGCGCCCGAGCAGCACCGCGCGTCCGATCGATGCGCCCCCGAACCGCTCGCGCACCAGGTCGACGGCGGCGTCCACGGCGTCGAAGCGTGAACGCTCGAACGGGAGCGCGAGCTGGATCGCGTCGTCGTGGGACAGGTTCGTGAACGTGATGCCGATCAACGTGATGCCCCGCTCGCGGATCATCGGCATCGCGGTCGTGAGCAGTCCTCTCTCGGCTGCGAGGAGCGTCTCGGTCTGGGCGGTCGCCTCGTGCAGCGTGTGCGACCTGGTGGCTCGCGAGAGGTCGTCGAACCGCAGCCGCAGCACGACCGTCCGGCACACGCGGCGCGCCTTCCGGAGCCTGCGCGACAGGCGATCGGCGAGCGCGACCAGATCGGCGTCGAGCTCCTCGGGCGATCGCCGGCGACGGCGACCCAGCGCGCGCTGGGTCCCGATCGATCGGCGGCGGCGCCCCGTCTGCACGCGCCGCGGATCGCGGTTGTGCGCGAGCGCATGGATATGCCGGCCGGCCGCGCGGCCGAGCATCCGCACCAGCGTGCTCTCGTCGAGCTCCGCGACCTGTCGCACGATCGTGATGTCGCGCTCGCGGAGCTTGGCGGCCGTGACTGGGCCGACGCCCCACAGCGCCTCGACGGGCAACGGGTGCAGGAACTCGAGCTCGCGGTCGGCCGGCACGACGAGCAGCCCGTCCGGTTTCGCCACGGTGCTGGCGACCTTGGCGAGGAACTTCGTTCTCGCGACGCCGACCGTGATCGGCAGGCCGACGCGTTCGCGGACCTCGCGGCGCAGCCGGACGGCGATCTCGGTCGGCGTGCCGGCGATCTTCCTCAGGCCGCCGACGTCGAGGAACGCCTCGTCGATCGAGAGCGCCTCGACGAACGGCGTCGTGTCCTCGAACACGTCGAACACGGCCTTGCTCGCCTCGCTATAGGCGTCCATCCGCGGGCTCACGACGACCGCGTCCGGGCACAGGCGCCGCGCCTGGTATCCACCCATCGGCGTGCGGACGCCGAAGGCCTTGGCCTCATAGCTCGCCGCCAGCACGACCCCGTGACCGACGATCACCGGGCGGCCGCGGAGCTCGGGGTCGTCCCGTTGCTCGACGGACGCGTAGAACGAGTCGACGTCCGCGTGCAGGATCGAGGCGTCGTCGCGCACGAACGCGATCCTCGCACGCGGCACCGACCTCGGCTATGCGTAGGGTGAGGACCGCGAGCCTGGAGGGAGAGCGCGTTGGCCGACGTGGACAGCGACTGGACCGAGTACTACGACGAGCACGAGGGGCGTGAGCCACGGGAGCTGCTGCTATCCGTTCTCGGCTCGTTCGACCGGCCGGGCGAGGCGGTCGACCTCGGGTGCGGCGCCGGGATCGAGACGCTCGCGATGATCGAACGCGGCTGGTCCGTGTTCGCCATCGATCGTGAGGAGGAGGCGATCCGGCGCGTTCGGGCCCGCGTGCCGGAGGGCGTGGCGACCCGGCTGCGGACGGCCATCTCGCGGATGGAGGACGTTGAGATCTCACCCGCCGACCTCGTGTGGGCGTCCTACAGCCTCTTCTTCTGCCGGCCGGACCGCTTCCCCGAGCTGTGGTCGCGGCTGACCGCCGCCATCCGTCCGGGCGGAAGCTTCGCCGGCGAGCTCCTGGGCGACCGAGACACCTGGGCGAACGATGAGGATGATCCGCTCGTGTCGTTCCGGATCGACGAGGCACGAGCGCTGTTCCATGGCTTCACGATCGAGCGCTTCGAGGAGGAGGAGAAGGAGGACGAGCCCGGCCCGAAGTGGTGGCACGTCTTCCACGTGATCGCCCGCCGCCCTTGAAACCCTTCCGGCGGCACCGTGCGATACTCGCGGCGGTCAGGCCTGGGAGTGCGGGGTGGACGAGCGGGTCGCGAGCTTGTCGAAGGTGCCGCTGTTCCGCACGCTCTCGCAGCGGCAGGTCCGGCGGATCCTCAAGGGCACCCTTGACTACCGGTATGACGCCGGGAAGGAGCTCGTCAGGCTGGGCGAGGACGGCGAGACCCTGTTCGTGATCCTCGAGGGGAGGGCACGGGTGGTGCGCAACCGCCGCACCGTCGCACGACTGCGAGCTGGCGACTTCTTCGGCGAGATCGCCGTGCTGGATCGTCGGCCGCGATCGGCTTCGGTCGTCGCCGACACGGACGTCCGATGCGTGGTCCTGCATCGGGACGACCTCCGGAAGATCCTGGCCGAGGAGCCACGCATCGCGTGGAGCCTGCTCGGGACGCTCGCGAGCCGGGTGCGCGGCAACTAGCGCGAACACCGAGGATGACCCAGACGGACGCGACGATCGAACGCGGCCGGAAGGCCCTGGCCCGGAGCGAGTGGTCCGACGCCTACGATGCCCTGCACGGTGCGGATCCCGCGCGGCTGAGCGCACAGGATCTGGAAGGGATCGCCGACGCGGCGTGGTGGATGTCGCGGTCCGCGGAGTCACTGGAGTGGCGGCAGCGCGCGTACGCGGCCTACGCGACCGAGGGTGATGATCTCCGCGCGGCGGCGGCCGCCGCGCGGCTCGCCGTGGAGCACTTCCAGCGAGACGAGCCCGCCGTGGGCGCCGGATTCCTGATGAGCGCGAAGCGGCACGCCGAGGCGGTACCCGAGCGTGCCGAGCACGGCTTGATCACGATGGTGGAGGCGAACGTCGCCCGGTTCTCCGGGGACCTCGAGCGCGCGATCGAGCTCTCCGACCGGGCGCTCGCAACCGGGCGACGCCACGCCGACCGAGATCTGGTCGCGATGGCGCTCCATACGAAGGGACTCGCCCTGATCGCCGCCGGGCGGATCGCCGAGGGCCTTCCCTTGATGGACGAGGCGATGGCCTCGGTCGTCGGGGGCGACCTGAGCCCGTACTTCACGGGCATCATCTACTGCTCGCTCATCGCGGCCTGCCTGGAGCTGAGCGACGTGCGGCGCGCCGGCGACTGGAGTGATGCGGCGCGCGCCTGGTGCGAGTCCGTGCCGTCGTCGTCGCCGTTCCCCGGCCAGTGCCGCGTGAACCGGGCGGAGGTCGCGCGTCTCCGCGGCTCGTGGTCCGAGGCCGCAGCCGAGGCGGTCCGGGCAACCCAAGAGCTGGAGGCCCTCGATCCCGAGCTGGCCGCATGGGCGCACGCGCAGCTCGGCGAGATCCGTCGCCGGACCGGGGACCTCGGAGGCGCCGAGCGAGCGTTCGACCGGGCGCGCGAGCTCGGCGCCGACCCCCAGCCTGGTGTGGCGCTTCTCCGCCTCGCGCAGGGCAGGGTGGAGCCGGCCCGAACGGCACTGCGTCTGGCCCTGGCCGCGGAGCGCCAGCCCGCCCGTCGTAGCCGGCTCCTCGCCGCCGAGGTCGAGGCCGCGATCGTCGCCGCAGCGATCGACGAGGCGAGGACGGCTGCGGACGAGCTCACCACGATCGCAGCGGCGAGCGGCATGCCCGCGTTCGACGCCGGCGCGGCGATGGCGGCCGGCGCCGTACACCTCGCAGAGGGAAACACCAACGCCGCGTTGCAACACCTCCGTCGGGCGACGGCCGCCTACCAGGACCTCCGGCTGCCGTACGAAGCCGCGATGGCGCGGGCGATGTACGGCCGAGCCCTTCGGGCCGGCGGCGACGAGGACGGGGCGCGGGCCGAGCTCCGCGCGGCGCTCGCGACGTTCGAACGGCTCGGGGCGAGGCCAGATGCCCGCGAGACGGCCCGGCTCCTCGAGAGCCCGGATGCGCTCCCGAGCGGCCTCACGCCGCGCGAGTGCGAGGTGCTGCGGCTCGTGGCCGCCGGCAAGACGAACCGGGACATCGCCGTCGAGCTCGTGATCAGCGAGCACACGGTCGCGCGCCACCTGCAGAACATCTTCGGCAAGATCGGGGTCTCCTCGCGCGCCGCCGCCACTGCCTACGCGTACGAGCACGGCCTGGCCTGACCGGCCCGGGATGGTGCGTTCTCACCACAGGCCCCGGCCGGAAAGTTGGCTGGTTCCGGCGATGAGCTGACTTCACCGGTCCGCCTACCGTTCGCCCAGATCGAGACGGGAGGTCGGCGGTGGATCTGGAGCGGTTCGACACGGTGGTCATCGGGGCTGGTCAGGCCGGACTCACGGCCGGCTACTACCTCAAGCGCGCGGGATGCTCGTTCGTGATCCTTGACGCGAACGAACGGGTCGGCGACAACTGGCGGCAGCGCTACGACTCCCTCCGGCTGTTCACGCCGGGGAGGTACGCCTCGTTCCCGGGATTGCGATTCCCGGGAAGGCGTTCGATGACCGCGACTCGGGACGAGATGGCCGACTACCTCGAGGCGTACGCGGCTCGGCTGGCGCTTCCGGTGCGGACGCGCGTCCGCGTGGATGGGGTTCGGCGCGAGGGCGACACCTACGTCGTTTCGACTGGCGACCTCACGTTCGAGGCGGCGAACGTGACCGTGGCGACCGGGCCGCATCGCGATCCACGGGTGCCCGCGCTGGCCCGGGACCTGGACCCCGGCATCGTGCAGATGCACTCGACCGAGTACAGGAACCCGTCGCAGATCCAGGACGGGCCGGTGCTGGTCGTCGGCGCCGGCAACTCGGGCGCCGACATCTCCCTCGAGCTCGCCGCGACCCACACGACGTACCTCTCGGGGCGTCACCCGGACCACGTCCCCGTCGACATCGACGGGACGTTCAACCGGTTCATTGCGTCGCGGATCATCGTGTTCCTCGGAACGCACGTCCTGACGACTCGCAACCGGATCGGTCGCAAAGTGATGGGCAAGCGCGACGGGCGCGGCACCATGCTGATCCGGGTGAAGCCCAAGTGGCTCGACGATGCGGGCGTCGAGCGGGTCCCGAAGGTGGTGGCCGTGGAACAGGGATCGCCGAGGCTCGAGGACGGACGGGTGCTCGATGTGCGGAACGTCATCTGGTGCACCGGGTTCCGCCACGACCTGTCATGGATCGACCTGCCGATCTTCGGCGAGGACGGACGTCCGATGCACGAACGCGGCGTGGTCACGAGCGAACCCGGCCTGTACTTCGTCGGGCTCCCAGGCCAGTTCTCGCTCGGCTCCGATGCGATCCCGGGCGTGGCGCGCGACGCCGCCTACGTCGTGAAGCAGCTCGGGCGGCGGAGCAGGCGGACGCCAGCCGATGCGGGTGGCGACCCCGGTCGCAGCGTGATCCGGAATCGGCGAACGGTCAGTCGTCGCTGCTGCCCTCGTGCTCGGCCTCGCCGGCAACGTCGTCATCGCCTTCGGTGCCGATCACCTGGAAGCGCTCGTCGAGGCTGACCTCGACGACGCTCCCGTCCTCGCGCCTGATCTCGACGCCGTACGCGGCGCCGTCGTCGCCGGCCTCGGTCTCGATGACGGTTCCGCCGCCGACGTGCTCGAGCGCCGCCGCCGTCGCGCGGTCGAGGTCGTTGCCCGTAAGGGGCTGATCATCGTCCGAGCTGGCCGCGATCCCGACGCCCGTCCCCACGCCGATCGCGACGACCGTCGCCGCAGCACCGATCAGGATCCTCGTTCGCTTGTCCATCGCTCGCTCCCCCTCTGTGCCTTCCTCGGGTCCAGCATGCAGGACGGCTCCTGACGTCCCGCTGAACGTCAGGCCTCCGCCGATGGCAGTCGAACCTCGAACCGCGCGCCGCGGTTCGCGCCGTCGGTCACGCTCACGGATCCGCCGTGCAGCCGCGCGACCTCGCGGACGATCGAGAGCCCGAGGCCGGCGCCACCGGAGTCGCGGTCCCGCGCGATCTCCAGCCGGACGAACCGATCGAAGATCCGCCCGCGATCTTCGGACGCGACCCCGCTCCCGTCGTCCTCGACCGACAGCACGACCCAGCCGTCGTTCGCGGACAGCGAAAGCGTGATCGCGCTGTGCGCGTGCCGCGCCGCGTTGTCGGTCAGGTTCCGCAGCAGGTGCGCAAGCCTCGCGCGGTCGCCGAGCACCCTCCCCGCCGAGACGCCCCGCGTGTCGACCCGCAGCGACGTCGCCTCGCGGAGGCGCGCGGCCACCTCCACGACGAGGTCGTCGACGTCGACGGGCTCGGCACGGCCGAGCCGTGCTCCCTCGTCGATCCGGCTGAGCAGCAACAGGTCCTCCACGATCCGTTGCAGCCGTTCGGCCTCCGCAAGCACCGGCTCCGCCAGCTCGCGGACGTCGCTGCGTTCCGGATGCGCGATCGCGACCTCCGCATGCTGACGGATCGACGCGACGGGCGAGCGGAGCTCGTGCGATGCGTCGGACACGAACCGGCGCTGACGCACGTGGCTGTCCTCGAGCCGGTCGAGCATCCGGTTCATCGTCGAGGCCAGGTGGCTGATCTCGTCCGACCCCGGCGGATCGGATACGCGCCGGTGCAGCTCCTCGGCGGAGATCGCCTCCACCTCGCGACGGATCCGCTCGACGGGCGCAAGCGCACGGCCGACGATCAGCCACGTCACGGCGCCGACGAGCGCCAGGAGCAACGGGACGCCGATCGCGAGCGACGCGATGACCGGCG
>JBKPHM010000073.1:0-5799 GCA_046729855.1 Actinomycetota bacterium | reverse complement strand
GAGACGAGGAGCGGGATCGTAGGGGTTGCCTTCTCCCCCGATGGGACCCGCGTGATGGCCGGGGACGCGGATATCTCCGCGGTAAAGGTCTGGGACCTCGGCCCGAGCGGGGACGCCGAGTGGGCGAACCTTCCCGCGGCGCACAGGCCCGCGGCGGAGTTCATGCCGGACGGACGGCGCATCGTGACGACGAGCCCGGAGGGTGCCGACTTCGACGCTGGCCGGGCCCTGACGATCTGGGACCTGCAGACGGGGGATTCGCGCACGATCGGGCCGGCGACCGACTTCTTCCGGTTCCTCGCATTCGACGTGAGGCCGGATGGCGGGTCGATCGCACTCGGGGGCCAGAGCACGCCAGACTTGGGTGGTGCGTCGGCGGTGAGGGCGTGGGATGCGTCGACCGGGGAGGAGCTCTACACGATCGGACACGGCCTCGACGTCAACGAGGTCGCCTTCAGTCCGGACGGCGAGTATCTGGCCACGGCGAGTTGGGACGGAACCGCGAAGATCGTCGATCGCGCCGGTCGCGTGATCCAAGTTCTGGGAGAGCCAGGCGACGGTCAGTTCAACTTCTCCGATGTCGCGTTTAGCTACGACGGCCGCATGGTGGCCACCGCCCAGGCCATCTACGCGCGACGAGAGCGCGTCTTGATCTGGGATTGGGCCCGAGGCGAGCTCGTCCTCACGATCGACGCGGATTCCGACTTCGACTTCCCTCAAGTGGATTTCGATCCCACCGGGCCGAGGATCGTCTTGACCGGGTCAGAAGGACTCGCGGAGGTATGGGACGTGGAGAGCCGTGAGCGCCTGGCCGTCCTCGCCGGACCCTCCGGCGGCGCCAAGGACCTTGCCTTCAGCCCCGACGGATCGCGCATCGCTATCGCCACCGTCGACGGCTCGGTACGGCTCTTCGACGCGGACACGGGCTCACCACAGCCCGGCCTACCAGGGTCCGGATGCGCAGTGGAGGGCGTTGCCTTCAGTCCGGACGGTTCGAAGCTTGCTTCGTCGAGCCGGTGCGACGGTGTTCAGATCTGGGCTCTCGACATGGACGATCTCCTCGAGATCGCGCGGCGGGAGGCCCGGAGATCCCTCACTGACGAGGAGTGCAGCCTGTACCTCCATGTCGATCGGTGTCCGTGATGATGACCCATCGTGGTGGGCGCTAGAGGATTTGAACCTCCGACCTCTTCCGCATCAAGCATGAGAAGGAGTCTTCAAGGGTCGCTGGTCAGGCGTGGAACATCTGAAACCGCTGGCCACCGGCGCCTTACACGGCCGGTTCGCCTTGCGATGGGGCCTCCGAGTGCGCCCAGTGACCGGCGAGACGCCGTGGCCCTCCACCCAGTGGACCTTGTGGGGGCCGAGAACTCGATCCGACTCGTTCATGCAGCCAGCTCGTACTCGTGAATGAGGCCTCCGAGCAGGTCGCGTCGGCGGATCATGCCAAGGTCGACAGCGTGCCGCTCCCCTGTTGATACCGAGCAGGTGGGTGGGCGCTGATCGAGCGAGCGGTGCGGCCGATGGGCGTTGTAGTGGGCCACGTAGACCCGGAGCACGCCCGCGAGGTGCCGACGGCCGAGGAGGAGCAGCCGGTCCAGGCATTCCCTTCGGAGGGTGCCGAACCATCGTTCCATGATCGCGTTCGCCCGAGGCGCCCGGACCGGGGTCCTGATGATCTTGACCCCCTCAGAGCTGAACACCTCGTCGAAGGCCGAGGTGAACTTGGTATCGCGGTCGTGGATCAGGAACCCAAGTCCCGACGCGCTCTCGGCGAGGACGTGGATGACGTTTCGGGCCTGCTGGGCGACCCATTGCCCGGTCGGATGGGGCGTGATGCCGGCCACGTGCACCATCCTGGAGCGTAGTTCGATGAACACCAGGACGTACAGCCGCTTGAAGAACACCGTGTCCACGGTGATGAAGTCGCAGGCCACGATCCCGGCGGCCTGCGCCCGCAGGAAGGCCCGCCAGCTCTCCGACGCACGCCGGGGCGCGGGCGGCACCCCTGCTCGCCGAAGCACCTGCCACACCGTGGCAGCGGCGAGCCGTCGACCGAGGCGGGCCAGCTCTCCCTGCACCCTTCGGTAGCCCCAGGTCGGGTTCTCCCGAGCCAGGCGGACGATCAGCTGGCGAACGATGCGGTCAAGCGGTGGTCTGCCCGGACGGCGGCGCGGATGGGTCCACCGTCGAGCGAGGGCGTCGCGGTGCCACCGGCGCACCGTCTCCGGTCGTACAAGCAGCGCAGGCCATCGCTCCTTTGGCAGGAACCGTGCCAGCGCGGCGAGGAGGGCCCGATCCGCCGGACAGTACCGGGGCCGGGCAACGTGGCGACGGAGCACGGTGAGCTCGTGGCGCAGAACCAGCAGCTCGATCTCGTTCGCGCCATCGCCGCGTACTCGGGCTACGACCAGTTCGAGGAGTCGACGCAGCGCCCAGTAGAAGAAGGACATCACCATGTCCGCATCTTGCCTGAGCCGCCGCTCTACCGTCCCGAGCATCGAGCGCAGCGCGAATCGCATTCTCGGCACCCACAAGCGAACGATAGCTGACATCAGGGATCGCGTGGAACGCGCGCTCGAACGGATCGAGCCGTCCCCGACCGCGTTTGGGGACACGATGCGCCGGACCCGGCGGCGGCAGCGAAACCGCCGAGCGAGCGCGGGCGCGCTCGGGCTGTTCCTCACCGCGGCCGTTGTCCTGGGTCTGTGGGCGTCGATGACCGAGGGCCGTCCCGAGCCGGCGACGCGAACGCCGACGTCTGCACCCATCGCGATGGGTGACCGGTTGTTTCTGGCAGGTGACGGCGAGGCGTGGGTCGTGGATATCGAGCGCAGTGCCGTCCACCACCTCGTCCTCCCTGAGCTGGCCCCTGGCGATCCCGACACGAGGGTCGTGCGGCGGGGCGACGTCCTCGTCGCCTGGGGCATGAGCGGCCCGGTGATCCTGGATCCGTCGAACAACTTCGCATCGCGGCCGCTCGTCGAGGGCGACGGTCGCCTGTTCCTGCCTTCGGCCCGAGACGAACGCGTCTGGATCGAGATCGTCAACGAGGGCAGCCCGGACGAGGGCGAAGGGTCGAGGTCGATCCGAGAGGTCGAGCTGGACGGCTCGGCCACTACGCCCGATGCACTGCTCCCCGACGGGCTGTGGCCTGTCGCCTCGGCGGGTCCGTTCCTGCTGTTCCAGGATCTCGACGGTTTCGGTCTGTTCCCCTGGAATCCCGACACCGGTGAGTTCGCGGAGGAACTTCGCGCCCAGTATCCGCTGGCGGGGACCGGCAATATCCTCGCGTGGTGCGCGAACGATTGTCAGTGGCTCCACGTCACGAACGTCGCCAGCGGAGACGAGCAGTTCGACCTCGCGTGCCCGGCCGGCGCGTTCGGCTTCGACGGGGACATCGGCGCGTTCTCACCGGACGGTCGCACGCTCGCCCTGTCGATCCGCCTCGACTTCGGCCAGGACTCACCACGGGCCCTTGCGCTCCTCGATATGCGCACGCGCGAGCTCGACATCGTCGACGGCACCAACGTCGAGGCCGGATACGTCTTCGTCGACTGGTCTCCTTCGGGCGACGCCGCATACATCGCCGGGGGGCAAGCGAACCGACAGCTGATCCGGTACGACCTAGCGGAGGACGAGGCGAAGGCGATCCGCGTCGATGTCGGGCCGTTTTACGGGATGGCCGCGGTCTGAGGACCCGTTTGCCACTAGGGAGGGTCTCGAACACTTCGTCATTTACGATGATGGACGCGATCCGGAGATGCGAAGTGTTCCAAGTGGTGTGACTGGTCCTGCAAGACGCTACGAACAGAGGTCGCCGCACAGTTGTTCATCAGCCCTCGAACGGTCGACTATCACTCGCGAAACGTGTACACGAAGTTTGGACTCAGGTCCCGGACCGAGCTCAACCGCCTTGATCTTATGGAGGAAGCCGCTGGGCCGTCTGCCACCGACTTCATAGATCCGGCACGCCGACGCGGATCATCAAAGCAGACCCCGTGTGGAGCGCTCATCCAGAACCCGGCTCCGTGACCCCGTCTGGTGGCCGAGGAGTCCCAAAAGATGAGCAGACGCGGCGCGAGACGCTGTTGCTGCTGGTCTCCCGCTCTTGACATCAAGGTGGCGGATTACCGGTGCGCTGGCGCTCCTTGGCTACGGATGACTAGCGCCACGCCGCCGCCGCAGACGGCGAGGCCACCGACGGGTTTTGGTCGAGCATCTGGCACACGGCGGTCGCGACCGCGGCCTCGACCGCCGCGCCGATGCCCTCGTCCGGTTCCGTCGGCGCGATGACCACCGCGCTGCGCGTTCCGGCGCGAACGTTGAGCGCGAAGCTCTTGTAGCCGGGCGCACCCCCCTCGTGGCCCCAAACGGTCCCGCACGGTGTCTCGACGGACCAAATGCCCAGGCCCACCCCGATCCCGGGGTAGTCCGGGCCGGTGACGGTCGTCGTCATCTCGTTCAGAAGCGCTCGGCTGAGCAGCCGCCCGGACAGCAACGCCTGGTAGAAGCGGACGAGGTCCGGCGCGGTGGAGACCAGCGCCCCTGCGGTCCACTGGAGGCTCGGCGACCAGAAGGACACGTCCAGGTAGCCGTCGCCCGTCAGGCTCGGAGGGAAGTAGCCGTGCGCGTAGGCGCCGCGGAACCGGGCGGAGGTGGCGAAGAAGGTGCTGTGCAGGCGCAGCGGCTGAACCACCCGCTGCATCACCAGGTCCTGCACCGGCTGTCCGGTCACCTTCTCGAGCACAAGACCGATGAGGATGTAGCCGGTGTTGCTGTACGCCAAGCCTTGCCCGGGAGGGAACAGCGGCGGGTGCGCGGTCCCCACCGCCACCAGCTCCTGCGGCGACCAGTAACGGTACGGGTCGGCCAGGACGGCGGCGAGCCAGTCCGCGTCCGCCAGGTAGTCGAAGATCCCACTGGTGTGGTTGAGCAGCATCCTGATCGTGATCGCGGCACCGTTAGGCACCATACCCGGCAGCCACCTCTCGACCGTGTCGTCGAGCCGCAGCCGACCTTCGCGGACGAGCTGCAACGTGATCGTGGCGATCACCGTCTTGGTGATGCTGCCCACCCGGACCTGATCACCCACCCGCAGCGGCCGACGCGGGTCCAGCCGGGCTGCCCCAACCGCCACGGAGGACACGTCCGCACCGTCGTCGACCAACCCGATTGCGCCCGTAGCTCCCGCATCGACCACGGCCCGCAGCGCCGCGCGCAGCGCCGCGTCGTCATCGCTCGGATCGACGGTCGCTCCAGCGGCTGACGCCGACATACTGAGAGCGACTAAGACGAGAATAAAACCTGCAAACACTCGAGCGCGCATCGGCTCCCCCTCCCCGCGAGTGCTTTACGGAGCGTGCTCGTCGTTCGGCATCCTGTCAAGACCGCGCAGGGCCGAATGTCGGCCGTGTCGCCATCATTCGCTCAGAGTCAGGCTCCGAGGCGTGCGGTCTCCGACATTCCGGATCGCGTGGAAGTGTCCCGGGTGCTCGGGCGTTGTGGTGGCTTCCGGGACCTCGAACTCGTCGTGGATGCACACCCGAAAAATTTCACGTTAAGCCGTTCTCGGAGCCGTTCCTCTATCCGATGTTGCCCTGTGGGAGTCGTCGGTGCGCAATCTGAGATCGAGCACGTTGAGTCGGCGCTCAAGAAGGCAGAGATCCGGCAGAAGGCCCGCGGTGTCGATCCGCCGTCGCCGACATGTCCCGCTACACGAGACTCACGGCGGAAAGCAGGAGACGAGCGGCCCGCCCCGAGGTCTCGCTCACGGGCAAATCACTCGGGTTTCTCGAT
>JBKPHM010000072.1:0-3559 GCA_046729855.1 Actinomycetota bacterium | reverse complement strand
CAACGCCGACACGTACCTGATCGACAAGTCCGTCGCGGATATCCCAGTGGCGGCGGCGATCGCGATCAGCCTGATCGGACTGGGGGCGGCGTGGGTGGTCTACGACCTCGCCTGCATGGTCTTCAAGAGCGACGCGGTGGTCGGCCTACTGCTGCTCGTGCTGGTGGTGGGCTCCGCGTACGGCGCCGGACAGGTTTTCTCCGGTCGGGCCGCCTATCTCCAGGTCGGCGCCATGCTCGGGACGATCATGGCCGCCAACGTCCTCTTCAACATCATCCCGGCGCACTGGGATCTGATCCGCGCGAAGGAGGCCGGGCGGCAGCCGGACCCGGCGCCCGGGCTCGAGGCCAAGCGGCGCTCGGTGCACAACAACTACCTGACGCTGCCGGTCGTCTTCACGATGATCTCGAACCACTTTGCGTTCACCTACGAGGACGAGCACGCGTGGCTGGTGCTCGTCGCGCTGATCCTGATCGGAGCCTGGATCCGCCACTTCTTCAACCTGCGGCACGCGGGCCGGACGGAGTGGTTCATTCCGATCACCGCGGTGGCGGCGTCGCTGCTACTGGCGCTGGCGATCCGGCCGGACGACGGCGGTGGTACTCAGGCTGGGCCGGTCGACGCCGAGGCGGCGGACGCGATCGTGCAGCAGCGCTGCGTTCCGTGTCACTCGCAGAACCCGACGCAGGAGGGGTTCGACGCCGCGCCGGCAGGCGTGGTACTCGACACCCGCGAGCAGATCGTCGATCAGGCAGACGCCGTCGACGAGCAGGCGGTGCGCACCAAGGCGATGCCGTTGGGGAACGTCACTGGAATGACCGACCAGGAGCGCGAGACGCTCGGCGCTTGGCTCGACTCCTTGGAGTAGGTTCCGGGCATGCTCGGGATCAAGGCCGGGCCGTTCACGTTCGTCGCGCGGTTCGAGGAGGAGCTGGCTCCGAAGACGGTGGCGGCGTTCCGTGCGATCCTCCCGTTCGAGGACCGGATCATCCACTGTCGCTGGAGCGGCGAGTCGAACTGGATCCCGTGGGGCGACCGCGATCTCGGCATCGGGCCGGAGAACGCGACGAGCTATCCGCACCCGGGCGAGATCGCGCTCTACCCCGGCGGTCAGAGCGAGACGGAGGTGCTCTTCCCCTACGGCTACTGCAACTTCGCCAGCAAGGCCGGGCAGCTGTGGGCGAACCACTTCGCGACGCTGGTCGAGGGCCAGGACAACCTGAAGGAGCTCGGCCGGCTCACCCTCTGGGAGGGCGCGCAGCCGATCTCGTTTCGTGAGCGCTGACGCGGACCCGCAGGCGCGGCTCCGCGCGTTGAGCGACCTCGCGACGCCGTGGGCCGTGCACGTGGCGGCGACGCTCCGGCTCGCCGATCACGTCGCAGCTGGCGCGACGACGGAGGAGGAGCTCGCCCGCCTGGCCGGCGCGGACTCGGGCACGCTCGCGCGCCTGCTCCGGCTGCTCGTCGCCCAGGGGGTCTTCGATTCGCCCCGACCCGGCGAGGTCGCGCTCAACGACGTCTCGCGCCTGCTGGTCGAGGAAGCGGGATGGCGGCCGTGGCTCGATCTCGACGGCGCGCCCGGGATCTGGACGGAGTCGTGGACAAAGCTGCTGCACGCCGTACGCACCGGATCTCCGGGAGCAGACGAGGATGCGTTCCACGAACGCCTTGCCGCCGACCCGACCAGATGGGACTCGTTCGACGAGCTGATGGCTGCGCAGGTATCGGGCACGGCAGCCGCCCTCGCTTCCGCGTATGACTGGAGCCCGGTCGAGCACGTCGTGGACGTCGGTGGCGGGACAGGAGCGCTGCTCCGCGAGCTGCTACACGCCCACCGCCACCTCCGCGGCACGCTCCTCGAGCTGCCCGAGGTGGCGGCGAAGGCTCGCGTAACTCTTGCCGACGCAGGCCTCGACAGCCGCTGCGACGTCGTGGAAGGCAGCTACTTCGACGTCATGCCCGCGGGCGACGTCTACTGCCTCTCGCAAATCCTTCACGGCTTTCCCGACGAGCCTGCGGCCGATCTCCTCCGCCGCTGCGCAGAGGCGGGCGCCCCGGACACGCCGATCCTCGTTCTCGAGGGGCTCCTCGACCCGGACGACGCGGCGTCGACGGGCTTCGACCTGTTCATGCTCACGCTCGGAGGCGGGCGGCAGCGAACGGTTGACGAGTTCCAGGCGCTGGCCGGGTGCGCAGGGCTCCAGCTTCAGTCAGCGACCCGGCTCGACTCCGGAACCGATCTCGTCGTCCTCGGCTAGGCGGCGTAGCGCCGCGGTCAGTACCTCGAGCGCGAGCTCGATGTCCTCATCGCTCGAGTGCTCTTCGGGTGAGTGGCTGACGCCGCCGCCCAAGCTGCGGACGAAGAGCATCGAGGCCTCGACGCCGGCCGCGGCCAGCACGCCGGCGTCATGACCCGCGCCTGACGGGAGCTCGAGCACCGGCAGCCCGCGCCGCTCGACCTCTTCCCTGAGCGGCGCCGGCGACAGCTCAACCGGTGGGATCACGTAGTGCGCGTCCTCGAGCCCGAGCTCGGCGATGAGGCCGTCGAGGCGCTCCCGGTCCGGCGCACGCGCGTCGACCAGGAGCCGAACGCGCTCCGGGACGACGTTGGCGGCACCCGGCTCGACCTGGAGCTGCCCGACCGTCGCGACCGCGCCGTCGATTCCAGCCGCGACCTCGCGAACCCGCAGCACGTACTCGGCCGCCGCCACAAGCGCGTCGCTCCGGACCTCCATCGGCGTCGTCCCGGCGTGATCGGCCCGGCCGTCGAACACGCGCGAGCAGCGGACGATCCCGGCGATCGACGTGACCACCCCGAGCGGAGCTCCCGCCCGCTCCAGCCTCGGACCCTGCTCGATGTGGAGCTCGACGAACGACCCCGGGAGCGACCCATGCCGAACCCTCCACCGGCTTCCGTGACAGCCCGTCTCCTCGTCGCGGAAGACGACCACCCCCAGCGTCCGCTCCGATCGCCCGACGGACTGAACCGCCTCGAGCCCTCCGATCACGCCGAGCGCCCCGTCGAGCCGACCACCTGCCGGCACCGAGTCCAGATGCGATCCGGTCCAGACTTCAGGCAGCTCCGGCGTCGTCCCCCGGAGCCGCCCGACCACGTTCCCCCGCTCGTCCACCTCGACCTCGAGCCCGGCCTCCTCCATCCAGGAGACGGCGAGCTCGCACGCCTCGTCCTCTTCGGGCGTCCCGCCGACTCGATTGGCGCCGACGCCCTTCCCGATGTGGAAAACGTCGTCCAAACGCCGTTTTAGGATCGTCATCGGCACTTTCCTGCGGAAAGGAGCATCGGCATGAGCGAGCTCGCCGCGTCGTTCGAACGCTCGGCGTTCGGCCGACGGTTCCGGTTCCGGGAGAACCGAACGACCCCGGGCCGGGACACGATCGCAGGCATGACGACCTTCATCGTCATGTCCTACATCATCTTCGTGAACCCGGCGATCCTCGGGTTCGCAGGCGTCCAGGGCCTCGAGGGCCAAGGCCTCCCCTTCGACGCGGTCCTCACCTCGACGTGTCTCGTCGCCGGGGTGATGACGATCATCATGGG
>JBKPHM010000071.1:0-5702 GCA_046729855.1 Actinomycetota bacterium | reverse complement strand
AGCACCTCTCGCTCTCTCGGCGTTAGCTCAGCCAGTGGATCGTCCCGTCGTCGCTGGACGACCAGCTCCTGGACCAAGGCCGGATCGACAACCGAGCCGCCGCGAGCGATCCGTTCCAGCGCATCGACGAGGTCGCCTGCGTTCATCACCCTGCTCTTGAGCAGGTAGCCAATCCGCTCGCCGTTCTCCAACAAGTCCATCGCCTCCTCGATCTCGACATACGCCGAGAGCAGCAGAATCCCGATCCCCGGGAACTCGCTGCGGATCGCGCGCGCCGACTCGAGACCTTCTGTCGAATGCGCCGGCGGCATCCGGATGTCGACCACAACCACATCAGGAGCGCGCTCGCGCACTTGTTCGTTCAACTCCCGCGCATCTCCAGCTTGGCCGACGACTTCGTAGCCGGCCCCACTCAAGAGGCTGGCGATCCCCTCGCGAAGGAGGACGTCGTCATCTGCCAGAACCACGCGCCCGGCCACGCGCTGAGCTTACGCCGACGCCGGTTCCGAACGAGTTCCGCGCCGTCGACAGACCGCGTGACCCGTGTGATCATGGGTAGCTCGTGACAGTTGGAGCCGGTCACGGGATTGAGACCGCGAAGGGCGACGCCTTGAGCGCCTACCTGGCAGGCGCGCTCGACTGCGTCATCATGGCCGACGCCTCTGGACGCGTGGTCGAGTTCAATCCAGCCGCCGAGCGGACGTTCGGTTACACGCGCGAAGAGGCGATGGGTCGTACGCTGGCAGAGCTGATCGTGCCGCCTTCGCTGCGCGATCGCCATACCCGCGCCTTCGCGCGCTTTATCGAGACCGGCGAGGAGAGGCTGTTCAGGCGTCGGCTCGAGCTGACGGGTATGCGAGCAAACGGAAGCGAGTTTCCCGTGGAGCTCGCGCTAAGCCGGGTTGAGGGCGAGCCGCTGCTCATCTGCGGGGCGGTGCGCGACCTCTCTGAGGCGAAGCGGACAGAGGACGATCTTCGCCGCCTCGCTGCCGAGCAGGCCGCCCTGCGCCGGGTGGCGACACTCGTCGCGCGTGAGGCGACGCCGGCTGAGGTCTTTGCCGCCCTCGCAGAAGAGGTCGCTCGCCTCCTGGACGTTCCGCTGATCGAGACGGCTCGCTACGAGCCGGATGGAACCGCCACCGTGATCGGCGCGTGGGGCGACAATCCCTTCCCGGTTGGCAGCAATTGGACGCTCGATGGCTCCAGCATCACCGCGTCCGTCTTCAAGACCGGCCGACCCGCGAGGATCGACGACTACTCAGGTCGTTCCGGCACGATCGCCGAGGTCGCGCGGAAGGCGGGCTTCTCCTCGGCGGTCGGCGTCCCGATTGTCGTCAACGGCAGAACCTGGGGAACGATTTACGCGGTTTCGACGGAGCCGAGGCCGCTGCCCCCCGACACCGAGGAGCGCCTTGCACATTTCACGGAGCTCGTCGGGACCGCAATCGCGAATACGGAGGCGCGTGACGATCTGCGCAAGAGCGAGGAGCTGTACCGGAGGGCCATCGCTCAGGCCGGCGCTGTCCCATACCTCTACGACTACGCCGAAGACCGCTACACGTTCATCGGCGAAGGGATCGAGGAGCTGACCGGCTATAGCCCCGCCGAGTTCACGCCCAACGCCTGGGGAGACGTGATCGAGGAAACCATCCTCCTCGGCGAGCAGGCGGGGCTCACAAGCGACGAAGCCGTCCGCCGGACGCGCTCGGGCGAGTTCCCGCGCTGGCGGTGCGACCAGCGGATCACGACGCGCGACGGAGAGAGTCGATGGGTCGCGGACGCGTCGGTCGAGATCCTGGGCCGGGACGGCCGCTCGATCGGCGCGATCGGAATCCTTCAGGACATCACCGAGCGCAAGCGGACGGAGGAGGAGGTCAGCCGCCTCGCTGACGAGCAGGCGGCGCTGCGGCGGGTGGCGACGCTGATCGCTCGTGAAGCGAGGCCGGCCGAGGTCTTCAGTCTCGTTGCGAAGGAAGTCGCGCATGTTCTGGACGTCCCCCTGACCGCTGTCGTTCGCTACGAGCCAGGGGCGATCGCGACCCAAGTGGGTGTTTGGGGCCGCGAGAACCCGTTCCCCGTCGGCACGTCTTGGACGCTCGACGACAAGAGCGTCTCTGGTCTGGTTTCACGGACAGGTCGACCGGCCCGCGTTAGCGACTACTCCGAAGTCGCGGGGCCGATCTCCACGACGCTCGCCCGTGAGGCGGGGATCCGCACCGCCGTCGGCGTCCCGATTCTGGTGGACGGCAGGCCTTGGGGCGTCATGATGGCACTCTCCACCGAACAGAGGGAACTGCCGGCCGACACCGAGGCTCGTCTCGCCGGCTTCACCGAATTGATCGCGACGGCGATCGCGAACCTCCAGGCACGCGACGATCTGCGTGACCTGGCCGACGAGCAGGCAGCGCTGCGGCGGGTGGCCACGCTCGTAGCTCGCGGGACCGATTCGACCGCCGTGTTCGAGGCCGTCTGCGCGGAGACCGGCCAGCTGATCGGTGCGACCAGCGTCAATCTCGTGCACTTCACGTCTGATGGCTTTAACTTGACCATGGCCGGCTGGAGCCTGCGCGACACGCACGTACCGGTGGCGACACGACTTCCGGTCGGTGCCGACACGATCAACGGCGTGATCCAGCGAACCGTCGCCCCTGCTCGCTTCGACAGCTACGAAGCCAGCTCGGGCGAGCTCGCGACGGTCATCAAGCAATGCGGGATCCGCTCGGAGATCGGCGCTCCGGTCATCGTGGAGGGGCACGTCTGGGGCGCACTCATCGCAGGCACCGATGGCGACGAGCCGCTCCCGAGCGGCGCCGAGCTGCGTGTGGCGCGCTTCGCAGAGCTCATCGCGACGGCGGTCTCGAACGCGACGACCCGCTCCGAGCTGATCGCCTCCCGCGCCCGAATCGTCGCCGCAAGCGACGAGACGCAGCGGAGAATCGAGCGAAACCTCCACGACGGGACGCAGCAACGCCTCATCGCGCTCGGATTGGATCTGCAAGCCGTGCGAGCGAAAGTCCCGGCTGAACTGCAAGACACGCGCTCAGGGCTGGAACGCAGTGAACGCGAGCTCGAGGCAATACTCGAAGACGTCCGAGAGCTGTCGCGTGGGCTGCATCCGGCCCTGCTCTCCAGAGGCGGGCTCCGCCCATCGCTGAGGGCGCTCGCGCGAAAGTCCCCGATCAAGGTCGACTTGGACCTCGATATCGACACGAGGCCGGCGGAGCCGATCGAGACTGCCGTCTACTACGTCGTCTCAGAAGCGCTCACGAATGCCGCCAAGCACTCCCAAGCGTCCAGGATCTCCGTCGCCGTCGCAACGGCGGGCGAGGTGCTTCGTGCCACGATCGAGGACGACGGCATCGGCGGCGCCGAAGCGAGCGCGGGATCGGGACTCGTCGGTTTGATCGACCGGGTCGAGGCCCTCGGCGGACGGTTTGCGCTCGACAGCCTGCCGCACGACGGAACCAGAATCACGATCGAGCTCCCGCTTGCCCTTCAGCCCAACGGCGACGCAGCGCGAGCTCTCGGCCCACGTCGGAGCGTTTCGGACGAGAGCTCCGTGCGGCGGACAAACATCTTGGAGGTTGCCGATGCGGGCACGCTGCTCGCGGCGGTCGCCGCAGCCGCCGAGGCTCTCTATGTCGTCGATGCGCAAGGGCGGATCAGATTCTTGAACCCCACCGCACTACGGATCCTCGGCTACGAAGACGAACGTCAACTGGTCGGTCGCCCGAGCCACGACACCATCCACTACTTGCGGCCCGACGGAACAGCGTTCCCGGCAGCCGAATGCCCGCTGCTGCGACCTCGTGTGACCGGAGAGACGGTCCGCGTCGACGAGGACTGGTTCGTCCGCCAGGACGGGTCGTTGGTGGCGGTGGCTTATTCGTCTGCGCCACTTCCGCTGGCAGATGGACGCGGCGCCGTGGTGTCGTTCCGCGAAGTGTCTGAGCCGTCATAGTTCAGTCACCGCTCTGCCAACTGCGGCCACGCGCGCGCTCGCGCGAATCCCGCTCTGGTTCGGAATTCCCCGCGCGAGCGATCCGCGATCCGAACGGAGCGGCTTGCATTTCATGTCTGTCGGGGAGCTGGCTTCGGGGCCTCGTGGGCGGCACAGCGTCGATGGCGCGGTCGACACCAGGGCCAAGCGAAACGTCTAGGGCGTCAAGCTTGACAACATTACGTGGCCTACTCGTGGCCCAAACGCCGATCGGACGTTTGGCTCAACCATGCACCCTGGGGTCAGCTGGCCGCGAAAAGTACCTGCAAATGCAGCTGTTCTCGGGTGTGCGTGGCCGCGCGTCGTGGAGCCTGATTCGGCCCGTCACGCCGGAGGTCGTGCTGCAGACGGGTTAGAAGGAGTCGTGTTTGCAGCGACTTTGGTCTAAGCAGGCAGCGGCCTTGCCTCACATCCTGCGGACCGCCGCCCCGACGCTCTAGTACGCCTGCGACCAGGTCGCGCGTTCTACGGCCGGTGACTCGCAGACGATGCACCGGGCCTTGATGCTGACCCGCTGTAGCGGCAGGCAGCGAATCGTCGCGCGCGCCTCGCTCTTGACTCGGTCTTCACAGGTGGGCGAGCCGCACCAAGGGGCGATGGTTAGGCCGCCCGCCGCTTCCAGAAACTCGCGCATGACTTCGTAGCTCTTCGGATTCTCGAGCGTGTGCTCGGCGCGGAAAGCATGCGCCTCCTCAAGCAGTCGTCGCTGGATCTCCCCGAGGAGCTCTCGGGCTCTGCTTGCGACACCGTCCGTGGATGTCCTCTCTTTGGCACCGGTGTCTCGACAAACGAGCGTTGCTTGCCCGTCGTCCAACTCGCGCTCGCCCAGTTCGAGGCGGAGCGGGACGCCCCTTAGCTCCCACTCGCTGAACTTAAATCCGGGTCGAATCTCCTCACGATCGTCGAGGCGGACTCGCAGTCCCGCGGCGCGGAGTGTGGTCGCGAGCCCCTCGCTCGCCTCTCGCACCCGCGTCCAGCCGCTGTCGACGCTGGAAATGGGAACGATGACGATTTGGTAAGGAGCAACCGCCGGCGGCAGGCGCAGGCCGGTGTCGTCGCCGTGGGCCATGATCAGGCCGCCGACGAGGCGCGTGCTCGCTCCCCACGAGGTCGCGTAGGCGTACTGCTCCTTCCCGCTGCGGTCAGTGAAGCGGACGTCGTAGGCGCGGGCGAAGTTCTGGCCGAGGTAGTGCGAGGTTCCAGCTTGCAGGGCCTTGCCGTCGCGCATGAGGGCTTCGATCGCGAAGGTCTCGACGGCGCCGGGAAAGCGCTCGCTCGCGCTCTTTCTTCCGCGCAGGACGGGAATGGCGAGTACCTGCTCGGCTGTGTCGGCGTAGACGTCGTGGAGGATCCGCAGCGCCTCGGCCATCGCCTCGTCTTCAGTCTCATGCGCGGTATGCCCCTCTTGCCAGAGGAACTCCGTTGTGCGCAGGAAGAGGCGAGGACGGAGTTCCCATCGCACGACGTTGGACCACTGGTTGTAGAGCAGCGGCAGGTCGCGGTAGGACTGGACCCAGCGGGCGTACGTCGCCCAGATGACGGCCTCTGAGGTGGGCCGGACGACGAGCGGCTCCTCGAGCTTCTTGCCGCCAGCGTGCGTGACGACGGCGACTTCAGGCGCGAAGCCTTCGACCAGCTCCCGCTCACGGTCGAGGACGGTGCTGGGGACGAGCAGCGGGAAGTACACGTTCTCGTGGCCGGT
>JBKPHM010000070.1:0-43984 GCA_046729855.1 Actinomycetota bacterium | reverse complement strand
AACACCCCGGGGCCGGCGGGGCCCACCCCGGGGGCTATTTACCGCCCCCCCCCCCCCACCGTGGGCGGTGGGGTGGGGGGGGCGGGGGCGCCCGCCCGCACCACGAATGCTACTGCAACGGAACGCGAACCTCTACTGGCCGCCTCCAGCCACCTCGACCCGTGCGATGTCGACGAAGCTGAACTTGTCGATGACCACGTTGCTGACGTTCTCGGATGTCACGGACTGGTTCAGCCCGAACCACAGCGGGATGATCGGCAGGTCCTGGATCACGACGTCGTCCGCCTGCTGGTACAGCGAGATGGCCTCCTCGCCGCTGGTGGCCCGCTTGCCCTGCGCGATCAGGTCGTCGAACTCGGGGTTCGAGTACGTCGTGTAGTTCGACCCCGCCCCCGTGCCGTGGAGGTTCTCGAGGTAGTTCTGCATGCTCGGGTAGTCCATCACCCATCCGAGGCGCCATGGCCCGTCGACGCCGTCGGTGTCGCCGAGCTCATTGTCGAGACCCTCGTCCATCAGCCCGAGGTACTTGGCGAACGGCATCGACTCGAACTTGAATTCGATGCCGAGGTTCTGCTTCCACTGGTTGGCGACGGCCTCGATCCACTGCTCGTGGCCGCCGTCGTTGTTGAACCAGATCGTCACCTCGCCGTCGATCCCTCCGGCGGAGTCGAACAACTCCTTCGCCGCCTCGGGATCGTACGTGCAGGCCTCGCCGCACGCTCCTTCACGGTACCCCTGGACGACGGGCGACACCATGTCGTCGGCCGGCGTCAGCGTGTCGAAGAAGATCGCAGTGATGATGGCCTGGCGGTCGATCGCCATCGACATCGCCTTACGGATGTCGGGGTTGTCGTACGGCTCCACCCACAGCGGGAACCCGATGTAGGAGAACGACGAGCTGGGCGACTCGATGAACCGGTCGCCGAACTCCGCGCGGCCGGACTCGATCTGCGAGTCGGGGACATCCGCGATGTCCAGACCTCCGGCCTGCACGTCACGGTACGCCGTGTCGAGGTCCGCGTAGATGCGGAACTCGACCGCGTCGGCGTTGCCCGGCGTGCCCGCGTAGTCGTCGTAACGAACCGTCTTGATCGTCTGGTCGTGCTCCCAGCTGCCGTCCATCATGTACGGACCGTTCCCGACCGGGGCCTCGTTGAAGGCATCCGAGTCCTCGAAGAACGACTCCGGCAGCGGATAGAAGGCGTTGTAGCCGACCGTGATCGGGAACTCGCTGAACGGGGCGCCGAGCTCGACCGTGAAGGTGAGGTCGTCGACGACCTGCAAGCCCGACAGCTCCTTCGCGTCCGGCTTGCCCTCGGTTGGGTTCAGCGCGTCATAGCCGACGATGTTCACGCCGTACGGCCCGAAGAAGTAGTTGTTCCCGGCCGCGTTCGGACCGTAGGCGCCCCAGTTCCACGCGTCGACGAATGACTGCGCGGTCACGGGTGTGCCGTCGTGGAACGTCCAGCCGTCCCGCAGCGTGACCGTCCAATTCACCTGGTCGTCCGACGTGATCGACTCCGCGACCGCGTAGATCAGCTCGTCGGTCTCCGGGTCGAACTGGATCAACGGCGTGAACAGAGCCTTGAGGACCTGGCTGCCGCACGTCTCGGCGTTGATCTGCGGGATCAGCGACTCGGGCTCGCAGATCGACATCGCGAACTCGCCCCCGGTCGCTGCGCCGGTGTCCGTCGGCTGTGCCGGTTCCTCGTCACCCCCGCATGCCGCTGCCACGAGAGCGAGCGTGAGTACCAGCCCCAGCCACGCCGGGGCCCTGAGTCTCCTTCTCATCCGACCTCCCTCCCATCGAGTTGCCGCTGGTCATACCACATAACGCACCTGCTACGAGGTCATACGTAGGGGGAGGCCGGATGGGGTTGCCGCCCGCATCCCAGCCGGGTGGAGCGCCTACTTGCCCCAGCTGTACGACAGCCAGAGCGTGGTCAGGCCGAAGACGATGGCCGTGGCTACCGTGATCCGGTCGAGCCGCCGCTCCAGGGCGGTGCCGCCGGCGAGGCTGCTTGCGCCGCCGAACATCTCCGACAGCCCGCTCCCGCGGCCGCTGTGGAGCAGGATGAACACGATCAGGAACAGGGACGCGAGGATGTTCAGCACGAGGGCGATGACGTCGAGCACGATTCCGCAGTCTACCGGCCCGGCTCGTCGATGATGGCCTCGTCGGGCAACGGGAAGTGGCAAGCCGCCACCTGACCGGGGTGGTGCGGAGTGAGCTCGGGCTCGACGTCCACGCACGTGGGGTGCGGCCCCTCGCGGAGCCCCTCGGACGCCGCGACCGCCCGGGTCTGCGGGCAACGCGGGTGGAACCGGCACCCGGACGGGGGGTCGATCGGCGACGGGACGTCGCCCTCGAGGATGATCCTCTGGCGGCTGGCGGCGAGGTCGGGGTCCGGGATCGGGACCGCCGACAGGAGGGCGCCCGTGTACGGGTGCTTCGCGGTCCGGTACAGCACCGCGCCCGGCGCCATCTCGACGATCTTCCCCAGGTACATCACGGCGACCCGGTCCGAGACGTGCTTGACGACCGATAGGTCGTGGGCGATGAACAGGTACGTGAGGTTCAGCTCCTCCTGGAGGTCCTCGAGCAGATTCAGGATCTGCGCTTGGATCGAGACGTCGAGGGCCGAGACCGGCTCGTCGCACACGACCAGCTTCGGGCGCAGCGCCAGCGCGCGAGCCACGCCGATTCGCTGGCGTTGGCCGCCCGAGAACTCGTGAGGGTACCGGTTGTAGTGCTCGGGGTTGAGCCCGACGAGCTCCATGAGCTCCTGGACGGAGGACTTGATCCCGTCGCGCGGGACGGTGCCGTGCAGCCGGACCGGGTCGCCGATGATGGATGCGACCGTCTTCCGTGGGTTCAGCGACGCGAACGGGTCCTGGAAGATCATCTGCATGTCGCGGCGCATCTCGCGGAGGTCCCGCCCGCGGATCGCGGTGACGTCTCGGCCCTCGAACTCGATCGTCCCGTCGGTCGCGTCGTACAGCCGCATGATGACCCGCGCGAGCGTGGACTTGCCGCACCCGGTCTCGCCGACGAGCCCCAGCGTCTCGCCGGGGAAGATCTCGAGGTCGACGCCGTCGACGGCGTGGACGTCGCCGACGCGGTGCTGGAACAGGATGCCGCGCGTGATCGGGAAGTACTTCTTGACGTCTCGGAGACGGAGCAATGGCTGCTTCGCGGTCTCGGCGACACCGCCGACACGCTCCGGCGCTCCCACGCTCATCGGCGCACCATCACCTCTTCGTGGAAGATCCGCTCCTTGTCCACGAGGGAAAGGTGGCATGCCGACGCGTGGTGCCCGTCCGGGGACAGGAGGTCGGGAACGTCGACGGGGCAGCGGTCGAAGACGTACGGGCATCGCGGATGGAAGGGGCATCCGGCCGGTACGAAGATCAGGCTGGGCGGGAGTCCCTTGATCGGCTGCAGCCGTTGCTGCCGGGCCTCGTCCAGCCGGGCGATCGAGCGCAGGAGCCCCCACGTGTACGGGTGGTGCGCGTCGTAGTAGATGTCGCGCCGATCGCCGAACTCCACGATCCGGCCCGCGTACATCACCTGGATGTCGTCGCAGTGCTCGGCGACGACGCCGAGGTCGTGCGTGATGATCACGACGGCCGCGTTGAACTCCTCCTTCATGCGGTCGATCAGCTCGAGGATCTGGGCCTGAACGGTCACGTCCAGGGCCGTCGTCGGCTCGTCGGCGATCAGCAGGTCTGGGTTGAGGGAGAGCGCCATCGCGATCTTCGCGCGTTGCCGCATCCCTCCGGAGAACTCGTGCGGGTACTGGTCGACGCGCTCGTCGGGTCTCGAGATCCCGACCCGACGGAGCATCTCGATCGCCTGATCGCGGGCCTCGCGCTTCGACACCGAGCGGTGCGCCCGGATCGCCTCCGTGATCTGGTACCCCACCTTGTAGAACGGGTGCAGCGACGTCATCGGGTCCTGGAAGATCATCGAGATCTTCGCCCCGCGGATCGTGCGCATCTCGTCCTTGGGGAGCTGGAGCAGGTCCTGTCCCTGGAAGATCACCTGCCCTTCGACCATGGCGTTCTCGGACGCGATCAGCCCCATCACGGTCAAGAACGTGACGGACTTGCCCGACCCCGACTCCCCGACCACGCCCAGCGTCTCACCGGGCTCCAGGCTGAAGCTGACGCCGTCGACCGCCTTGACCAGGCCGTCGTCGGTCTGGAAGTGCACCCTAAGGTCCTTGACCTCCAGCAGGGGCTCAGGCACGTTGGGTTCCGCTCACGTGTACCGCACTCGCGGGTCGAGGAACGCGTAGACCACGTCGACGACCAGATTGGCGGTGACGATGAAGAACGCGGCGAGCAGCGTGACGCCCATCACGCCCGGGAAGTTCGCGCTCGACACCGAGAGGAGCAGGTACTGCCCGACGCCGGGGATCGCAAAGATCGTCTCGGTGATCACCGCGCCCCCGAGCAGCGTGGCGAGGTCCAGCCCCAGCATCGTGACGACAGGCGTGAGTGCCGACCGGAGCCCGTGTCGGAAGATCACCTTGCGTTCGGAGAGGCCTTTCGCCCGGGCCGTCCGGATGTAGTCCTCGCTCATCGTCTCGATCAGGTTGCCGCGCACCATGCGGGCGTAGAACGCCGCGAAGGCCAGCGCGAGGACGATCCACGGGAGGACGAAACGACCCCGCGCGATCGACTCCCAGAGTGTCTCGTCGATCGGGAGGTTGATCCCCGGAAGCAAGTGGAGCTTGTACCAGAAGACGAACAGGAAAAGGTATGCGAGCCAGAAGACGGGTGCCGACACGCCGATCAGGGCGAACACCATCCCCGCACGGTCGAAGACCGATCGTCGCTTGATCGCAGAGATGATGCCGATCGGGATCCCCACGATGAGCCACACCCCCGCCGCGCCGAGCGCGAGCACGACCGTCTTCGGGATGCGACTGAAGAGCTCCTCCTTCACCGGCACGTTGTTCGCCCACGAGTAATACACGTCCTCGTTCAGGAACCATCCCGGCCACGGGATCAGACCCTTCGCGAACCGGCCGTACTGGACCCACAGCGGCTGATCCAGCCCGACGCTGTGCCGGATCTCCGCGAGCGTCTCCGGCGTGGTCGAGCGCCCGGCGAGACGGCGGGCGGGGTCGCCCGCCGGGAGCTTCATGAAGATGATGAACGTGAGGAGCGACACGACGAACAAGACGAGGATGAGGAAGAGAACCCGCCGGATGAGATAGCGGCCCATCGCGCCTCACTGTACCCCCGGGGGGGGGCGGCCGATTTCGGGGGCCGCCCCCTCCCCCGAGGTCGCTCGCCCTAGGCCCCGCCTCCCGCGAGGGCGACGTGGTCCAGCGACATGAGCCCGGCGGACTGGTCGTACGTGTAGTTCACGAGCCGATCACCCACGAGGTCGACGTCGTTGTCGAACAGGAACGGGATCACCGGAACGATGTCCTCCATGATCGTCCGGTCGAGCTCCGCGAAGCACGTGTACCGCTCGGCGCCCACCGGCGTTGCCGCGCACTCCGAGAACTGGTCGTCCACGCTCGGGACGTCCGTGACCGTGTAGCCGTTCTCCTTCAGGAAGTCCGGCGACGCGCCGACGAGCGAGTAGTTGCAGCAGCCCGCCGGCCCGATCGAGGCCGACGTGAACAGCGGTCCCCATGTGACGGCGTCCGGGAAGTCCTTGAACCAGCCCACGCTGGGGCAGACGCCCCAGTGCGAGGCCGGATCCAGGCACTTGTCGTACATGAACGTGTACCGGTCGCCGCTGCGCACGTCGAGCTCGAGCCCGATCTTCTTCGCCGCGTCGACGATGATCGGGTTCTGGGCCGGGTACGGGTCGGCGCTGTCCGTGGGCGTGAGGATGCCCTCGCACACGGGATCGTCGCAGATCCCGTCCTGGTCGCTGTCGTAGGCCGACTGCTTCATCTCCTCCATCGCGGCCTCGACGTCGCCGGCCGAGTTCGGCGTCGCGTACGGGTCGTAGCCCTCGAGCTCACCCCCGAGCAACGACGGGATGATGAAGTGACCCGCGATATCGCCGAATAGCTCGCCTCCCCTCGTCCGCCGCAGGCCGTCCTTGTCCATCACCAGCGACAGCGCCTTGCGGACGTGGATGTCGTCGAACGGCGGCTCGGCGATGTTCAGGGCGATGTACCGCACACCGTCGGAGGGGTTGGAGTGGACCTGATCCTCCCGCTCGGGATCCGCCTGGTAGGCGCGGATCTGCTCGGCCGGCGGGACGCCGTCGAGCTCCATGTCGATCTCACCGGTGTCAACCGCGTTCGACAGGACCTTGGTCGTGCCGCCGATCTGGACGTTGATCTCGTCGACGTACGCCGGCCGCAGCTCGTCGTTGGCGTCCTTCACCCAGGACGGGTTGCGGATCAGCTTGTACGAACGGCCGGGGACGTAGCCGGAGTTCTCCTCCTGCTCGTCGGCCGGGACCGAGAAGTCCAGGTCCGCCGCGCCCGCGAACATGTACGGACCGGTGCCGACGAGGAACCGACCGAAGTCCTTGGTGTGGCCCTCGGCGATCCCGAGCGGCGCATCCGGGTCGTCCGGGTTTGGCGGGATCGGAGCGGTCGCGGGCATGGTCATCCGCCACGGGAAGTCGCCGGAGGGCTGGTTCAGCGTGATCACCAGCGTGTGGTCGTCAGGCGTCTCGACGCCCTCGATCGGGCCGCCCTCGGCCTTGTCGAACCCGACGATCCCGCCGAAGCCCCCGCTCTCGGAGTAGTAGAAGGAATACCCCTCGGCCGAGGCCTGCGGGTCGGACTCGCGCATCAGCGCCCGGGCGAAGTCCTGGGCCGTGACCTCCACGTCCTCGAGCGGCGGCGAATAGTGCACGCCTGACTTGATCGTGAACGTGTACGTGAGGCCGTCGGCCGAGACCTCTGGATCCCCCTCGGCGAGGTCTGGCTGAAGCTCGGCGCCGCCGTCGGGGCCGGCCAGGCCGTTCGTCGAGTACAGGGTCCGCGTCAGGCAGCAGCGGAAGAACTCGAACGACAGGGCCGAGTACTCCTTCCCCGGGTCGTACGCGTGTTCGACGTCGGCGAGGAGCGCGAGCTCGAGTGTGCCTCCGCTCTGGATCTCCCCGCCGGTCGGCTCCTCGCCGCCCTCCTCCGTTTCCCCGCCGCCGCACGCTGCGGCGACGAGTCCCAGGACGGCTACGAGGACGACCACCCTCTTCAACGGTTTCATGCTCTCCCTCCCTCTCTCGCGGTGCATCACGAAGCGCATCCGGCTCGATCTCCTCCTTCCCGCGCGCTCGGCGCCCCTCTGCCGCGGCGTCGGCCGCGATCTGCCCTCACACCTTGCTACGTAGTCACGGTGGTCCGGGGGTCGAGCGCATCGCGCAGACCATCCCCAACCATGTTGAACGCGAGCGTCGTGGCGAACAGGAACAAGCCGGGGAACAGCATCAGCCACCACGCGAACGTGAAGATGTCGGCGGCGTCGGCCAGCATCCTGCCCCACGACGGCGTCGTGTCGGGAACGCCGACCCCGAGGAACGACAGTGCGGCCTCGAACAGGATGTTGTTCGGGATGATCAGCGTCGTGTACACGATGATCGGTGCGGCAACGTTCGGCAGGAGCTCGCGCACCATGATCCTCAGGTTGCCGGCACCCATCGCACGCGACGACTCGATGAACTCTTTCTCACGCAACGAGAGGATCTGGCCACGCACGATGCGCGCGATGTAGGGCCAGCTGAAGAGCCCGATGATCGCGCTCACGAGGAACAGGCCGGGCTTGAGCAGCCCGAACAAACAGCCAGTCTTCGTTGCACCGCATGCCGAGGCGAGCCCGAGGGCCAGGATCAGGATCGGGAGTGAGAAGACGACGTCGATCGTGCGGGACAGGAAGGTGTCGACCTTGCCGCGGTAGAAGCCCGCTGCCAGCCCGACCGAGACGCCGATCAGGAGCGCGATCCCGGTCGCCAAGAACGCGACCGTGAGCGAGGTCCTGGCGCCGTAGATCACTCGGACGAAGACGTCGCGGGCGGCGGAGTCGGCACCGAAGTAGAACTTGAGCTCGAAGTTTGGTCCCTTGGGAAGCCCGTCCGGATACGTCATCTCACGCAGGTACGACACGTCGTTCGGTCCGTGGCCGACCAGACCTGCGATCAGGGGCGCGCCCAGCGCCAGGACGACCATGACGATCACGAACACGAGGCCGGCCACGGCGAACCTGTCCTGCCGGAAGCGACGCCGGAAGATCTGCCACGGGCTGCGGCCAGCGATGGCGGGCGGAGCGGCGATCGCCTCGCCACCTGCCGGCGGCGCTTGCTGCTCGGGTTCCGACGTTACCTGCGTCCTGTCCACGTTCCCCCAGCGTCGCCGGGCCGTCGGCGAAATCCTAGCCCGTCCTGGCGCGATGCGCGCTCGGCGGCTGTGGATCCATGGGGATATACGCAGGCCTCCGGACCTGCGGCTTCCGGCCGAGCCGCTCAGCCCGCCGCGACCTCAACGACCTGGCGGAGGATGTCGACGCCGCGGAGCCGGCCGAGCACGCCTTCCGTGCAGGCCCGCTCGCCGAAGGCCTCCGTCCCGTCGGCGGCGACCGAGCCGCCGCTCAGCACGAGCGGGACCGCGTCGGCGGTGTGGGCCTTGCGGACGCAGGACGTCGAGTGGTCCGCCGTGACTGCGACGATCGTCTGGCCGAGATCCAGGCGCGGCAGCACGTCGCCGAAGAACGCGCGGTCGATCAGCTCGATCACGTCCCGCTTGTCCTCGGCCCGGCCGTCGTGCGCCGGCACGTCGGGCCCCTTGATGTGGGCGTATACGGCGTCGAAGCTCTGGAGCGCCTGGGCCGCGAGCTCGGCCCACCGCGCGTAGGCGGTCTCGTCCGACAGACGCGGCGCGTCGACCGGCTCCATCCCGAGCAAGATCGCGATGCCGCGCTCGACGGGCATCTCCACGAAGCATCCCCACCGAGCCCCGAACCGCCGGTCGATCGGCTCCAGCGCCGGTCGGTGATCGCCGGCGTCGCGGGTGAGGATCAGGTTCCCGGGGAGCTTGCCCGCCCGCCGACGCCGCGCGTTGATCTCCGAGTCGTCGAGGATCTTCGCGGAGCCCTCGACGAACGCGTTGGTGAGCTCGGCGGCCCGCCGCGCCCCGTCGGAGTCCTCCAGGGGTTCGGACCAGGCGACCTCTGGCGAGAACGTCTCCAGCGCGACCCCGAGCGACCCCTCCTTCGCGTAGGCCGGGTCGGTGTTCGTGATCTCGGCCGAGAGCGGCCCCCCCTCCGACCTGATCACCAGCGCCCCGCGGTGTTCCACGGTCGCCCGCAGCTCGAACGTCGCCCCGGCAAGCCGGAGCCGCTCGTTCACCTCGGCCGCGAGGGCCCGCGCCTCGTCGGACGACAGGTCCCGGCCGACGCGACGGTCCACGATCGTCGGCCACTCGGCCGTCGCGAAGTTCACCCGGTGCGCGAGGTCGCCGTCCCGGAAGTCCATGCCCGCGCCGACCGCCTCGACGACGCCCCGGCCTGGGTGCTCCTCGCGGGGGTCGTAGCCGAGGATCGCGAACACCGCGATGTCGGATTCCGGCGCGATCCCCTCCCCGACCGTCACGACGGTGCCGGTGGCCCCGGTCCTCGCGAGCCGGTCGAGATTCGGCGTCGCCGCGGCCTCGAGCGGGGTGCGGTCGCCGAGCGCGGGGATCGGGTCGTCGCCGAGCCCGTCGAGACACACGTAGAGGATCCGGTCCACGGCGCCTCCTAGCGGTACTTCACGATCAGGGCGAACTCCTCGGGGTCCAGGCTCGCGCCGCCCACCAGCGCGCCGTCGATGTCCGGATGCGCCATGAAGTCGCGGATGTTCCCCGCCTTGACGCTGCCGCCGTACTGGATCCGTACGGCGTCGGCGAGCTCCCTCGGATACAGCTCCGCTAGCGTGCCCCGGATCGCATCGATGACCTCTCCGGCGTCGGCCGGCTCGGCGTTGCGGCCGGTCCCGATCGCCCAGATCGGCTCGTACGCGATCACGATCCGGGCGGCGTTGTCCGCACCGACGTTCTGCAGGGCCTGGCGGATCTGGCCGGTCACCTTCTCGAAGGTGTTGCCCAGGTCGCGCTCCTCGAGGGACTCGCCGACGCACAGGATCGGCGTCATCCCGTGCCCGAACACGGCGCGGACCTTCCTGTTCACGGTCTCGTCGGTCTCGCCGAACAGCTGGCGCCGCTCGGAGTGGCCGACGATCACGTAGGAACACTTCAACGCCTGCAGCATCGGCGCCGAGACCTCGCCCGTGAAGGCGCCCTGCTCCTCCCAGTGGACGTTCTGCGCGCCCAGTCCGAACGGCAGCCGGTCGCTGTCGATCAGCGTCTGCACGGCCCGAAGCGCCGTGAACGCCGGACAGATCACGACCTCGACCCGTTCGGCGTCGTCCTTGTCGAGAAGGTACGAGAGCTTCTGGACGTCGCGGATGGCCTCGAGGTGCGTCTTGTGCATCTTCCAGTTGGCCGCGATGATCGGTCGGCGAGCCATCACGCCTCCTCGAGGACGGCGATTCCCGGCAGCTCACGCCCCTCGATGAACTCGAGGCTGGCGCCTCCGCCGGTCGAGAGATGGTCGAACCCGTCCTCGAGCCCGAACCGTTTGATCGCGAGCAGGCTGTCGCCGCCACCGGCCACCGCGTACGCCGAGGCGCCCGCGATCGCCGTCCCAACGCCCCGGGTCCCCGCCGAGAACGGCTCGAGCTCAAACACGCCCATCGGCCCGTTCCACAGGATCGTCCTGGCGTCGGCGATCGAGCGCGCGAACTCCTCGACGGTCCGCGGACCGATATCGAGACCCTTCTGGCCGTTCGGCACCTGTGGGGCCGGGACGGTCGTGCGCTTGGCCTCGAGGGCGACCTCGGACGCGGCCACCACGTCCTCGGGGAGCTGGATCACGACGCCGCGCTCGTCGGCGCGCCGCCTCGCGGCGCGGACGTCCTCGAACCGCTCCGGCTCGACGAGGCTGTCGCCGATCCGTCCGCCGTCGGCCGCGATGAACGTGAACGCCATCGCCCCGCCGATCAGGAGCGCATCCACCTTCTCGACGAGCGTGCCGATCGTCGAGAGCTTGTCGGAGACCTTCGCGCCGCCGAGGACCGCCACGTACGGCCGTTCCGGCTCGCCGAGCAGACGCGACAGCGCCTCGACCTCGCGCTGCAGCAACCGCCCGCCGGCGATCGGCCGGTCGGTCTGGAGGAACCGCTGCGGCAGCGCCGACACGGACGCGTGTGCGCGATGCACCGCGCCAAACGCATCGTCGACGTACACGTCCGCGAGCTCCGCGAGCTCGGCCGCGAACCGCGCGTCGTCGCGCTCTTCGCGCGGGTCGAACCGGAGGTTCTCGAGCAGCACGACCTCGCCCGGCTCGAGGCCCGTACAGAGCGCCCGCACGGCCTCTCCGACGACCTCGTCCGCGGCCCGGACATCGCGGCCGAGCAGCTCTCCCAGTGGGACCGCGACCGGCGCCATCCGCAGCTCGTCCCGGACGTGTCCCTTCGGCCGGCCGAGGTGGGACGCGACCACCAGCGCGGCGCCGCGACCGATCAGCTCGCCGAGCGTCGGCACGGTCGCGCGGATCCGGGCATCGTTCTCGACCCGGCCGTCCTTGAGCGGAACGTTGAAGTCGACGCGGACGAAGACGCGTCTCCCGGCGACGTCGCCGAGAGCGTCGAGCGTGCGGAGTGTCACGCCGCTAGAGCCGGTCGGCGACGAGCTCGACGAGGTCGACCAGCCGGTTCGAGTACCCCCACTCGTTGTCGTACCAGCCGACGACCTTGACCATCGGGCCGAGCGCCATCGTGGACAGCGCGTCGAACGTACAGGACGCGGGGCTCCCGACAATGTCGGTCGATACGATCGGGTCCTCCGTGTACACGAGCTTGCCCGCGAGTGGGCCGTTCCGCGCAGCGGCCCGATACGCCTGGTTGATCTCCTCGACCGTCGCCTCGCGCTTCAGCGTCGCAACCAGATCGGTGACGGAGCCGTCCGGTACCGGCACGCGCATCGAGATCCCGTCCATCCTGCCCTTGAGGTGCGGCAGCACGACGCCGGTTGACTTGGCCGCGCCGGTCGACGTCGGGATGATGTTGACCGCGGCCGCGCGGGCCCGGCGCAGATCCTTGTGCGGCAGGTCGAGGATCCGCTGGTCGTTCGTGTAGGCGTGGATCGTGGTCATGAAGCCGTGGTCGATCCCGAAGGCGTCGTCCAGCACCTTGGCCATGGGGACCACGCAGTTGGTGGTGCACGAGGCGTTTGAGATCACGTTGTGCTGCGATGGGTCGTACGCGTCGTCGTTCACGCCGAGGATCATCGTCACGTCCTCGCCCTTGGCCGGCGCGCTGATGATGACCTTCTCGGCCCCCGCAGAGATGTGCTTGTCGGCGTCCTCACGCTTCGTAAACAGGCCGGTCGACTCGATCACGATCTGCGCGCCGAGCTCCTTCCACGGGAGGTTGGCCGGGTCGCGCTCGGCGATCACGCGCAGCTCGTCCCCGTCTACCAGGATCGCGTTCTCCGTGGCCGACACCTCGGCCCGGAGCGTCCCGAGGACGGAGTCGTATTTGAGCAGGTGCGCCAGCGTCGCGGCGTCGGTGATGTCGTTGACGGCCACGAAGTCCCAGTCCTTGCCCTGTTCCTTCGCGGCGCGGAAGAAGTTGCGTCCGATCCGGCCGAACCCGTTGATACCTACCTTGACGCTCATGCGAGACCTCCTCGCGCAGGGGGTGCAGCCATCCTAGCCGACGACATCACGTACCCGTCGGTCGGCGCGGGCGTGCGCGGGACATGCGCCGCAACGTGGCGGGACGGTCGAACTACCGGTCGAGGTCGCGATGGTCGACGGCTACCGGCAGACCCTTGTCGCGGAAGAACGCGGCCAGCTCGTCGGCGATCACGACCGACCGGTGGCGGCCGCCGGTGCATCCGATCGCGACGGTCAGGTAGGACTTCCCCTCGGCGACGAAGCCCGGGATCATGTAGCCAAGCAGACCGCGAAGCCGCCGCATGAACTCGCGGTAGGTCTGTTGCCCCCGCACGTACGTCCGGACCCGTTCGTCGGTCCCGGGGAGCGGCCGCAGGTCGTCCACCCAGTGCGGGTTCGGCAGGAACCGGCAGTCGATCACGAGATCGGCGTCGCGCGGCGTCCCGTGCTTGTACCCAAACGAGATCACCGAGACCTGGAGTCCGGCCTCGGGCGGTGCGTCGGCGAAGGCGTCGCGGATCCTCCCCCGGAGGTCGTGCGGGGTGAGTCCCGACGTGTCCAGGATCAGGTCGGCCTCCTCGCGGAGGCTCTCCATCATCAGGCGCTCCTTGCGGATCCCCTCGACGACCCGGTCGGCTGGCGCCAGCGGGTGCCGTCTGCGGGTCGCCTCGTAGCGTTTGACAAGGTCCTCGTCGGACGCCTCCAGGTAGACGATCCGGTACGGAATGCTGATGCGCTGAAGGTCTTCAAGCGCCTTCGACAGCTCGCCAAAGAAGACGCCGCCGCGCGCGTCGACGACGGCGGCCAGCCGCCCGGGTCCGCCCGGGCGCTCGGCCAGCTCGGCCATCTTCGGCAGCAGTGCGGGCGGCAGATTGTCGACGACGAAGTAGCCCAGGTCCTCGAGCGATCGCGCCGCCTCCGAGCGGCCGGCGCCGGACAGGCCGGTGACGATGGTGAACCCCGCGGCCACCGCGCGGACCGGCGCCGGCTCCAGGGTCCCCTCCGGCGCTCGCTTCGTCTGCGCCATCAGGCGCTCACCCTTCGCTCATCCGAGCGTCCGCCGGTGACGCCGTGCAGCCGGTCGTAGACGACGCGCGCGAGCTCGGGTCCGATCCCCGGCGTGGCGGTCACGTCCTCGACTGTTGCCGCGGCGAGGCGCGACAGCGACCCGAACCGCCGGAGCAGCGCCCGCTTCCGCGTCGGGCCGATCCCCGGCACCTGATCGAGCGGCGATGACAGCGCGCGCCGGCCCCGCTTCTGGCGGTGGTAGGTCACGGCGAACCGGTGCGCCTCGTCGCGGAGGTGCTGGAGGACGAACAACGCCTCCGAGCCGCGTGGGATCAGGAGTGGGTCCGGGCGTTCGGGAAAATAGACCTCCTCGAGCCGCTTGGCCAGGCCGATCGCCGGGATGTGCAGGCCGGCGTCGCCGAGGGCGCGCGTCGCGACCGCCAGCTGTCCCCGGCCGCCGTCGACGACGATCAACGACGGCGGGTACGCGAAGCGCCGGCGCCGGCGCGGCTCCCCGTCCGAGCGGTCGCGCGCCCGGCCGTCCTGCTCGGCGCGGAGTCGGGCGAACCGCCGGCTCAGCATCTCCTGCATGGAAGCGAAATCGTCCTGGCCCGCCACGCCCTTGATCTCGAACCTACGGTAATCCGAGCGCTTGGGCAGCCCGTCCTCGAAGACGACCATCGAACCGACCTTGTCCGTCGGTCCGAGGTTCGAGACGTCGTAGCACTCGATCCGCAGCGGCGGCTGTTCCAGCCCGAGGACCGTGCCGAGCTCGGTGAGGGCGCGCGAGCGGGCGCCGAAGTCGGAGGCGCGGCGCAGCTTGTGCCGCTGGAAGTGGTCTCGCGCGTTCTGCCGGACCACCTCCATCAGGCGCCGCTTCGCGCCGCGGGCTGGGACCGCGAACGCGACCCTGCCGTCGCGCCGGCCCTGGAGCCATTCGATCAGGACGTCCGCGTCGGCGGGCCGCTCGGGCACGAGGATCCGGGGCGGCACGTCCCCTCGTTCCATGTACAGCTCGCGCACGAACGAGCCGAGCAGCTGCGCCCGGTCGAGGTCCTCGACGCGGTCGACGATCCAGCCCTTGCGGCCCATCACGCGGCCCCGCCGGACGAAGAACACCTGGAAGGCCGCCTCGAGGTCGTCCTCCATCATGGCGATGACGTCGAGGTCCTCGGGCTGCGTGAGCACCATCTCCTGGCTCTCCATCGCGCGCCGGGCGGCCGCCACCTGGTCACGGAACTTGGCGGCGAGCTCGTACTCCTGCCGGTCGGAGGCGGAGCGCATCTCCCGGTCGAGGCGGGCCAGCAGGGGCCGGTGGTTCCCGGCCAGGAAGTCGGACATGGCGTCCACGTCGGCGCGGTACGCCGCGTCCGTGACGCCGGTGACCTCGGGGACGCACGGACCCGAGCACCGTCCGATGTCGTAGTAGAGGCACGGGCGTCGCGCGCGGCGCCGCTGGTCGAAGAACGCGTTCGAGCAGGTCCGGACCGGGAATACCCGCGTGAGGGCGTCCAGCGTTTCCCGGATGGCGTACGCGTGACCGAACGGTCCGAAGTACCGGACGTTCTTGCGCTTCGCCCCGCGGAGGACCTGCGCGCGAGGCCACCGCTCGCCCACCGTGATCGCGAGGTACGGGTACGACTTGTCGTCTCGATACCGGATGTTGAACCTCGGCCGGTGCTCCTGGATCAGGTTGTACTCGAGCAGGAGCGAGTCGACCTCGCCGCGCGCGACGATCCACTCGACCGACCTCGCGGCCTCCACCATGGCCTCGGTCCTGGGGTGGAGCGGCTTGCCCCAGTAGCTCGCCAGCCGTTTGCGGAGCGACGTTGCCTTGCCCACGTAGATGACCCGGCCGTCGTCGTCCCGGAACAGGTACGCCCCGGGCGCGTCTGGGATCGCGGCGGTCTCGGGGCGCGGAGCGGTCACCAGGTCATGGTATCGGGTGGTTCGCCGCGATCCCGGGAACGATCGCCGTCACCCGACGACAACCGTACCGTTCATGTCCGGGTGGATGTCGCACTGGAAGTAGTACTCACCCGCCTCCAGCGCCGGGATCTGGTAATCGATCTGGTCCGGGCCCGTGATCGCGTCGCCCTGGAAGAGCGCCGTGTCGGGCGAGACCTGATCGGACGCCGGATAGATCGACATGTTGTGCTGGACGCTCGCGTCCTGGTTGTCGAACGTCAGGGTCGTCGCCTCGTCGGCCGGGAGCGAGATCGTGTCGGTGTCGAAGGCGAGCGACGCCGCGGTCAGGGTCTCCGTGGTCGCGCCGCCTCCACCGCCGCCGGCGCCTCCTCCTCCCCCGCCCTCGCCGCCACCTCCGCCCCGGCCAACCACCCGGACGGTCCCGGTCATGGACGTCGGGTGGATGTCGCACTGGAAGTGGTACTCACCCTCGTCCAGCGGATCGACCTGGTACTCGATCTGGTCGACGCCGGTGATGACGTCGCCCTTCATGATCGGGTTCGTGAGATCGTCGGCCGACGGGTACACCGCCACATTGTGCTGGACGCCGGCGTCCTGGTTGTCGAACGCGATCGTGAAGCCTTCGCCGGCTGGCACCTCGATGCACGTCGTGTCGAAGGCGAGGCCGGACGCCGTGATCGTGACGACGCCGTCCTCGACGGGCGTGCACGCCGACGGTGGCGCCGCCGCGGTGCCCGTCGGAGCCGCCGTCGGGCTCGGCACGGCCAGCGCGAGCTCGCCGGTCTCGCCGTAGGTGCCGAGCATCAGGTTCTGGTCCCGGGTGTCGAACCAGCTCAGGTCGACGGTCGACCCGTCCGGCGCGACGCCGAGCGCGGGCTGCGAGCCACCCTCGGTCCCGGAGGTTCCTATGTCCTCGAACGCATCGCCCTTCCCCGACACGAGGTGCACTTGGTCGCTCGCCGGGTCGTACCACGTCACATAGACCGTGCCGCTCTCGTCCGCCCCGACGCCGGTGGATCGCCCGGCGAGGTTCTCACCGTCGCCCACCGTCGCGACGGTCGTGGCTCGCCACTCCCCGCCCGTCATGACCGCCACCTGGACCTCGGTGCCGGCGTAGAACGACGCGAGGACCGTGCCGTCCGCCCCCGTCGTCGCCGAGATCCCCGTGCCGTCCGTCCCGTTCGCGATCGACGATGCTTCCCAGCCTTCCCCGTCTCGGGAGGGCGTGGCTGCGAACAGCTCGTTTCCGTCGCCGTAGACCACGATCGGTGCTCCATCGCTCAGGGCGATGCCGGTGCGACCGGGCTGACGGCCGGCGCCCGCCTGCCCGCCGAACGTCGCGACCTCCTCGAGCGTCCACTCGCTCCCGTCGAGCGAGGCCGCCACCACGGTGACGCCGCCGGCGGCGGCGTGGCTGAACGCGATCCACGGGGTCCCCGACTGGTCGACGGCGATCGATGGGGCCCCGAGCGGGCCGGCCACGCTGAGCTTGCGATCGAGCTTGAAGACCTGCGTCACGTCGAACGCCGAACGATTGGGGTTGTGGCCGTACCAGATCCCGGTGTCCGAGGCCCACGCGACGTGGATCCCGCCGTTCGCGTCGACGGCCGTCGCGGTGCCGGCAACGTTGTCCGGCTCCATCGACGCGACCGTCTTCTCCTCCGCCGGGCCGAACGGGACCTGCGAGTTGGGGACGTTCTGTTCGATCGCCACGGCGCCGCGGGTCCAGATCCCCTCGTCGACGCTGGTCAGCAGCACGCCGGGCAGCGGCGGGGTATCGATCGGGCGCGGTGCGGCAACCTCGCCCTCGGCCACCTCCTCCGGGAACCCGAAGTACGCCACGTACGGCACCCCGTCGGGGGACACGCCGACCGACGGCATCTGACCCACGTCGTCCTGGGCGTCCGCGACGAACGTCGTGAAGGTCTTGCCCGACCCGAACTCGACCTCAGCCTGCGTCTGTTCCGCGCAGGCCGCTGCGAGCAGGCCGAGGATCAGGACGAGCGGGAACGACGTCCGGGTCATGAGCGGGCGCAATCCTAGCAAGCGGGTCCCTCCACCCGTGTCCCGCGCCGCGCAGGGCGTCCCAAGACGTCAGGCGTCGGCGCCGACGTGCGCCGGCTCGAACGGCAGCGTGCCGAGCACCTCCGAGAGGAACTGACCCGTGTAGGACGCGGGGTGCGCGGCGACGGCGTCGGGCGGCCCGGCGACGACGACGCGGCCGCCCTCGTCCCCGCCCTCGGGGCCGAGGTCCACGATCCAGTCCGCCGTCTTGATCACATCGAGGTTGTGCTCGATCACGAGCACCGTGTTCCCCTGGCCCACGAGCCGCTGAAGGACGTTCAGGAGCTTGCGGACGTCCTCGAAGTGCAGACCCGTCGTGGGCTCGTCCAAGACGTAGAACGTGTTGCCCGTGGCGCGCTTCTGAAGCTCGGCCGAGAGCTTGATCCGCTGCGCCTCGCCACCCGAGAGCGTGGGCGCGGGCTGGCCGAGCTTCACGTACCCGAGCCCGACGTCGGACAGCGTCTCGAGGTGCCGCGCGATGACCGGGATGTTCCGGAAGAACCCAAGCGCCTCGTCGACGCTCATCTCGAGGACGTCGGCGATCGACCGGCCCTTGTACTTCACCTCGAGCGTCTCGCGGTTGTAGCGGTGACCCTTGCAGACCTCGCACGTGACGTAGACGTCGGCCAGGAAGTGCATCTCGATCTTGATCTGGCCGTCGCCGGCGCAGTTCTCGCACCTCCCGCCTCGCACGTTGAACGAGAACCGGCCTGGCTTGTACCCGCGGACGCGCGCCTCGGGCACCTGCGAGAACAGGGTCCTGACGTGGTCGAACACGCCGGTATACGTGGCCGGGTTCGAGCGCGGCGTTCGGCCGATCGGAGACTGGTCGATGTCGATCACCTTGTCGATCTGCTCCCAGCCGAGGAGGCGCCTGTGCTTGCCGGGCAGGACACGCGAGCGGTAGATCCGCTGCATCAGCGCCCGAAGCAACACCTCCTGGACCAGCGTCGACTTGCCCGAGCCGCTGACGCCCGTCACACAGACGAACAGCCCGAGCGGGATCTCGAGCGTCACGTCCTTGAGGTTGTGCTCGCGCGCCCCGACGACCCTGAGCCAGCGATCACCCGCCGAGCGCCGCATCTCCGGCGTCGGGATCTGGCGCCGCCCCGACAGGAACGCGCCGGTGATCGAGCTGTCGGACCCGAGCAGGCCCTTCAGGTCGCCCGAGTACACGATCTCGCCGCCGTGCTCGCCCGCACCCGGCCCGATGTCGACGATGTGGTCGGCGGCGTTGATCGTGGCCTCATCGTGTTCGACGACGATCAGCGTGTTCCCGAGGTCGCGCAGCCGCACCAGCGTGTCGATCAGTCGACGGTTGTCCCGTTGGTGCAACCCGATCGACGGCTCGTCGAGGATGTACAGGACGCCGACCAGCCCCGACCCGATCTGCGTCGCGAGCCGGATCCGCTGGGCCTCGCCGCCGGCCAGCGTCCCCGACGCCCGGTCCAGCGTCAGGTAGTCGAGCCCCACGTCGACCAGGAACGCGAGCCGCGCGCGGATCTCCTTGACGAGGCGTTCGGCGATCATCCCCTCGCGCTCGGACAGCTCGACCTCGTCGACGAACGCGAGCGTGTCGCGGATCGAGCGTGACGTCAGCTCGGCGATGTTGATCCCGCCGATCCGGACGGCCAGGCTCTCCGGCCGCAGCCGGGCCCCGCCGCAGGCGCGGCACGGGATCTCCCGCATGAACTGCTCGAGCTTCTCGCGTTGCGCGTCGGAGTCGGTCTCGCCGTGTCGTCGATCGACGGCCGGGATCACACCCTCGTAGGTGGTCCAGTACGAGCGGGTGCGTCCGTACCGGTTCTTGTATCGGACGTGGACCTCCCGATCCGAGCCGAACAGCAGGACGTCGCGCGCCCTCTTGGGGAGCCGCTTCCACGGCGTCCGCGTGTCGAAGCCGTTCGCGTCGGCGACGGCGACCAGGACGCGGTCCCAGTACTCGAGCCGCGAGCCCGACCACGGTGCGATCGCGCCCTGGTCGATCGAGAGCTCCCGGTCGGGGACCACGAGCTCGGGGTCGACCTCGAGCCGAGTGCCGAGCCCGTCGCAGGTCTGGCACGCCCCGTAGGGCGAGTTGAAGGAGAAGTTCCTCGGTTGCAGCTCGTCGAACGACAAGCCGCAGTTGGTGCAGGCGAGGTTCTGGGAGAACGTCTGGACGTCCTCACCCTCGTGCGTCTGGACCGCAACGGCGGCGATCCCCTCCGCGAGCTGGAGCGCCGTCTCGATCGAGTCGGCCACGCGCCGGCGGATGTCGGGCTTGGCGACCAGACGGTCGACCACGACCTCGATCGTGTGCTTGTAGTGGCGCTCGAGCCGGATCGATTCGGAGAGGTCCCGTACCTCACCGTCGACCCGAGCGCGCGGGAACCCCTGGCGGGCCAGGTCGCCGAGCAGCTTCTCGTACTCACCCTTGCGACCGCGGACGACCGGGGCGAGGACCTGGAAGCGGGTGCCCTCGGGGAGCTGCATGACCTGGTCCACGATCTGCTCGGGTGTCTGGCGCCCGATCGGCCGACCGCAGCGCGGGCAGTGCGGGTGGCCGATCCGCGCGAACAGGACACGCAGGTAGTCGTAGACCTCGGTGATCGTGCCGACTGTCGATCGTGGGTTCCGCGAGGTGGACTTCTGGTCGATCGAGATCGCCGGCGACAGCCCCTCGATGAAATCGACGTCCGGCTTCTCCATCTGGCCCAGGAATTGGCGCGCGTAGGCGGACAGCGACTCGACGTACCGTCGCTGGCCCTCGGCGTAGATCGTGTCGAACGCCAGCGACGACTTGCCTGAGCCGGACAGACCCGTGAACACGATGATCTTGTTGCGGGGAAGTTCCAGCGTGACGTTCTTGAGGTTGTGCTCACGGGCGCCGTGGATAACGAGTGTCTCGGTGCCCACGCACGGCATGCTACCGGAGCGCCCGGACAACGCTCGGGGGGGACGCTACCCTGTGCCGCGATGGCCACCCGGGAGGAGCTGGAGGCGCTCTCCTCGAACGAGCTGCACGACCGGGCCACGCACCTGGCGTGGCGGCGGCTCGACGTCGGGTTCCTCTGGAACGTCCTGAGGACGATCCCCGAGGCGCGGGCCGCCGCCGGCGACGAGGAGCGGAGCGAGGCCGACATCATGCGCCCGCTGGCGCTGCTCAACGACTTCATCGAGGCCGACGAGGGGCCCCTGGCCGACGCCCTCCGGCCGTTGTACATCGACTACCTGCTCGAGCACGAACGCGGCGGGGAGACGGCCGACGCGGACTGACGAGGCGCTCGAGTCCTACCGGGACGAGTTCCCCGTCACGCGGCGCAAGGCGTACCTGATCAGCGCGTCGCTCGGGCCGATCTCGGACCGGGCCAGGCGATCCCTGGACACGTACCTCGACGTCTGGGCCTCCGAGGGCGCCCCAGACCCTGTCTGGATGGACCACGTCTTCCCGGCGATGGGGCGGCTCAAGGCCACGTTCGGGGCGCTGTCCGGGTGCGACGCCGACGAGCTTGCGATCACGACGAACCTCTCGATCGCCCTTTCGACGGTCGCGTCATGTCTCGACTTCGTCGAGCGCCCGAAGGTCGTGTTGTCCGAGCTCGACTTCCCGACCGATGGCCACGTCTGGCTCGCGCAACGGCGCCGCGGCGCGGAGCTCGAGTGGCTCCGGTCACCGGACGGGCTGACGATCCCGATCGAGGAGTTCGATCGGGCGATCGACGATCGGACGGGGCTCGTGATGGTCAACCGAGTCCTGTACCGCTCGAGCGCACTCCTGGAAGCCAAGGAGGTGTGCCGCATCGCTCGCGATCGAGGCGCCCTCTCGTTCGTCGACGACTACCACGGCGCCGGGATCGTGCCACTCGACCTGCACGATCTCGGGTGCGACCTCTACGCGACCGGCGTGCTGAAGTGGCTCTGCGGTGGTTCCGGCCTCGCGTTCCTATACGCTCGACGGAACCTCCTCGCCTCGCTCGAACCGACGGTCACGGGGTGGTTCGCGATGCGCGAGCCGTTCTCGTTCGACGTGCAACACCTGGAGTACCACCCGACCGCCCGGCGGCTGGAGCACGGCACGCCGCCCGCACCGGTCGTCTTCATCGCGCAGGGCGGGCTGGACGTCATCTCCGAGATCGGAGTCGAGGCGATTCGTGCGCGGCAGGGCGAGCTGACCGATCACGTGGTTGCGCGGGCCGGCGCGCTCGCCCTGCCGGTACGGACGCCGCGCGATCGGGCCGCGCGCGGCGGGGTGGTCAACGTCGGCGTGGGTCCCGAGGCGGGCAAGATCTGTCACGCGCTCCTCGAGCGCGACGTGTGTACCGACTTCCGCGGCGACGGCCTTCGGATCTCGCCGCATTTCTTCAATACCGAGGCGGACGTCGACCGCTGCTTCGACGAGCTCCGGTCGCTCCTGTAGCAGCCGCGCCGTCGCGGAGGACGATCCGGCCTCCGCGCATCACGAGCTTCAGCTCCCCGAGCGCCTCGAGGTCGTCGAACGGGTCGCGCGCGAGGACGATGAGGTCGGCCGGGGCACCCGGCCCGATCGGACCCACGGTCATCGCCGTCAAGACCTTCTCGACGGGCAGCCGAGTCGCCTCGTGGAGCAGCATCGCCTCGCGGACGTCGATCCCCGCCGGGATGTCGCCGTTGCCGAGGTCCGTCCCGTACACGACCCGGCCGCCGGCGTTGTGGAACCGCGTGAGGTTGTCGCACGCGACCCGCAGCTCCTGCGTGACTGCCCCGTACGACCAGATGTCGAGCGTCGACACGATCCGGACCGTCCTGGCCAGGCGCTCGATGACCGCGTCCGAGAGCCGCTCGCTCCACGGGCAATGCGCGAGCTCGCCGACGCCGGCGCCGAGGGCCCGTTCGACCTCCCCGCGGCCCTCGGCGTGCGCCGTGACGCCGAGCCTCCGCCGGCGCGCGGTGTGGACGATCGACGCGAGCTCGGCGTCGGACGGCGTTGGGCCGGCGTCCGCGTTCAGCGACACCTTGATCACGTCCGCGCCGAGGTCCGCGAGCTCGTTGACCGCTTTCGCCGCGTCGTCGGCGCCGCGGATCTCGCGTCCGGTCCCGTGGGGAGCCCACCGGTCGGCCGTCGGATAGCCCCCGGGCGCCGTGAGCATCGGGCCCGCCGCCCGGATCAGCGGGCCGTTGAACGACAGCAGCTCGGATGCCTCGGCCAGCGGGAAGATCTCGTCCGCCGGCCAGGCAAGGTCGCGGGCGGCGGCGACGCCGCCCATGAGGACGGCCGCCGGATCGGACAGCCGGATGTGCACGTGCCGGTCCGCGACGGCCGGCATCAGGAAGCCCTCGACGTCGATCGTCTCGGGCTCCGGCGGTGTCTCCAGCCGCTTACCGACGAACGTAATTACGCCGGCCTCCACGACCACGGCCGCGTACCGCACGAGCCGCCCGGGCCCGAACCACGCAACCGGCGCGACGACCTTCAACCCGAGGCTCATGGAACGGTCCGGAACCCCTGCGCCTCGAAGTCCGCGCCGAACACGAACGCCGAGTCGATCCCGGTACGGCGCATGACCTCGAGGCTCACCCAGTCCACGAGGGACACCCGACGCGTGACCGCCGCGAGGACCGCGTATTTGTGCGTGATGAGATCGTCCCTGCCCAAGGCGCGACTCAGGCGACGCCGGCTTGGCGGAGCTGCTTCAGCTCCTTCCGGAGGTCGACGACCTCGTCGCGGAGCCTGGCGGCGTACTCGAACCGCAGGTCCTTCGCGGCCTCGTGCATCTCCTCCTCGAGGCTCCGGATCAGCCGCTCGAGCTCCTCGGTCGGCATCTCGGGCCTGGCCGGCCGCCTGCGGCGTTCCCTCTTGGGCGCGGTGTCGCGGCCATCGACGGCCATCGTGAGCAGGATGTCCGAGACCTTCTTGCGGATCGACTGCGGGTCGATGCCGTGGTCGCGGTTGAACTCCATCTGGATCTTCCGGCGGCGCTGGGTCTCGCTGATCGCCGCCTTCATCGAGTCGGTGACCTCGTCGGCGTACATCAGCACCTTGCCGTCCACGTTGCGCGCGGCGCGACCGATCGTCTGGATCAGCGACGTCTCGGACCGCAGGAAGCCCTCCTTGTCGGCGTCGAGGATCGCCACCAGCGACACCTCGGGGAGATCGAGCCCCTCGCGCAGCAGGTTGATGCCGACGAGCACGTCGAACTCGCCGAGGCGTAGGTCGCGGACGATCTCGATCCGCTGGAGCGTGTCGATCTCCGAGTGCATGTACCGGACGCGGACGCCCATCTCGAGCAGGTAGTCGGTCAGGTCCTCAGCCATCTTCTTCGTCAGCGTCGACACGAGGACGCGCTGGCCGGCCTCGGCGCGGCGGCGGATCTCCTCGATGAGGTCGTCCACCTGGCCCCGGGTCGGGCGGATCTCGACCTCGGGATCGATCAGGCCTGTCGGCCGTACGATCTGCTCGGCGACGCGCTTGCTCACACGCAGCTCGTACGTGCCCGGCGTGGCCGACATGTACACGACCTGGTTGACCTTCTTGGCGAACTCGTCGAACCGCAGCGGTCGGTTGTCGAGCGCGGAGGGGAGCCGGAAGCCGAACTCGACCAGGGTCTCCTTGCGGGTCTTGTCGCCCTCGTACATCCCGTGGATCTGGGGCACCGTCACGTGCGACTCGTCGAGCACGCATAGCCAATTGTCGGGGAAATAGTCGAGCAGGGTGTAGGGCGCCTCGCCGGGCTGCCGCCCGTCGATGTGTCGCGAATAGTTTTCGATCCCGCTGCAGAACCCGACCTCGCGGAGCATCTCGAGGTCGTAGTTGGTCCGCATCCGCAGGCGCTCCGCCTCGAGGAGCTTGGCGTGCGACTCGAGGTAGGCGAGGCGCTCTTGGAGCTCCTCCTCGATCGTCCCGATCGCGACCTTCATCCGCTCCTCGGACGCCACGTAGTGGGTCGCCGGGTAGATCCAGAGCTCGCCGAGCTCGCCGATCACCTCGCCCGTCACCGGGTCGAACCGCGTCATCTTCTCGACCTGGTCGCCCCAGAACTCGATCCGATACGCGGTCTCCTCGTACGCGGGGTGCACCTCGAGCGTGTCCCCCATCACGCGGAACTTGCCGCGCGCCAGGTTCACCTGGTTGCGGTCGTACTGGATCGTCACCAGGCGCTTGATCGCGAAGTCCCGGTCGATCTCGACGTCCTTGTGGAGGCGCAGGACCTGGCCCATGTACTCCTCGGGCGTGCCGAGGCCGTAGATCGCGGACACGCTCGCGACGATCAGGACGTCGCGCCGGCTGAGGAGCGCCGCGGTGGCGGAGTGCCGCAGCCGCTCGATCTCGTCGTTGATCGATGAGTCCTTCTCGATGTAGGTGTCCGTCTGCGGGACGTACGCCTCGGGCTGGTAGTAGTCGTAGTAACTGACGAAGTACTCGACCGCGTTCTCCGGGAAGAACTCGCGGAACTCGTTGGCCAGCTGGGCGGCGAGCGACTTGTTGGGCGCCATGACGAGCGTGGGTCTCTGGACGCGCTCGATCGCGTGCGCGATCGTGAACGTCTTGCCGGTGCCGGTGGCGCCGAGCAGCGTCAGATGGTCCTCGCCGGCCTGGATGCCGTCGGCCAGCCGGTCGACGGCAGTCGGCTGGTCTCCCGAGGGCTCGAAGTCGGCGCGGACCTTGAACGGGGGCACGCGCTCATCCTAGGGCACGGTCACGACACTGATGCTGCTCAGCGGGCGTGCTCCTCGACGAAGGCCCGGAGGTCCTTCAGGTGCGCCCCGTCGTGCGTGAACGGGTCACGCGTGCCGACGAGCAGCTGCCCCACGCGGTGCCCGAGCGGCTTGCGGGCGCGCGGCGTCGCCGGCGACGCCCACCGTCGTTCGGACATCCCTCCGATCCTCACGATCAGCCGCTCGCGGGTCGCGCGGGCGCTCATGCGCGCCTGGGCCCAGGTCCGCGCGGCCTTGCGTTCGACCTCCTGGGCATTGATCCGGGACGTCGAGAGGGTGTAGTTGAGCGTGTCGATCGGCGCGCCCTCCCCTCGCTCCCACGCCGCGATCGCGTCGAGCACGAACTCCTCCCACGATTCGAGGTGCCCGATCAGGTCCTTCGGCGACCAGGTCCCGGCGCCGAGACCCGAGCGCTCACGGTCGGCCGGCGCCAGGCGGTCGAGGAGCTCCTCGATGTCGGCACGCTGCTCCTGGAGCAATCGGATCGCCTGCCTCCGCGTGAGGGGGTTGTTCTCCGCCATCGTCACATCCTTCCGGCCTCGATGATGCTCTGGAGGAACCGCTGTGTGCGCTGCTCGCGCGGCGCCGTGAAGATCTGGTCGGGCGGCCCCTCCTCCAGGATCACGCCGCCATCGAGGAAGCAGACCCGATGGGCGATGTCGCGAGCGAATCCCATCTCGTGGGTCGCGATCAGCATCGTCATGCCGCCTGCCGCGAGCTCCCGGATCACGTTGAGCACCTCGGCGACGAGCTCCGGGTCGAGCGCGCTCGTGACCTCGTCGAGCAGCATGATGTCGGGCTGCATCGCAAGCGCCCGGATGATGGCGACCCGCTGCTGCTGCCCGCCCGAGAGCCGGTCTGGGTACTCGACCTTCTTGTCCGCTAGCCCGAAACGCTCCAGCAGTTCGACGGCGCGCGCCTCGGCCTCGTCACCCGAAAGCTTCAGCGCCTTGCGAGGCGCCAGGGTGATGTTGCGAAGCACTGTCATGTGCGGGAACAGGTTGAAGGATTGGAACACGATGCCGATCGAACGCCGGATCCGGTTCACGTCCACGCCGCGCGCCGTGATCTCCTCCCCGTGCACGAAGACACGACCGGCGTCCACGGGCTCGAGGAGGTTCACGCACCGGAGCAGCGTCGACTTGCCAGAGCCCGACGTTCCGATGATGCAGACGACCTCGTGCTCAGCGACCGACAGGTCGATACCCTTCAGCACCTCGAGCTTGTCAAACGATTTGTGGACGCCGTCGACGCGCACGACCTCACCGTCAGCCCGTGCGCTCACGCGGTGGCACCCGCCTGTCGACGACGACGTTGTCGCTCCAGCAGCCAGTCGGTGAAGCGCGTCATTGGGATCGTGATGACCAGGAAGCACAGCGCAACGCCGAGGATTGGCGTGAAGTTGAAGTCACCAGTCTGATAGATCTGACCCATCAAGAACGCCTCCGGCAGCGTCCCCGAGACGACCGCGATGAGGGCTGTGTCCTTCTGGAGGGCGATGAAGTCGTTCATCAGCGGGGGGATTACCCGACGAACGGCCTGCGGGATGACCACATGTCCGAGCGTCTGCCACCGCGACAGGCCGAGCGCTCTGGCGGCCGCCGTCTGGCTGGGGTGCACGGACTCGATGCCCGCTCGATAGACCTCCGCGACGTACGCCGAGTAGCTGAGGATCAGCGCCATCATGCCCCAGAACCACGCCGCAACCGGCAGGCCGGGGATGTGCAAGGCGGGTAGTCCAAACCCAAGGAGGTACACGACCAGCAGCGTGGGCACCCCCCGGAATAGGTCCACGTAGATCGTGGCCAGCAATCGCAGTGGGAAGAACACCGGACCTCGCAGCGACCGCAGAACCGCGAGGGTCAGCGCCCAGATCAGGATGATGGGCTCGGCGATGAGGAAGTACAGGATATTGCGTCGGAACGCCTCGACGATATCGGGGAACGATCTGGCGAACTCCTCGCCGTTTAAGAACTGCTCTTTGAAGTCGGGCCAGTACTCCGATCGCACGATGAGGAGCGCCAACGTCCCCAACACCAGAACGGTGCTGACGACCGCGATCGCGACACCCTTCGCCCCCTCCTGTCGGAACGTCTCGCCGAAGAGGCGGGGGCGTCGGCTCCCTTCAGGGAGATCAACGCCGACTCCCGGGTCCCGAATCGACGCCACCGGCGGCCGCGATCTGCTCGCTCAGCTCTCGAAGACGGGCACCTCGCCGACGTTCGTCTCTTCGCTGAGCCACTTCGTCGTGATCGCGTCGAGCGTCCCGTCGGCCTTCATCTCCTGCAGGGCCAGGTCGACGCACTCGGTGAGGGGACTGTCCTTCGCGAGCACCGCACCGAAGTACTCCCCACCCTCGACGGCCTCGTTCGGGAACTGGGCGAGCACGATGCTGTTCTTCACTTCCTGGACGAACGGGTCGGCGATGTACAGCGCCGTCGGGTAGTCGACCACGATGCCGTCCACCTGCCCAGCGTTCAGCGCCGCGACGGAGTCCGACAGTGTCTGGTACACGCCCGGGCCGCTCTCGGTCTGGATGTAGTCGGTGATGAGGTCAGCGCTCGTCGTCCCGAGCGGCGCCGCGAGAGTGTACTGGCGGAGGTCCTCGATCGACGTCGCGTCGGTGATCGGCGTCCCGTTCACGACGACCAGCGCCTGATTCACGTCGTAGTAGCTCTCGCTTAAGTCGACCGCCTCGGCCCGCTTCGACGAGTACGAGACCTGATTCAGATCGAGGTCGAACGACTTCGGCCCCGGCGCATACGACTGCTTGAACGGGACGACCACCCATGCCACGGTCGACAGGCCCATCCGCGACGCGATCTCGTAGCCCACGGCCGACTCGAACCCCTCGCCGGTATTCGGGTCATTGATCTTCCACTCGGAATCCTTCGACGTCCCGCCCTGGAAGTACGGCGGGTACGCGGGGTTGTCGGTCCCGATCGTCAGCGTGGCCGGAGTGATGAGAGCATCCGAGTTCTGCTCGGCGCACTCGGCCGCCGTCTCGGGCGCAGCGCCGGTCGGTGAGCCGTCGCCGCCGACGGCGGGCTCGTCTTCTGCGCACGCGGCCAGGATGAGTGTGAGCGCGGCGATGCCAATCACGAGTCTGCGCATCTTCAGCGTCCCCTTGGACATGGGTCGTCGGATCCGAGGCGCGAATCTAGCACAGGTACTTACGTGGGAAGGTTGGCCTGCGGGTTCTACCGGCGAGGCTCCCATGTGAACGTCCGGGCCGCGACCAGCAGGCCGGCGACGCCCCATGCGGCCAGGATCGCGACGTCGTGCCACTCGAACTCGAAGGGGGCGCCGTAGAACGACGCCAGCATCGCGTCGGTGAAGTGACGGACCGGGAAGAGGCTCCCCACGACCTGAACCCACTCCGGGCTCGTCGGCTCGATCGCGATGAAGATCCCGGACAGGAACAGCAGCGGCAGGATGATCGCGTTGACCACCGCGGGCGCCGCGTCGGCGTTCGGGACGATGCGCGTCGTCGCGAGGCCGAGCGCTGCGAAGCTTGCCGCGCCGATCACCAGCACGACGGCGAACTCCACCAGCAGCACGCCGCTCGGCACGTCCGCGTCGTAGAAGGCGACCCCGAACGCCGTCGTGATGACGACGAGCAACAGCGACACCAGCATCGCGTGGCCCACGCGCCCCGCGAGGTATGCCCACGCCGGCAGGGGAGTGCCACGCAGCCGTTTCAGGATCCCGGCGTCGCGCTGGTACGTCACGCTCATCGCGAGGTTGGTGTAGCACGCCGTGATGACTGCGAACGCGGCCATCGCGGCGACGTAGTAGTTCGCCTGGTCGATCAGCACACCAGGCTCGACCTCGACCCGCCCGCCGCCGAGCAGCGCGGTGAAGATCACGAGGAACATCAGCGGGAAGACGAACGTGAAGAACGCCGCCGCGGGGTTGCGCCAGAACGCCTTGTTCGTGAAACGGACCTGCCGCAGCGCGAGGCCGACGCCGCTCACGGCGCGCCCGCCTCGCCGCCGGTCAGCTCGAGGTAGACGTCCTCGAGCGTCGGCTTGGCCACCTCGATCGCCTCGAGCTCGATGCCGCGCTCGAGCGCCCAGCCGGTGAGGCGATGGAGCTCGTGGGTCGGGTCCGACGTGATGAGCTCGAAGCGGCCGTCGCCGGTCGCGACCGCCTCGAACGCGTCGGGCGGCGCGACGCCCGGCGGCGGCGTGAACCGGATCGTGGCATCGGCCCGGTGTCGGCCGCCGATGGTGTCGGGCGGGCCGTCCGCCACGATCTCACCCTTCGAGATCACGGCGACGCGGTCGGCGAGATGCTGCGCCTCGTCCATGTAGTGCGTCGTCAGGAAGATCGTCTTGCCGAGCGAGGCGAGTGCCCTGACGATCCCCCACGCGTTCCGCCGCGCACTCGGGTCGAAGCCGGTCGTCGGCTCGTCCAGGAACAGCACCTCGGGGTCCCCGGCGAGCGCGACGGCCACGTCGAGGCGACGCAGCTGGCCGCCGGAGAGCCTAATTACACGGGCGTCGCGCTTCTCGGCGAGCCCGACGAGGTCCACCACCTCGTCGACGTCGCGCGGCCGCGGGTAGTACTCGGCGTACATCTCCACGGTCTCGCGGACCGTGAGGTACGGGTCGACGCCCGTGGACTGCAGGACGATCCCGACCCGTCGGCGCAGGTCGACCTCGCGGCGGCCCGGGTCGCGTCCGAGGACGCGGACATCCCCCTCCGTCGGCGACCGATAGCCCTCGAGGATCTCGACGGTCGTCGTTTTCCCCGCGCCGTTCGGGCCGAGCAGCGCGAAGACCTCGCCGGGCGCGACGCTGAGGTCGATCCCCTTGACGGCTTCGAGGTCGCCATACGACTTGCGCAGCCCGCGGACCTCGATCGCCGGACCCGTCATGTCCGCGCGGGGAAGCCGAGGCGCTTGTCCACGACGTTCTTCAGGGGCTTGCGCTCGACGTAGCGGCCGAGGTTCTCCAGGAACAGCTCGACGACCGCGATCCGGAACCCGGCGAAGTCGCCCGACATGTGCGGGGATACGAGGACGTTCGGCATCTCCCAAAGAGGGCTGCTCGATGGCAGCGGTTCATCCTCGAACACGTCGAGGGCGGCGCCCGCGATGTCGCTGTCGCGGAGCGCCTCGATCAATGCGTCCTCGTCGACCGTCGATCCGCGGCCCACATTGACGAACCGCGCGTTCGGCCGCATCTGCGCGAACACGTTCCGATCGAACAGCGCACGCGTGGCGGCAGTGCCCGGCAGCGCGTCCACGACGTAGTCCGCCCACGTGACGGCGTCGGCCAGCTCGTCGGTCCCGACGACGACCTCGAAGGGTTCCTCGCCCGGGCGAGCGGTCCGCCCCACACCGCGCACGCGCATCCCCATCCCGTGGCACCGGCGCGCGACCGCCCGGCCGATCCCGGCCACGCCCGCGACCAGCACCTTCTTGCGCGCCAGCACCTCCGTCTCGTGATGGCGCCACTCTCGCCGGCGCTGCCGGTCGAGCACGCCGATCAGCCCCTTCGCGAACACGAGCATCGTTCCGAGCACCCATTCGGCGATCGCGTCGTCGTAGATCCCGGCCGCGTTCGTGAGGATGACCTCGCTCTCGGCCAGCTCCGGGAACAGGAGCTGGTCGACGCCCGCCGACGAGGACTGGATCCACCTCAGCGCAGTCGCCTTCTCCCATCCGGAGGCGAGCAGTCCGCCGTCCGGCCGCCAGGCGAAGACGATCTCCGCGTCTCCTATCTCGGCGACGAGCTCATCGGGGGTGTCGGCGACCGCGACGTCGACGACCGACGCGAGGATGTCGGCGCCGGGCGGCGGATCGGCGATGCCGCCCAGGACGACCACCCGCGGACGCCCGTTCGCCGGTTCCGTCACAGGGGCTTCCGTCCGAGGAACCCGGCCTCGACGTCGTGCCAGTAGGCGACCGCGTCCTCGCGGAGCCGCCAGCAGAGGAACACCGACCGGCCGTCCAGCTCCGACGGGAAGTCGATGAGGCCGGTCTCCGGGTCCCGCAGCAGGATGTTCTGGCCGGCGAGCCACTCGATCTCGGCCTTCAGCGTCGCCGAGGCGTTCCAAAGGTCCGTGCCCGCGTGGCCGCCGCCGTCGGTCGCGACCGCCGCGCGGACACGCTCGGCGGCCCGGAGCATCGTCTGGCGGGCCTCGCGGATCCGGGTCAGCCGCTCGCGAAGTTCGGGAAGCAGCCCGTTCGCCTCCTCGCGCCCGTACTGCCGTTCGGCGTCGGTCACGGTCGCCTCACACGCCGAGCACCGCCGGGAGCTCCAACATCGATGTGATCCTCGGGCCGGGAGCGTCGGGGTGTCGCTCCCTGCGGTCGATCAGCACCGGGAACATGCCAACCGCCTCGGCCGGGTTGACGTCGAGCTCCGGGTTGTCGCCCACGTACACCGCTCGTCGGGGCTCCGTCGCGGCTCGCGCGATCGCAAGCTCGAAGATCGCCGGGTCCGGCTTCTCGATGCCCTCGATCCCGGAGATCACGCGCACGTCGAAGTACGACAGGACGCCGAGCCCCTCGAGGAGGCGCTCGAGCCACTCCTCGAAGTTCGAAACGACGCCGAGCATGAGGCCGGCGACGCGCAGTCGGTCGAGCACGGGGACCACGTCGTCGAACAACGCATAGTTCGCGAGGTCGGTGAACTCGCCGTAAACGATTTCGATCAAACCGTCGGCGTCCGCGATGCCGAGCTCCGCGAAGAAGATCTCGTACACGGCGTGCCAGAACCGTCGCGACCGCTCGGGGGTGGTCGTCCACAGCTCCTTCTCGCGCGCCGCCTGCGCGAACCGGTCCGAGACGACGTGGATCCGCTCGCGCACGGTCTCGGCGTCGACGTCGTACCCCTCGCGCCGCAGGATCGTCGCGAACAGGTCCGGGAAGGTGGGGTGCGGATGCACCAGCGTCTCCCCCGCGTCGAAGAAGACCGCGTCGAACCTCACCAGCGGATGATAGCCACGGCCCGGCCTCAGCCGGCCGGCGTCGCCGCGCGCTGGCGAAGATCCGCCCAGACGCGCTCGACCTGGCGGCGTAGATCGGCGAGCGAGCCCTCGTTGTCGATCAGCACGTCCGCCACCTCCGCCTTCGCCTCGAGCGGGAGCTGCGCCGCCATGCGCGCGCGGATCGCCGGTTCGGACATCGCTCGGTCGCGCATCAGGCGTTCGATCTGCGTCCGCTCCGGGACCGACACGACGATCAGCACGTCGAACGCGGTGTGCATCCCGGTCTCGACGAGCACGGGGGCGCTGAACACGACGACGGCCTCCGTCTTCTCGTAGCGCTCGCAGCCCTCGGCGAACAGACGCCGCACCTCTGGGTGCACGATCGCCTCCAGGTCGCGCCGGGCCGCCGGGTCCGCGAACACGATGCTCGCGAGCGCCTCGCGGTCCAGGTCACCGCCCGGCTGGAGAACGTTCGGGCCGAACCGCTCGATCACGCGCTCGTGGCCGGGCGTCCCGGGCTCGACAGCTCGCCGCGCAAGGACGTCCGCGTCGAACACGACCGCGCCGAGCTCCTCGAGCATGCGAGCGACGGTGGACTTTCCTGAGCCGATCCCGCCGGTGAGGCCGAGGAGGAGCACGGGTTACTCGCTTCGGCCTTCGCGGCGCTTCAAGTCCTGGAGGATCGACTCGAGCGAGACCTCCTCCTCGTCGGCCCCGCCCGAAGGCTCCGCAGAGGTCTCGGCGGCGGCCGGCTCCGCGGAGGTTCCGCTCGATGTACCCACAGACGCAGCCACTGGCTCCTCGGCGGGCGGGGCGTCCGCACCGCCAACCGCCGCCTCGTCTGCAGGGACGGCATCGGCCGGTGCGGCGCTTGCGGCGGCCGCGGGGAGCTCGTCTTCGGATTCGAACTCGGGTTGCGAGACGGGTTGCTGGTCGCCGACCTGGCGCATCGACAGGGAGATGCGGCGGCGCGAGACCTCGACCTCGATGACCTTGACGCGCACTTGGTCGCCGACGGACAGAACGGACTCGGGGGTGTCGACATGCTCGTTGGAGAGCTCGCTGATGTGGACCAGGCCCTCGATGCCGGGGGCGACGCGGACGAAGGCGCCGAACGGGACGAGCTTGGTCACCTGGCCCTCGATGACCTCGCCGGCCTGGTACTTGCGCTCGAACTCCTTCCACGGGTCTTCCTGGGTCGCCTTGAGCGAGAGGGAGACGCGCTCGCGGTCGAGCTCGACGCTCAAGACCTCGACTTCGACTTCCTGGCCGACCTGGACGACCTCGCTGGGATGGTCGACGTGCTTCCACGACAGTTCCGACACATGGACGAGGCCATCGACGCCGCCGAGGTCGACGAACGCGCCGAAGTTCACGATGGACGAGACCGTGCCCTTGCGGCGCTCGCCCTGGTGAAGGGATTCGAGGAACTTCCTGCGGCCCTCGCTCTGCGACTCCTCGAGGAAGGCGCGGCGGCTGAGAACAACGTTGTTGCGGTTGCGGTCGAGCTCGATGATCTTGGCCTCGAGCTCCTGGCCGACGAACGGGTGGAGGTCGCGGACCCTACGCAGGTCGACCAGCGACGCGGGCAGGAAGCCCCGCAGGCCGATGTCGAGGATCAGGCCGCCCTTGACCACCTCGATCACCGGGCCCCTGATCGTGCCGCCCGACTGCATGACTTCCTCGATCCGTCCCCAGGCGCGCTCGTACTGGGCACGCTTCTTGGACAGGATCAGCCGGCCCTCCTTGTCCTCCTTTTGGAGCACCAGGGCCTCGACGTGGTCGCCGACCTTGACGACCTCGTTGGGGTTGACGTCGTGGCGGATCGAAAGCTCTTTGGCGGGGATGACGCCCTCGGACTTGTAGCCGATGTCCAGGAGCACCTCGTCGCGGTCGATCTTCACGACCGTCCCCTCGACGATGTCACCGTCCTTGAAGTCGCGGAGCGAGGCCTCCATCGCCTCGACCAGCTCTTCGGGTGTCAGGTCGCGCTGAGGCGCGGCCATGGTTTCGATCTTCTCCGTGTGAACCATCTCCTTCCGCGCGCAGGCCGCGCACCTCGGCAGATGGGATTCGCCGTGGTGCGGAGATGCAGCCGTGCGGCAGTCAGATGGTAGTTGTCCTGCAGAAACGCCGTCAACGAGCAGCCAGACCGCGCAGGGGTCACCCCCTGGCAGGAGGTCGAGCATGTCCCGCCGTCACATCCGCCTCAAGACCGTGTGCTTCGTAGAGCTGTTCGAGGCGGGATGCGGCCGCTTTCCCCACCAAGCCCTCCGCAGTCCTCACATCGCCTAGATGCACGACCGCCCCCGGTTCCTTCGGTGGCTCGCGCCAGCTAGTGGCCCGCCGGTGCCGCCTCGGACCAGTTGGCGCCCCAGCCGATGTCGGCGCGGAGCGGCACCGTGAGCTCGAACGCCGCCTCCATCTCCTGCTTCACGACGCGAGCGGTCGTCTCGACCCTCGCCCTTGGGACCTCGAACACCAGCTCGTCGTGGACGGTCAGCAACATCGCGCAGTCGAGCTCGGGATGGGCGTCGAGCGCACGATCCACGCGGATCATGCCGAGCTTGAAGACGTCGGCGGCGCTCCCCTGGATCGGCGCGTTAAGTGCCATCCGGCGGCCCATGTCGCGGACGCGTGGGTTCGCGGCCTGGAGCTCCGGGATGTACCGGCGCCTGCCGAGCAACGTCTCCGTGAAGCCCTCGGCCGCGGCCCTGGTGACCTGTCGATCGAGGTACTCCCGGATCTGCGGGAAGCTGGCGAAATACGCGTCCAGGATCTCCTGCGCCTCGTCGGGCGCGATGTCCAGCCGCGACGCCAGCCCGAACGCGTTCATCCCGTACGCGAGACCGTAGTTGACCATCTTGGCTCGGCTGCGGAGCGCCGGGTCGACGGCGTCCTCGGGCAGGCCGAATACTCGGGCGGCCGTGGAGGTGTGGATGTCGCGATCCGTCGCGAAGGCCTCCTTCAGGCCCTCGTCGCTCGACAGGTGCGCGAGGATCCGCAGCTCGATCTGCGAGTAGTCGGCGACCAGGAGCACCTGATCGCTGCCGCCCGGGATGAACGCGCGACGGATCTGACGCCCGAGCTCCCCCCGGACGGGGATGTTCTGGAGGTTCGGGTTCGTCGACGAGAGGCGGCCGGTCGCCGCGCCGGTCTGGTTGAACGTCGTGTGGACGCGGCCGTCGCGAGGGTCGACCTGGCGGGGGAGCGCCTCCAGGTACGTCGAGTTGAGCTTGTCGAGCTCGCGCCACGAGAGCAGCGCATCGACGATCGGGTGCTGATCGCGAAGCTTCTCCAGGACGCTGGCATCGGTCGACAGCTGGCCCTTCGGCGTGCGCTTGGTCGGGACCAGGCGGAGCTTCTCGTACAGGATCGCGCGGAGCTGCGGCGGCGAATTGAGGTTGAACTCCTCGTCGGCATAGCGGTAGATGTCCGCCCTCAGCGTCGCCATGCGGTCACGAACGCTCTCGGCCATCTCCTCGAGGTACTCGACGTCGAGCGCGACGCCGCGCGCCTGCATCCGCGCGAGGACCGTCGACAACGGGAGCTCGACGTCGTCCAGGAGCCTCCGCAGCCCGGCGCGGTCGATTCGCTCGGCCATGGCGGGCGCGAGGAGGGCGATGGCGGCGGCCTCGGCCGCGATGGGCCGCCACGCCTCGCCGAACAACTGTCCCTCCTCCTCTTCCTCGACGCCGGCCAGCACGTCGGTCCCGAGGTACTGCTGCGAGAGCCCGCGCAGGTCGAGCGTCGTCGAGGCCGGATCGAGCAGGTAGCCGGCGAGCAACGTGTCGAACCCGACGCCGCGGAGCGGGCGTCCCTCGGAGATGACCGCGGCCTCCATGTCCTTTGCGTCGTGCACCCACTTCGGCGCGTCGGGATCGGCGAGCGCCCCGCCCACTCCGTCGAGACCGCGGACCGCTCCGTAGGCGGCCTGGCTTGCGCCGACCGACGTGGCGACGCCACGGACGCGACGCTGTTCGACCGAGAAGCGCACGGCCTTCGGACCCGCGTCGCCCAGCAGCCTGGCGAGCTCGCCCTCGTCCACCTCCCGCAGATCGAGCTCGGCGACCTCGAGCGGCTTCGCGCCCCGGCCGACGTCCTCGAGCCGCTCGTACAAGGTGCGGAACTCGAGCGACGTGAATAGCCGCCGCACTGCGTCCGGGTCCCATTCCCCCATCACCAGGTCCTCGGGCGATAGCTCGAGATCGAGGTCGCACTCGAGCCTCGCGAGGTCCTTGTTGCGGATGAGATCGCCGTTCGCCGCCTCGATCGAGCCCCTCAGCCGCCCCTTGAGCTCGTCGGTCCGTCGCAGCAGCTCCTCGACGGAGCCGAAGTCCTGCACGAGCTTCGACGCGGTCTTCTCGCCGACGCCGGGGACGCCGGGGATGTTGTCCGACGCGTCGCCCTTCAGTGCGACGTAGTCGAGGTACTTCGCGGGTGGCAGTCCGAACCGCTCGGTCACCGCGGCCTCGTCGTACAGCACGATGTCCGAGATGCCCTTGCGGTTGAACATCACCGTGACGCCGGGCCGCACGATCTGGAAGAAGTCGCGGTCGGCCGTGACGATGACGGCGTCGATCCCCTGCTCCCTCGCCCGGAGCGCGAGGGTCGCGATCGCGTCGTCGGCCTCGTGCCCCTCGATGCCGATCACCGGCACCTTGAGCGTCTCAAGGACCTCGACGATCAGCCCGAGCTGCTGGCGGAACTCGTCGGGAGTCTCCGCGCGGCCGGCCTTGTACTCGGCGTACCGCTCGAGCCGGACCGTCGGCCTGCCCACGTCGAACGCGACCGCGATCAGATCCGGCTTCTCCTCCGCCAGGAGCTTGATCAGCATGGAGGTGAAGCCGTAGACCGCGTTGGTCACCTGGCCGGTCGTCGTCGCCAGGCTCGGCGGCAGGGCGAAGTAGGCGCGGTACGCCAGGCTGTGACCGTCCAAGAGAAAGACTCGCTTGGGCGTGTCGACCGGGCCGCTGGTCACCTCGGCGATGCTAACGCACGCGTCCGACGCGACCCGACCGTCTCCCCCGCACGTATCCTGTTGCGGGAAATCCGACCTGACAAATAGGATTCACTCGTTCGGTGCCGAACGACCGGGCCCGCACCATGATGACCCGGATGACCCGAAGGAGGCAACCAGATGGGCGCAGCGTTCGTGATCGCGCTTCGAGAAGGGATCGAGGCAGCGCTGATCGTCTCGATCATCCTGGCGTACCTGCGCCAGCTCGAACGCGACGACCGCGCTCCTTTGGTGTGGTGGGGCACGGGTGCCGCGGTGGCACTCAGCGCGATCGCAGGAACGTTCATCTTCATGGCGAACGCCGAGTTCGAGGGCGCCGCCGAGGAGGTCTTCGAGGGGCTCGTCACGCTGCTCGCCGTTGGCGTCCTCACGTGGATGATCTTCTGGATGCGACGTCAGGGCGCTCGCATCAAGGGCAACCTCCAGACGAAGGTCGATGCGGCGCTCGTGACCGGTGGCCTCGCGCTGGCGGCGCTCGCGTTCTTCGCGGTGCTGCGCGAAGGCATCGAGACAGCGCTGTTCCTCTTCGCCGCGGCCAAGGGGACCGCGGTCGAGAGCGGCGGCGTCGGCGCGCAGATGGTTGGCGCGGTCCTCGGGCTCGCGCTGGCGGTCGTCCTCGGGGCGCTGCTCTACCGCGGCGGCGTGCGCCTGAACCTCCGCAGCTTCTTCCGTCTGACCGGTGCCATCCTCATCGTGGTCGCCGCGGGGCTGTTCGCGTTCTCGGTGCACGAGCTGCAGGAGGCGGGATGGTTCTCGTTCCTCGAGGCCCACGCGTTCGACCTGTCGGCGTGGCTCCCCGACGACAGCGGGATCGGCGCTGTGCTCCGCGGCCTCATCGGGTACAACGCGGATCCGACGGTGCTCGAGGTCATCGCGTGGCTCGCCTACCTGGTCGGTGTCGGTGTCGTCTACTTGCGTCCGCATCGCGTCGTCACGGACCACCCGGCGACCGTCTCCCGATCGAACGTTGCATGAACGGACGACGAGCGTTTGTCACTCTTTCTTCGCGGGAGGCGTGCATCGCGCTACCTGCGCCGACGCTCCGAACGCATTGCGGGGCAACCCGCCTGCCAACTTGACACGTTCGGGAGCCGGTCGCTACATTGCGCTCCGGTCCCAAGCGGCCGCAGGGATCGGAAGGCCGGCAGTAACCTCCGAGCGAGGCGGTAGCGACGGGAGCGCGAGCACCCGACGCGGCCGCCGAGAGCGGACGGAGTTGCGGGCCGACCGGGAGTCCGGGTCGCTTGGGGCCAACTTTTGACGGACCGAGGAACCGAGTAGACAACGCTCGCGTATGGGGAAGGCGCGAGCGGCTCCAAAGGTTCCTCGGTCCGTCATTACGTTCCCGGCGCGTTTCTCGATGACTGATGACTTCTACAGAACCGCGTCGAGGAACGTACGCGTCTCTTCCGACCGTGGGCTACTGAAGAGCTGCTCGGGCGGTCCCTGCTCCAGGATCACGCCCTGGTGCATAAACATCATCCGATCGGCGACCTCGCGCGCGAACCCCATCTCGTGGGTGACGACGATCATCGTCATGTGCATCTCGGTCGCAAGCGACTTCATCGCACCCAGGACCTCGCCAATCAGCTCGGGGTCGAGTGCGGAGGTCGGCTCGTCGAACAGCATGACCTTCGGCTCCATCGCGAGGGCCCGCGCGATCGCAACGCGTTGCTGCTGACCGCCCGAGAGCCGGATCGGATACTCCTTCGCCTTGTCCGCAAGGCCCACGCGATCCAGGAACGTCATAGCGAGGCCCCGCGCGGCGTCTTCCTTGAGACCCTTCACGGTGACCGGGCCCTCCATCACGTTCTGGAGCGCCGTCATGTGCGGGAACAGGTTGAACTGCTGGAAGACCATGCCGGTCCGGATCCGCAGCTGACGAATCTGCTCCCGCTTGGCCCTGGTGCGGTGGCCACCCCCGAGCCGGATCCCGTCGACCTCGACCGTGCCGGACGTCGGATCCTCGAGGAAGTTGATGCAGCGCAGCACGGTGCTCTTGCCCGCCCCGGAGCGCCCGAACATCACGACGACTTCGCCGAGGTGGACCTCCAGGTTCACGCCCCTGACGACCTCGAGCGGCCCGAAGTACTTGTGCAAATCCTCGACCCGGACGACCGGCGGTCCGTCCCAGCCGGTCATGGCTTCGGCTCCTCGTCTTCCTCTTCGATCACGGCCGGGAGGTGTGCGCCTCCCATCCCTGCTCCCGGTGAGAGTGACAAGATCCGTGGCCGCGTCGAGCCCTTCTGCGGCATAGTGGTTCGCTCGTAGCCACGGGCCATCCGCCGTTCGAGCTTCCGCTGGAAGTACGTGAAGATCGCCGTCATCCCCCAGTACATCCCGGCGGCCACCAGCAGCGCCTCGAGCCGGTTCAAGGGGTGCTCTGCAAGGAGGAGCTGTGCCCTGCGGAAGAGCTCGGCCCGTGCGACCTCGGCACCGAGGAATGAGACCAGGGCGGTGTCCTTCATCATCGCGATGAACTCGTTGCCGCTCGGCGGGATGATCACCCGCGCCGCCTGGGGCAGGACGACGCGTCGCATCCGTTGCGCGTATGTCATCCCGAGGGCATCCGCCGCCTCGCCCTGGCCGTGTCCCACCGACTGGATGCCGGCTCTGAAGATCTCGGTCATGTAGGCGCCGTAGTTCAGGCCGAGGCCCAGGACGCCGGCCTGGAAGGGCGTCAGCGTGAAGATGTTCACCAGCGATATCCGCTCGAGGTTGACGCCGATGTTCGGGAGCGCGAAATAGATCAGGAAGAGCTGCACGATCAGCGGCGTACCGCGGAAGAACGATGTATAGAACCCGCTGATCCCGTATGCGACCGGATTCTTGGAGAGCCGCCCCAGCGCGCCCAACAGCGCCAGGATGACCGCGAGGACGATGGCTCCGATCGCGAGGAAGAGCGTCCACTGGATGCCCCCGGCGATGAACCACAGGTTCTCCCGGATGAACTGCGTATCGAGCTCGAAGAGCATGAGGACGACTGCGATCAGGAAGAGCACGCCGGCCCAAACCAGGCCGACCTTTACCCGGAACGGGATGTTCGCGCTGGAGATCGCCATCGCGTCGGGTCGTCCGGCGGCCCGCCGGCCGAGAACAAGCGCGGCTACCTGGAGGACGGAGAAGCCCGCCGCGACGTAACCCTCCGACTCATACTTCAGCCCTCCCGTCGCGATCAGCCACGCCGGCACCGCGACGGCGACACCGACGGCCGCCCACCACGACCATCCCCACCCCGAGAACAGCAGCACGCCGGCCGCCAGGCAGAGGACACAACCGAGCGAGAACGCGAGGATCCGTCCCACGTCGGTGTCGGCGGGGGTCGAGAAGACGATGACGGGCGCGAAGACGAGCCCGATGCCACCCTCTGCAAGCAGGAGCCAGGCGGCGATGAGCTGGAAGATCGAGCCGGGCGGGACTTCAACCACGTAGGCGGAAGGCCGGGTCGTCACCCCGGCCTCCGCCCGCATCTCGCTCGTCATGCCGAGTCCCTCAGGACCGGTGCGCGTTACATGATCGTCTTCGTGAGATCAGTGTCGTACCACTTCATCGACAGGTCCGTCAGGGTTCCGTCGTCGTGCATCTCGACGACGATGTCGCTCACAGCGTCGACGAGGCTCTGGTTGTCGACCGGCGATGCCTTGTCGAAGGCGATCGACAGCGGCTCGAAGTAGACCGGCTCGCCGGCATCCTTGATCGGGCCGCCGTCGTCGATGTAGGCCTGGGTCGTCGGCGTCGCGGTCATCGCGGCGTCGCAACGGACGCCGTCACCGAGTGCGAGGGCATCGAGCGCATCGGTGTCGGTGTTGAACGTGATGATCTGTGGGTCATCTACGACGAACTCGAAGTCTGGCGCCGTTTCGCCGAGGACGAGCGAACCCTTCAGGTAGTCCTCGTAGGTCGTCGCCACACCGACGCAGATCTTCTTGCCGTCCAGGTCGGTCGTGATGTCCTGGATAGTCGTGTTGGACGAGTGCACCGCGAACCCGGCTGGCGTGTAGTAGTAGGCCGGTGTGAAGTAGAAGAGCTTCTCCCGCGGGATTGTGTCGGTCATCGAGCCGACGCTGACGTCCCAGCGGTCGTTCCAAGATCCCGCGGTGATGATCTCCCAGTCCTGGTGGTTGATCTCCGCCGTCACGCCCAGGCGCTCCGCGACCTCCCTCGCCACGTCGACGTCAAAGCCCATCCACTCCTGGTCCTTCGCGCTGTACCAGGACTGGGGCTTGTACTTCTGGTCGGTCGCGACGCGGATCGTGCCCTCCTCGCAGATCTGGGCCAGCAGGTCGTCGCTGCCCGTTTCGACGTCGGCGCACACCCCCCCGCCCGCCGGTGGCGTGGTACCACCGGCGCCCCCGCCTGTCTCGTCCTCACCACATGCGGCGGCGACGAGCGTCAGCGCCCCGACCAGCGCGACGATGCTCCACATCCTCCGTCTCTGCATCTGTCCCTCCTCGAACCGTGAGGCCGCCAAGCTCGACCGCCTCCCAGCGCACTATATGGAGGTGCCTTGGGGGGAGCAACGCAGTCAGGCGAGCGGCGCCCAACGCCCGGCCTCGAACCGAGCCATCCGGACGGGCGCCATGTCCACGGCGACCTCACCGTCCTCGTCGAATGCATACGTCGTGGCCAGGCCGTCGAAGGGCATGACCTCGCGGAGCCGGTCTCCGACCGCGGCCCGCGTCGGCGCGCCGGCCTCGATCGCCCGCACCATCCACCGCGCCACGTCCCACGCCTCGACCGCGAACGGCCCGGGCGACGTCCCGAACTGCGACTGGTAGTCCTGGACGAATCGCTGAGCGCCAAGGCGCGTCTTCGTCGTCAGGTCCACACACGAGCACGCCGAGACGGCGCCATGGGAGGCACCCCCCGCCACCGCCGCGAACGCCGGGTCGCGGAGGTTCGACCCACCGACGAACGCGGGCCGATCGGTCAGGTCGTCCGAGAGCTCTGCGGCGATGTGTCCGCCCAAGGCGCCGTCGCCGCCCCACACGACCACGGCGCACCGCGCGCGCTCCACATGCGCGGCGACTTGCGACGGCAGCACCTCCTCGTCCAGCCGAATCCGCGCCGCCGCCCGTCCGTCGAGCCGCTGGGTGACGCCCCGGAGCAGCGGCCTCGAGCCCGGCGAGCCGTCGCCAGCGAGGCAGACGTCATCGGCCGCGAAGCCGGAGTCGTCGAGCCACGCGACGATGGCCGCCGCCTCATCCTCGACGTCCGCGACCGCGCGGAACCACCCATCCCAGCCCCAACGCGACAGATCCGCCCCGAACACCGAGAGCGTCACGAACGGCAGGCCCGCGGCGTCGAACCGCTCCCCCAGCCCGAGCTGACCAGACAGGTACGGCGCGCCGATCACGGCGACGGTGCGCGCGTCATCGATGATCTCCTCGAGGCCATCGGCGTCCAGCCACGGGTCGACACGGACGAGCCCCACGTCGATCCCGATGTCGCCGGTCGTCGCAGCCGCCTCGAGCGCGAGCTGGGCGCCGTGGCGTGCCGGAAGCACGCGCTCGACCGCATCGGTGGAGGGAACGCGCTCGACGAACGCGATCTGGAGCTCGCCGACCTCGGCGGTCGCGGTGCTTGCCGGCCCGGCCGGTCGTCGCGCCAGCATCTCGGCCGACAGAACGACGACGAGCAGGGCCGCCACGATGGCGACCGCGACCCAGCGGACCCGCGGCTCGAGCGTCGGCATGGCTTGAGCGTTTCCCCAAACCGGAAGCCCGCCAGTCTATGGACGCCACGACGGTCGCAGCAGCGTCACTGCCTCCGGTTACATTCCGGTGCCGGACGTGCGCTCTGGGCAGAGGTCGATCGCTTGCGCTCACTTGCATCTGGCGACGGCTGCATTTCGCGCAGTTTGCGTACCTGGCGGTTGCGGATCACGCTCTACGCAAAGTACAGAGGGATCATCCAAGAGGCCGTGGCCGCGATCGAGTCGGTAGGAATGCAGCGACGCAGGCGAGGTCGTCTCTTCAATCGGTCGGGATGGGGTGAGGTGTGGCACTGCTGGAACCACTGGCCGTGCTTGAGCGATAGCTGGCCGAAATTGCTTGGTAGCATCGCGATGTTAGCCGGGATGGTGAAACGGCAGACACGCGGGTTTCAAAAACCCGTGGGCGCAAGCCCGTGAGGGTTCGAATCCCTCTCCCGGCACACGTCCCGGCGCCTACACGTCTCGCACCAGCCGCCGCTGACCCCTCGGGACATCGTTCATGCGTCTCCGGCATTGCGTGAGCTGCGTCTAAAAGCCAAACAACCTTCCGACACTCAGACGACGTGCGATTCTCGGACGAGCCTGCACTCTGCGAATCGTTCGAGCGAGAGGGACGACACGTCGACGGTGCGGGCCTCTCCCTCCGTGATCATCTCGGCGACGAGCTTGCCGACGATCGGGGCGTGCTGGAAGCCGTGTCCGCTGAACCCGTTGGCGAGGTAGAGGCCTTCCAGGCCGTCGACCGAGCCGATCACGGGATGACGGTCCGGGGTCATCTCGTACAGCCCGACCCACGCGTGCTCCATCCCCGCCTCCGCGACCGCCGGGAAGACGCGCACCGACGTCGGGAGCAGCTCTTCGGACACGAAGCGCTCGTCGACGCGGGTCTCGAACGTCGGGCGCTCGCGGGCGCTCCCCATCCCCATGAGGACGCCCGA
>JBKPHM010000069.1:0-5201 GCA_046729855.1 Actinomycetota bacterium | reverse complement strand
GAACGCCTTGGCGGTGTCGGCCCCGTGGGAGTAGCCGACCGCCACCCTGACCCCACGCTCGGCGAGCTTGGTGCTGATGGCCAGCCCGATCCCGCGGGCACCGCCGGTGACGAGCGCAACCTGACCGTCCATACTGGCCATGTGAGATCCCTCCCCGGGTCGATCTTCCACGTGCTGCTCGGTCGCGACCATGGTCAGCGGACGAACATGCCAAGCAGATTGGACGCTGGGAAGGCCCGGGCGTAGGGCCCAACGGCCCGGACCAGACGGGCCCTTCGCCGGGACCCGACGCGGCCGCCTGACCATTCCCGACGTTGGCGGGCCGACGATCTTTCCGGTCAGCCCCCTGGAGGAAGACCCGGTATGTCCGCGTGCGGCCGCTGTCGATCACCGGCCGCCGCATCAGAATCCCCGACGACCTGCCCTTCACCTGGTGGGGCTGACAGGCCGCCTTCCCATCCCGCCGGCCACAGGAGGTGGGGCCTTATCGACGAGGACCGTTCGCCTTTGGGTCGGCAGCGCCGTGATCCAGATCATGGGCGTAGAGGTGATCACCATGAACAAACACAGGACGCAGCCGGACGCGGGCGCTCCGTGGGGTCGGGAGTCGTGCCCAGCGGTCAGCGCCCGCGAGCGGCCTGCCTATGCGCCTCGACAGACAATCCCGTCACCCACCAACCCCTGGTTGCTCACGCTCGGGGAGCGGAGGCCCTGAACAGCTGAGCGCTGCATCCAACCAGGTAGCCTCATCCGCTCTTCGTCAAGCGGATGTGGTCAGCCTTCTCGACCATCGTGAGGTGAAGGGTGGCCTTCGACTCCAGTTCCCTTAGTTGAATGTTGAGGGCGCATCCTTTGCGCCCTGCTCGACTCCGCAGCAATCGGTGCCGGTACGGCAGGATGAGCCGGCCGGATATCCCTGGCCGCCTACTTCTTTTTCAGCTCATCCCCGTATTTCTCCGGTGGCGGATATCGGCCTTCCTTGGCCCATTCCGGCTCCTCGACCTTTCGGTCCTTGAATGTTACGACTGACTTGTCGATGTCGAGTTGCACTAAGAGTCTGGCTAGTATGCCTTGCAGCCAGTCAAGCCGCTCGCTATCGGGCTGTGGCTCGGTTGGCCCGAACATCGCCGTTAGCTCGGCCTCGAATGTCGCGAACCACTGCGAGTAGCAATCGTCGTAGTTCTTCACGAATGTGCTGTAACCTACGCAAGCCAGGGTACTACCGGGCTTGCGCATCTGCTCACCGATAGCCCGCTGTTCTTCCCGCCACAGCATCAGGCGAGAGGACGCGGCCTGGCCCCGGTGCTTCCGATCGAGAGAGTCTTTTGCGAACGTCGCTCCGACCCACCCAAGTTTGGCGTTGACGGCGCGAGTTCTCTTGTCGGCCGCGAAACGATGCTGACCAGAGGCTCCGAAGAGGATTTCCGTCCACGCAAAGTATTGAGCAATGCGGAACGACGTGCTCCTGAGCGCGCTCTGAGCTCGTTCGGTATCGAGGTAATAGTGAAGAAACTCCTTCTTCCGAATGTTGTCGATGCGGTTTCCCAGCTCGTCCACCGCACTCAAAAGGGGTTCCCGGTAGCGGTCGAGCTCCGCTCGAGCGGACCTACGCCGCTCCTGCGACTTCTCGCGTCGGTCCGAAAGGATCTTGTAGGTAGCCAGAAGGAAGCCGGCCACGCCTGCGATCAGTGCGGCAAGGACCTCCGGTTCGTTAGTCACCCAATCCATAGTCACCTAGTGGACGCACTGACGGCGCATTCGTCAAGATCCTCGCGACTGGTACGGACTAGCCTCGGCCCTGATTGAAGCTGATGCAGAACGCCGACTCTCAGTACTCTCGCCTTGTCGTCACGCCTCGACCCTCAGCCAAGCTGGCAAGGAGTCACCACTACAGAGGCTCACCTCGTCGGCAGGCCAGCCCCAGCGCCTGCCGTCCTGAACGAGCAAGACAGCCCGCGTCTGGCCCCACGATTCGTCGAGTGGCTCCTGGCGCTGGAGCCCGGCTGGGTAACCGACCCACGCCACGGCCTCTCTCACGCCCAGCAGATGACCGCGCCGGGCAACGGTGTCGTGCCCAGACAAGCCGCAGAAGCACTCCGGTCCTGGCGGCAGCATCGGCGACGCGCCCGGCGGCTACGAATCGACGCTGCGGATCACCCCAGAGCACTAATCACTGATCTGACACATACTTGTGTTATCTCAGTCATGAGTGCTATCTTGAGGCCATGCCGACCGATGAACAGTTGACATTCGCCGACCACGCGGCCCGCTACTACATGCGGGAGCAGAACGTCCCGCCGGTGGCCGGCCGCGTGTTGGGCTACCTGGGGGTGTGCGAGCCAGCCGCGCAGACCATCAACGATCTGTCCGAGGCACTGCTGGCTAGCCGCAGCGCGATCACCCAGGCTGTCGTGCTCTTGGAGAGTCGGGGGCTGGTTCAGCGGTCCCGCGCACGCGGCGAGCGCGTGGATCGGGTTACTGCCCGCCTGGATGTCTCAACATTCGAGCGGGACTTCGACCCGACTGGCTTCGCCGACACGGCAGCACTGCTCAGGCGCGGAGCCGCCCTGCTGACCCACGACGACTCTGGCCGACGCGAAGCCTTGGAGGAGTACGCCGCGCTGCACGACTTCCTGGCCGAGAAGTTCCCACTCCTGAAGGAGGAGTGGCTCGCCCGCCGCGCGAGCCTCCGGAGCACCGAGTCGGAGGAGGTGCCGGAGACCTGATACCCCCGAGCCTTCCGCGACGCCCCATCGAGGCGACCTAGCCACCGCACCGTTCCATCACGACGTCCCGCGACCGCGCGAGACGTCCCGGTCGAGTGCGCCCGAACAGCCCTGAGTGAACGTCAATGCGATGTCGCACGCCCAGAAACGGTCCGCTCCGCGCCTCACCTGCCCTATTTCAAAGGAGCCCCATGGCAACCACCCGCCCTCCGGCGATCCAGATCGCGGGACTGCACAAGTCGTTCACGGACAATCACGTCCTGCGCGGCATCGACCTGGACATCCCGCCCGGCATCGTGTTCGCCATGCTCGGAGCCAACGGCGCCGGCAAGACGACCGCGATCAACATCCTCACCACCCTGCTCACCCCCGACGCTGGCACCGTTCGCGTCGCCGGCTACGACGTCGTCTGCGAAGCCGACGAGGTCCGCACCTCGATCGGCGTCACCGGACAGTTCGCCGCGGTTGATGGACTGCTCACCGGCGAGGAGAACCTTCGCATGATGGCGAGGCTCGCCCACCTCGACACCAAGCGCGCCAAGGCCCGCACCGCCGAACTGCTCGAACAGTTCGACCTCACCGAGATAGCGAGGAAGCCGACCGCCACCTATTCCGGCGGCATGGGCCGCCGCTTGGACCTGGCCATGTCGCTGATGCTGAACCCAGCCATCGTCTTCCTCGACGAGCCGACCACCGGCGTCGACCCGCGCGGACGCGCCGTCATGTGGGACATCGTGCGCGGGCTGGCAGAACAGGGCACGACGATCTTCCTCACCACCCAGTACCTCGAAGAAGCAGACGAGCTCGCCTCCCGCGTCGCCGTCATCGACCGCGGCTCCATCATCGCCGACGGCACCCCGACCGAACTGAAACGCCGCGTCGGCAGCGGCCACATCGTGTTGGAACTGCCCACCCTTGACGCGCTCGCCGCCGCCGCACGCATGCTCCCCACAGCGACTGTCGACTCCGATGCACTCAGCCTGCGCGTGGCTGGGAGCACAGACGCGAACACCATCAGGGGCACCCTCGTCCGCCTCCATGACGCGCACGTATCCGTCGCAAATCTACAAATCGTCACTCCCGACCTCGATGACGTCTTCTTCGCGCTCACCGGCGCGCCCCAGGTCAAGGAGAACCACGGATGAGCACCGCAAGCCCCCAGCCGTTCAGCGACACGATGACGATGCTCTGGCGCAACATCTGCACAACCTGCGCGCACCCAGCGGCGTCATCACCGTTATCGGCGTCCCGCTGATCTTCCTGCTGCTGTTCGTCTACGTCTTCGGCGAGACCCTCGGCGCCGGCCTCATGACCGGCGGCACCCGCGACGAGTACCTCGCATACATCACCCCCGCGATCTTGCTGATCGCCGCAGCCTCGGCGACGCAGATGATCGCCGTGTGGATCTCGATGGACATGTCCCAGGGCATCATCGCCCGCTTCCGCACCATGGCCATCGCCCGCAGCTCCGTGCTCGCCGGCCACGTGTACGGCGGCACGATCCTCATCACCGTCTCCATCGCCGCCCTGCTCGGGTTCGCGCTCCTGCTCGGCTACCGACCCCAGGCCGATGCTCTGGACTGGCTCGCGCTGGCTGGGCTCGTCGTGCTCGTCGGCTTCGCACTCGCCTGGCTGTCGGTCGCGTTCGGGCTCGCCGCAAAGAGACCGGACACCGCCAGCAACATGCCCCTGCTGCTGATGATCCTGCCCCTGCTCAGCGGCGGGTTCGTGCCCATCGAGTCGCTCCCCGGCTGGCTGCAAGGAATCGCCGAGTACCAGCCGTTCACGCCCATCATCAGCACCATCCGCGGCCTCCTCGCCGACACCCCCGAGGGAAGCGATGCGGCATGGGCCGTCGGTTGGTCCATCGCGATCGCCGCCATCGGCTACGTCTGGTCGCTGTGGCTCTACCGCCGCCACGCCGCGCCGTCGATGACCCGTACGGCAGGTGTCGGATGACCAGCGACGGCGTTCCGGACGCACCGAATGAGTGGCATGCTCAGAGCACCGTGATCCACACGGCGCTCATCGGGCTGTGGCATGCCGAGAGAGCCCCAGGGGCAAGCGACAGAGCCAACGAAGTCGGCCCGGTCTGGATCAGGCTGCCGGCCGTAGCCGGATCGGGTGCCGGCTTGGTTGGTCGGACGCGCTTGCGGCTGGGGGTCGGGCATGCCAGCACCGTCCGGCCAGATCCCTCCACCCTGGGTGTGGTGGGAGAACGAGGCTCCCACCACGAGGGCCGCTCGCCGGCCCGTTCCAGGTGACCAAACCGATCAGAATCGAGAAGCGCCGCTCCGCGAGCCGCACTAGCATGACCGCCATGGACCTCACCATTCACACGAGCTTCCTCCCGCACGACGAGCCGGAGGCCTCCCTGGCCTTCTACCGCGACACCCTCGGCTTCGAGGTCCGCAACGACGTCGGAAACGGCAAGATGCGCTGGATCACGGTCGGCCCCGCCGACCAGCCCGGCAC
>JBKPHM010000068.1:0-10000 GCA_046729855.1 Actinomycetota bacterium | reverse complement strand
CACGCAGACGGCGTGGGGCCGCCATGTCTACGCCGTCGGCGACAACCTCGAGGCGGCGCGGCTGATGGGGATCAAGGTCAACCGGGTGCTGCTCAGCGTCTACCTGCTCGCCGGCCTGACCTACGGGATCGCCGCGATGCTTCTCGTCGCCCGGACCGAGCTCGGCGACCCGAATGCCGGGCAGACGACCGAGAACCTGGACGCGATCACCGCGGTCGTGCTCGGCGGAACGAGCCTATTCGGCGGGCGCGGGAGCGTGATCGGGACGCTGATCGGCGCGGTCGTCGTCGGGGTCTTCCGCAACGGGCTGACCCTGATCGGCGTCGAGGTCGTCTGGCAGTACTTCGTCACCGGCATCCTCGTCATCCTTGCGGTATCCGTCGACCAGCTCACCCAGAGGAGGAGGGCGTGAGCCAGCCACAGCCGATCCTCGAGGCGCGGGGCCTGGTCAAGCATTTCGGCCATGTCGTCGCCCTCGACGGGGCCGACTTCGAGCTCTATCCGGGCGAGATCGTCGCGATCATCGGCGACAACGGCGCCGGCAAGTCGACGCTGATCAAGTCGTTGTCGGGCGCGCTGCAGCCGGACGACGGAGAGATCCGCCTCGACGGCGAGCGGGTGCGCTTCCGCTCACCAGGCGACGCGCGACGCGCCGGGATCGAGACCGTCTACCAGGACCTCGCGGTTGCTCCGTCGCTCGACATCGCCTCCAACATGTTTCTCGGCAGGGAAGCACGCTGGCGAGGCCCCCTCGGCCTCGGGCTGCGCCTGCTCGACAAGCGCAGAATGCGGCGCGAGGCCGCACAGCACTTCGCGGAGCTCCAGATCGGCGTCCAGTCGATCGCCCAGCCGGTCGAGGACCTGTCCGGCGGACAACGTCAGGGGGTCGCGGTCGCCCGTGCGGCCAAGTGGGCGCGGCGGCTGGCGATCATGGACGAGCCGACCGCGGCGCTCGGCGTGAGGGAGACCCGTCAGGTCCTCGACCTGATCCAGCGGGTCCGCGAGCGCGGCCTGCCGGTGATCATGATCAGCCACGACATGCCGCACGTCTTCGAGCTCGCCGACCGGATCTTGATCATGCGGCTCGGCAAGCGTGTAGCCGTGGTGACGCCGCAGACGCACACGATGCCCGAGGCGGTCGCGATCATGACCGGCGCGACGAAGAGCGAGCTGGAACAGGCGTTGACGAAGGAGGCGCCGCCGGAGTGAGCCTCCGCTGGGGCTTCCTGTCGGCGGCCCGGATCAACCGCCTAGTGCTCGAAGGCGCTCGAGAGTCCGATCGGGCCGAGGTGATCGCCGTGGCGAGCCGAGACGCCGCCCGCGCGGAGGCCTACGCCCGCGACCACCAGATCGAGCGTGCGTACCCGAGCTACGACGCGCTGCTTGCCGATTCCGACGTCGAGGCGGTCTACATCCCACTGCCGAACTCGATGCACGTCGAGTGGACGCTGCGCGCGCTCGAGGCCGGGAAGCACGTGCTTTGTGAGAAGCCGTTCTCCCGGCATGCGGAAGAAGTCGAGCGCGCGTTTGATGTCGCGGATTCGGCCGGCCTCGTCCTCTCCGAGGGGTTCATGTGGCGACACAACCCGCAGGCCGCGAAGATCTCGGAGCTCGTGGCCGAAGGCGCGGTTGGACGCCTTCGCGTCGTGCGGGTCGCCATGAGCTTCCAGCTCGCCGCTGTCCACGGCGAGCACGACGCCCGCTTCCGGCCCGAGCTCGACGGCGGCGCGCTGATGGACGTCGGTTGCTATTGCGTGAGCGCGATCCGCCTCGTGGCCGGCGAGCCGGAGCGCGCGAAGGGGGAGCAGATCGTCGGCGAGAGCGGGGTCGACGTCGTCTTCGCGGGGACACTCGCCTGTGCTGACGACGTCGTCGGACATTTCGACTGCGGTTTCGTGCTGCCACGCCGCGGCGAGCTAGAGGTGATCGGCGAGGCCGGCTCGCTCTTCGTCCCGGATCCATTCCATGTTGCCGCCCCCGGGATCGAGCTGCGGCGCCAGAACGGGGTCGACCACATTGCGCTCGAGCGGGCGAACTCGTACCAGCTCGAGCTCGAGAACATCGCCGACGCCGTTCGCGGCGAGGCACCGCTCTTGCTCGGCCGCGACGACGCCGTGGGCCAGGCACGCACGATCGACGCGCTTTACCGTTCGGCGGCATGATGTACGCGCCTGCTCACGACCGCTACGCGCGGATGACGTACCGCCGGAGCGGGCGGAGCGGCCTCCAGCTCCCCGCGATTTCGCTCGGCTTGTGGCACAACTTCGGCCACGACCGGCCACTGGAGACGGGCCGCGCGATCCTCCGGCGCGCCTTCGACCTAGGGATCACGCACTTCGACCTCGCCAACAACTACGGGCCGCCGTACGGCTCGGCCGAGGAGAACTTCGGCCGGATCCTCTCGGCCGACTTCAGGCCGTTCCGCGACGAGCTGATCATCTCCACGAAGGCGGGCTGGGACATGTGGCCAGGCCCCTACGGCGACCTGGGCTCGCGCAAGTACCTGCTCGCGAGCCTCGACCAGAGCCTCGGGCGGATGGGCCTCGACTACGTCGACATCTTCTACTCGCACCGCTTCGACCCCGAGACGCCGCTCGAGGAGACGATGGGCGCGCTAGACGCCGCCGTCCGGCAGGGAAAGGCGCTCTATGTCGGGATCTCCTCCTACTCCGCCGCGAAGACGGCCGAGGCCTACGCGATCCTGCGCGAGCTCGGAACCCCGCTCGTGATCAACCAGCCGTCCTACTCGATGCTCAACCGCTGGATCGAGGAGGGCTTGCTGGACACGCTCGGTGAGCTCGGGGTCGGCTGCATCGTCTTCTCGCCGCTCGCCCAGGGGATGCTGACCGACAAGTACCTCGAGGGAATCCCGGCGGGCTCGCGGGCGACCCAGCACAGCACGCTCTCGCTCGACCTGATCACCGACGAGACACGGGAGAAGATCCGGGCCCTGAACGAGATCGCCGCCCGGCGTGGGCAGTCCCTCGCGCAGTTGGCGATCGCCTGGACGCTGCGCGATCCTCGGGTTACGTCGGCACTCGTCGGAGCGAGCAGCGTCGACCAGCTCGAGGCGAACGTCTCCTCCCTCGACCGGCTCGACTTCACGGAGGACGAGCTGACCGAGATCGATCGCTACGCGACGGAGAGCGGCATCAACCTCTGGGCGGCATCGAGCCGCGAATAGCTACCGGCCCGTCGCCGAGAAGTGCTGGTAGTCGGGCGTCGACCAACGGCCGCCCCAGGACCAGCCGATCGCGGCGAAGGCCCGGATGACGATGTCGCCCGGCACCACCATCCCATGCCTGGCGCGAGAGCGGTCGAGGTAGCGTCGGCCGACGGGCGGCTCGACGAGGCCTCCGTGGACGTACGGGTTCTCGACCGGGTTGATGTCGATCGCCAGGCCGTACGCGTGCTCTGACCACCGCCTCGTGCCTGACACATAACGGCAGTTGAAGCCGGACGTGTTGTCGGCCGCCATCGAGGCGTCGTCGCTGCCCTTGTAGGCCTCGACGAGCCGCAGGCGCCGGATCGGGAAGCGCGCGGCGTAGAGCTTCCGGAAGACTGAGAGCACGTTCCGCGCCTCAGTCGCGCGCACGACGATCGACCCGACCCGCCGCCTGCCGGCGAAGTCCCAGTGGCTGACCTCGAGGCGCCTGAGCTGGGACGGCCCGACGGGGCAGCCGGGCCGGTAGGAGTACCGGAGCTCGGCCGCGGTCACCTTGGAGACCGTCCCGACGAAGCCCGGAGTCGACGGCGAGGCGCCGACGAGCACCGCGGCCGCGACGAGCAGGAGTACGGCCTTCACGGCGGTGGAGCGTAGTCTCACACGGCCCACGGCCGACGCTCTAACCTCCCAGACACTGTTCGATGCGGAATGGGTCGGGGGGCAGCTGTGGCACAGGCGCAACCGAGAGTGGACGAGGCTTCGCCGGCACTGGTTGGTGCGCCGATGGTCCGGCTCGAGGCGGTGACGAAGAGCTTCGGCGACCTCCTCGTGCTCGACCGCGTCGACTTGACCGTCGATCAGGGCGAGGTGCTCGTAGTGATCGGCCCGAGCGGGAGTGGGAAGAGCACGCTGCTGCGCTGCGTCAACCTGCTCGAGCCGATCGACTCCGGCCGGATCTTCCTCGAGGGTGAAGAGATCACGGCCAAGCGAGTGGACGTCTCGGGGGTGCGCCAACGGATCGGGATTGTCTTCCAGCAGTTCAACCTCTTCCCCCACCTGAAGGCGATCGACAACGTCACGCTCGCCGCGCGGCGCGTGAGGCACATGCCTCGGCGGCAGGCGGAGATGCGGGCGCACGAGCTGCTCGCCCGCGTCGGACTGGAGGACAAAGCGCGACAGTATCCGCATCAGCTCTCGGGCGGCCAGCAGCAGCGCGTTGCGATTGCCCGGGCGCTGATGATGGACCCGCACGTGATGCTGTTCGACGAGGTGACGTCGGCCCTCGACCCGGAGCTCGTCGGGGAGGTGCTCATCGTCATGCGCGACCTCGCGAACGAGATGGGTATGACGATGCTCGTCGTCACCCACGAGATGCAGTTCGCCCGAGATGTCGGCGACCAGCTGATCTTCATGGACGAGGGGCGGATCGTCGAGCGTGGCAAGCCACGGGAGGTGCTCGATCGTCCGAAGGAGGAGCGCACGCAGCGCTTCCTGCGCCGGACACTTCAGCTCCCAGATTCACTGGAAGAATTGACCATCGACGAAGGAGGGGTTGAATGAGAAGGCTGTTGATCGCAATCGGTGCGGTAGCAGTGCTCGGAGTGGCCATGGCCGCTCTCGCCGCCGCATCGCCGTCGAGCGGCGACAGAGCTGACACCGCTACGGCGGCCCAGAAGCTGCCGCCGCTGCCGTCGGAGGTGTCACAGCGGAAGCGATGGCTGATCGGCGTCAAGTGCGACTTCCCGCCGTTCGGCTACATCAACCGGCAGAACAGGATCGCGGGCTACGACGTCGACGTCGCGCGGCGCTTCGCGGAGCTCGCGTTCGGTCGGCGGAATCGGGTCAGCCTGACCTGCGTGACGACACCGAGCCGCATTCCGGTGCTCCAGCAGAAGCGCGTCGACATCATCATCTCGACGCTCACATGGACGTCCGCCCGGGAGGAAGTCATCGACTACTCCCGTCCGTACTACAACGCGACCGGCCGGCTGCTCGTGCCGAACAACTCACCGATCACGCGGCTCGCCGACCTGAACGGCCGCAACGTGGCAACGACGCGTGGCTCGATCTACGACCGCTGGACGCGGAACTGCTTCCCGCGTGCGAACGTGATCGTGACCGACTCGCCGGTCGCCGCGCTGGAAAACCTACGGCAGGGTCGTGCCGACACGTTCATGTTCGACGACACGTTCCTGCTGGGCGTCGCGGCGAACGACCGCAACCTGGAGATGACACGGCACAAGTTCCTGGCGATCCCCTACGGGATCGGAATCAGGAAGGGCGAAACGGCGATGAAGCGGTGGGTCGACGCGGCCGTCCTGCAGATGAAGCGCAGGGACGAGTTCTGGGCGATCATGAAGCGGAATTCGCCTCGCCGGTTCTGGACCTTCTTCCGGACCAACGCCCCGCGGCCCCAGACGAGGGAGGCGTATCCGCGCGGACGCAATCCCGAGACCGAGTGCCCGCGGTAGGACACTGATGTGTTCGAGGGGCGGCTGAAGCCGCCCCTCCCCGTCTGGTGCCGTGACCGTACTCGCCGAATTCGACTGGTCGTATATCTGGGAGCACCGTGAAGAGCTCCAGCACGGGCTCCGGCTGACACTCGAGATCGCAGCGATCGGCATCGCCGGCGCGTTCGCGATTGGCCTGACGCTCGGCGCCGCCCGCGCGCACCGGATTCCGGTGATCAGCCAGCTCGCGGCGGTCTACGTCGAGCTGATCCGCAACACCCCGATCCTGGTGCAGATCTTCCTGCTCTTCTTCGGTCTGCCCCGGCTATCGGACCACCTCAAGTTCGAGCCGTTCACGTACGCCTGGCTTGCAGTGATGATCTGGGGCGGCGCCTTCAACACCGAGAACTTCCGCGCGGGCTTCGAGGCTGTTCCGGCGCGCTACCGCGAGGCGGCGCTCGCACTCGGCTTTAGCCCGATCCGGACCTTCCTGAACATCACGCTGCCGATCGGGTTCCGCATCTCGCTGCCGTCGTCGATCAACACGTACATCTCCGTGCTCAAGAACACGGCGCTCCTGACGGCGGTGGCGATCCCGGAGCTGACGAACAGCGCACTAGACCTCCTGGCGACCGACTTCCGCACCTGGGAGATGCTTGGCGTTCTCGCGGTGACGTACCTGACCTTGGTTTGGGGCCTTTCGGCGCTGATCCGGCTGCTCGAGCGCCGGCTGGCGCTACCGGAGTCGACGTAGGCCATGTTCGACCGCCTGCCCAACTGGGCCGAGCCTGTCGCGGACTACATGCTCCACACGGGGCTCAAGAACACGCTGATCATCGCAGCGGTATCGGTTGTGCTCAGTGTCGCCGTCGGCGTTCTGCTCGGCACGTTGCTGACGCTCAAGTCGCTACCGGTTCAGGCGGCGATCCGTGGCTACATCGAGCTTTGGCGCGGCCTGCCGATCATCGTCACGATCTTCATCCTCTTCTTCGGACTACCAACGCTCGCGGACGAGACTAACGTCGAGGCCCTGCGGCTCAGTGAGATCAAGGCTGCGATCCTGGGGCTCTCGCTCTGGGGGAGCGCGCAGATCGCCGAGGCGACCCGCGGAGCGGTCCAGTCCATCCCGAGGGAGCAGCACGAGGCCTCGGCCGCGCTCGGCTTCGGTTGGGTCGGCCGGCACGTGTTCGTGATCCTGCCGCAGGCCCTCCGCCGCCTGCTCCCGCCGCTTGTCAGCTTGAGCGTGAACATCATCCAGAACAGCACGCTGGCGCAGATCCTCGGGGTCCCGGAGATCCTGGAGACGGCGGAGCGGTCGACGGAACGGCTCTCGTTCCCGACAGTCGATCCCGAGACGCTCGAGGTCGAGGGCGGCGGCGACAACCACGCCTTTGAGATCTACGGAGCCGTGTTCGTCCTGTTCTTCCTGATCTCGTTCCCCCTGACGAGGCTGGCGGCATTCCTGGAACGTCGTCTCGTCTGATCCGAACCATTCGCGGCGCCGCGGGTTGGGTCGACCGCGTCGGGCTGGCGCTGATCTTTCCCAGCGACGACCTCGTGCTGCCGTCGCTCTGGGAGGCCGTGGCGGGCACGCCCGAGATCACGTGGTCGTCGCGGGACGAGGAGGGTCGCTTCCTCGACTTCAGCCCCGAGTTCGGGCGCGTCTGGCGCTGGAAGGACGAGCTGCCCGAGCGCCGGCTCGTCTGCGTCGGCAAGCACGTGCACGGGCGGTCGGCGCTCGTGTCGCTCGAGCTACTGCCGGCGCTGTATGCGGCGACCGGTGAGCCCGGCGAGCTGTCCCCGCTCGAGCAGGACGTGGTCGACTTCCTCGGCGACCAGGGACCGTGCAGCACCGCCGACCTCCCGGGCCTGATCGGACACGAGCGCAAGCAGGTCGCCCGCGCCGTCGACCGGCTCCAGCGCCGGCTCGTCCTGACCACCGCAGGAGCGCAGGAGCGGGTTCAGGGCTGGCCGGCGGTGATCGTCGACCTGCTCTCCCGACGGTACGCGGAGCACGTCGAGCGGCTGCCCAACGCCGAGGACGCGCGTGCGCAGCTGGCGGAGGTCGTCCTGGCCTCGTCGCGCGAGCTGTCCGCTGCCGATCTCGCCGCCGTCATCGGCGGTACGCGGATCGAGGCAAGCCACACGCTCGACGGTCTCGTCGGGGAGGAAAAAGCGCGGCGCCGCCAGGAGTCCGACTTCGTCCTGTACCTTCGAAAGCGTGGCGGCTGAACCGAAGCTCCCGCTGGCCGGCGGCTGCCTTTGCCGGGGCGTCCGCTACGAGCTGACGAAGCCGTTCCGGCGGGCGAACCACTGCCACTGCTCGCTGTGCCGGCGACACTCAGGCACGTTCGGGCTGACCCAGGGCCGCGTGCCGCGCGACGGCTTCCGGCTCCTCGAGGGCGAGGAGCTCATCCGCGTCTATCGACCGCCCGAAGGCGCTTCCGTCAAGGCGTTCTGCTCGGTGTGCGGGTCGAGCCTGTTCGGCGGAACCTGGCCGGACGGCCCGGAGGTGTCAGTTCGCCTGGGCTCGCTGGACGGCGATCCGGGCATCCGGCCCCAGTACCACTCGTGGGTCGGTTCGATGGCGCCGTGGGACCGCCTCCCGGCCGACGGGCTGCCTCGCTACCCAGAGGCGCCTCCGACGACTTAGCTCGCGGGCTCGGCTATCGCCTCTGGCTCCTGTGTCGGTACATCGCGGTTCCTGAGCACGACCAGGGTGATCACTGCACCGGCCACCATGAAGCCGGCCGCGACCCAGAACGCCAGTGTGTACCCGGAGGTAAAGGCGTCGGCCTGCGACTCGCCCTCCTCCAGGAGCGTCTCCGAGTGCGTCGTGGCGATCGTCGACATGATCGCGACACCGAGTGCGCCGCCGATCTGCTGCGACGTGTTCAGCAGGCCGGAGGAGATGCCCGCGATCCGGTCCTCGACCACGGTGAGGGCGGCGAGCGAGAGCGGGATGAAGATGAAAGCCAGCCCGAACCCACTGGCGAAGAACGGCACGAACAGGTTCGTCCAGAAATGGCCCTCAGTGGGTAGCTGCGTGTACCAGAAGTAGGCGAAGGCCATGAGGAGGAGGCCGGTCAACATCACGGGCTTGACGCCGACCCTCGTGACGAGGGCCTGGGAGATGGCGGCGGCCGGAATCGTGGTGCCCGCGGTCGCGAGGAACGCGACGCCCGCTTGCAGCGGGGAGTAGCCGAGCACCTGCTGCATGTACAGCGTGAGCAGGAAGAACCCGCCGAAGATTGCACCGCCCAGCAGCGCCCCGACGGCGTTGGCGACGGTCACGGGCCGCAACCGGAAGATCCAGAGCGGGACGAGCGGCGCGTCGGTCCGGAGCTCACGCCAGAGGAAGATCCCGATGAGCACAACTGCCGCGGCGGTGAAGCCGATCGTCCTCCCGGACGTCCAGCCGTTGTCCGGCGCCTTCGACATCGCGTAGACGAAGGAGACGAGTCCCGCCGTCACAAGTACGGCGGAGAGCGGATCGACGCGGCGGTCGGCGCCCTCGACGCGGCCCTCCGAGATCAGCCACGGAGCGAGCGCGAAGATCGCGATTCCGACAGGCACGTTGACGAGGAAGATCCACTCCCAGCCGAGGTACTCGACGAGGACTCCGCCGAGGAGCACGCCGGCGGCGGCGCCACTGCCCGCGACTCCGCCCCAGATCCCGAAGGCCTTGTTGCGTTCGGCGCCGCCGTGCCTGAAAGACGCGCTGATGATCGCCAGGGTCGCCGGCGAGACGATTGCGCCACCGAATCCCTGGATGGCGCGGAAGATGATCAGTGCCAGGCCGCTGCTGGACAGCGCGCAGGCGAGCGATCCGAGTGTGAAGATCACCATGCCGACCATGAAGACACGGCGCCGGCCGAAGATGTCGGCAGCGCGGCCGCCGAGCAGCAGGAACCCGCCGAAGGCCAGTGAGTACGCGGTGACGATCCACTGGAGCGTGCTGCGAGAGATCTCGAGATCCGTCTGGATCGTGGGCAGCGCGACGTTGACGATCGCGACGTCGAGAACGACCATGAAGAACGCGACGCAGACGAGCGCGAGTGCTCGCCAACGACGGGGATCCGGAACGACGGCAGCGGCTTCCAACTGACGGCTCCTCTCCGGCTCGGGGACGCGTGAACCGTACAGGCCGCTCCACCGTAGACTCTCGGTGTTGGGGTCTACGTTCTTTCGAACCGGGAGGTACTCGTGAAGACCGCTTTCGTGACCGCACTCGCGGCGTTGCTCGCTGCGACGGCGCTGGCCGCGCCGGTGTCCGCCGCGACGCCGACCGAGCGACGGCTCGCGCGACAAGTCAAGACGCTCCAGGCGCAGGTGAAGACGCTCCAAGCGCAGATGCGCACGACTCGGCCGTCGGCTCTGCTCT
>JBKPHM010000067.1:0-11989 GCA_046729855.1 Actinomycetota bacterium | reverse complement strand
TCATCGCCAATGACCTCGGCATCGCGAAGAGCTCGATCTTCCAGCACTTTGGGAGCAAGGCGGGGCTGTTCCTGGCGGCGTACAGATCGAACAGTTCATCGAGCTAGTCCGCGGCGCGATCCGGGCGCGGCGCTAGGCGGGCGCGATCGCCCCGTTCCTTCGGACCAGGGCGGCGTCGGCGTCGAACTCCCTGACACGTCGACGGCGGTAGTTCCGTAGGGCGAACCGGTCGCATGCCGTCTCGGCGGCGCTCCGCCTGCCGAGACGCTCGGCCAGGTACCAGTGCATGAACTCATGCAGGTACAGGAAGCGGAGCACCTCGCGCGGCGTCCGGAAGGTGACTCCCTCGGTGAGCCAGATGAACCGCATCCCCTTGCCCGCGCGCCGTTTGGCCGCGTATGGCACGACCTCCCCGAACGGGAAGAACGGCTCGGGCACCTGGAGCACGATCTCGCGGGCGTCGAAGTCGGTCCAGGCGGCCAGGTGCGGCTTCTCGCGGTAGCGGAGAGGCCTGACGATCAGGCGGTAGCCGACCGCTAGGGGAAGGCCGGACAGCATCGTACGGATCCTCGTGGCGGGCAGTTCGGCGATCTCCGAGCGGATCCGCATGGTGGCGCAGGGTACCGTCAACTACCGACATCGGCGGCGTGGGCCGTGCGGCTGTACCCGGCCGGCCGAGTTCGAGACGAAAGACGGAGCCGGGACATCAGCCGACGTCGGCGTCGGCGACCCGTCCGGAGGAACGAGAAACCGCCAGGGCCCGAGGGCTCCAGCGGTTTCTCGCCACGTACGCTACGGCACCACTCGCAGACGGGTCAACCGGGTCGGCTGTTCTTGTCACTCTTTCTGAATGGCGCTGCCCGGCCGCAGGGATCGCCCGGAGGAGCTGGTCGGGATGGCCGGATTCGAACCGGCGACCTCGGCGACCCAAACGCCGCGCGCTGACCAGACTGCGCTACATCCCGCGGCACGGATTGTAGAGCTCATGCACCGGCGCGGTCAGAGGCGGAACCCGCCGTCACCCACGATCGCGACGCCGCCGCCGACCCGGACGCGCCATGCGCCACGGGCGCGGCCGACGGTGACGCGGAGCAGGCTCGGCCGTCCGACCTGCTCGCCCTGGCGGATCGCGACCTCGCCCGGCATGCCGGTCACCCCGTGCTCCGCGAGGTAGGCCCCGAGCGGCCCGGCCGCCGAGCCCGTGGCAGGGTCCTCCCCCACGCCGTGCTCCCAGTCGAGCATCCGGGCCGTCACGCCGTCGTCCGTCATGGCGAAGAGATAGAACTCTTCGCCTCCCGCCCGCCTGCAGACCTCCCCGATCGCGGCCTGTTCACCGCGCGCTCGTCGGAGCGCCTGCAGGTCCCGGATCGGGACGATCAGCGGCGGCAGCCCGGTCGAGACGGGCTGGACGGGAAGGCTCGGGTGCAGGTCGGCCTCCGTAAGAGCGACCGCCCGCGCCACCGCCGCGCGGTCCTCGAACACAGGCCCGAACTCGGGAGGGAGCTGCGTCATGGTCGCGACCCCGCGTTCCACGTCGACCTCGACCGGGATCTCGCCGGCGCGCACGAGCTGCCTGAGCGGCGACCGGACGCGGCCCTCGCACACCATCACGAACGCCGTGCCGAGCGTGGGGTGCCCGGCGAAGGGCAGCTCGTGGCCCGGCGTGAAGATCCGCATCGCGTAGGAGGCGTCGTCGACCCGCGTGACGAAGGTGGTCTCCGAGAAGCCGATCTCCCGCGCGAGCGACTGCATCGTCGCGTCGTCGAGCTCGACGGGCTCGGGCACGACGCACAGCTGGTTGCCCGCGAACGGACGCTCACAGAAAACGTCGACCAGACGGAACGGGACGCGCACGGCCTGACGGTATCGCACCGAGCGTCGCCCTCGGCCGCTGCTACGGTGGCGCACCATGCCGGAGCCGACCTACCGCGACGGCGTGCGCGCGGTCGCGCCGCTGACGATCGCCGTGCTTGGGTTCGGCGTCTCGTTCGGCGTGCTGGCGGACGCCGCGGGGATGGGCTGGCTGGCGCCGATCGTCATGTCCGCGACCACGTTCGGCGGGTCGGCGCAGTTCGCGGCGGCGTCGGTGCTCGAGGCGGGAGGCACCGTCGTCGCTGCGGTTCTTGCGGCGGTCCTGCTGAACACTCGGTACGGGCCGATCGGCATCACGGTGGCCCCGTACCTCGAGGGCAGCGTCTGGTCGCGGTTCCTCCGCGCGCAGCTGATCGTCGACGAATCGTGGGCGGTGGCGTCTCGAGGCGATGGTCGGTTCGATCCGAGGATCCTCGTCGGCGCCGGACTCGTGTTGTGGGCCGCGTGGGTGATCGGAACCGCGGTCGGGGCGCTGGGCGGACGCCTGCTGGGTGACCCCGCGGCATTGGGCCTGGACGCGGCGTTCCCGGCGCTGTTCCTCGCGTTGCTCGCCCGCCAGCTGACGTCGCCGCGCGCCCGGCTGGTGGCCCTGCTCGGCGCCGCGATCGCCGCGGCGCTGATCCCGCTCGCCCCGCCGGGCGTCCCGATCATCGCGGCTTCGGTCGCCTGTCTGCTCGGGCTTCGGCGGTCATGACGGGAACGTGGATCGTGGTGGCGGCCGTCGGGCTCGCGACGTTCGCCCTGAAGGCCGCGGGCCCGGTGCTGCTCGGCGGTCGGCCGCTTCCGGCCCGGCTCGCGTCCGTCGTGGCGCTGCTCGCGCCGGCCGTCCTCGCGGCGCTGGTCGTCACCCAGGCCGTGTCCGACGGGCAGGACATCGTCCTCGACGAACGGCTCCTCGGGGTGGCGGCCGCCGGCGTGGCGCTCTGGTTCAGGGCGCCGGTGCTGCTCGTGGTCGTGATCGCGGCGGCGACGACCGCGGTGGCGCGCGTCGTCCTGTAGCGTCCGCGTGCTCAGGCGGCGATGACGGTGGCGGCCCGGCGCTCGTCGAGCCCACGCAACGACGGCACCGCGATCGCCGACAGGGTGACGGCGAGGTATAGCGAGCCGACGGCAAGCAGCGTCGCCGCCAGGCCAAACGCGTCGATGACGGCACCCGCGATCAGCACACCGAGCGGCATCGCGACCCATGCGGCCGCCTGCGTCACGCCGAGCACGCGCGCCCGCATGCCGTCCGGGACGCGCTCATAGAACACCGTGTCGATCACCGGGTTGAGCGGGCCCGACGCGACGCCGGAGATCGTCTTTGCGACGATCAGGACGGCGAGCGGCGGGAAGAGCACCGCGACCGGGTACCACGACGCGGTGATCACGAAGCCCCAGCAGAAGACGCGTCGCCGGCTCGTCCGATCGCCGATCGCGGCGAACGACAGCGCGCCGACGACCGACCCGGCGCCCGCAGCGCCGATCAGCACGCCGAGGGCGATCGGGCTGTCGTAGACCCGGTCGGCGTACACCGGAAGGGCCACCAACGCGAAGGCGTCGAGCAGGTTCGTGACCGAGAGCATCGCGACCAGGCTCGCGAGCGTCGGATCGCGTCGTAGGAACGTGTATCCCCGGCGAAGCTCGCTCAGGTACGAGCCGCGCTGCTCGGACGGACGCTCGGCAGGGCGCGGGACGCCGATCGCGATCAGCGCAGCCGACACGACGAACGTCGCCGCATCGATCCACAGGACGTTGGTCGGCCGGACGACGGCGATCAGCACGCCCGCCATCGGTGCACCCGCCAACCGCGACGCCCGCTCCACGACGGCGGCCGCGCCGCTCGCGCGCTCGAGGCTCCAGCCGGCCCGCTCGCACACATCCGGGATCAGGGCGCCGCGAGCGGTCGCGCCCGGCGCGTCGAGCAGCCCACCGACGAAAACGAGGGCGACGAGCTGCCAGAATTCCAGACCAACCGTCGAGTGAAGGAGCGGGATCGCGGCGACGGCAGCCGCGCTCGCGAGGTCGGCGATGATGCTCGTCCGTCGGTACCCGAGCCGGTCGACCAGGGCGCCGCCGAACGTCCCGGAGAGCACGATCGGCAGCAACCCGGCGAACGCCGTGATGCCTGTCCGAGCGGCGCTGCCGGTCGTCTGCAGGACGAACCACGGGATCGCCACGAGCGCCGCGACGTTGCCGGTTACGGAGATCGCGTTCGCGCCGAGGAGCGCGAAGACCGGGCCGCGCGTACGCGGCCGTGACGGGGAGGGAGACGTCATCGGGGCGGCTCCCCCCTCGGGATCAGGTTCACTATCGCGTGGACGAGCGCGCGGCCCTCGCCCTTCGGCTGGGCCGCTAACCGCTCGATCGTCGCGGCGATCTCGCTGCGGAGCGCCCGGAGCTCTTCGGGCGTGACGTGAACGATCCAGTCGCTCATGTCGGCCGCGTCGACCCACTCGGGCGGCCAATCGTCGGAGCGTTCAACCCACCGTTCGGCGGCTTCCGCGTACCTGCGCACCACCTCGAGGCTGAACGCCTGCTCGGCAGCGCGCCGTTCGGGGGTGTCCAGGAACTCGACGCGGGACCAGCTCGTGCGGTCGTGCGAGGCCTGCCACCACCGCTCGCGACCATCGCCCGAAGGACTCTCGGCCGCCTCGATGAAGCCATGCGCCGCGAGCTGCCGCAGGTGGTAGCTGACGAGCGGGACGCTCGCCTCAACCCGCTCGGCCAGGATCGTCGCCGTGGCCGGCCCGCCCGCCCGGAGCGCGCCCAGGAGCTGGAGCCGGAGCGGGTGGGCCAGCGCCCGCATCTGGCGAGGTTTCGTCAGCCGAAGGGTTCGCTCGCCGTCGGGCATATGCGAAAGGATACTTTAGAAAGTTCTCTTTTGCAAATGAGTCGTCCGTCTCGAGCCTGTTTGGCGGGAGGCCCGAAGCGAATCCCGAAAGGCTCCATCAAGGGCGAGTTGCTGAGCGCCGAAGAGTGATTTCAGGTCGCGGATTCGGCGAACGAGGGCGAGCTGCGGCGGCTCGGAAGGAACCATGGCCACCACAACGATCGTCGGCATTCGGCGGCCCAGCGAGTTGACCTCCCCATGAGACCTGTCCCGCCGATGCCGGCCGACGGGGGCAGGACGTCGCTCGGCGACCTGCTCGCGGAGTCGCGCGGGGCGCGGCTCGCACGGGAGGACGCGCAGCGTAGGCGAGGCGGATTCTGGTTCCTCGGGATCGCGGTTGCTCTCGTGGTCGGGCTCTCCTGGCTCGGCACGCTACCGAGCGTTGTGGCAGTTCCCGTCGCGGACGAGGCGGTCAGCGGTGAAGAGACCGCTGCCGAGCCCGCTGCGCCTGAGGCGCCGGCGGCGGTCGCGCCTGCCCCCGCCTTCGACCCCGACTACGCCACGAAGCTCGCGCTGGACGCGGCGTTGAGCGGGAGCGAGCAAGCACAGGAGGCGTTCGGAACCGTGGTCCTGGGCGCCATCTACCGCAATTTCGGGTGCGTCCAATCGGACAGCACCGGGGTCTACAAGGTGAAGCCGTCGCTGGAGCAGCGCCACGAGCGCATCGTGCGCAAGGCGTTCTCCGTCTGGCGGCGCGAAGGGCTCTCGCCCGGCCATGCCCAGCAGGGACGCCGGCACCTCACGATCGTCTGGAGGTGCTCGTAGACGCGCCGCGGCCATCAGACAGTTCGCCCTCGAAGGCGACGTCAGACGGCCAAACGGCCGACGAACGGATCACGGTGTTGGGCGCGAACCCGGCCGTGGCGGCGATCAGGGATCGGGCACGAGTCCGCATAGGTGATGACCAGCAGAGCGGGTGACGGGAATCGAACCTGCACCACCAGCTTGGAAGGGAAGGGCATGCGCAGGAACCTTGAGGCAATGAAGGAGCAGGCTAAGCGCGAGCGCGCCGAACTCGAATCGTACATCTCGAAGAAGCGCTAAGACGTCCGCAGGGCATTCCGCGGAACGTCCCGCCGCGGCCGGACGAAAGGCGTGTGCCCCGCCTTTTTTCCTCCTTCCTGGCGGGGCACTACGCCATCTCACCGCCGGTTCCAATCGGAGGCGATAGTTGGGCGAGTGGCGACCAATTGATCTGCGAGACGAGGAGACCGACGACGCCCCGGCGGCGGCGGGCGCGTCACCGAAGGAACCCCTGGTCGCGCTGGCCTCGTGTTTGGACCACGGCCATGAGATCGAGACTTCCGAACAGCTCAACCGCGGGCTGCCCCTGATCTGCTCGACGTGTTCCGCCGGTAACTGACACCAGGGCATACGCAATGGACGATTCTGGGCCTTTCCTAGGGGCCGGGAGCACGCCAAGAATGGGCAAGAGCCCCCGGGGACGAACCGAGAGGCCGTCTGAGCCGGCGAGGACGGCGCCGGCTATGTGGACGCTTGTGCTCCGATGATCGCCACCGTGAAGCGGTTGTCCTGGGACTCGGTGGGCGCGTCGTCCATCGGCTGCTGGTCGGCCGGACCGATCCGTTAGTCACACAGAGCGAGCCCGCGATCAACGAGAGGACCGATATTCTTCTTGAAGCCACCGGGAGCATCGGCCCAGATGGCGTCGATCTCGGGCCACCGGTCCATAGCTTGAGCGGGTCCGTTGACGGCGTACGTCGTCCCGTCGGACGTGAACGTGACGGCACCTGCGTCCTCGCACGCAAGCGTTCCCGCCTCGACGGTCAAGGGCCAACCAGACCCGAACTCGCTCCGACTTACCTCCCCGCGGGCCGACCACACACGCTCCGCGGCCAAGCCGACGAGGCCGACCGCGATGATCGCCGCCACCACCCACGAGACGCGACGCTTCCGCCGATCGTGGTAACTCTGGCCGTGGCCGAACCGACCGCAATACGGACAGGGCACGCTGCTCACGGTCGCCCACCTCCCTCGCGGCGTCTTACCGTCTTCTCAGAAGGCGTGCAACGGCAGCACTGGAAGGAATACGTCGGGTCGAACGGGCCATCCCCCGCGCATCTCCGGCATTGGGGGAGTCAGTCGCGGTGACCGGCCGGAGCCAGGCTGCCGTCGCGCGCGAGCATGGGCTTATCGCGTCAGGCCATTGCCGCCCGCGTCAAGGTCATCAGGAGGGCGCGCAGCGAGGGTTCCGGGCGACATAAGGGGCGAAGTCGCAGGGACGGGTAGCTACGCGAACTTCAGCTTGGCATGTGGGGAAACCCAGCCAACGACGACGTCCATGACGTCCATGACGATGTCCTCATCTGCATATCGGCGCTGCGTCCGCAGGGCTTCCCGGAAGGAGTCGAGGACGTCGATGGTCTGTGCCTGCGTCCCGTCCCGCGGAAGACCCCGAATCGACTGCAAACGACCGTGGGCAACGCGACAGGTACCGACCGCCGAAACGGGCTCCCACCAGCGGAAACGCGCCCTGCCGAGCAGAGCGGGTGACGGGAATCGAACCCGCACCACCAGCTTGGAAGGCTGGAGCTCTACCATTGAGCTACACCCGCGTGATGCGTCAGGGTAGCAAGCGCCGGCTGGTTCGGTTAGCTGCGCTGACCGCTCCTCAGGTCCATCCAGTTGGACTCGATCGCGACGTACCGCTGCCACGCCTGGCGCCAGCCGTCGTCGGTCCTGGGAAACCGCTCGCTCGGCGTGGCCGGCGACTGCCGGTCCCAGATCCCGAAGTAGTCGGGTCCGTAGCCGAGCAGGTACCGCTCTCCCGTGTGGGTGAACTCGACCCGGTCGCCGCCCGGCTGCATCGATCCGGGCTGGGCGCCCTGGGCCGCTCCTGAAGTGGTGGCCGTCGCGAGCCGGGTCGTCGCCGCGGCCGCCTCGGGCGCCTCTGGCTGCGTCTCCGCCACGCCCCTCGGCGGCGTGGTGGCCGCGGCCGGTGGCTGCTCGACGAGCCAGCTCAGGCACCAGCGGCACTTGATGGCCTCGTCCTTGATCTCCTCCGCGCAGTACTGGCAGTTCTTCATGGCCTCACCTCTACCCTTCGTCGTTCCGGACGACGCGCCCGGCCTTCATCACGAACGCCATGTCCGTAAGCAGGCCGACGTCGTCCACCGGGTCACCCCGCACGGCGACGAGGTCGGCGGCCATCCCCGCGCCGAGCCACCCGACGCGATCCTGCCATCCCATCAGCTCGGCGGCGACGGTCGTCGCGCTCTGCATCGCCTGCATCGACGTCATGCCGAACCGGACCATGTACGGCATCTGCCGGGCGTTCAGGCCGTGCGGATAGATCCCGCTGTCGGTCCCGTACGCCGCCTTGACTCCCGCCTTGACGGCCTTCGCGAACCCATCGCGCTGCGACTGCGTCGTCTCCTCGTTCTTGCGAAGGATCTCGTCGGGCCACCCGTGCTCGGCGCCGACCGTCGCGATCCAGTCGCCGTCGAAGATGTCGGCCACGAGGTACGTCCCGCGTTCGCCCATCATGTCGATCGCCTCGTCGTCGATCAGCGACCCGTGCTCGATCGAGCGGACCCCCGCCCGGATCGCGCGCTTGATCCCTTCGGCGCTATGCGCGTGGGCCGCGACGTACACGCCGTAGAGTCCCGCCTCCTCGACGGCTGCGCGGATCTCGGCCTCGGAGAACTCGGGGGTGCCTGGCCTGGTCCCACGCGTCATCACCGCCCCGGTCGCGATCACCTTGATCAGGTCCGCGCCCCCGTGGAGGATCTCGCGGACCCGCTGGCGAACCTCGTCCACCGAGTTGGCGACACCGAACCGGAGCTCGCGCGGGATCGGCACGTCCGGTGCGGCCGGCGGGATGTCGCCGCCGCCGCCCGACACCGTGACGTACGCGCCCGCACACTGCATCCTCGGCCCGTCGACCCACTCGGCCTCGATCGCGTCGCGGAGCGCCACATCGGTGAACGCCCGGAACGTCCCGACGTCGCGCACGGTCGTGAATCCGGCCTCGAGCGTCAGTCCGGCGTTGCGGACGCCCGCCAGGGCCTCCTGTGCGCCGGTCCGCAGCAGCTGCTGCGAGTAGTCGACGGTACCGGTCTCGTCTTCGTGCAGCCCGATCAGGTGCGCGTGGCAGTCGATCAGCCCCGGCAAGACCGTGTGCTCGGACAGGTCGATCAGGCGGGCGTCGTCAGGGAGCTGACCGTCGTCCTCCGCGATGCGCTCGACGACGCCGTCGCGGATCATGATGAGGCGGTCGCGCTTGACCTCGCCCGCGCGCGTGTCCACCAGGCGCCCCGTCCGAACGATCGTCGTCTGTTCCACGGCGCCCGAAGGATAGCCGCAGACCGGCGGGTATCGTGGGAGCGGTCCCGGATGCGGTCCCTCCGGCGGACGGGCGCGCTGGAGCGACCGATCGCTATCCGGTTGTCCGAGCTTCGCCGGCCTCGTCCGCCTCCTCGAGGAGCTCGTCGAACAGCGACCGGTAGTGAACCATCGCCTGCCGCATGTCCTCGGTCTCGGCATCGGCGTCCTCGTCACCGATCCGCGTCGTGATGTCGTGCGCCGAACGGTAGTTCGTCACCGTCCGAGGATGGTCGACCGAGATGTCGGCGGCACGCTGCTCGAAGTCGTCCATCGGGTACCCGCGTTCGCGCATCACCTGAGTGACCAGCGCGTCCGCTGCCGCGAGCGCGCCCTGCGGGTCGTCCACGAACCGCGCCTGCACGCCCCGCCACTCCTCGGCATACCGTGCCCGCGTGCCGGGTGCGAGCGGGCGGATATCGAGCATCTCAACGCGACGGCGTCGCTGCTCGAGTTCCGATTCGCCCTCGCGCGGCGTCTCGGCGGTCTGGACGGCGCGGTCGTACTCGTCACCGAACTGCGTCCGCAGGGTGTCCGTCCTTCGCCGGCGGCTCGCGACCATCGCGGCCCACGCCACGAGCCCGACGACGACGACGATCCCCACGATGATAAGGACCCAGATCCACGTCTCCATGCGATTCCCTCCCTCTGCGTCGCGCCGAACACGCGCGCTTCCCCGAGCGTTCCCGTTCCAGGGCCCGATTACTCACAAGGTCTCGGCGGGTCGATCGAAAATCGTCACCTTGACAATAACGCGATGGGCGTCGCGATCTTTGGTGAGATGTGAGACATAGGCGCTTCCGCTCGAGAGCTCATCCGGGTCCTCCTCGCACGATCCTGTTGCTGAAACAGGCGACACACGGCCCAACCACCACCCACCGTCGGAGGGGCTAGCAGATCGACGGTGGCCGGCTCCGCGTAGGTCGCCCTGGTGTTTCGGTCCTCTGTTTCGCCCCGGTCGCGACCGCGACCGCGGTAGGATGCGTTTCCGCAGGTCACAAGCGCCGGTAGCTCAGTTGGACAGAGCGGCTGCCTTCTAAGCAGCGGGTCGCAGGTTCGAGTCCTGCCCGGCGCACTTCCGCAGGTCAGAGGACCTGCTCGGCGAGTGCGTTCTTGTGTAGGTCGAGAAGAACGCGCTGCGTCCGGCCACCCGGTGATGCCGGGCGCGGGAGCGCGCAGGCGGCGCCGCTCCGGGCATATCTGCCTCCCTCGGATCGGGGCCGGCAGCCGCGGGCCCGTCCGGGGCGGTGGCGGTCCGACGGTCTCCAGGCACGGGAAGACGCGGGCGACTCGTCGAAGGGCTCTCAGGCCGGAGATTCCTGTTTTCGCGTTTGCACGCAGAGAGTCGGGTTCAGGCGACAACCAAGGGGGTCCGACATGGGTGTGTGTGGTTGTAAGGTGGCAAAGCGATCACCGCGAAGCGGGCGGCGCAGCCGCGTAAGCACGGCTGTCGATCTGCGCCGACGGCCCGGCGACGTCGCGCTCGTGTTCCGGCACCGGAATCGGCAGGGCCAGCGCGCCCCGCCCGCGAAGGATTAGCCATGGGGCTCGCGCTCAGGCGCGCCTCGCTGCTCGACTGACGGCCTGCCGTAGTGTGCTCTCGATGGTCGCGACGTTGGGTTGCGTGCATAATTACGCCGACACCGAGGCATTCGACGCGGATGCGAGACCTCGCTGAACTGCTGCGCGGGCTGGCGGCCCTCTTGTGGCCGTTGGTTGCGGTCGTTGCCTTGTGGCTCTTCCGCGACCCGCTCCGCGACCTGATTCGACGAATCCGTAGAGCCCGGTTCGCTGGTGGCGAAATTGAATTGGACCGAAGGCTCGCCGAGCTTCAACTGACGACAGAAGTGCTCGAGGCCACGCCACTGCCAGCGAAGGTCGAACAGGCTGACATGGCGCTCGTCGATGAGGCACAGGAAGACATGGCGGCGGAGATTCTCCGAACAGCGGCATCGTCGCCGCGAGCCGGACTCATGCTGGCTTCGTCAGAAATCGAACGGGAGATGCGGCGGGTACTGGCGGCCGTCGGCCACTACCCGGAGCGACCGACTGGCATCGGCGCGATGGCGCGCGAGTTGGTGCGCGTCGCAGGATTGCCCGAGGCATACGCGAAGGCATATGAGGGTTTCAGCGACATCCGAAACGCGATCGTGCACGGTCGCGGCGACGTGTCCGACGTAGAGGTGCTGCGCGCACTCGACGTCGGCCTGTCGCTATTGCGACTCACGCACCGATGGCCGCATGAACGAAGGACCGTGTTGTACACAGATCTGGATGTGTACTTCGACGCGGAGGGAACGCGGCGTAGACCCGATGTGACCGCCGTCGTCCTAATGTTCGAGCGGCCAGATCGATCGGAGCCGGAACTTCGTGCCTATCCGACGACGCGGGATCACTTCCACCCGGGCCAGCCCGTCGCCTGGGAATGGGACATGTCGCGGACGTGGGGGGAGTCTTGGTATCGCGACTCGTCGGGCACCGTGCGCTATGGCTGGCGCGAATCTGCCGAATTTGTTGGCCGACCACTCGACGATCCTTAGGCGTCAGGCGATGCCCGACGAACCGAGGACCGCCGATACGATGTCGTGATCGACGGCACGCCGCATCACCTCGAGGGTATCGAGTGGGCCGACTGGGATGCGGCCGGTCGTCTGCTCGTCGCGACGACCGACGGCTGGCTGCAGGCGCGGGAGGGCGATCCCGTTCGGCCCGACGTTGCGTTCGAGGGCAGACCTCGGCGCCCTCAGCCCGGACCCGGCACCTCCGCCGGCCGACGCTTCACGCTGGTAGCGCCGAGACCCCACGGTAGCGACCGCGCTCGGGCGGGTATTAGCCGTGCCGAACCCAGAAAGGGAGGACCCGATGGTAGGCATGCTCTCGATGCTCGCGCAGGAAGGGGGT
>JBKPHM010000066.1:0-11790 GCA_046729855.1 Actinomycetota bacterium | reverse complement strand
CCCAGTCCGCGCATCGCGATCGGTTCCTTGAGCGGGCGGTCGGGCGCCGATATGGTCGCGGCGTCGTGAGCGACGACGAACGCTCGTTCCCGCCGGGACCCGGTGGCGCCGCGCGACCACCGTCTCCCGAGGCGCCGGGCGGCTGGACGCCTCAGCCGCCTCCCGACGCGCTTCCTCCTCCGCCCTCCGCCGCGATGGGACTGCCACCGACACCCGGCCTCGTAGGACGGCGTCCGCTCGCGCTTCGCCCGATGCGCGTCGGCGAGACGATCGACGCGGCCGTCACGATCTTCCGGCTGCACTGGAAGACGCTCATGGCGATCGTGGCGTTCGTCCAGGTCCCGCTGGCCCTCATCCAGCAGACCCTGGCGCGCGCGAGCGGCGCGCCGACGGTGCCGTCGCTTGATCCGGCTGCGCCGCCGCCCGAGATCGATCCCATCCCGCTCGTGATCGCGGGCGTGTTCGGGCTCCTCGAGCTGTTGATCGCCAGGCCGTTCCTGACGGCCGCGATCTTCCGCGCGATCGCCGGGGCGTACCTCGGCGAGTCGGTGAGCGTCGGCCAGGCGTTCTCGTTCGCGCTCCGGCACATCGGGGCGATCCTGTGGGTCCTGGTGCTGACCCTCCTCGGGATCTTCGCCGCCCCCGCGGCCACCGGCGTCCTCCTCGGGCTGCTCGCGCAGACCGACGCCGTGGCGATCGGCGTCGTGCTGTTCATCGCCTCGTTCGTGTTGGTGGTGATCCTCTGGGTGCGCTGGCTGTTCGGGCCCGCTGTGGTCGTCGTCGAGGACCGGCGCGGCACGGCCGCGCTCGCGCGTTCGTGGCAGTTGTCGGCGCGGTCGTTCTGGAAGCTGTTCGGCACGACGCTGCTCGCGCTACTGCTCACGCAGATCGTCGGTGGGGTCCTCGTTTCGCTCTCCTTTGCGCTCGCGTTCATCCCCGGTCCGATCGGTGCCGTGCTCTCGGCGGCGGTCGTCGCGGGAGCCGCGATCGTCACGGAGCCGTTCGCGGCGGCCGTCACGGTCCTCCTGTACTTCGACATGCGGATCCGCAAGGAGGCGATGGACCTGTCGATCCTGGCCCGCGAGGTCCACGCCGCCCCGTGAGTCGACGTCGGCACCTGGGTCGGGCGGTCGCGGTCGCGCTCGGCGTGTCGCTCTGGTTCGCGACGGTGTCGGCATCGGGAGCAGAACCCGTTCTGACCGCCGACACTTTCCTCGAACGGATCGATGACGCTCGCGCGCTGGCGATCGCCGGCGGCTCCGACCCGTCGCGGGAGGCTATGAGGCGGGTACGGGAGGCGCTTGGGTTCCCCGTAACCGTCGAGGTCGCGGGGACGCGGGCGACGCTCGAGACGGACCCGTTCCTCGCCGCGCTCGACGGCTCGATCAGTGCCGATTTCGAGGCGGCCGTCACGCACCTGGACGTCCTGGCGGAGGACATCCGCGAGGTCGACGTCGCCGCGGCGCCCGATAGAGCAGCGATCGACGAGGCGGTCCAGCGGGCGCTTGTCGGCGTGGCTCGGCCGACCGCGCTCGACGCGGCCCGGGCCTACGTCTACGCGGCCATCGCGAAGGTCATCTCCGCGGTGTTTGAGCCCCTCCGCGAGTACCGCGGCGTCCGGAGCGTCATCGCCTGGGCGATCGTCGCGGCGCTCCTGGCGGGTGTCGTGCTGCTGCTCCGCCGTCAGGGCCTCGGGCTCGTCCCCGAGCGCAGGGGTGGACGGCTGGGGGAAGGGCGTGATGTGAACTGGGAGGCGGTGGCCGAGGACGCCATCCGGCGTGGCGATCTCCGCGAGGCGACGCGCGCGCTTTATCACGTGCTCCTTCGAGGGCTGGCGCTCAGGGGGATCGTCGCGACCGGGACCTCGACCACGGCGGGCGAATGCCGGGCAGCCGTCGCCATAAAGCTCCCCACCGCGTACGACGCGGTCGCTCGCGGGACCAGCGCGTTCGAGCGTGTCGCGTACGGCGGCGCGCCGGCCTCGCCGGCCGACGTCGAGGCCCTCAGGGTGGCGACCCGGCAGGTGGCGGCATGAGGCGGCCGTCCCGTCGTGCGGTGCTCGCGGTCGCCGGCGTTGCCGTCGTGGCCGGCGTGTGGGCGCTCGTCGCGCCACGGACCGGGGACGATACGCTCGCGGCCCGGCGCTTCCTGGAGGAGATGGGAAGGGACGTCCGGTTCGCGGACGCGCCGCCCGCGCCTCCGGCGACGTTCGTGTTGCTCGAGGACGCGCGTTCGCCTGATCAGACGCAGGACCTGCTGTCGTGGGTGGAGTCCGGCGGTCGCCTCGTGGTCGCGGATCGTGCGTCGCCCGCCCTCGTCGTCGCGGGCGTCCACGTCCGGGGCGACGCGGGGTTCGTCGGTCTCGTCACCCTCCCCACGAGCTGCATCGCCCGGCCGTCGCTCGGATTAACGGAGATCGTCGTCGACGCGCGCGACGCGATGCTCGCCTCGCGCGAGGCGGACGCGACGGCCTGCTTCGTACGTGGCGACGGTGCGTACGCGGTCGTCCGGGAGGTCGGCGACGGCGACGTCGTGCTGCTCGGTGGCAGGTCCTTCATGACGAACGACTTCATCGATCGGGCCGACAACGCCGCCTTCCTACTCGGTGTCGTGGGCGAGGGCCCCGTCGTGTTCGGGCCGGCGTTGCCGCCGGGGAGTGAGCCGCCGTCCTTGTGGGAGCTCCTGCCCGGCCCGGCCCGCGGCATCGTAGTCGGCATCGTGGTCGCGGCGGCGGCGTTCGCGATCGCCCGCGCGCGCCGGCTCGGCCGTCCCGTCCTCGAGCCGGTCCCCGCGCCGATCCCGGCGTCCGAGCTCGTGCGCGCCGCGGCGGGCCTGTATCGGCGCGCGCACGCCACGGGGTTCTCGGCCGAGATCCTGCGGTCCTCGGCGAAGGCCCGTCTCGCACGGGGCGTCGGCCTGCTGCCCGGTGAGGACGTGGACCGGCTCTCGACAGCGGTGTCGGACGCGGCACGGATCCCGGAGCATCGGGTACGCGCGGCTCTGGCCGGTGCCGAGCCGGCCGGCGACGACGAGCTGATCGCGCTGGGCCGCGAGCTACACGCGATCGTGGAGGCGACCGAAGGAGCGACACGGTGAGCGATCCGAGGGAGGCCCTGACCCAGGTCCGGTCGGAGGTCGGCAAGGTAGTGGTCGGTCAGGACCCGGTTCTGTGGGGGCTGACGGCCGCCCTCCTGCTGCGCGGTCACGTGATCCTCGAGGGCGTCCCGGGGGTCGCGAAGACGCTGATGGTGAAGGCGCTCGCGCGTTCGCTGGATCTCGAGTTCCGCCGCGTGCAGTTCACGCCCGACCTCATGCCGTCGGACGTCACCGGCAACGTCGTGTACGAGGCGCGAACGGGAGAGTTCCGGTTCCGGCCGGGACCGGTTTTCGCCAACCTCGTGCTCGCCGACGAGCTGAACCGCACGCCGCCGAAGACGCAGGCGTCGCTCCTCGAGGCAATGGAGGAACGGCACGTGTCGATCGAGGGCGACACGCATCCGTTGCCCGAGCCGTTCCTCGTGGTGGCAACGCAGAACCCCGTCGAATACGAGGGAACCTACCCGCTGCCCGAGGCGCAGCTCGACCGGTTCCTGTTCAAGCTCCAGGTCGGGTATCCGGCGACGGACGACGAACGCGCGATCCTGCGGATGCACGACGCCGGCAAGGACCCGCACGATCTCGAGGCGCTCGGCGTCACGTCCGTCGCCGCCGCGAGCGATCTCGCGGCCGGCTCGCGCGAGGTCGCGGGCGTCCGCGTGGACCCGGCGCTGATGGACTACTTGCTCGCGCTCGCGCACGAGACACGGCAGAGCCCGTCGCTCTCGCTTGGCGTGAGCCCGCGTGGCGTCGCGATGCTGCTGTCGGCTTCGAAGGCGTGGGCGTACCTGTCCGGACGAGACTTCGTGACGCCGGACGACGTCAAGGCACTCACGAAGCCGGCGTGGCGGCATCGCATCGTGGTGCGTCCGGAGACGGAGCTCGAGGGCGCCACCCCCGACGGCGTGCTCGATGCGATCGTCGCCCGCGTGCCGGTGCCGGACTGACCGACCGTGTACGTCTCGCCCCGGATCGCCGTCGTCGCTCTGGCGCTCTGCGCCGCAGCGGCGTTTCTCCCGTTCGACGTGATCCTCGACGTGTCGATCGCCCTGGTCGGGCTGACGATCCTCGTCGCCGTCGACGTGTGGCTCGCGCCGCCGCCGGTGCGCCTGGGCGTCGCGCGATCCCTGCCCGAAGTGATGCAGATGGGGCGCGAGGAGCGCCTCTCGCTCGCGCTCCGCAACCCGACGGATCGCTCGCTCTCCGTCGTCGTGAGGGATGCGACGCCGCCATCGGCCGCGCGCGTCCCGCGTGTGGCCTCGACAACACTCGGTCCGCGGTCGCTCGCGGTGCTCGACGGCGTGATCGCGCCGGGCCGCCGCGGGTGGCTCCACCTCGGCCCAATCACCGTGCGCGCGGCCGGGCCGCTCCGGCTGGCGGGGAGGCAACGGACGCTGCCGATCGTCGATCGCGTCCGGGTGTATCCGGCGCTGCCGGGTCGAGCCGAGGTGTCGCTGCGGCTCGACCGCGCGCGCGTCCTCCAGGCGGGGGAGCGGTCGGCCGCGTTTCGCGGCGGCGGCACTGACCTTGATTCGCTCCGCGAGTACCACCCGGACGACGAGTTCCGCCGGATCAACTGGCGCGCGACGGCGCGCGTCGGCAAGGCGATCACCAACGTCTATCGCGAGGAACGCAACCAGCAGGTGATGCTGTTGCTCGACGCGAGCCGAGTGATGGCCGGCTCGATCGCCGGGGTGCCGCGCTTCGAGCACACCCTCGACGCGGCGATCGCGGTCGCCGAGCTCGCGACGAGGATCGGCGACCGCGTCGGAATGCTCGCGTTCGGGTCATCAGTCGTCGCGGCGCTGCCCGCGCGGGGTGGGCACGCCCAGCCGCGGAGGATCCTGGAGACGCTGTTCGCGCTGGAGCCGTCGCTCGACGCCCCCGCGTATCGAACAGCGTTCGCCGCGCTCGTCTCGCGCACGCGCCGCCGGTCGCTCCTGGTCCTGTTCACCGAGCTGACGGAGGAGTCGGCGATGGAGCCGCTGTTCGACGCGCTGCCGGTCGTGTTGGCGCGGCACCTGCTGATCGTCGGCTCCGTCACCGATCCCGACGTGGTGTCCCTTCGCGACGCCGATCCGGGGTCGTCCGACGACGTCTACCTGTCGGCGGCGGCCGCAGCGTCGCTCGCGGCGCGCGAGCGTGCCGCCGGCCACCTCCGGGGTGCGGGCGCCGTCGTCGAGGATCGCGAACCGGGGCGGCTCGCGGGCGCCGTGGCCGACCGGTACCTGCGGTTCAAGGGCGCCGGGACGCTCTGAGTCCGACCGCGCCCCACCGTCCCGGCCACCAGCCGGACAGGAAGATCAGGTACGCGATGCCGACCACAATTCCGATCCCGACCTCGAACGGGTCCGGCAGGGACGACCCGGTGACGAAGCCCTCGATCATTGCCGCGATGGCGAGCGCCGGGATCACGCCGATGACGACGACGACGGCCTCGGACGCCTCCTCGCGCAGCGCGACGCGCCGAGGACGGTCAGCGGGGTCGACCAGGGACCAGCCGATCCGCAGCCCGGCGCCTGCGGCGATGCAGATCGCGATCAACTCGAGGATCCCGTGCGGCAGAATCAGCGTCCAGAAGGTCCCTGCGTTGCCCACGGCCTGATACACGCCCGCGAGCGACCCGATGAGGAGCGCGTTCCGCGCCAGGACGTACAACGTGCCGATTCCCAGCGTGATGCCGAGCGCGAAGGCGAAGAACGCGACTTGGACGTTGTTGAACAGGATCAGCGTCGACAACTCGCCGGGGCCTCCGAGCTCGGGCGACCTCGCCGCGGTCTGGCGGACCGCGTCCTGCACCTCCGCGGGCGCGATCCCGGAGCGCGCGTACTCGGACGCGGCGACCCACCACCACGTGGCGCCGGTGATCCCGAACAACACGGCCGCGGCGACGAGGATGTACGGCAGCGTCCGCCGGACGGCCTCCGGGTAGCGAACGGCCAGGAGCCGTCCGAAGCCCCGCACGCTCCGAGGCTGGGCCGAGTACACGGCCGCGTGCGCGCGGGCGACCAGGCCATTCAGGTACGCCTCGAGCTCGGGGTCGTGGAACCGCGAGCGCGCCTCCGCGAGGTGGGCCGAGGTTCGCAGGTACAGCCGCACGACCTCCTGGAGCTCCCGCCCGGACATCGCGGCGAGCCGTCTCCCGCCCCCGCGACAAACCTCGTCCAGGCGGCTCCACTCCGGCCGATACTTCCCGATGAAGGAATCGACGTCCACGCGGGAAGTGTAGGCACCGAATGAGCCAGCCCCGAGGAAGCGAGACGTTCGTCACGCCGGAGGCGATCCCGGTCGTCCTGGACGTCGCCGGCATCGGGTCGCGGACCATCGCGACGCTCGTCGACTCGTTGATCCAGTTCGCGGTTTTCCTCGCGATCGCGTGGATCGCCTCCGCGGCCGGCATCAGCGACACGGCCGCGGGTGTCGTCTCTCTCGTGGCGTTCTTCGTGGTTGTCTGGGGGTACTTCATCGCGCTCGAGGGGCTGTGGAGCGGGCGGACGCCCGGCAAGGCGGCGGCGAAGATCCGGGTCGTTCGGGCGGACGGGCGCCCGGTCACCTGGACGCAGGTGACCGTGCGAAACCTGTTGCGAATCATCGACTTCCTGCCCGTCTACTACCTGGTGGGCGGGCTGTTCGTCGTCCTCACGAGACGATCGCAACGGGTCGGCGACCTCGCGGCCGGAACGATCGTCGTCCGCGATCGTCCCGCGCGCTCGCCGGCGATGCTCCCGATCTCGCCGAACGCCGCGGCCGCGGCCCGAACGCTCGACACCACCTCGGTATCCGAGCGCGAGTTCGCGCTGGTCCGATCGTTCCTCGAGCGTCGCGGATCGCTGGTGGACGACTCGCGCCGGCGCGTGGCGGGCGAGCTGGCCACGACGCTCCGGCCCAAGGTCGCGGGCGCAACGCGCTGGACGGGCGACGACGAATCCCTGCTCGAAGCGGTCGTCGCCTCGTACCGCGGGGCCTCCGCGACGGACGGTCGGCTGCCTCCCCCTCCGCCGTGACCGCCTGGTCGGGCCGATCGCCGGTCCGCGAGCGATCGGCTCAGGAGACCGGCACGCGCGCGCGGCAGGCGACCGTGTCCCGCATCTTCCGCAGCGGAACGCCTACGGCGTACGTGACGAACGTCCCAACCGGCTCGATCTCGATGATCGCGCTCGAGTCTTGCCGCTCGGCCGGCAGCAGCGATGCAAGCCCCTCCCTGAGTGCGCGCGCGTCGAGTGAGTCGGCGGCGTGCACGGTCGCCTTGGCGTGGAAGCTGATCGTCGCGGGAGGGATCGGTGCGACGAGCGACAGGATCCCTCCCCGGCGAACGAGCACCGTCACGGCGACCTGACCGCTCGCGGCCACGTGCCTGGCCTTCCAACTGTCGGCGGCGACTGCGACGAACAGCCGTCGTCCGAGGACCTTGAACATCACGCCGCTCGATCTCGGCTCGCCCGCGGGGGTCGAGTAGCTCAGGACGGCGAAGGTCTCGTCGGCGATTGCCCGCCAGACCTGCTCGGTGCTGAAGCGAGACCTCATCACCGGCCCCTCCTTCCCACGGATCGGACCCACTTCATGCTCGCGCTGTCTCGTCGACATGGCTTCCCTCCTGCTCCCCGCCCAGACGCGCCCGGACGGCGCTTCACGGCTCCTCCACGATGGCACGCGGGCCCGGACGACGTGGGAGCCGTCGGACCCGGTCCGGCCGGACCCGGTGGCAGGGGGTCATCAGGTCCGAACCCGGCGCTGCCTCCGGCACGACTGAACGGCGCGACGATGCCAGGGACGAGCAGCCTCGAAGGCGAACGCCCGGATCCCAAACCGTAGAGCGGGCCGGGCGGTCCCGCGCCGAGGTGCGCGGAGTAACGCGTTCGTAACGCTGCTGCGCGAAGCGTCCGCGCAACCGGCCGGTGTTATGGTCAGCGCCGTGGCCGAGGAAGACGTTCCCGCGGACCGTTCTCCCGTAACGCCGGAGGAGAAGGAGGTCTCGCGTCAGGTCATACGTCTGCTCCGCAGGGTGAGGTACGGCACCATCCTGCTCGTCGTGCAGGACGGCAAGGTCGTGCAGATCGAACTCGCGGAGAAATTCCGGCTCCGCTGATACACGGTCGTTACAACCCATCCTGCGAACGCGTTGACAATGGACAGCGGCCCGTACTAGCTTCGCCGCCGACGCGGGGACCGCGTCAAAGGCTGACCAGACGACTGGAGGCCGCGACACAGACGTGTGTCGCGGTCTTTTTTTTGTGCCCGGGAGGTGGTGCGGAGTGAAGAAAGCGATCGTTGGCGTGGCGGCCGTCGCGGCGCTCGTCGCGACGGGGTGCTCGAGCACGGCGGCCAGACAGAGCGGCAGCGAAGAGGTCCTGCGACTGGCGATGTTCCCTAACCTGACGCACGCCCCGGCGTACGTTGGGTTGGAGGAAGGGATCCTGGAGGAGGTCCTGGCGCCAACCGAGGTCGAGGTCAGCTACTTCAACTCCGGGAGTGACGCGGCGACCGCACTGTCGTCGGGATCGATCGACGCCTCCTACATCGGCCCCGGCCCCGCGATCGGCCTGTTCGTCCAGGACCCGGACTCCATCCGGATCGTCTCGGGTGTGACGTCCGGCGGCGCGTCGCTGGTCGTCGCCAAGGGAGCCGGCATCGCATCGCCGGAGGATCTGAGAGGCAAGAAGATCGCCGTCCCGGGGTTCGGCAACACGCAGGACGTCGCGCTGCGGACGTGGCTGCACGAGCACGGCCTGAAGACGAACGACGAGGGTGGCGACGTGCGAGTTGGCGCGATCGATAACACGGCGCTCTTGCAGACGTTCGAGTCGGGCGAGTTCGACGCCGCGTGGGAGCCGGAGCCGTGGCCGAGCCTGCTCGTCGCCGAGGGTCTCGCAGAGCCGCTCGTCGACGAGGCCGACCTGTGGCCGGAGGGCGCGTTCGTGACGACGCACCTCGTCGTGAACGCGGCCTATCTGAACGCGCACCCCGAGGTCGTGCGGAGGCTCGTCGAGGCGAACGTCGAGGCGATCGAAGCCATCGCGAACGACCCCGACGCGGCGAAGGCGGCGACCCAAGCCGGCCTGGTGAAGGCGGGCGCGCCATCGCTCGACCAGGCCGTCGTCGACGCCGCATGGGACAAGCTCACGTTTACGTGGGACCCGATCGCGTCAAGTCTCCAGAAGGACGCGGAGGACGCCTACGCCCTCGGCTACCTCGAGACCGAGCCCGAGCAGCTCGTCAGGGTCTACGCGCTGGACGACCTGAACGCGGTGCTGGCTGAGCTCCCCGAGATCCCGACGGGCCTGCCGAAGGAGATCCCGATGCTGGTGGCCTCCCGATGAGCACGCCGAGGACGCTCGTCGCGGTCCCCGGAACCGAGCCGGCCGCCGCGAAGCTCGCGGCCCGCGGCGTCTCGAAGCGATTCCGGAGCGCCCGCGGGGGTGGTGTGTCGGCGCTGTTTGACGTGAACCTCGAGATCGCGCCGGGGGAGTTCGTCTGCCTGATCGGGCCGTCGGGATGCGGTAAGACGACGCTGCTGAACCTGTTCGCGGGGCTCGAGCGCCCCGAGGCGGGCGAGCTGCGGCTCGACGGCCGGCCGATCTCGCGCCCGGGCCCCGATCGAGCGGTGCTGTTCCAGGACCCCGCGCTGTTCCCCTGGATGAGCGTGCGCGCCAACGTCGAGTTCGCGCTCGAGATGATTGGGGTCCCAAGGGACGAGCGTCGCGACCGCGCGATGCACTGGCTCCGGAAGGTGCACCTCGGGCGGTTCGCGAACGCCCACCCGCACGAGCTGTCGGGTGGGATGCGTCAGCGCGCGGCGCTCGCCCGTGCGCTGTCCTGTCAGCCGGAGGTGCTCCTGGCGGACGAGCCGTTCGCGGCGCTCGACGCGCAGACGCGCGAGATTCTGCAGCGGGAGCTCCAGGAGGTCTGGTCCGAGACGCGCAACACGTTCGTGTTCGTGACGCACAACGTCCGCGAGGCGGTGTTCCTCGCAGACCGGGTGGTGCTGATGTCCGCCCCGCCGGGGACGCCCGTCGCCGAGCACCGGATCGCTGCACCCCGGCCACGAGACATCGAGGACGTCCTGCTGTCGAAGGTGGTGGTGGACATCCACGGGCACCTATCGAAGGAGGTGGAGAAGGTTGTCGCGGCTGAGATCGATCGCTAGCCAGCTGTGGCCACGCGTCGCCGCGATCGTCGGCCTGCTCATCGTCTGGCAGCTGGCCGTGCTGACGGGCCGGTGGTCTCAGACGGTTCTGCCGACGCCCGCGAGCGTGGTCGACTCGTTCCTCTCGAACCTTTTCTCCCCGGACCCGCCGCGAGAGTCCATCTGGGACGGAACGCAGGCGAGCCTGATCCGGTTGGTGGTCGGACTCGCGATCGGCATCGCCGTCGGGACGCTCATCGGACTCGCGATGGCTGCCTCGACGTACGTCCAGCGCAGCATCGGGAGCTTCATGGCCGGCCTGCAGGCGCTCCCCTCGATCTCCTGGCTTCCGGTCGCGATCCTCTGGTTTCAGCTGACCGAGCGCGCCGTCCTGTTCGTGGTCATCATCGGCGCCATCCCGGCCGTCTCGATCGCGACCGCCGCGAGCGTGCGGCTCGTCCCGCCCCTCCTGACACGGGCCGGTCGTACGCTCGGCGCACGCGGATCGACGCTGTACCGACGCGTGGTGCTTCCCGCCGCCGTCCCTGGGTACGTTGCGGGGCTCCAGCAGGCATGGGCGCTGGGGTGGCGGGCCCTGATGGCGGGCGAGCTCTTGCTGCTCGCGACGGGCGGTCGGGGCCTCGGTCACCTGCTCGAGGCGAACCGCCAGCTACAGAATGCGCCGGGCGTCTTCGCGGTGATGATCATGATCATGTTCGTCGGCATGGCGGTCGAGGCGACGTTCGGCGTGATCGACCGGCGAGTGCGGGGGCGGCGCGGCCTGCTCGTGAACGCCTGACGAATCACCCGACTTCGGCGCAGTAGGCTCCGATCGGGTTGCCGATGGACCCGAACCGGACCACGCTCTGGGGCGCTGCTTTTGATCGCGTTCGGCGTGCTGCTGCTCCTGCGCAACGCCGACGTCATCCCGCAGGACGTCGCGATCTGGCCGTTGATTCTGATCCTGGTCGGGGTCTGGTTCTTGTTCGAGCGGCTCCTGTTCCAGAGCGGCTGGGGCGACGACGGCTTCGTCTGGCCGCTGATCCTGATCGGGGTCGGGCTTGTGTTCCTGGTCCGCGACCTCGACGTGACCGACAGCGACGTCACGCTGTGGCCCGTGGTCCTGATCGCGATCGGCGTCGGGATCGTGCTGTCGTCGTACCCACGGCGTGAGCGGAGCGCGGGGCCGGCCACGGAGCATCATGTCCCGCTCGAGGGTGCGTCGACGGCGAGCGTCCGCGTGCGACACGGGGCCGGACGCCTGGCGATCCGCTCGACGGACGCCGCATTCCGTGTCCCTACGGACACAGCCGCGAGGATCTCGGTCCGTGCCGGGCTCATGGGCGTCGACGTCGACGAGACGCGCTTCCCCAAGATCGACGGCGGCTATCGATCCCTGGACTTCGAGACGGCGACGGACCGTGTTGACCTGCGCGTCGAGGGTGGCGCCGCCGGGCTCGAGATCCGCTGAACGTGCGCCAGCGCCGGCGGATGAGGCTCAGCGGCGAACGCCGGCGCTGCGGAGCGCGTCCTCGCGAGCCTGGGCCGTGAGCCTCTGCAGCGCCTCAGAG
>JBKPHM010000065.1:0-39388 GCA_046729855.1 Actinomycetota bacterium | reverse complement strand
CCCGATCCGTTCGTCGCTCCCTTCTTCAACATGCTGCTCGAGCGGACGCCGAAGCCGCAGCCGGAGGAGCCGCGCAGCTGGCGCAAGGACGAGTATCCGTTCTGAGAGCCGAGCGCTCGATCCGGCTGCGGAAGCCAGGCCAGGGTAGGGGGCTCGCTAACGATCCCTCCAACAGCCCGATGAGCTAGCGACCGTCCAGCCGAGAGGTTGCGGACGACGGGGCGGCCAGTCCTCGGGCGGCACATGCTCCATCGCATCGATGCACATCACCGCGTCGAATTCTCCCTCGAGGGCGCCCTGCAGGCCGACGAGCTCGAATCGTGCCTTCGGATACTTTGATCTGGCCTGCCCAAGCATCCCGCTCGACTGGTCGGGTACCCACGACCTGCCGGGCGGCGCCCAGGACCTGGCCGACGTACGGACCGGTGCCGCACGCCGCAGGCCCAATCCATCGTCGTGGCGCCACCACCCTTCAGCGGCGTCCGTCGAAGTGGTCCCGAACGGTCCCGAGGAGTTCCCGGACGTTCACCGGCTTCGCGACGTACCCGTCGAAGCCTGCGGCAAGGAAGCGCTCGCGGTCTCCCTGCATCGCCTGTGCCGTCACCGCGAGTACCGGGATCGTCGCGGTGCGCGCGTCCGCACGCAAACGGCCGAGCGTTTGGACGCCGTCGTCGTCCGGAAGCTGGATGTCCATGAGAACGAGATCCGGCGCGTGTTGGGCGGCCAGCTCGACCGCCTCGCCGCCCGTCGTCGCCTCGAGCGTTCGGTACCCCGTGGCGAGCAACACGTCACGGAAGAGCTTCATGTTCATCTCGTTGTCCTCGACGACGAGGATCCGTTCGCCCGTCACGATGAGACCCGCCCTGCCGGTAGCGTGAATACGAACGTGCTTCCCTTGCCGACCTCGCTCTCGAGCCAGATCCGACCGCCGTGGAGCTCGACGAGCCGCTTGGAGAGCGCGAGGCCGAGGCCCGTCCCCTCGCGCTTCTCGAGCCCGGCCGCCGTCTGCTGGAACTCCTCGAAGATCCGCTCCTGGTCCTCTGGGGCGATGCCCGGACCCGTGTCGGCAACGGCAATCCTCAGCTCGCCGTTCACCCGCGCCGCGGTCACGTCGACCGCGCCACCCGGCGGCGTGAACTTCACGGCGTTCGATAGCAGATTGAATATGACCTGCTTGATCCGCCGCTCGTCGCCGTCGACGACGTCGACCGCCGGGTCGGCCGCGAACGCGACCTGGACGCTCTCCTCCGTCGCACGCTCGCGCACCATCACGACACCGCGCTCGAGCGCCTCTCGCAACGAGAACGGCTGGACCTCGAGCTTGACCTGCCCCGCCTCGACCTTGGACAGGTCGAGCACGTCGTTGATCAGCGAGAGCAGATGGTTCCCGGACGTCAGGATGTCGTCGAGGTACTCGGCCTGCTTCTCGTTGACCTCGCCGAACATCCCGTCGCGGAGCACCTGCGAGAAGCCGATGATCGCGTTCAGCGGCGTCCGCAGCTCGTGCGACATGTTCGCGAGGAACTTCGACTTGTGCCGGCTCGCGGCCTCGAGCTCCATGTACAGCCGCCTCAGCTCGTCGTTCATCCGGTTGACGTTCGCGGCAAGCGCGCCCAGCTCGTCGCGGTTCACGACGTCGACCTGGCCGGCGAAGTCGCCGGATGCGATCGCCGCGAGCCTGGCGTCGATCCGCTGGATAGGCCCGATCAGCGACCACGACAGGATGAATCCCAGCAGCAGCGCCAGGATCAGCGCGCTCGCGGCTACGCCGATGAAGAGCATCCTCGACCGCTCGTACGAACTCGAGTTCCGGGCGATCAGGTCGGCAATCTCCTCCCTCGTTCCGTTCGCCAGCTCGGCCGCCCTCTGGTAGAGATCGCCCGCGAGCAGCTCGGCGTGCTGCCTGAGCAGGATCCACCGCTTGCCGTGCGCGTCGCGCTTGTCGAGCGCGATGATGGTCACCATCGACGCCGACAGCTCCTCAGCCGTCAGTCGGATTGAGGAGAGCGTCTCCGCGTCATTCGACGGCGGCGCGAAGCCGAGCCGATCGGGGGCGGTGGCCGGCCCGATCCGGTCCACGGCGTTCGCGACCGCCCTGTCCACGGGCAAAGCGCGCCGGCCGCGTCCGCTCTTGGTGGCCTCGGGCCACACCAGGTGGAACTTCCGGTCCACGTTCTCGGCGAGGAGCTCACGGACTTGCTTCGCATGCTGCTGGAGCTGCGCGTACGCGACGGCACGTTGCTCGAGCGCCCCGAGGGTCCCGACCCGCTCGTTCGATTCCCCGAGGACGCGCTGGCCGAGGTAGCCGATCGCGACCAGCAGCACCGAGGTCCCGACGAACGCGATCAGCACCTTCGTGCGGACCTTGGTCGGAACGCGGGCGACCGCTCGGACGAACGGGTCGTACCGGGCGCTCAGCGGTCGCCGCTTCTCGGCGGCAGGGGCCGGTCGCCTCGCTTCCGCGGCGTCGGACACGGCCTCAAGGGGCGAGCGTCGTCGAGCCGGCGATCATGTTCGTGATCAGCCAGCCCCCGTTGATCCTCGCGACGTCCAGATCCGCCGTCGTGACGAACGCCATCTGACCGGTGTCCATATCGACGTAGTGGCATTCGAAGTGGAGCGTCCCACGGTCGCCGTCGACCGTGATCTCGACCTTGTACGCGGGATGATCCGAGATCCAGTGGTTCTGCATCTCGAACGCCGCGGACTTCTCGAGCCAAAACTCCCTGATCTCGCCGATTCCCACAGCTGTGTCCGCCGGACCCACGGTAAGGGTCGCGTTCGGCGCCCAGAGGCCCATCATCATGTCGATGTCCTGCTTCGTCGTGGCCTCGTGGAACTTCTTCTCGATCTGGTCGATCTCCCACCGATCGGCGTTCTCTTGCAACTGCTGCTGAGCGGCCGAGTCCGTGCCCGGGCCGCTGCAGGCCGCGAGCGCGAGGACCATGACGGTGAGCGCGCAGCCAATCGAGAGCCTCCGCATGTGAGCCTCCTTTCTTGTCAGGCTCGAGGGCGATTGATGCCGGGCGATGTTCACATCGCGAGGCGTCATCCGTCCAGTGGTAGAAGCTAGGCAGGGCACGGATCGGCGGCCCACCGTGCCCGCCGCCCGGTCACAGGGGGCTAGCACGGTAGTCGTCTGGATCGTCAAGTGATCCCGCTGAAGTACGCACGGACCTGGGCTACGAAGGTGTCCACGACGATCGGCTTCTCCAGCCAGCCGGCGAAACCGGCGGCCACGAGCCGGTCGCCGCTCGCTTCCAGCGATGAGGCGCTCGTCGCGACGACCGGGATCCGGGCCGTAGCGTCGGACCGCTCGAGCCGGCGCAGGACCTCCGTGCCGTCCATATCCGGGAGGCCGAGGTCCAGCAGAATCACGTCGGGTCCGTACGTGACGGCGAGCGCGATCGCCTCGGCGCCGCTGCCCGCCTCGAGCGTCCGCAGGTCCCCGGCCCGCAGCAGGTCCGCCGCGAGCTTCCGGTTGCGGTCATTGTCGTCCACGATCAGGACGAGCGGGTGCTCCGCCTCTGGAGAGACCGACATCACCGGCGTATCCTCGGCGGATGCCGCTTCGGCTCGTGTTGGCCGAGGACCACTACCTCCTCCGCGAAGGTATCCGCCACATGCTCGAGTCGCAGCCGGACGTGGACGTCGCCGCGGTGTGCGGTGACCTCGGATCGCTGCTCGAAGCCGTCGACGCGGAGCACCCGGACGTGGTCGTGACCGACATCCGCATGCCGCCGACGAACACGGACGAGGGGATCCAGGCCGCCGAGCGGCTGCGCCAGACGAACCCCGACGTCGGGGTCGTCGTTCTGAGCCAGTACACGAACCCCAGCTACGTGCTGGCGCTGCTGGACGGCGGGAGCGCGCGGCGTGCGTACCTGTTGAAGGAACGAGTCAAGGACGTGAACCAACTCGTCGACGCGATCCGCGCCGTGGCCGAAGGGAGCTCGATGATCGACCCGGACGTCGTCGACGCCCTCGTGGCGATGAACGCGCGCGCCGAGCGGTCCCCGCTGCACCAGCTGACGCCGCGCGAGCGCGACGTGCTGCGCGAGATGGCGGAGGGGAAGAACAACACGGCGATCGCCGCGTCGCTCTTCCTGACGGAGCGCTCCGTCGAGAAGGTGATCCACTCCCTCTTCCTGAAGCTCGGGCTGTCCGAGGAGACCGCGGTCCATCGGCGCGTCAAGGCCGTGATCCTCTACCTCGCGCACGAGGGATAGCGTCATCGCCGCGCCGGCAGCGAGCCGGAGACGCGGATGCCGCCATCGAGCTGCAGCCCGATCGTCACCTGGCCGCCGTGGGCGTCTACGCGGTCGCGCAGGCGGAGGCGCTGCTCGTCACGGCCGGCCGTCCCCACGCTCCGCACCCCGTCCTCGACGACCTCGACGACCTCGAACGCGAGCGCTCCGTCGTCGTCGCGCACGGTCACCGTCGCGCGTGCTCCGGTGCCGGCAAGCTCCAGGGCCTCGAGGCAGCACAGATAGACCGTGGCCGCGAGCTCGCCCGAGCGGTCCGCGCCGACGACGACGTCGACCGACGCCCGGATGCCGAGCGTCGTCACGGCCGAGCGCAGCGCGGCCCCCAGGCCGCCGGCGTCGAGCAGCGCCGGATAGACCCACTGACCGAGGCGCGCCGTCGCGTCGAGCGCCAGCTGGACGTCATGAGCCATCTCGTCGAGCAGCGCCGTCGCAGCCGGCGGGTCGGTCTCGAGCAGCGGACGTGCGCGCTGGAGCTCGACCGATAGCGCGATCAGGCTCTGCCGCACGTTCTCGTGCAGGTCGCGCTCGATCCTCCGGCGATCCGCGTCCGCGGCCCGGACGAGGCGCTCGCGTGACGCGCGGATCTCGGCGACCTCGGAACGCGGTCGCTCGACGTCCGGCGGTGCGTCGGTCTCGGAAGCGTCCAGGGTGACCGACCTCCCCCAAGGTCCCCGAGGGGAGTTCTCCGCCATCGGGAGGGGGGCCGTCAAGAGGTCTCAGCACCCCGACGACAGGGCGGCGAGCCTCCCCGGCATCCGCCCGGCTCCACGGTGTCCGTCCGGATCCCGCCTCCATAGCGTCCTCCGAAGACATCGGACCGAAGGACGAAGGAAGGGAGGGAGACGATGTTTCGACGAAGAGGGATCGCCGTCGCTGCGATCGCCGTGCTGGTGGTCGCCTCGTCGGGGCTGTCCACGACCGCACGTGGGCAGACCGCCGGAAACGCGGCGATCGAGTGGAACGCGATCGCGTCCACGGCCATCATGTCGACGGCCGCCCAGCCGCCGCACGTGTCGGTGCTGAGCCTGGCGATGGTGCAGGGGGCCGTCTACGACGCCGTCAACGCAATCGACGGCGGGCACAAGCCATACCTCGTCTCGCCGCCGGCGGACCCCGGGGACTCGAAGCCGGCAGCCGCCGCGACCGCGGCGTTCCGGGTGCTCGTCGGCTTCGTGGAGGGCGAGCACTCGCCTCCGCTCACGGGGCTCGTCCCGGCGCAGCGGTCGGCGCTGCAGCTGCTCTACGACCAGACGCTGGCGACCGTGGCGGACGGCCCGGCAAAGTCGGGCGGGATCGCCGTCGGCGAAGCGGCGGCAGCCGCCATGCTCACCGCACGGACGGGCGATGGGCGGGGCGGAACGTTCACGTTCACCGCCGGCACCGACCCGGGAGAGTGGCGGCTCGGCCCGCCGCAGGGCCCGGCGGGCATCGTCGCCCGTGACCCTGCGCCGTGGGTTGGGTTCGTGCGGCCCTTCCTGGTCCCGAGCGTGGAGATGCTCCGCACCGACGGACCAAACGCGCTCACCAGCGACGCGTACACGGCTGACTACAACGAGGTGAAGCGGCTCGGGTCGCTCACGAGCACCAGGCGCACGCCCGACCAGACCGCCGCCGCAATCTTCTGGCAGGACAACGGGATCGCGATCTGGAACCGCGTCTCCCGCTCGCTGGCCGAGACTCACGGGCTCGACATCGTCGACAGCGCTCGTCTGTTCGCAATGGCGAACCTGGCGGGGGCCGACGGGGCGATCGGTTGCTGGAACAACAAGGCATACTGGAGCTTCTGGCGGCCGATCACGGCGATCCGCGAGGCGGCGGGCGACGGCAACCCCGCGACCGTGGCGGACCCGACGTGGGTTCCGCTCTTCGACCCGACGGTGCCGGTCTCGGGCGCGCCGCTCGTGACGCCGGGCTTCCCCGATCACCCGGCCGGCCACACGTGCGTCAGCGGGGCGATCGTGCGGACGCTCCAGAGCTTCTTCAGCACCGACAGGGTCCCGTTCACGGCGACGAGCAACAAGTGCCTGCCCGCGCCGTGTCCGGCGAGGGGCTTCGATCGATTCTCGGATGCGCTCAAGGAGATCATCGACGCGCGCGTCTGGGGCGGGATCCACTTCCGGACGGCGGACGTGCAGGGCGCGGTCCTCGGCAAGAAGGTCGCGCACTACATGGACAGGCACTACTTCCAGCCGACCGGCTGACGGAAGCAGGGAGTGGCGAGGCGAGGTGCGGGCACAACCCGCCCTCGCCTCGCTTCGCGTCACGTGACGCTCGGTGACAGCGTCCCCTGATCCTTGGCGGGGGTTTCAGTCCATCCCCGCCCAGACCAGATGCATTGATCCTGGACGGCCCTTCGCCGATACCGTCAGGATGTCCAGGCCTCGGTGGCGGTGGAGAGGACGATTCGCCTAAACGGGTCTGAGCGCCGGTGGATCCTTCCACGGAGAAGATGCCGCAGGACGCGATCGGATCGCTGATGCGCTGGCCTGGCGGCCCGGGCAATGATCCGAAGGAGGCAGAGGCGGCCTCTGCGATCATAGATCCGTGGCGGTCACGACCCCGAAAACCATGCGGGGACCACGCCTTGCGGTACGTCGACGACAGAAGGAGAACGCCGGTGCGAAGCAAGCCCACACCCCGAAGGTCGGATCGGACCGGCTGGACCGCGCGCCTACTATGGGCGGTGGCCGCGACGACGTTGTGGGTCACCGGCATCGGTGCAGCGCCGGCGCAGGCACATCGACACGATCTGATGAGTCCCAACCGAGCGGGCCCGATCGTCCGGGGCGAGACGAGGATGCGCGACCTGCGTGCGTGGTTCGGCGATCCAACTCACCGGACGACCGTCCGGGTCGGCTGCGAGCGGGTGATCAGGGCCGGTTGGGATGGGAAGCTCCGGGTGTATTCGACCCGTGCGGCTCCGAGGATCGTACAGGCGATATTCGTCCGGGCCCGGACCATCACGAGCGCCGAGCACGGCGACCTGACGATGCATACCCGCAAGGGGCTGCGGGTCGGGAACAGCGAGCGTCGACTTCGACGCCTCTATCCTCGCTCCGAGCCCGAGACGCACGCGGGGCACACGCACTACCGCCTAAGGACGGCCGCCGACGGCGCCTACCTAATGGCCAAGGTCGTCGACGGCGATGTCGTTCAGCTGGAGGCGTGGCCCTATGAGTTTTGCTGAGACGCTTCACGCATCGTGCGCGGCTCTGTCCGTTTCAGCCACACGTACAGTCCAGCCGCCACCGGCGCGAGCAGGAGCACGACCAACGCCGTGAGGCTGGCCTTCGCTCCCCAGTCCGTCAGCCCGACGACGAGACAGAGGAGTGCCGATGCCAGCAGCGCCATTTCGGCCGGCCGGTATACATCAGAGAGGCGACGGTGGGTCTCGAGCGTCCGAGCGATCACGACGACGCTCACGAGCGCGACGGCCAACGAACCGACGAGGAGCCACCGCACCGCATCGGGCAACGCATCGCCGGCGTGCTCGACGGTGTTGAGGACGCCGGCCCCGCCGGCCGCGATGGCGATCACGAGCGGCAGGTGGAGGTACAGCCATAACTGGGTCGTCCGCGAGACCGGGGCTCCGTGGGACACGAGGTCGAAGTAGATCCACCACAGGCCGATCGCGACCAGCACGCCGAGCAGCCCGATCACGACCTCGTCGAACGTGAGCGGCGCGACCTCCGCCATGCCGTTGACCGCTCCCACGATCACCTCGCCGAGGACGATGATCACGAACAGCCCGAGCCGCTCGATCAACGACGGAGTGGTGGCTATCACGGCCTCCCCGCCCTGGCTCGCGGGCGGCGTCCACCGCCGGAACGCGATCAGCAGACCGGCCAGCTCGCTCGCGAGCGCGATCCCCCAGAGCCAATATCGAGCGGGTCCATCGACGAGCGCGCTGCCCGCGAAGAGCGCGACAGCGATTAGGTACGCGATCGAGTACGGCACCGAGGCCGGGCGGTGCGAGGGATCGTGGAGCCCTGTGCGGAACCACAGGATCACGAGCACGAGCGTGTTCGCCGCGTAGGCCAACGCGAACCCCGTCGAGCCGGCGCCCGGCACCTGCGCGATGAACGCCGCCATCACCGCCACGGCCAGCATCTGCCCGAACGTGAACACGCGAGCGCTGACGTCGTCGGTGCCATGGAGGTCGTAGTACTGCGTGCCGTTGTTCCACGATGACCAGACCGCGTAGAAGAGGAAGACGAACCACCCGACGCCGCTCCACGTCGGGTGCTGGGCGAGCCGCTCCCCGAGCTGCGAGATCACGACGACGAAGACGAGGTCGAAGAACAGCTCGAGGAACGTCACCCGGCGGTCTGTCGCTCGGTCCTCGAACCGTGCCGGAGGCTGCCAGAGTCGGCGGAGCGTCGATGCGCTGCTCATTGCGTCAACGGCGAGCGTATGACACGTCGCGTTTCACCGCGGGAGCGTCACGCGCAGCGACTCGCCTTTTTGCATGCGGGTGTAGTCACCCGTGCCGTAGTGCCAGGCCACAACCGTTTCGGGGACAAGCCGGAGCACCACCCGGTCCGGCTCCTTGAGCGCACCGGAGACCCATCGCCTTCCCTCGGCCTCCCCATAGCGGTTCGCGATCCGCTCGAGCCACCGTCTCGTGTCCGTCCTCCACACCTCGGGCGTTCCGTGCGCAAGGACGGCGCGGTACGGACGCGTCTCGCTCGCGATCGAGACCGTGACCGTCGACCCCGCGACGACGTCCGCGCCCGTTCGGCGTGCCTCGAGCCGGGTCGTGAACCACAGCGCCCCCTCAGCGAAGCAGAACCAGAGCGGTCTCACCCTCGGCTTCCCGTCTGGACCGACGGTTGCGAAGTGCGCCAGGTGCGACTCCTGAAGAAACGCCTCCAGATCCTTTCCCTTCAGCGGCATGGGCCGAGCACCTCCCCGTGGCGTGGGCCGTAGGCTAACGAGCATGGCCTCCGCCTCGCGACTCGAGGCGTTCAGCGCCTTTCGGCTGGGGCGCGATCGCGTAAGGCGCGGGTTCGCCACTCATCGGCCTCGCGAGACCGGCGCCGCCGTTCCTCCGCCTGGCGCTCGTCGCCCCGCCTCTCCGAGACCTTCGCGAGCGACCTCCACAGCCAACTCCCGAGCTGACGCTCGCCGAGTTCCTCGGAGATCCGGAGCGCTCGACGTAGATCGTCCTCGGAGGCGTCCAGCTCACCGAGCTCGCGCCGCGCGTCACCCCGTTCGGCGGTGGCGTCGGCGAGTTCCCACCTGGCGCCCAGGTCCTCGAACGTCGCGATCGCGGGCTCGAGGCAGGCGAGCGCCTCCTCGAAACGGCCGAGGTACTCGAGGTTCCGGGCCCGCTGCACGCTGGTCATCGCCACGCTGAAGGGGTCGCCAATCCGCTCGGCGACGGCCGTGGCCTCCTCGCTCAGTCGCAGAGCCGCCTGCTGGTCCATCGTGACGATGGAGAGCGAGTTGAGGGCCCGCGCGCGCGCCCACCCGTCCTCGGGGTCGGCGACCTCGAGCGCGCGGCGCCAGATCTCCTCCGCCTGGCCGTATTCCTGCCGCGTCGACGGAACCCAGCCGGCGAACAGCAGGGTGCGCACGATCGCCCACGGGTCGTCGAGCACCTCCGCCGCGCCGAGCGAGCGATCCAGGAGCTCCTCCGCCTTGTCGACGTCGCCCTCGATGTTGAGCGCGATGTCCCCCAGGAACCGCAGCGCGAGGGCCAGCGTGAACGGATCGTCGAGCGCCGTGCCGAGCGCGACCGCGTGCTCGGCCCGTTCCGTCGCCGGCTGGTACTCGCCGAGCCAGTAGTACGCCTCACTCATGCCGGCGAGCGCTCGCGCCTGGGGAACGCCCCAGCGGTCCTGCGGCCCGCTCAACGAAAGACACCGCTCGTAGTAATCGATCGCGGACCGGCTCTCCATCCGGCGACGTGCCCGATCGCCGGCGGCCAGCAGCGCATCGACGGCCCGGTCGGCCACCCTCCGGTCGTCTGGGTCGAGGTCCAGCGACGCGACCGCCGCCAGATGCAGGTGGTCGGCCGCCCACGACGGGTGTCCGATCTCAAGGAGGCGATCCGCGACGAGCTGATGGAGGCGCACGCGCTCCCGCTTGGGGAGGCTCGCATATGCCACATCCTTCACGGTCGAGTGGCGGACGCGCCAGCGAAGGGACGCGCGATGGCCTTCTTCACGGACGAGGATCTCGGCCTCCTCGAGCTGGCGGATCTCGTCCGTGGTTGCGTCCGGCTCGACCACCAGCAGCTCGTCGAGGTCGAAGGACACGAAGAAGGTGGAAGCGTGTCGCGCGAGCTCACGCAGCCTGGGCGGCAGCGCATCGAGCCGCGCCGCCACCACGGCCTGGACGGTGGGCGGAACGGTCGCGGCCGGCGACGGCGAGCGGCCGGCCTCGGGGATCAACATCCCGGTCGTCTCTACGATGAAGAAGGGATTGCCTCCCGCGCGGATCGCGATCTGGGTGGCCTCCTCGTCATCCACACGCCCGGTCGAGGCCTGCTGAACCAGCTCGATCGATTCCTCGAGCGAGAGCGGATCGAGCCGGATCGTTACCGCGTTCGCGGCGTTGGATGACCAGGTCGGGCGCAGCTCGAGCAGCTCGGGACGGGCGAGCACCACGAGCAACGACCGATTCGGACCGCTCCGCGACGCCGCCGCGAGGCGCTCGATCAGGTCCAGCATGGCCGGTTTGAGCCGGTGTGCGTCCTCGAACACGAGAACGAACGTCCGGTCGCGCGCGAGCTCCTCGATCAGCCCGACGACGCCCGTCTGCACCGCCTGGACGAAGCTCGATGCCGCGGGACGCTCCGCCGAGCCGAACAGCAACGAGAGCCGCTCCACGACGCGATCCGCGACGGACCGGTCCCCGAACCCCGCCACGAGCTCCTGCAGTCGGCGCCGGATCGCCTCGGGGGCGTCGCGTTCGTCAACGCCCGCGAGGTCGCCGACGATCGCGGCAGCCGGTGCGAACGTCGCGGTGTCGGAGAAGGCACGGGCGAGGCCGCGGCCGACCGTCACGTCGTCGCCGAGCCCCGCGACGAGCTCGTCGGCCAGGCGCGACTTGCCGATCCCGGGCTCCCCGACCACCGTGGCGAGGGTCGGTCGCCCCGTGCTCGACACCCGGGCGAGGCTCTCCCGGACGATGGTCAGCTCGCTCCCCCGGCCGACGAACGGGATGGTCCTTCGTCTGGATCGGGTCGAGAGGCCCGTCGCCGGGAACGCCGCGAGATCGCCGTCGAACCCCTTCGCTGCGACGTCGCGCCGACGGCCATACGTCACGGCCGTGTCCGTGAGCGCGAACGCCGTCTGTCCGACGAGCACCTCGCCCGGATCGGCCGCGGTTTGGAGCCGCGCTGCGGCGTTTACGACGGGACCGGTCACCAGGAGCTGTCCTGCCGGCCCCAGTCCCGTTGCGGCCTCGCCGGACTCGACTCCAACGCGGACCTCGAGCGGCTCGGGGAGCCCGAGGGAGTTCGACAGCCGGCGTAGTCGCGCGCGGATAGCGAGCCCGGCGCGGACGGCGCGAACTGCGTCGTCCTCGTCAACCGTCGGCAGGCCGAAGACCGCCATGACCGCATCGCCGATGAACTTCTCGGGCCGCCCACGGAGGGCCAGCAGCTCCTCGGTGGCAACGTCGAAGAATCGGCCCAGGATCTCGCGAGCGCGCTCCGCGTCGAGACGGCGCGCCAGCCCGGTGGAGTCGACCAAGTCGGCGAACAGGACCGTGACGATCTTGCGCTCGTCCGTGGCGAGCGGGGTCGCCACGGCCGCGCCGCAGTTCGGGCAGAACCTGGCGCCCTCCGGGAGCGGCTCCCCGCAGACCGCGCACCTCATCATCCGAGCCTACGCGTCGCTGGTGACATCCGACCCTTCACAACCCGCGTGACCGGCGGAACGTTCCGGCGGTCAGCCGGACGCCATCGCGCTCGGCCGGATGTTGTGGTTGAGGTGGAACACGTTCTCGGGGTCGTAGCGGTCCTTGAGCGCCGTGAGCCGGGCAAACTTGTCGGCGCCGTAGGCCCGGCGGATGCCGTCGTCCCCCTCGTCGGCGAGGTCGTTGACGTAGACCCCGCTCGCGAACGGCTCGATCGCGGCCCCGTACCGCCGGGCCGCGGTCATCCGCGTCTCATCCTCGGCGGCGTCCGACCAGTACGCCACGGCGACGAACTCCGCGAGCGCCTCCCGATGACCGAACGCCGACTCCTCGTCCCCCACTTCCGCGATCGCGCCGCCGTAGCTCTGGAGAGCCGCGTACGCGAGCGGGCCGTCGCTCGACGTTGCCCCGTTCGCGCCTCGGCTCAGGAAGGCCTCGATCGCGTCGCCTCCGAACTCGCTGAGGTAGTGGCCCTTCCAGTAGCGGCGCATCGGCTCGCGCTGGCGCTCGTCGTCCATGGTCTGGAGTTGGAGGTACGAGAGCTCTTCGACACGCTCCGCGATCGGCCGCGGGCGGTCACCCAGAAACGACGTGAACCGGCGACCCACCTCGGGATCGCCGACCCAGACGTATCCGACGCTGGCCATAGGCCGGCCCCAGGAATCTCTCGGCAGGAACGGCCACGGACCGGCATCGCCGACCCAGGCGTTGAGCGTCGCCTGCCTCGGCGCATCATCGATCGCGGCGCGCCAGCCCGCCAGGACCGTCGGGGCTTCGTCCAACTTATAGAAGCGATCGACGAGCAGCGCCGTGGTCCCGACATCGTGCAGACGGAAGTCGAACTCGATGACGACGCCGAAGTTTCCACCGCCGCCACGGAGCGCCCAGTACAGATCCGCGTTCTCCGACTCGCTCGCGTGACCGATCTCGCCGTCGGCGGTGACGATCTCGAAGCGTACGACGTTGTCGCAGGCAAGACCGCACCGGCGAGCGAGCCATCCCATCCCGCCTCCGAGCGTGAGGCCGCCGACGCCCGTGTCGGAGACGTTGCCCGCCGTCGTGGTGAGACCGAACCGCTGCGTGGCGCGGTCCAGGTCGCCGAGCAGCGCTCCGCCCTGCACCCGTGCGCGGCGCGCGTCCGGATCCACGCGGACGGAGCGCATCGGCGTGAGGTCGATCATCAGGCCACCGTCGGGGACGCAGAGCCCGAGGACGCTGTGACCGCCGCAACGCACGCCGATCTCCAGGTCCTGCGCTCGCGCGAAACGGATCGCGCGTATGACGTCCGATGCGTTCGCGCACCGCGCGACGATCGCGGGCCGCCGATCTACCATCGCGTTCCAGACCCGACGGGCCTCGTCGTAGCCCTCCTCGTCCGGCAGGATGATCGCGCCCTCGAAACCCCGTCGGAGATCCGTCACGCCGTCGTTGCCTCCGAGACCTGCCGCTCGCCGAAGCCTACCCCCGAGCCCTAGGGCGCTTCCCCGCCGGTCCTCGACAGCGACCGGCCTCGCGATCAGCGAGTTGAGTCGGCGACCGTCTCGAGCGCCGACGCAACGAACCGGATGATCCGTCGCGCGTGGACGCGCTCCGGGTCGAGGTCCGGGTTGTAGATCGTGATGTCCCAACCGGTCGGATCACCCTCGAGCGCGGTCGTTGCGACACGCAACAGGTCGTCCCATCCAAGGCCCCCCGTCTGCGGGTAATCGACGGCCGGAAGCGCCTCGGTGGACAGCACGTCCAGATCGAGGTGGAACCACCACGGCCGCCTGAGGCCGAAACATGCCCTGCTCGTCTCGCCCACCGGGTTCACGACCAGTCGATCGCCGTCGACCATCGCGACGCGGTCCGCGAGCGTGGGAACGCCCTCCGACCTTAGTACGCCGGCGTCTCGCGCCCCGAGGATCCGGACGTCGGACGCAGACACGACCGGCAGCACGGCCGCGAGCTCCGGCGACCAGGAGGCATCCGCGAGCCCCAGCGCGAAGGCGAGCTCCATGTCGGCCGCTTCGCCCGTCGGCGATTCGGACGGCGTGTAGCCGTCCTCGTGGCCGTCAACGAACAGGAGCCCGGCGCCGTCGTGGGCTCGGGCCGCTGCCACGCATCCGAGGAGGAGCGGGCAGTCTCCGCCGATCGCGAGGGGGAAGCGCCCCTCGTCGAGGATCGCCGCGACCGCGTCGCGGACCCGCATCACGACGGCAGCAAACCCAGAGGGATCGATGAGGCCCGTGGTGGGATCGCGCTCGGGCGACGGCTCGGGAAGGGCCACGTCCCCGAGGTCGCGGGTGTCGGCGAGAGCGCCGAGCGCATCGATCAACCCGGCCTCGCGAAGCGCCTCGGGGGCGCGCGCCACGCCTTCGGCCGTCCCGGACGAGTTCGCCGGCACGCCGAGCATGCCGATGCGTCTCAGACTCACCTGGCCTTCAGATACACCACGGCGGGGCCGCCGGCGAACGGCGGCTCGAAGCGCACGGGGCCGGGCTCCTCGACGATCACGTCGTCCGCCTCCGCCGTCTCGCGGCCGTCAACGCCGAACCACTCCAGCTGATACAGGCCCGGCTCGAGCGTCAGTGTGAACGCCGCGCCCTGCTCGGGCTGGAGAGCCAGGTACTCGTCACCCGGATCCGCGAGCAGATAACGGGTCGAACTCAGATCGCCGCGAGGCTCCATATCGATCAGCCCAATTCGCTCCGCGAAGCGCACCGTGTGGCCCATCGCGAACCGGGCGGGCTCGAAGGCCTCAAAGGCCATCGGTCCGCCGGCCTTGGGATCCGGCGGGTTCACCCCGCCGATGATCCCGAAGTCCATGAGGATCGGGCCGTGGCCGCGGAGGAAGGTCTTCCACGCCCAGAGGGCATCCCCGCCGCCCGGCGCGAAATGATCGGTGTCGGCGATCACGACCTTCCGTCCGTCGCCGGCGGGTGGATCCGCGAACCATCCGGAGGCAGGGATCTCGGGGTTGCCCGGGAACCACCCCGGCTCCTCGAACCCAGGCGAGATCCACTCGGCACGGCTGGCGAAGAGCGGTTCGTTCACCTTCGTCTGGTCACGAACGGGGAACTGCATCGTCATGCCCATCGGGTGCGGCGGGTAACCCATCCGCTCCTCGTGACGCTTCACCGTGTCAATGACCCAGTACTGCCACTCGGTCGAGTCGCCCCAGTCGGGCACCTGATCCAGGCCGAGGTACTTCGCGAACTCGAGATCGACGCTGCCGCCCCCCGAGGATTCGTTTGCGACCTCCCACAGCACGTTCGGCAGGTCGTGGACCGTGTCGACGATGTGGTGGATGTACACCTCCTGGAGCTCCTTCACGCGAGGCTCGAGCGGCAGGACCTGGTAGTCCAGGATCGACTCGATCCCGACCCCGCTCACGTTGTTTATCGCGTGGAACGGGTGTCCCTCGACGTGGAGCGGGGCCGTGCTCAGGTGGATTCCCCAACCCTCGAACAGCATCACCGCGACGTACATCCCGCGTTCGCCGGCGGCGATCACGCGCCGGCGGAGCCGATCGAAGAAGGTCTCGTCGAACCGGTCGAGGTCGAACTTCGGGCTTCCCGTCGCTGGCTTCACCGGGGCCCGTCCGGGCCCAGGGTTGCGGCGTCATGCAGAGGTGGTAGTCGGCCGCCGCTGTGTACGACCGGAACTGCTCCCATCGCCATAGGCGGATGAAGTTGTGGCCACGCTCCTCGAGGAAGTCGAGGTACTCGTCGAAGTCCATTGCGTCAGGTCGGTCAGTGCAGGCCTGGCCCGGCCCGATCCCGTCCTGGAAGTTGTGCCAGATGTGCGAGCCGGCCAGGTAGACCGGTCGCCCGTCGGCTCCCCCCACCGCGAAGTAGCGCGGGTTCGCCTTCGAGACCACGAGCGGGCCGGCGGCCGGTCGGGGCGCTCGTTCTCGCGGAGTCTGTGTCATGGCGGTCCTCCCTTGGAGTCGACCGTGTCGATCGATCACCTCCGAGGGTGGCGCAGACACATCGTTCTCGCAATCGGCCCGGTCATCGCCTCACGGTCTGCCGTCGACCGGTCCCGACTCCACTCTTTGCTTCAAGGCCGCCGCGGTCGCGCGCAGATTCCTCCCGCCTACGAACTTCATCAGCGGCGCAAGGACCACGAAGACCCCTCTCGGCTGCATCTCGAGCTCGTGCTCAACCCTCGTCCGACCGCCGAGATCGGTGAACCGGAAGCGATGGCCGCCCGCGAGGGACCTGTGGTGCGGGACGATCCGAACCTGCCGGTTCGGCTCGAACTCCTGGAGCTCTTGGTCGACGTTCCCGAAGCCGCGAAGCTTCCATTCGAACCGTGTGCCATCGCCGATCTGACCGGGCGTCAGCTGTCGCGAGCGGTCGACGGTGGGGTTCCACGACGCGAACTCACCACCGTCGACCACGGTCGCGAAGACATCCGCCACCGGTCGATCGATCTCTTGAGTCAGGCGGATCACGGCCATACCTACCTCGCGGTCGGTCCGCATCCTTCGCGGTCGATGCCATGATGGTCGCCGGGACCTCAGGAATGAATCGCAGGGAGGCCGGGAAGCATGCCTCAGCGTCCGAACGCTGACGCGCGCGGCCGGGCGATCCGGAAGACCGTGTCAGTGGGATCGGCCAGCGACGCGGCCGGTCGGCTGCTCCGCGACCTTCGGATCGAGGCATCGGTCCTGTGCCGATCGATCATGGCCGCCCCCTGGGGGTTCCGCGTCGACGGACGCCCCGTCGGCGCGTTTCATGTGCTCGTCAAGGGCGATGGATGGCTGGAGGTCGATGGGTCTCCCGAGCTCAGGCCGCTCCGGCAGGGTGACCTCGTCGTGCTGCCGCGAGGGAGCGCCCATCGAGTGAGGAACGACCCGTCGACGGAGGCGCCGCCCCTCGACTCCCTCTTGGCCCAACACGGCCTGGTCAACGGCGAGCTTCACCTCATCGGAAGCGACGGCCCGACGAGCGAGATCATCTGCGGCACGTTCTCAACCGAGGGGCCGTGGCCGCCGCCATGGGCGAACCTCGTGCCGCCGATCATCCGAACGAGCGGTGGCGCCGGGCCGCCGTGGCGTCCACGCGTCGTGGAGGCAATCCGAGCCGAGGCACGGGCGCCGACGACGGGTGGTTCGGTCGTGGTGAACCGGCTCCTCGAGACGCTGATCGGAGACGCGCTCCTTGGGGCCTTCGACCTCACATCCGGCGGAGCGGCAGGGGGTCTCGACCCAAAGATCGCCTCGGTCGTGGCGGCGATCATGGAACGGCCTGAGGCGCCATGGACGATCGATCGGCTTGCGAGGGTCGCGGCGATCTCACGATCCGTCTTCTGTCCCCGCTTCCGCTCGCTCACGGGACTATCGCCCATGAAGTACGTGAGCGAGGTCAGGCTCTCTCGCGCGGCGCGGCTGCTTCGCTCGACCGATCGGACGATAGAGAGCATCGGCAGGACCGTGGGCTATGCGTCGGAGTCGGCCTTCAGTCGAGCGTTCAAGGATCGGCTCGGCGCGCCACCGGGCGAGTTCCGTCGGGGTGCGCACTCGGCTGCGGGCGAGTCGTTGAGCGCGTAGGCGCCTGACCGCGTAGACATCGAGCGCATCGCTCTGTATCGTTCAACCATATGGTTGAACGTTCCTCGTCCACGACGCTCGACCGGACGTACGCGGCACTCGCGCACCCGGTCCGGCGAGGCATGCTGGAGCTCCTCCGCGATGGCGAGCTCCGAGTCACCGAGATCGCTGAGCCGTTCGACATCTCGCTCGCGGCCGCTTCCAAGCACGTTCGTGTCCTGGAGAGCGCTGGCCTTGTCGCGAGGAGGATCTCCGGGCGGGATCACATCCTGTCCTTCGAACCCCGCCCGCTGGCAGCGGCCAGCGACTGGATCAACGCGAGCCGTTCCTTCTGGGAGGCTCGCCTCGACGCCCTCGACGCTGATCTGCGGAAGTGGCCACGGCGATGACCGGACCGATCACGAACGATCGTCCCGCCGTCCGGATCGAGCGTCATCTCCCCGCGTCGCCGGAGGCCGTGTTCGCGCGATGGACCGACCCCTCCTCGATGGCTCGGTGGCTGTCCCCCACCGGCAAGGCGGAGGTCCGTGCCGACGTTCGCGTCGGAGGGCGCTTTACCATCGTGATGGTCGGCGAGGAGACGCGTCTCGAACACACCGGCAAGTATCTGGCGATCGAGCCGCCGGCCAGGCTCGCGTTCACCTGGGTCTCCCCATACACCGGCGACGAGCCGAGCGTAGTGACGGTCGAGCTCAGACCGAGCGGTGCTGGCACCATGCTTGTGCTCACCCACGAGCGCCTCCCCTCCGATCAGGTTGAGCCACACACGCGGGGCTGGGGGTCGATCATCGACAACCTCGCTGCGGCGGTCGTCGGCAGCGAGGGCTGGGGCTCCGTGCGGGAGCGCCGACCGGAAAGGACCGACTGAGATGGGTGTCGACGTCACGACGAAGATCGAGATCGACCGGCCACGCAAGGACGTGGCCGCGTTCGCGTCGGACCCCGACCGCGCGACCGAGTGGTACGAGAACATCACGTCGGTCGTCTGGCAGACGCCGAGACCGGTTGTCGAGGGTTCTCGGATCACGTTCGAGGCGCGATTCCTCGGCCGGCGCCTGCGCTACACCTACGAGATCCGGGAGCTCGTCCCCGCCGGGCGCCTCGTGATGAGCACATCAGAGGGGCCGTTTCCGATGGAGACGACCTACACGTGGACCGACACGCCGGGCGGCGGCACCCGCATGGCTCTTCGCAACCGCGGGGAGCCGACCGGGTTCACGAAGGTCGCCGCCCCGGCCATGGCTGCCGCCATACGGCGTGCCAACCGCAAGGACCTCCGCACACTCAAGGCCATCCTCGAAGAACGGGCGACGTGACGCGCCGTCGGGCGGATCGACCTCTCGCAGCGCCATCGCGTCCCCAAGCGTCACCAAGCGTCGGTGGCCGCGGGCGCGGGGCGCGGTGAGCGCGCCCACGCCACCGTGTGCCGCGATCAATACAGCCCTCCACCGCCGCCACCGCCGCCGTAGGTGAAGAACAGCAGGTAGACGATGAGGTAGAGAACCGCTGCAACGACCGTAGATCGCCAGCCACTTCTTCCAGCTGCGACCGTATCCGGTGCTCTGCCCAGCCATGGCGCACCTCCCTCCGATCCGTGATTGGGCTTCCCGCCCGCCTCGTGCGACCTGGGCGAGGCCAGGCGCCGACGCATGTTCTAGGCTCGCCATCCTCGCTTCGCCCGTGCCAGCACCTCCTCGCGCGTCACTCCGTCCCGTGAATCATTCGTGTGTGCACCTGCATCGCCGCGACGACCTGGTACTCCTCGCCTCGGGTCACCCAGCCCGCATACGCACTCCACCCGTATGTCCATGTGGATCTCCTGGTCCGGTCGCTCATCGGTACCGCCTCGTTTCTTCGAGGCTAGGCGAGGACACCTGCGTTGCAATCCTTGAATGCCACAGCATTAATGCCGAGCTGCGGAGAGGGCCAGAGCGTGCCCCGGGTTAGCCTTCCTCTGCGGACGTCGAAGCGGAGAGCTTGTGCGAGAGCTCCATGCGCGAGCGGATTCCCGCCCGAGGCCTCGTGGATCTGGACCAGCCCCAAGTGGGGAACCGCGTTCCGGCCCTCGCCAGGAGCATCCGTCGGAGCACGTCGAGGCCGAGTGGGCCGACGCGCACACGGTGGACCCGCGCCTCCGGCCAGCGCTCATCCAGACCGAGTGGACTCGGGAACGCATCGGGAGCTGCTCGCGTTGTGACCACCACCGCGACCGGGACGCCCTCGAGCCGGCGGATCGCGACGCGAGCACACGTGCCGAGGCGCGTCCAGCCACTGCACGTCGTCCACGCCGATGATCAACGGCGCTGAACGGGCCAAGGCGAGCAGGCTGCCGTGGAACCCGAACGCGAGGCCCTCGGGTCCGGGATCCCCTCCCGGTCGCCGCGAGGAGGGCCGCAAGCGCCGATCGCTGCGGCGCCGTAGGGAGAGCACCGCCTCGTCGAAAACTGTCTCGCAACAGGTCGCCCACCGCGGCGAAGGACGGCGCGGCCTCCGACTCGACCGGTCGTGCCCAGAGCACGCGGAACCCGCGCTCCTCGGCCTCGGACAGGACCGCCCCCCACAGCGTTGTCTTGCCGATCCCCTCCTCGCCGGTGAGGACGAGGGCCACGGGATCGGTGATCCCAGCTTCGAGCACGCGAGCGGCGAGGGTCAGCTCGGACTCACGGCCCCAGACGGCCTGAGCTACGACGGTTCCCCCCAGGCCTCCATTATGGTCCCGCCTTCATGTAGCCCGGCGTGGGATTCGAAGGGCTCGACCTCACAGCCAGTCGCGGCGACGGAAGAGCACGTACAGACCGGCAGACAGAAGGATCATCAGCGCGGTTGAGGCGACGACGCCCCACACGCGCCCGGAGCCCGGATAGGGAACGTTCATGCCGTAGTACCCCGTGACGAGAGCGGGGACGGCGATGATGGCCGCCCAGCTGCTCACCTTCTTCACGATCAGGTTCTGGCGGTAGTCCCGGAGGCTGAGATTGGTCTCGACGATCGTGCTCACGAGGTCGCGGAGCGAGTCGGAGGACTCGCTCACCCGCAGGATGTGGTCGTACACGTCCTGGTAGTAGGGATACAGCTCGTCGGAGACCGCGGAGTGCTCGCGCCGCATCAGACTGCTGATCGCCTCTCGCATCGGGACGACCAGGCGATGGAACTGGACCATGGCGCGACGCATCTCGAACCATTGCCGTTGCTCGGCGGGAGCGAGCGGACGCTCGGAGAAGATGCTGTCGCTCACCTGCTCGTAGTACTCGTCGAACGCGTTGATGACGTCGAAGTAGCCGTCCACCACGACGTCGAGCAGGCCGTAGAGCAAGAACGGGACGCCCTCCGGGGCGAGGTCTGGCGAGCGGTCCCAACGCTGGACGATCCGGTCGACCGGGAAGTCCTCGCTCTTTCGGACGGTGATGAGCCACCGACGGCTCACGAACGCGTCGATCTCGGTCTCCTCCAGGCTCCCTTCCTCGGCGTGGACACGGACGGCGTGGGCCGACAGGAACAGATGGGTCGCGTACCGGTCGAGCTTGGGTCGCTGATGACGGCCGAGGGCATCCTCCACCGCCAACTCGTGCAGGCCAAGCTCGGACGCGAGTTCGTGAAGCTGCGCCTTCGAAGGGGCGCAGAAGTCCACCCACACGACCGCGTCCGGCCGCTCGAGGTGGTCCGACACATCGGCGACGGGAAAGCCCTCGGCCTCGAGCACCCCCGCGCGGTACACCCTGGTCAAGGCCTGGCCCACGGCGCTCCCTCCTTGCTCAACGTGCGTGTCCCCTCCCCGCGCAGACGGTTTCGGAGACGACGGATCGATTATGGAGCCGGGCTCGGCCCTTCCCGCGCAGGTCTCGCCGTTCGCGTGATGATGACCTGGTGGGCCGCCAGCGGGAGAGCCGTCGGCGAGGCTCGGCGAAGCCTCACCACCCCCATCGGGCGCGGCTGCACGGGTTCGGCTACTTCCGACGCCTCGGTCCCGGATTCATTACCGGCGCTGCCGACGACGACCCGGCGGGGATCGGAACGTACTCGCAGGTTGGCTCCTCGTTCCGGTTCGATCTCGTCTGGACCGCCCCGATCTCGCTGCCGCTCGCATCCGCCGTGCAGGAGACGGCCGCGCGTCTCGGTCTCGCCTCCGGGCAAGGGCTCATGGCGCTCATCAAGGAACGGTTCCCAAGATCGATCATGTGGTTCGCGGTTGTCCTCGTCGTGTCAGCAAACACGTTCAACATCGGAGCGGACCTCGGCTCGATGGCAGCAGCGTTTCAGCTCCTACTCCCCTTCCCCTTCGCCCTTCTCGTCGTGGGCTTCGCCGTGAGCATCGTGCTTCTGGAAGTGTTCGTCTCGTACGACCGATACTCGCTGATCCTGCGCTGGCTGGCGTTCTCGATCTTCGCCTACATCGTCGAGCTGTTCGTGATCGACGTCGACTGGTCGAGCGTCGCCGGCGCGTTGATCCCGTCGTTCGGAGCGGGTGGCAACTACGTCGAAGCGATCGTCGCGATCTTCGGGACGACGATCTCCCCGTACCTGTTCCTCTGGCAGGCCGGCGAGGAACTCGAGGAACGGAAGGCTCACCACATCGCCCGCGTAGACGCGGGGCAGCTGAGGTTGATGCGGATCGACGTCATCTCGGGGATGGCGGCCGGGGTGTTCGTGATGTTCGCGATCATGGTGGTCTCGGCGTCAACGCTCGGGGCGCACGACGTCGGCCAGATCGAGACTGCCGCGCAGGCGGCGAGCGCCCTGGAGCCGCTGGCGGGGCGTTTCGCCTCCGTCCTGTTCGCCGCGGGCATCGTAGGAACCGGCCTCCTGGCGATCCCGACCCTCGCGGGCTCGGCTGCCTACGCGCTGGCCGAAGCGTTCGGGTGGAAGGAGGGACTCGGCCGCCGCCCCTCAGAGGCACCGAGGTTCTACGGCGTGATCGCCGCCTCGATGGTCATCGGTGTGACGCTGAACTTCGTGGGGATCAACCCGATCCGAGCGCTGTACGCGTCGGCGGTCCTGAACGGACTGGCCGCACCACCTCTCATTTCCATGATGCTGATCCTGTCGAACTCGGCAGCCGTCGGAAGACGCAAAGGCGGAAGGCTCTCGGATGCGCTCGTCGGGATCGCACTCCTTGTCATGGCCGTTTCCGCGATCACGTACCTGATCAGTCTCGTCTCGTCCTAGCGGACCTGCCGTTCATCAAGATCCGCTCGCTCGATCCGACATGCGCGCGAGCAACGTCGCGGTAACCCGCGCGGTACGGAACGTCCCTTTGACATCGAGTGCCCGTTCGATATCGAATGGCGTGCGCCTTCCGCGCAGAAGAAGTGGGAAGGAGAAGTAGATGGTTCTTCCGCGGAGAATCGGACGCGGGTCTCGAAAGTCGAGATCGAGGAACGCACGCTTCTTTGCCGCTGTCGGCGGGTGGGCGGAACATGACCATCGCGCCCAGTGGGTCCTGATCGACCACCCGCGCCATCTCCGCGCGCGTGCGTACGAACGCCTGGGTCCCAAGGCGGGCGGCGATCCGCCGCTCGAGCGATCCGGTATCGCGGGCCGGCGCACCGAACAACAGGTTCCCCGACGTCGCGTAGCTCTCCACGTCGGTGAAGCCGAGCTCTTCCATCGCATCGCGGAAGGGCTTCATCGGCACGTTGGTGATTGCCCGAAGAAGTGCAACGTACCGACGCTGGGTTATGGCTCTCTCCTCCTGCCGTTCACAGGCGCCGTTCGAGCCACTCGTGAGCGGTCGGCAGGACCGCGATCGCGATCACGGTCGCGCTGCCCAGGATATGCAACCAAAGGTTGATCTGCACCCCAAGATCCGCCAACCCCACATCGAGCTGGCTCTGCGCAACTCCGAACGGGACGACGGCGAGCAGCCCGACGACCGCGGACACGAGCGCTGCCATCTCCCACCAGGCGTATTCCTTGAACACCGCCCACGCCGCGATCGAGTAGCCGATGACCGCGGCGAAGCAGAGGGCGTTCGTGATCGTCCAGGCCGTTCCCGTCGGCGGCGGGGTCTTTCCGGCCATGGCTGGCGTCATCCACAGGAACGTCGTCCCGAAGAGGAACAGTCCGAGCGCGAAGACGTTCTTGAATGTCCACATCGAGCTCACCTCTCACATCTGAGGCACCGCACCAGCGCGCCGCTTAGCACGGGTGGGAGACCGGCTCTTCCTTGGCTGTTCGTCACCATCGAGGACCGCACACGCCTCGAGGGTCGCTCCGAAGGTCGACGCGAAGCGCGCGGCCGGAGCTCCATCGACCACCGAATGATCGAAGCTCAATGTCAACGGGAGGAACTCGCGCTCGACAAGGGAGCCGCGCTCCATGGCGGGCTGCCGCGTGATCCCACCCACCGTGACCATCAGCGTCATCGGCGACAGGGGGATTCCCCAACCCGTACCGAACATGCCGAGCGAGCTGATGCCGATGGCGGGACCGAACCGTGCGGCGGCGCTGGGGACGCGGGCGAGCGCCCGCATGGTCGGCCTCCTGATCAGCCTCGGGATCCGCATCGTCGGCAGCAGCCCCGGGCCGGGATCTTCCCGGCCGATCGGCCCCGTCTTGGCCGCTGCCAACTCCGCATCGATCTCCCGAAGCGTCTTCTCGTGCCCGTTCCGCACCCTGCAGGCACCGGGTGCCGGCCCAGACCGGGAGTGACGCTCGATCGTCACGACGATGTCGATGTCGTCGAAGAACATCAGCCGCCTGCCGACCCTGCGAGCGTTCACCTCCGGATGCGCATTGACCGTCCGCGCCAGGCTGGCCACCACATAGGACGTGATGGATGGTTTGCCATCGGGGATAGCCTCGAGTCGCCGCCGTGCCTCCGTAACGTCGGCTTCGGTCAGCCCATGGACGGTGAATCGCCCGGCGAACCGCGTCGCGTCCTGGAGAAGCGCTAGCACCTCGAGGCGAGCGGGTGGCAGCGGCTCGACCCGATACGTCATATCCGGACCCCCGCTCGGGATGGGCTGTGCTCGTGGATGAAGCGAGCGACCTCGCTGATCGCGTCGGGGTGGTCACCCAGCATCAGGTGACCACCATTGTCCACCGTTACGAGCTGAGCATCCGGGATGCGATGCGCCATCTCGACCGCGCTGGCGTACGGAGGACCGGGGTCGTCGCGCGCGTGCATGACGAGGGTCGGCACCAGGACCTGTGAGAGCTCGATCCCGTTGATGTCCGGGTTGGACACGTATGCGTCGAAGACTTCGCCAGTTACCCGCCGCTTCCCGAGCAGCACCTGTCGCATCGCTCGAGAGAGCTTCTCCTGGTCTCCCGAGATCAGCCGCGCGCCCTCGGGAACCACCAGCACCTGGCTCAGCCGTGCTATGGCGCCGGGCAGGTAAGCGATCATCGCCCACAGAATCGGATCACTGCCGAAGATCGCCTTGAACAGCGGCTTCGGTGGCATCCCCTTCAATTGGTGGGGACCTGGGACGTTGGCGGAGACCAGGACCAGTGCACGGACCCGGTCCGGATGGCGGATGCAGAGGTGGAGCGCAGACGTGCTCCCCGCCGAGCCGGCCACCACCACGGCGTCGCTGATGCCCATCGCGCCGATGAACTCCGCGAACGCATCGGCTTGCGCCTCCGGAGTCGCGTGGTCCGGCATCTCGGAGCCCAGGTACCCGAACCGAGACGGGACGAGCAGTCGATATCCATCGGGCACCAATTCCTCGGCGAGGTCACGAAGGCCACCATCCGCCGCTTGCGTGATGCCGTGAACCACGAGAACCTCCGGCCCCTCGTCATGGTCGAGGTACTCGATCCGACCGAACGCCGTGTCGACGGATCTCCAGTCGAGCGCGTCGATACTGTGCTTCGCCGCGTCGATATCACGTCGGTATCGCTGAAACACGTTCATCGTGCATCCTTCTTGGCTGGCTGATCACACCCCGACCATCGCTCTCGACGGCCAGCTGAGCCACACGATCGAAACGATCAGCGCGGCGTTCACGCCCTGGATGAAGACGAACCATGGTTGGAAGTACAGGACCATGAGCGCGAACGAAGCGCTCAACCCGATCACCGCGGCCGCCCGCCACCAGTCGGCGTGCGCCCACAGCCCGATCCCCGCGACGACAAGCAGCGCCGCCGTCGCCACGGCCACGATCGCGGCGAATCCCTTTTGCGTCCCCAGAAGCCACGAATGGGACGCATCGAAGGGTGCCGCCTTGCCGGACTCCGGCTTGGCGACCCAGACCCACATCATCAGATGGATCACGCCGTGAACGACCAGGAACCCGATGAACACCAAGCGCCACATCTAACCCACCTCCTCATGCCCGAGCCAGACTCTCGGTGACTCCGACGGGCGCCTCCACGCCAACCACCTCGGCGCTCACGTTCGTTGTCACCTCTCGATCATTCGGGGATCCACTGCTTCACCGCCGAGGTCTCAAGCAGCGCCTCCCGCACGAACGGATCCGAGGCGATGATCCGCGCGGCCTCCTCGATGGACTCGACTTCGAACGTGATCAGTCCGCCGGATCGATCCGCGAACGGACCGCCCTCGTAGCCTGGTAGCCGGAGTCCGTGCCAGTACGCCGCGTGCCGCGGTGCGACCGTACGCACTCGGTCGGAGTCCGGCTTCATGGCGTAGAAATGGATCACCTTCACGGGTCACACCTTCCTCGGGACCTTGCCGGTCGCGGTGAACAGGAACCGCATTACCTTGTGTCCGGTGTCGGCCGTGGGTCCGAACATCAGCGGGCATCCTCCGTCGATCACAGCGACCCCATGCGTGCGTCCGTACCGGGTCGCGGCGTCGGAGACGCTGCCGGGGCCGGGCCCGCGGTGCATCCAGACCTGGGTGATCCCGAGATCGACGCACTCGCGCATCGTGCCCTCCGCGACCTCCGGTCTGGTCCCGATCACGACCGCCTCCACGCCGCCGGGGATCGACTTGAGGTCGTGATACGAGGGATCGCCTTCGACCTCGTCCGCGTTCGGGTTCACAGCGAATACCTCGTAGCCCCGATCGCGGAGCCGCTGATACACGAAGTTGCTTCCGTGGCCCTTCGGGTCCCGCGAGACGCCGGTGACCGCGATGCGCCGCTGCCCAAGGAACGCTTCCGCTGCTTCCTTGATGCTTTGCATGAGGACCTCCTCTCCGGGTCGCTCGGAGACGAGAGCATCGGCGAACGGCGTGTCGCCCTCCGCGACGCTCCCGATCAGAGCGCGGCCTGTGTGAAGACCGGCAGCCTTGCGCGGCCGCTGATCGATGCCCGGAGGCTTCCGACCCGTTGCTGCAGGGCCATTGGACCCGTGCTCCTCGTCCATGGCTGGTCAAGCCTTGCGAGATACATCCGGTCCTTGCGGAGGGGGTGACCGATGATGGTGGCGATCCTCTGGATCGGTGCGATCGCCGTCTGCTGCGGGCTCTGCGCCTACGGGATCAACGTGGCCGTGCGCCGGGGAAAGGCTCGGCGCGAGGCGCAGGCGCTCGCGCAGCGCTGATAGCCGCCCCGGGTTCGGCCGCCGCGCATCCGGGGACGCGGCGGCGGACCCGCGTTCGCGGGAGAGCAGGACCATGAACCTCACTCACGCACACGCGGCTCCCTCACACGTCGGAGTGTCCTGGCGTGCCTTCGTCCGACACCTGGTCGAGATGATCGTGGCGATGCTCATCGGGATGGCCGCGCTCGGCGCTGCCGTCTCGCTGGTCTTCGCGCTGCTCGGGCACTCGAACCTCCTGCACTACGCCGGGCTCCGGGGACTCCTGATGTCCGCATACATGACGGTCGGCATGGCCGTGTGGATGCGTCACCGCGATCACGGGTGGTCGAGCGTGGGCGAGATGGCAGCCGCGATGTTCGTCCCGTACCTTGCCCTGATCGGTCCGTTCGTCGCAGGTTCGATCCCGGCCGACCAGTTCCTCGGCGCCATGCACGTCCTGATGGTCCCGTGCATGATCGCCGTGATGCTGCATCGTCGCGAGGAGTACTCGCGCGACCACCGACAGCACGCTTCACGTGGCGCGCGGGCGCTCCCCCGAGGGCTCGCCCGCTTCAACCGACGTGTTGCCAATCCGATCGTCCGGCTCGTCGCGGGTCGTGTCCCGCCGCTCGCGTTGATCCACCACACCGGTCGCTCATCGGGGCGACGCTATCGGACCCCGGTCATCGCGTTCGCGAGGAACGATGCGTTGGTGATCTCCCTCATCTACGGAAAGGGCTCGGACTGGGTGAGGAACATGAGCGCGGCCGGCGGCGCAAGCGTCACCAGGCTTGGGCGGTCGGAGGCGTACGTCGAACCCGAGATCGCACGCGGTCGCGAAGCGATCGGATGGGTCTCGCCGATCGTCCGTTTCGGAGTGCGACTCCTTGACGTCGACCTGGTCCGGATGAAGAGGTCGTCTGTCTGAGCGATGCCTGCACTCCTCCACGCGTAGTCACGCACCATCCGTTGCGAAGACGCTCTCGAGAGATCTGGAGGAGAACACGATACCCGACGCGTTGCTGTTGACGACCGCCGAGATAGCCGCCACGCTGATCGGGCTGCTGTTGGTGGCGGTGTTCTTCTGCCCGGAGACTGGTTCCGCCGGCTGACGGCAGTCGGACCCGAGGCGCAGATGTTCGTCAGATCGGCTGAGCTTCCGCCGTTTCCACCCAAGAGACGACACCCCGAAGGAGGGAGCCGTTCCGATGACGACCGAACCGGTGTTGGTAGCGCTCAACCAGCTCGTGGGCACGTGGACCACCGAGGCCACGCACCCCGCGTATCCCGGTGTAGTCGTGCGCGGCAACGCCGTCATCGGATGGTGGGAAGGCGAACGCTTCCTGATCCACCGCGCTCGGAACGAGCATCCTGACTTCCCCGACGCGATCTCGATCATCGGGATCACCGAGCGGGATCGCGCCGACGAGGCGCCGGATACCGCTCCCGCCGCTCAGTCGCGGTTGAGCATGCATTACTTCGACTCGCGCGGCGTGTTCCGCGTCTATCAGGCAAGCGTGGACGATCAGGCGTTGCGGCTTTGGCGGGACGCGCCCGGGTTCTCACAACGGTTCACAGGTACCTTCGCTGATGGCGGCGACACCATCGTGGGCAGCTGGCAGCTGCGTACCGACGACGTCCACTGGGATGGTGATTTACAGATCACGTACCGGCGCGATGTATCCGGCGAACGAAGCTAGGGCGTGTTCGGTATATCGACGCGTTCTGAGATCCCCGGCACCGTCTAATAGCCCATGAACCCTTGGATCATCGCGTCTGTGGCGCGCCCGAGTTGGTAGATCGCGAGCGCGAGGATGAGCGCGGCCGCCGTTACGAGCAGGATCAGGCCGAGGGCGGCACCCACGCGCGTTCGCCATTCCGGATCGGCCACGTGCAGGACCGGTACGTAGATCAGCGCTCCGAAGCGTTCCGATCCGCCCTCGGGCGGCGCCGGCTCGGGCCCGAAGCCGAGCGTCTCCTCCGCAGGAGCCGAACGCCGGCGGAACCGCGCGAGCGGCGAGCGGGTCGCACGGGCGACCGGCGGGGGCGTGTCCGCCGCCTCGAGCGGCTCTTGTGACAACCGACGCGAGACGGCGTAAGCGACCACGCCGACGCCGAGTGCAACTCCGAAGACCAACACTCCGACCACACCTCCCGGGATTCACCGACGAGCTCAACGTTCCCCGCCGATCCCCTCCAACGCAGCCTCGATGCCGGATCGCGGTGGAGGCGCCCTCCATCCGAGCCACTCGAAAACCTCGGCGTCCTCCGTGGAAGGTTGAGCGCGCCGGGCACCGACACGAGATCGTGCCTTACAGACACACACCAGCCGATCGAATCCACGGCAGCCAACACCGACGCGATGCGATGATGGATCCGTCCGCACCCTAGCCGCCTTGAACCGCGCAGAGAACCTAGTCTCCCGTGACGGCAAGGAGGACCGCATGGACGACGTCTTCGAGCTCATCGTCGTTGGCGCCGGCCCGGCCGGCGAGAAGGCGGCCGCGCAGGCTGCGTACTTCGGCAAGCGGGTCGCGGTCGTGGAACGTTCGGACGTGCCGGGAGGCACTCCGGCCACGACGGGGGGGATCCCGTCGAAGACGATCCGGGAAGCGGCGCTCTACCTCACGGGCTTCCGACGCAGAGAGATCTACGGAGTGGGCATGGACCTCGCGCCAGAGATCTCGCTCGAGCGGATCCGCGTCCGTGCACAAGAGGTAATTCGCCTCGCCGTCGATGCGGTCCGCGAGAACCTCGACCGGCACGGGATCGAGCTCATTCCCGGACAGGCGCGCATTGGGTCCGATCGATCAGTCATCGTCAACGGAAGCGAGACCCGGATCCTCAAGGCAGAGATCGTCCTGATCGCGACGGGGTCGCGACCGCTCCGCCCGAAGAGCGTGCCGTTCGAGGATCCCGACGTGTATGACTCGGAGACGATCCTGACGCTCGACAGGATCCCTTCGAGTTTGGTCGTGGTTGGTGGCGGCCCCGTCGGTTGTGAGTACGCCTCGGTCGGGGCGGCTCTCGGGGTCAACGTCACGCTCGTCGATTCCGGAGAGCGCCTGCTCCCGTTCATGGACGGTGAGATCTCGGCGGTGTTGGCCAAGACGTTCGCGGACGGCGGGATCCGCATGGCGCTCGGGCAGGGCGTCGCGACGATCCGGCGGCAGGATGGAGATCTGACCGTGACGCTCGGAGACGGCGGTGTCGTGCGTCCAGACAAGGTTCTGTTCGCGGCCGGACGAGCAGGCAACACCGAAGGGCTTGGACTCGCCGAGGCTGGTGTCGATGTCGATGAGCGCGGCCGGATACTGGTCGACGAGCATTACCGGACGAGCGCGGAGCACGTGTACGCGGCGGGAGACGTGATCGGGCCGCCCGCGCTTGCGTCCGTGTCGGCCGAACAAGGCCGCGTCGCGATCTGCCACGCCTTCGGCATTCCGTTCAAAGAGACCGTCGATCCCCTACCGCCATTCGGGGTCTACTCGATCCCAGAGGTCGCCATGGTCGGGATGACCGAAGAGGCAGCGACGAGCGAAGGCGTCCCCTACGAGGTCGGTCGGGCCTGGTTCGCGGAGAACGCACGAGCGCGCATCGCGGGAGCTACCGACGGCCTCGTCAAGCTCGTGTTCCGGCGAGACGATCGTTCCTTGATCGGCGCCCATGTCATGGGGGAGGTGGCGTCCGAGCTGATCCACATCCCTCAGGCCGTGCTGCACGGCCACGGCCCGATCGATCGGTTCATCCATTCGACCTTCAACGTTCCCACCTACGCCGACGCATTCAAATATGCGGCGTATGACGGCCTGCAGCGTCTCTCGCGCGTGCCGCGATCACCGGGGAGCCTCGGGTCGGCCGATCGGTAACCGTCAATCACCTCGGACGCCGTCAACAAGGTCGGCAGCTGGGCGCACGGAGTCGAGCAGTTCCCTTGTTCTGGGTACACGTCGTCGTGGTCGAGGAGCAATACGCGTCGGGTACGCGAGCCGTCGATCGGGTATGTCGCGTGCGAAGGAGGCGCCATGACCTTGCGAGACAAAACCGTCGTGGTCACGGGGGCGACGGCCGGAGTTGGGCGGGCAGCCGCCCGGTCATTCGCCGACCGAGGGGCGAAGGTGGCCCTTCTGGCGCGAGGCGACGCCGCGCTGAAGGCGACGACCAGAGAGCTCGAGGCTCGGGGTGTCGGAGCGCTCGGCGTCCCGTGCGATGTGTCGCAGGCGCACGAGGTCGAGGCTGCCGCGCAGGCCGCCGAGGACGCGCTCGGCCCGATCGACGTCTGGGTGAACAACGCGATGGCCGGCATCTTCGGCGAATTCGTCGACGTCTCGCCGGAGGACTTCGAGCGGGCGACGGCGGTCACGTACCTGGGGTGCGTGAACGGCACGAGAGCGGCGCTCGATCGGATGGTCCCGAGGGATCGAGGGACGATCGTCCAGGTGGGCTCGGCGCTTGCGTTCCGAGCGATCCCCCTCCAGGCGGCGTACTGCGGCGCGAAGCACGCGATCGAGGGATTCACGGAGTCGGTGCGGTGCGAGCTGATGCATCGAGGAAGTCGAGTGCGGATCTCGGAGGTGCACCTGCCGGCCGTCAATACGCCGCAGTTCCACTGGGTGAAGACCCATCTCCGCCAACACCCCCGACCCGTTCCGCCGATATACGAGCCAGAGATCGCCGCCCGTGGGATCGTATGGGCAGCGGAGCACCCGAGGCGCCAGCTCTATGTCGGAGCCTCAACGGTCCTGACGGTCTGGGCGAACCGCTTCGCCCCCGGTCTGCTAGACCGTTACCTCGCAAAGACGGGCTACGGCGCTCAACAGGCCCCGTGGCCGGTGGAGCCCGGTCGGCAGGACAATCTCCACGCGCCGCTGCCGGGCGACCACGGCGCAAGGGGTGAGTTCAGCGACCTCGCTCACAGTCGGAGCCTCCAGCTCTGGCTGACCACACACAGAGCAGCCTGGACGGCCGCGTCGGCCGTCCTGGCTTCGATCCTCGCGGTGCGAGCGAGGGCCGTTCGCTGAGACGCGCGGGGACGGGGACGCCCGGGTGACGATCGACGCCTGAAGGGCTGGCAACGGAAGTGCCGAACACCGTCCCCACGCAGTCTCCCGAGATCTCGCTCGAGCGATACGGCCTGATCGGCGATGGGGGAACGGCGGCGCTGGTGTCGGACGACGGGTCGATCGACTGGCTCTGCCTCCCGAACTTCGACAGCGACCCGGTCTTCGGCAGGCTGCTCGACCCCGAGGGAGGTCACTGCTCGATCCGGTCTCGAGGCCTTCGGTCCTCGAGCCGAAGGTACCTCCCCGGGACAGCCGTGCTCGAGACGACGCTGACGTCAGAGACGGGGAGGGCGACGATCACCGACTTCTTCCCGGCCGTACCCGGGCCACGCAAGGATGCAAGCCTCTGGCCCTTCCGATGGCTGTGCCGACGGATCGCGGGCATCGCAGGCACGGTCTCGCTCGATGTCGAACTGGCGCCGCGAGATCCCTTCGCCGACGGACGCTGGGACCCCGATGGCTCCGGAGCGACCGTCGAGTGGCGCAAGCGGGGACGCGCCCTGTTCGCCTCGTGCAGCGCCCCCCTGGTGGTCGAGGGCGGTTCGGCGGGGTGTCGCCTTGAGGTCCGACAACGGCAGCGCCACTACCTTTCCCTCGCGTACGCCGACCGGGACGTCGGCGTCCTGCCACCGATCGGTGAGGCGACCGAGCGCGCGCTGGAAGACACGATCGCCTCGTGGAACGTCTGGTCCGAGCGGCTGAACTGTCCCGAGCCCTACCGGGAGGTCGTCGAGCGATCCGCAATCACGCTAAAACTCCTGACGTTCGCCCCATCGGGCGCCGTCGTGGCCGCTCCGACCACGTCGCTCCCCGAATCCATCGGCGGCGAGCGCAACTGGGACTATCGGTACCCGTGGCTCCGCGACGCCTCGCGCTCCGTCATTGCGCTGCTGCATCACGGGCATGCGGAGGACGCCAAGGCCTACCTCTTCTGGATCGCGAACGCCACCCGCCTGACCGCTCCCCGTGTGGAGACGCTGTACGAGCTGAACGGAGAGCCTGCGCGTCCCGAGCGGACGATCGAAGGGCTTAGCGGGTACCGGGGCGCGAAGCCGGTCCGGAAGGGGAACGCTGCGGCGCGACAGCTCCAGCTCGACAACTGGAGCTACCTCGCGGACGCGGCGCTCGCGTTCGCCGAGGCAGGGGGTGAGCTCCCGCCCGACGTCGCATCCACGGTCCACGGGCAAGCCGAGTTCGCGGCCGAGAACTGGGCGCGCCCCGACCATGGCATCTGGGAGCTCCGCGACCGGACACGTCATTTCGTGCATTCCAAGGTGATGTGTTGGGTAGCGATCGATCGGGCGCTTCGCCTCTCGCAGGTCATCGGGAAAGACGCCCCGACGGAGCGCTGGGGCCACGTGCGCGACGAGATCCGAGCCGTCGTGCTGCGCGACGGTGTCGACGCGTCGACCGGGAGCTTCGTGCGCGCGTTCGACGACCGAACGATCGATGCGTCGTTGCTCGAGCTCTCGATCGTCGGCTTCGTTGACGGGGACGACCCTCGCATGATCGCCACGATCGATCGCGTCGGCTCAGAGCTCGCGCACGACGACCTGGTGAGGCGCTACCGGTCGAGTGACGGCCTCCGGGGCGACGAGGGTGCGTTCCTGCCATGTTCCTTCTGGCTCGCCCACGCCCTCGCGCTCGCGGGGCGGCGGCACGAAGCGATCCGCGTCTTCGAAGGCGCGAGTGGCAGGGCTAACGAGCTCGGACTCCTGCCCGAGGAGATCGACCCGCCTACCGGGGAGTTCCTCGGGAACTTCCCCCAGGGGCTCACCCACCTGGCGCTGCTCGCGGCGGCCCGCGCCCTCGGCGATCACCCCAGCGGCCGGTAGAAGAAACCCACGGTCGCGCCGTACACAACGTGTCCGACGAACGTGACGAGCGGCGTCCGTGTTCCGTAGTTGAGCGCGAGGAAGCCCGGCGGCTGAAGCATCGGGGTCGGGTCCGGGCCTTGGTCCACGCGGGCCATTCGAGGATGCACGTCCTGCAAGAAGGGCAGGAGCAGGATCAGCGCGAGCGCACCGTGGATCGCCCCCGCCACCCCTCCGAGCCACCAGTCCGACCGGCCCACGGTCTCGAAGAACAAGGCGTACGCGAGCGCGAAGATCACACCGTTCACCAGGTGGAAGGTGAACCCGACGACCCTGATCACGAACCGTCGCTCCGACACCATCGCCCCAAGCAGGAACGGGATGCTCATCCTCGTGAACCGGGCGGCCTGGGCGGCCTCCATCAGGGCCGTCATCACGAACGTGCCGAGCCAGGCGCCGACGATGAGTCCGAGGACGTCCACGACCCAACGTTACCGAGCGTGCCCTGGGACGCGTCGAGCGCACGTCGTGACGCGGCCCCCTGCGTCCGCTACGCGGCGGGCCGGTGCTCGCGCGGCCGGGACTCCTGCGCGAGCGGCGTGGCTACTATGCCGACGTGCCGCGGACGTACACCACGGGTGAGGTCGCCGCCGAGGCGGGGTATCCGGAGGACCGGGTCCGCTGGCTCGCGGAGATCGGACTGCTCAAGCCCGACGAGCATGGCCGGTTCACCTTCGGCGCCGTGCTCGCCGTGAGGATGGCGTCGGCTTTGATCGCTAGCGGCATCAGCCCCGAGACGATCGACCGCGCCGCGCGTGAGGGACTCCTCGCGTTCCAGCGGATCGACGAGTATCTCCCCTACGAGCCCGACCGGCGATCGAAGCGAACGTTCTCGGAGTTCCAGGCCGGCGCCGGGCCGCGGGCCGAGGTCCTCCCGGCCGTCTACGAGGTGCTGGGTCTGCCCAAGCCGGAACCCTCAACTCCGATCCACGTCGACGAGGAGGCGATGTTCGAACGATTCCTGGAGATCTGGCGATCGGCCCCCGACGAGGACTCGCCGCTCCGAGCGGCTCGTCTGATGGCGCAGGGAACCCGCTCGGCGATGCTCGGGTGGGCCGACCTCGTCGACGAGCAGGTCGCGGAGCCTGCGCGGCGGCGGCTCTTGCGCGGCGACCTCGATGTCTTCCCGGACGAGGTCCGCGTCATCTTCATGAAGGCGACCAACCTCGTACCTGAGATGTTCCTCTGGCTCGCCGCCAAGTACCTCGAGCAGCGCAGCGTGAACGGCATCGTCGAGGGATTCGAGAAATTCCTCGCCTCCCGCGGCCTGGCACGTCCGCCGGATCCGCTCGGCCCGCCGGCGATCGCGTTCGTCGATCTGACCGGATTCACGCGCCTCGCCCAAGAGCACGGCGACGAGTCCGCGCTCCACGCGGCGACCTCGCTCCAACGTCGAGCGGACGAGGCTGCGGGCCGCTACGGAGGCCGCCTGGTGAAGCTCCTCGGTGACGGAGCCATGCTCCGGCTGACGGATGCGGCCGCCGGTGTCAACGTCGCGCTCGACCTCGTCGAGACGATGAGCGACGAGGGCGCGCTCTCGTCGCACGCCGGGGTCCACGCCGGACCGGTGATCGAGCGCGATCTCGACGTCTTCGGTCAGACGGTGAACCTGGCGTCGCGGATCGCGGACGTTGCGGGACCAGGCCAGGTGCTCACGACCGAGGCGGTCGTCGAGGCGGCCCGCTCGGGTGAGGCGACGTTCGGTTTCGAACGGGTCGAGGACGCGGTGCTCGAAGGGCTTCCGGGCCGGGTCCCACTCTTCCGTGTCACACGGGGCCAGGTCCCGGCGTGAACCCGGCTCGGCCTGAGGAAGGTTCCTCGGGGAACGGCTGCTGCCCTTCAGCGGAGATCCGATGGCCACGTTCGCCCTGATTCACGGCGCTGGCGAGAGCGGATGGTAGTGGCACCTCGTCGAGCCCGAGCTGCGCGCCGCGGGCCCCGGCATGATTCCGTCCCCGGGAGAGCCACCCGACGCGGGCTGCTCTGTCGGGACGACCGCCTGTTCCGGCTCAGCTTCCTTCGCCGCATCGCGCACGAGCGCCTGGGCATCACCCCAGATGAGATCGACTGCGTCGCCCTCAGCCGTTCGAAGGAGCTCGCGGACAGGCTCGCGGCCTACCTTTCAACCTGAATTCGTCTGGCCCGCGCTCGGCCGTCGTTGGGCGACGAAGCGATGAGTGGTTTGCCTTTTTCGGTAGGGCTCCTCAGACTCCTCCGTGACCGGGTCGGAAGGACAGATCGATGAGTCTCACAGATCGGGAATGGTGGGCCGTCATCCACGGTATGGGCCTGGGGGCGCTGTTCCTCCTGGCGTTCGCCGGCGGGTTCGCCGAGCTCTGGAGCCTCAAGTCGGATCAGCTCACCGAGACCGGAGTGATCCGCCGAACCCGCAGGATCGCGATCGGTACGTGGACGATGGCCTTGGCGGCGTGGCTGACCGTGATCACCGGAACGTTCGTCGTGTACCCGTGGTACCGGGATCCGGCCCCGGACAGCCCGCGATCGACCCTCCTCGCCGACCCCGCCAAGGCCGACTGGCACTCGTTCGGCATGGAGTGGAAGGAGCACATCGCCTGGATCTCCCCGTTGCTCGCCACCGCGGTGGCGTTCGCGGTGACGTATTACGGGACCTCGCTGATCCGGCACCAGGGGATCCGCAGGGCGTTGATGGTTGCGTTCACCGCCGCGTTCCTCATCGCTGGCATCGCGGGGGCGTTGGGGGCCTTCATCACGAAGGTCGCACCGGTCAGCTAGGGGAATGACGATGGCTCAGACATACGAACGACGTGCCGAGATTGCCGGAGCGGGCGCCGACAAACGCTTCGGGCCGGTAGCAGCGGTGTTCCTCGCCGCGGGCATCGGCGCCCTCGTGCTCGGAGCGCTGACGACGCTCGCGGAGGCCAGCGAGGACATCGCGTCCGCGCTCGAGTGGTCGGAGTCGGTCGGCCCGCTCATGGGCAAGAGCCTCCTCGCGGCGGCGGCGTTCTTCGTCTCCTGGGGGATCCTCGCGGTGGCGTTGCGGCGCCGAGACCCCAGGCCGGGGGTGGTCTGGACGTGGGTGGTCGTGCTCCTCGCGCTCGGGCTGGTTGGGACCTTCCCGATCTTCTTCGAGGCCTTCGCGCCTCCGGAGTAGTCGACGCGTCGCTAGGAGATCCAGTCCGGGAACATGCCACCGGAGAGGCCCGCTATGTCGAGCGATGCTCGACCGCTGCCATCGGGGCGGATCACGAAGAGGTCGTAACCGGAGACGAGCAGGTACCGCCCGTCGGGCGACCACGTGACGAACTGGCCGAACTCCGGCGTTACCCGAGCGAGTCCCGTGCCATCGGCGCCGACCACCCACACGTCGTGATGCGGACCAATGTCGCCCGTGCCCCGACAGTCGGGTGCGTCTGACATCGAGCAGTCGTCCCGGACCGACGTGAACGCGATGCGGTTGCCGTCGGGCGACCAGGCCGGCCACCCGTCCGGCCCCGGTGAATCCGTGATTTGGACGAGGTTCGTGCCATCGACGTCGACGACCCAGATGTCGTACTCCGCCGCGCTCTCCCCTCCCATGAACGCGATTCTCGTGCCGTCCGGTGACCACGCCGGGTACTCGACGTACGCATCGGTCGCGATCCTGCGCAGGTGCGAGCCGTCCGCGTCGACGAGGAACCCGCCCATGGGGAGCCCATCACGGTCCGAGTTGAACACGATGGTCCGGCCATCGGGAGACCAGTCAGGTCCCCAGTCGTTCCCGGGATTCTTCGTCAGGTTCCGTGGGTTCGTCCCATCCGCGTCGATGACGAAGATCTCGTCGTCCTCGTTGATGCCGCGGCGCGAGTCGCGGTACACGATCTGGCCACCGTCCGGCGACCACGCGGGGTCGAACTCGGGACCCTGCCGCCCGGTGACCCTGAAAAGCTGAGTACCGTCGGCGTTCGCCGTGTAGATGTCGTCACCGGCGGACAACACGATCCGACCCGTCAGCTTCGTGACGTCGATCGGCTCGCCGACGAGCACGCGCACGCGGGAGTCGATCGGCGAGGACGACGCGAGGGCGGAGCCGGCCGTCGTCGAGCGCTCGCTCGAGGGTCCCGACCCGTCTGTGCACGCGATCGCCGTGGCGAGGATGGCAGCACCGACGGCGGCCCACCGACGCGCGCCCACCCACATCCTCGACGTCCCTCCCGGACCGACGCCAAGATACGCCCGCAATCGAGGATCGGTTCCTGGAGATCCTTGGGAAGTCCCTAAGCACTCACCGGCGCGCGGGCGTCCAGGAGTGATGATGCAGGCGGGTGGCGACGTGGCGCGGCTCCAGCGGCGGGACGTGGGGGCCCCTCGGGACTTCTCGACGTTCTTCGTGGACGAGAGCCCTCGGCTCTTCGAGGCCCTGTACTTCGTGACCGGCAACAAGGCCGATGCCGCCGAGATCATGCAGGACGCGTTCCTGAAGCTCTGGGAGCGATGGGACTCGATCGACCGGATCGACGACCACGCAGCTCACGCACCTCAAGCCTGTCGCATCCGGCCTCTGGTTTATGGGCCCATCGTTCAGCCCCGACGGTCAAACGGTCCTTTTCCACCGGCCCGAAGCGAACTACATCGACCAGCCAACCAACTTCCGCGACCAGTCGTGGGCTGTCTGGCCAGTCCCGGTCAGGGGCGGAAAGCCGGAGCTGCTCCTCCGAGATGCCGTCGGCGCTCGCATCTCGCCCGACGGATACGGATCGTGTATTTTAGGGCCCGCCCGGGAGAGGACCCGTTCGCCGCGGACATGTGGCTCGCCAACGCCGACGGCACGGATGCGCGGCTCCTCGTGCGAGGAGGCGTTGTGACCCTCTCCGCGGAGTGGTCGCCCGACGGGACGACGATCGCCTACGCCCGATGGGGACATGGAGGAGGCACCTACGTCGTCGACGTGACGACCGGCGAGACCTCCAACGTTCGCGATGGCTCCTATTCCCGGAGTCGGTCGACGATCACACGTTGATCGTGGGCCCTCCGACACGCTGAACGTGTGTGAGGATGTCGCATGCGAGCCAATCGTAGGAAGAGGAAGGACCACAGGAAGGAGGGAGGAGGGATGAGGCGCCATCTCACGCTCATCGCGACCGCAGGGATCGCGGCCGTCGCCGCTTCGGTTCTGATCGTGACGCTGGTCATGGCCCCGGCCCTGGGGACGCCGACGTCGGGGGTGACCACCACCGTCTTCGCGGTGGGACGGTTCGATCCGATCGACGTGAAGACCAAGACCGGCGACTGGAAAGCGATGATTGAAACGAAGGGGGCTTCCGACTTTCACGTCTTGGAGAACACGATCGCGCCGGGCGGAACCTTCGGCTGGCACAGCCACCC
>JBKPHM010000064.1:0-65447 GCA_046729855.1 Actinomycetota bacterium | reverse complement strand
GGGCCGCGCCGCATCGACGGCCGAGGGAACGCCCGACGGCGTTGCCACCGACGTGCCGGATCCGGAGCCCCGCCCGGAGGTCTCCCTCGTCGATGCCAGCGCGGACGTGGACGTCGGAGACCTCGCACAGGCGGACGAGATCGTCGACGCCGGGGAACCTGCGGAGGATGCCGTTCCCAAGCGCCGCCGTCGGCGCGGCGGCCGGGGCCGCGGCGGCCGTGCACGGTCCACCGCCGCAAAGGCGACCGCGACGGCGGAACCCGAACCCGCGGTGCTGAAGGAGGAGCAGACGCCGGCGCCGGCGCCCGGCCCAACGCGCCTGCGTCGAGGGCGGCGGACGCCCTCCGCGGTCGGCATGCGTCGCCGGCGCGAGCCGACGATCGTCGTGCCGCGCATCACCGACAAGGTCATGGCGATCACCGAGCACGGCGAACGCGACCAGATCGCGATCCTCGAGGAGCGCTCCCTCGTGCAGCACTACGTCACGCGAGTCGGCGCGCGCTCGATGGTTGGAAACGTCTACCTCGGCCGCGTCCAGAACGTGCTGCCGGGGATGGAGGCGGCGTTCGTCGACGTCGGCCGCGGCCGCAACGCCGTGCTGTACGCCGGCGAGGTCAACTACTCGCCCGAGGATCTCGAGGGCAAGCAGCCGCCTCGGATCGAGCAGGTCCTCAAAAGCGGCCAGTCGGTCCTGGTGCAGGTGACGAAGGACCCGATCGGCGGCAAGGGCGCGCGCCTGACCGCGCAGATCAGTATGCCCGGGCGCTACCTGGTGCTCGTCCCGAACTCGAACATCACCGGCATCAGCCGGCGCGTGTCCGACGCCGAGCGGCGCCGCCTGAAGACGATCCTCAGGAAGATCCGTCCCGAGGGCCACGGCGTGATCATTCGGACGGCGGCCGAGGGCGCCGACGAGGACGCGCTCGCCGCCGACCTCCAGCGGGTCCTCGAGGGATGGAACGCGATCGAGAAGCGGGCCAAGCGGGCAAAGGCGCCCTCGGTCCTGTACGAGGAGCCCGAGCTCACCGTCCGCGTCGTCCGGGATCTGTTCACGGACGAGGAATACCGCGAGCTCGTGACCGACTCCGAGCGCGTGTACACGCTCGTCACGCAGTACCTGTCGGGCGTCGCACCCGACCTGCTCCCGAAGGTCCGGTTGCACAAGGGCAAGCTCCCCGCGTTCGAGGAGCTCCACATCGTCGAGCAGATCCACAAGGGCCTCGACCGCAAGGTGTGGCTCCCGTCCGGCGGCTACATCGTGATCGACCGGACCGAGGCGCTCACCGTGATCGACGTCAACACCGGAAAGTCCGTCGGGAGGACCAACCTCGAGGAGACGGTCGTCAACACCAACCTCGAGGCGGGACGCGAGGTCGCTCGTCAGCTCCGGCTGCGGGACATCGGCGGGATGATCGTCATCGACTTCATCGACATGCTCCTCGAACAGAACAAGCAGCGCGTGATCGAGACACTGCGCGAGGAGATGGCCAAGGACAAGACGCGCTCGCAGGTCTTCGACATCAGCCCGCTCGGGCTCCTCGAGGTGACCCGCAAGCGCGTTTCTGGTGGACTGCTGGAGTCTTTCTCTGAGACGTGCCCGACCTGCGAGGGCCGGGGCGTGATCGTGACATACGAAGTTTGACCCGAGAATCAAACGACGGAACCGAACGTAGGACCGAGGAGGAACCGATGTACGCCGTCATCAAGGCGGGTGGCAAGCAGCACAAGGTCAAGACCGGCGACGTGATCGAGGTCGAGCTGATGCATGGTGGCGATCAGACCGTGACGTTCCGCCCGCTGCTGATCGTCGACGATGACGGCAAGACCCATCACGGCAAGGAGATCGAGACGGCCGTCGTGACGGCCAAGCCGCTCGGCGAGCAGAAGGGCGACAAGGTCCGCATCCTCAAATACAAGAACAAGAGCGGCTACGCGCGTCGCCAGGGGCACCGCCAGACGATGACGCTCCTCGAGATCTCCGAGGTCGCGATCGGCGGCGGCGCGCCGAAGAAGGCGGCCGCGAAGAACGCGAAGAAGGCGACCGGCGAACCCAGGGCCAACAGGTCCGAGGCCAGCGAGACCGCCGAGTAGCTGGTACGCTCGAACGTCTATGGCACACAAGAAGGGCGGCGGCTCGTCCAGGAACGGGCGTGACTCCGAGTCCAAGCGGCTCGGCGTCAAGGCGTTCGGCGGTCAGACGGTGACCGCCGGCTCGATCATCGTGCGCCAGCGCGGAACCCGGATCCACGCCGGTGACGGCGTCGGCAAGGGGGGTGACGACACGCTGTTCGCCACGCGGGACGGAGTGGTCACCTTCCGCACGTCTCGCGGCCGCCGGTTCGCCGCGATCTCCTCCGCACAGCCCGCCGAAGACCGCGCCTAACCGCTCGCCCGCGACACCGCCGCGCGCACCCTCGCTTCCCAGGCCGCGACCAGCTCGCGCCTGGCGCGGTTGCCGAGCCCCAGGTAGTTCACGTTGTGCCGCCGCGCGCGGCGCTTGGGCGAGCCGGGGATGAATGACGGGCGAGTCTGGTCCTTTGGGGGCTCGAGCGGTGGCGGCTCGACGAAGAAGAATGCCGTCCGCTCGCGCACGCCTTCTCGGTCGTGGACGACCATCAGGACCGGCGATCCGCGTAGGCGACGGACCTTGCGCACGTCGGCGAACGGGATCGTCAGCTCGACGTCGGCGGGCGCGCGGAACTCGATCGCGCGCTCGCCGAGCGATAGCGTCCCCCTCGTGTCCTCCTTTGGGGCGCGCACCAGGTCCACCGCCCAGACCGTCACGCTGGCGTCGACCGCGCTCACACCTCATGATGACCGGTGTCGCGTGCTTTGTGCCACGATCCGACACGTGGCGTTCGTCGACGAGGTGACGGTGTTCGTGAAGGCCGGGCGCGGCGGCGACGGCTCGGCCAGCCTGCTCAGCGAGCCGTTCAAGCCTCGCGGCGGCCCGGACGGCGGCAATGGGGGCCGGGGTGGCGACGTGGTGTTCGAGGTGTCCTCGGGCGCGCGCGACCTGAGCGAGCTGGCCGATCGGCCCCACATCCGTGCCGGCTCCGGCGGCGCCGGGCGATCGTCCAAGCGCACGGGCGCCGACGGCGAGGACCTGGTCGTCCGGGTCCCCGACGGAACGGTCGTGTTCGACGGGGAGGGGCTGCTGGCGGACCTCGTCGGCGAGGGCACGAGGGCGATCGTGGCGCGCGGCGGGCGGGGCGGCCGGGGCAACGTCGCGCTCGCGTCGCCGCGACAGCGTGTCCCGCGGACGGCGGAGGCGGGCGAGCCCGCCGAGGAGAAGCGGTTGCGGGTCGAGCTCCGCGTCGTCGCGGACGTCGGGCTCGTGGGCCTGCCGAACGCCGGGAAGTCCACGCTGCTGGCCACACTGACCTCGGCGACGCCGAAGATCGCCGCGTATGCGTTCACGACGTTGAGCCCGAACCTCGGGGTTGCCGGGAACGACTACCGGCGATTCGTCGTGGCCGACGTCCCCGGCCTCATCGAGGGAGCGCACGAGGGACGGGGCCTCGGCGTCCGGTTCCTGCGTCACGTGCTGCGATGCCGGGTGCTCGTCATGGTCGTCGACCTGTCGTCGGAGCGGCCCGAGGACGATCTCGCGACGGTCGACGGCGAGCTGCGGGCCTACGACCCCGAGCTCGCGGAACGGCCCCGCGTGGTCGTCGGGACGAAGGCGGACCTGGTCGCCGATCCCGACGAGCGCGCTCGCCGGCTGGCGCCCGACGCGCTCGCGGTGTCCGCCGTGACCGGCGCGGGTCTGGACGAGCTCACCGCGCGCCTCGTGCGCGTTGTCGACGAGGCCGAGTCAGTCGCCGCCGAGCACGTGCCGACGGTCGTGCTACGGCCGGGCCGCCCGCGGTTCGTCGTGCGGCGTGAGGGCGAGCGGTTCCGCGTCGTCGGGCGGAACGTGGAACGGTGGGTCGCCGACACCGACTTCGACGACCCACGCAAGGTCGTGAAGCTCCAGGAGCAGCTGATCCGCGAGGGCGTCGAGCGACAGCTCGTCGTTGCCGGCGCGCGACGGGGCGACGAGGTCGTGATCGGCGACCGCGCGTTCCAGTTCATTCCCGAGGAGGCCTAAATGGACGTCGAGCGCGAGCGCGAACGCTTGTCCGAACGCGAGGCGGCTGGGTGGGCGCGGCTGTCGCGGGCGATCGACCGCCTCCGGCCGGAGGACGCGGAGCGGCCGGACGTAACCCCGGATGGGTGGAGCGCGAAAGACCTGCTGTGGCACATCCGGATCTGGACCGAGGAGGCCGCGACGCAGCTCGCCGCCGTGCGAAAGGGCACGTACCGGGAGCGCGGGTGGGACGTCGACCGGATCAACGCGTCCGGCCTCGCGGAGGGGAAGCGGATCGCGCTCCCGTGTGTGCTGGCCGTGTTGGAACGGTCGCGGGCGCGGTTCCTCGCCGAGTGGGCGGCGGTCGACGAGCTCTCGGCCCCGATCGTCGAGTGGTTCGACGAATCCGGCGCGGAGCACTACGGCGAGCACCTGCCCGAGCTCGAGGCCTTCGTCCAGCGAGTGGGTCACGCGCCCGACGCCGCGGCGCGCAGCGCCGCGAAGGAGGCCGCCGAGCAGGCTGCGTGGACGGACATCAACGCGCTGATCGACTCGACACCGTTCGAACGGCTCGAGCGCCCGGGCCTGACGCCGGCGGGCTGGTCGGTGAAGGACTCGATGTGGCACGTGGCGCGCTGGTGCCAGGACGCGGCGGACGCGTTCGACCGGATACGTGCCGGCATGCTCGACGACGGCACGTGGGACGACGTCGATGAGGTCGAGGCGCTCAACCAGGCGTGGTTCGACGAGTCGCGGGGCCTCGACCTTTCGACGGTCCGCGCGGCGTGGTTCGACCGGCGGGCCGACATGCTGCGCGCGTTCTCCCGGATCGAGGAGCTCACGCCGGTGGTCGAGGGGTTCTTCGACGAGGGCGGCACGATCCACTACGAGAAGCATCTGATCGACGTCCGTCCTTGGCTCTCGGACGGAGCCGTCGAGGCTCCCCGGTCACGTACCTGACCGGCCATAGGATAGGCGCCAATGGGACGGCGCCTCGGGATCATGGGCGGCACGTTCGACCCAATCCACCACGGACACCTCGTCACCGCCGAGGAGGCGGTCGTCCAGTTCCAGCTCGACACGGTCGTATTCGTCCCCACCGGGCAGCCGTGGATGAAGGCCGACCGTGAGGTCTCGCCCGCCGAGGCCCGCTACCTGATGACCGTGGTCGCGACGGCGAGCAACCCGCGGTTCACGGTCTCGAGGATCGAGATCGATCGCGACGGTCCCACGTACGCCGTCGAGACGCTCCGCCGGCTCGCGGCCGAGCACCCCGACGCGGAGCTGTACTTCATAACGGGCGCCGACGCGATCCTCGAGATCGTCGAGTGGAAGGACCCCGACGAGGCGCTCTCGCTCGCGCACTTCATCGCCGCGACGCGACCGGGTCACGACCTCTCCCGGCTCGAGGCCGCGGCCGCCGCGCACGCCCCGCGCGTGACCGTCATGAAGATCCCCGCGCTCGCGATCTCGTCGTCGGACATCCGAGCCCGCGTCCGCGAGGGCCGGGCGATCCGGTACCTGTTGCCCGAGGGCGTCAAGAGCTTCATCGAGAAGGCGGCGCTCTACCGGTGACAGAGCGCGCGGCGCCGGTCGTCGCGCTGCTCGCGCTCGCCGTGGTCGCGACCGGCACGGTGTTCGGGCTGGACGTGATGTGGGGGAGCGACGACCTCACGCCGGGGCCGCGGACGGAAACGTTGCTCGTCGTCCGGAGCGATGAGGGACCCTTCGTCGCGGTCGTCGCATCGGGCGGCGGGCGGCCGGCGCTGTGGTGACGATCCCGCCCGACCTCGCGCTGACGGTGCCCGGCCACGGGGACTCGACCGTAGCCGACGTCGTAATGCTCCCCGGCGATCTTGCCGCGACGGCGATCTCGAACGCGCTCGGCGCCTGGGTCGCGCACTACGGTGTGCTGAACGCGGGCGGGCTCGCCGGCGTCGTCGATCGCCTGGGCGGCCTCCACGTCTCCGGCGAGCGGCTGGACGGTGTCGGCGTCCTCGAGACGCTGGCATCGCCCGAACGGCAGGTCGTGTGGGGAGACGTCGTCCGGGCACTCGCGTCGTCGGACCAGGACTGGCGAGCGGAGGACTTTGCCGACGTCGACGACGCGCGTGCGGTCGCTCGCGCGCTGGCCGCGGCGGCCGATCCACAGGTGGCGGCGCTGCCCATGGCGCAGATCCCCGGCGGCGCCCTCGTCGTCGCCGAGGGGCCCACCGCCGACCTTGTCGCTCGCGTGTTCGGTGGCGACGCGGTGTTGCCCGTCCCGCTGGTCGTCCTCAATGGGAGCGGCGAGCCGGGGGTGGGCGCGAGCGTGGCGGAGGTCCTGATCCCGGCCGGGTTCCGTATCGTGGTGTCGGGCAACGCGGCGCGCTTCGTCCACGCGGAGACGCTCGTGGTGGCGTCGACGCCGGACGATCGCCCAGCGGCGGAGCGCGCGCAGGCGGCGCTCGGGGTGGGTACCGTGTCGGTGTCGGGCGCGCCGACCGGCGTCGCCGACGTGACGATCGTGGTGGGCGAGGACTTCGACGAGTAGGAGGAGATCGGCTGCGGTGATGGGTCAGTGGTGAACGAGAGCCGCCCGACCGCCGTCGCGGCGGCGCAGGCCGCGGCGGCGAAGCAGGCGGCCGACATCGTGATCCTCGACGTCCGCGAGCTGATCGTGATCACCGACTACTTCGTGATCGCCAGCGGTTCCACCGACCGCCAGGTCAAGACGATCGTCGACGAGGTCGAGCGCGTCCTTCGCGAGGCGCACCGGGTCAAGCCGGTCCGGCGCGAGGGCGAGGGCGACGCCAGGTGGGTGCTGCTCGACTACGTCGACATCGTGGTGCACGTCTTCGCCGAGGAGGAGCGCGAGTACTACGACCTCGAGCGCCTCTGGGCAGACGCCCCCCGCGTGGACTGGGAACCGCAGGGCGTGGCCTCCTCGGGTTAGTAGACTGGGCGCTCGTCCGGGCCCATAGCTCAGCTGGTAGAGCGTCTGGCTGGCAGCCAGAAGGTCAGGGGTTCGAATCCCCTTGGGTCCACCAACGTTCGTACCGACTCTGACCAGCGGCTCCGCGCGCCAGAGGCAACGGGACTCGAACGTCTGCCCGACGGCGCAGGCCGTCCGTGGTCGAGCACCCGACCCGCGTAGGGCTTGCGTGTCTCGTCCAGAATGTGCTACGAATAGCACATGAGTCGGGTAGGTGTGCGAGAACTGAGGCAAAGGGCCAGCGAGCTGCTCCGGCGCGTGGAGGCTGGTGAAACCATCGAAGTGACTGATCGCGGGCGGCCGGTTGCGGTGCTCGCGCCGCTTCCTGATCGTGGCCCTCTCGAGCGTCTTCGTGTCTCGGGCGACCTCTCACCCGGCTCCGGTGGAATCGCGGATCTCCCGGAGCCGATCAAGCTGGCTCCCGGCCAGGAACCACCCTCGCGCGTCCTCGCGCGTCTTCGACGCGATGAGCGCTGAGCGGGCCATCTACCTGGATTCGTCCGCCATCGTGAAGCTCGTCGTTCGAGAGTCCGAGTCCGCCGCGCTTCGACGGTTCCTACGACGCCGTCGTCCGCTCGTCTCCAGTGCTCTCGCGCGAACCGAGGTGGCACGAGCACTTCTCCCGCTCGGTGCCGATGCCATCGCTCGAGGCCGGGACGTCCTCAGCCGATTCGACCTCGCGCGAGTGAGCGACGAAGTCTTGACCGCCGCAGGTTCCTTGCTTCCCCAGGACATCAGATCGCTCGATGCCATCCACCTGGCCACCGCCCTGGCGTTTGGGGCCGACCTGGCTCGAGTGGTGACCTATGACGACCGGATGTCGCGCGCCGCTCGGGCGCTGGGGCTCGCCGTGGCGGCGCCGAGTTGAAGCGCGCCACCATCGCGTCAGTCGCCGATCAGACGGTCGAGTTGACGGATCAGGTTCGAATAGCGTCCCGGTAGGTCCACTTGCCGACATCCTCGGATCGGCGCCGCGAACCTTTCGCCAGTGGGTCGCCCGATCACGCACCGCGTTTGTGGAAGGTTTGGCCAGTGACGAAGCCTGAGACCCGCTTAGAGTTCGTGACGAATGGTGTCTGTTAGCGGCGGTCGACCACGCGAGACCGGTGGATGGGGTACCGATGATGCTCGCGTTGTACGGTCTGTCGAATGGGCTGGCCGCACTGAGCCGCCCGCTTCGTGCCCGCCACTCATCAGTGGAACCGCCCCCGGTACGGCGGACCCTCCGAGGAGCGAGTTCTCGCACTCGGGCTCGTGGCGAGGTGAATGCTCGGGTCGCTTGACCCCGGTGGTGCTCCAAGCTAGCGCTCCTCGGCCAGACGGGCAACCGCGCGGTGAAAGCGCGTGAAGTCGCCCCGCAACGCGTCTTCACACAGCATCAGGGCCGCCGCCTCGCGCTCCAGCAGTCGACGCGTCTGCTCCCTGTCCCGAGGGTCGGTCAACATCTGGCTCTGCTTCGCGCCGTCGGTCATGTCCAAGACCAGCGACGGGGCGAGCGAGTCGCTTACACCGTTGAGGTAGAGGGGGATCGCACCCTCGCGAAGCTCGACGAGGAAGACTTCCGCTATTGAGTCGCGCCAATCGGCGCTCGCCACAACCGCGGTGGTGTCGTTCCGGTATGTGATGGTCGTAGAGAACCACCTGTCCTCGACCGTGGGCTCCTCGAACCCGTGCTTCGTCTTCAGGAAATCAAGGAAGCGCCGGACCTCCAGCGTGAACCGCTCGGCGTGCTCCTTCGGTGGCTCGCGTGGTGACTCGCCGAACCCACCGAGGGCGGCTTCCAGCTCCTCCCGGACAGAATCGTCCCCTTCCTGGGAGAGCCGCTCCCGCAGGACTCGCGGCAGCTCCGGCTCCGCAGCTTTGGCTGGAGCGGCGCCCGCACGCCCGACGATGGTCGCGATCGCGTAGGCCGCGCTGCGGCGGAGGTGATCGTCGCCGGCGTCGAGGAACCGCGTCAACAGCGATAAGGCGGGGATTGCCTTCGCGACGGCGCGGTGGTGGGCGAGCAGGACGCACAGACGCTCCCGGGCGTAGTCCGTGCGGACCAACGACAGCGCGTCGATGAGGACAGGAACGTCGACCTCCTCCTCGATCCGATCGAACGCCGGGCCCAAAGCGCGTTCGGTGTCGAGGGCGGCTGCGATCGCCTGCTCGTGGAGCGGACGCTCCCGGGGAAGAGGCACGACCTCTTCCCACTCCCTCTCGAAGCCGGAGCCGGCCCGCGCCGCCCGGCCGAACCTGCCTACCTGGTACAGACCGTGCCGGTTGGGCGAGATCCGAGCAGGGCGCCAGCGTCCTTCCGGGTCGGTGATGACCAGGGCATCCTCCTCCCAGCGGGCGTCGACTCCTATCTCGACAAGGTCCCGCTGCAGGCGCTCCGCCTCGTTCCGATCAAGGTAGGGTCTGCGGTAGTCCCACTCCCTACCGCCGAGGAGGCGCCGGAGACGACCCGCGATCCACCCTCGGGAGAGGAATCCCCGGTAGCTGCCCTCATCCGTGAGCTGGAGGGCAACCTCAGCTTCCCGATATAGGCGGGGATCGGGGTTCTTCATCTCGGACCGACTTTGACAACGTTCGGGCGGCTTCTCAACGTTGGCGCCCCGGCACCGAGGTCCATCAGCCGAGGAGAGCCAACGGTGCGCCTTGCAGGCTCCGATCGGCCGGCGCTTCGCGCACCGATCAATCAAGGGGCACTTTCAGGCCCTATTGGAACTGTGGCGATCGCCGGTCGCCGCCCGCGGGTGCCGAGCCACGCAATCGACCGCCCACGTGCAAGGACATCCGAGCCCACCGTCGCTCAAAGGCTGAGGGTCGTCCACCGAGCGAGAATGTCAATCGGCGGCAGTTCGGCGGCGAAGGCTGCCGCAGAATCACGCTCTGCGACACGCGTCCCCCTCGAGACCCGACCCCTTCGTTCATCGGTACGCCGTCGGCCTCGGACCCGGCCGAAACCGGTCGCCAAGTCGCCTCGCTCCAACGGGCTTGTCGCCGTCAGACGGACGAAGGTGTGCGAGGTTGCTCACCTTCTCGGCGCGGACCTTGATTCCCTTCAGCATCCGTCGCTCCATCGCGAAGTCGCCAAGCTCCATGAGAACCAGATTGAACAATGCTAGGCGCGGAGTCTCCCATCGGTAGTCCTGCTTCATCCGCGTGACGAGCCGAGTCTTTCCTGTAGGGAGCTCGTCGAGGCGCCAACTCCATGTGCTGTCCGATGGTTCGTCTGGATGCGGTCTATGGACCCAAAGCATCCACTTCGGGGCCTCGAAGGAAGTGACGTTGTACGCGATCGAAAGACCGCGCCATTCGTGCCACATCGGAATCTCGTCGCCGACATCAAGCTCTTGGAACTCGGGGACGATGCGATCGGCACTCGGTTCGCATCCATTGTCAACAAGATCGTACGTGTAGAACCCACCGCGGCCGTACCCGAGCTGCACGATCCACGGCCACACCTGCACCCTTGGCGCATCGATCATGATCGCCCTAGTCGCGTCGAACTGTGCTCGCGGCACCACGTCGTCGCCAGGCATCGGTCCGGCCACGTCGGCGTCTGTAGCACCCCAGCGCATATGCCAAGGTCTGACGACGGGACTAGCCGCCCATATCGGGACGGCGGATAGCGTGTCCAGAACGAGGCCGATCCGTCTCTCAGCCATAGGACCCTCCAACAGCCATCATCGGAGGGACCGTACCGATGGCGCAGCGGCAAGCCACGGACCAAGGGCCTGTTCCAGGTGGGTCGAGTGGCTCTAAGGCGGATGCGCAAGGTCACGATTGGGGCTCTCGATTCCTAGCCGCCAACCCCGGTATGGCCTCTCCAGTGTATTCGAGCGAGCCACCGGAGCCGAGTCTCTTGAGAGGGTGTCGGAGAACGACCGCTTTTGCGACTTCGAGCCAAGCTTGTGCTTGTAGTCCGTGTCGTACGATCGGCAGCGCGAGAGACACCTCGCGCGCTGCTAACGTTCGATGGGTGCGTCGCGGGACGCTCACCCTCTTGCTCGTTCGGCACGCCGAACCGGAGGCAGCGCTGCCGGGCGAGCCGCTCGGGGACGAGCGCTCGCTGACGCCAGGTGGCCGCGAGCAGGCGCTGCGGGTGGCACGATCTCTGGCCGGCCTCGAGGTCAAGGCGGTGTATTCGAGCCCGTACCGGCGTGCCGTCGAGACCATGGCGCCGATCGCGCAAGGGCGCGGTCTAACGGTTCAGATCATGGATGAGCTTCGGGAGCGGCGGCTGACGACCCAGGCGATGTCGGAGGACGAGCGGCTGCGCCACTCGATCCTCAGCGCGCAAGACGGCGACTACAGGGCGCCTGGAGGAGAGTCACGTCGAGAGGCGGCGGAGCGAGGCATCGCTGCAATCTCGGAGATCCGCCGCAGGCACAATCAAAGACTCGTGGTGATCGGCAGTCATGCCGGTCTCATCAGGATCATCCTAAGTACGTTCGACTCACGAGCCGATCTCGAGTTCGGGCGCACCATGCCGATGCCAGCTGTATATCGACTGACGAACGACGGCGTCGCATGGAAGCCCGACTTACGCCTGATGTTTCCCAAGACCGAGACGATGCATCGGAGCTCGCTACCGCCCGCTCTGTTCGCTAACGTGGGCGTTGCTGAGGCACAACCACTCTTCATCGCAGACGAGCAGGCCGACGGAGTCTGAGATTACCCCGGCCGGCGGCTAGTTTGCGAGTCAACTTCGAACCATACGATCGTGCAATCGCCCCTCCGGTCGACGCCCCACGCTGAGGCGAGCTGGTCGACGAGGAAGAGACCCCATCCGGATTCGTTCAGGGATGGGCGAACGGGAGGGGGTGGACTGAACCCCGTTCCGCCGTTGATGACCTCGACGCGAATCTGTCTATCGCGGTTCACACGGAGGACGATTTCCTCCCACTGGGTCGGCCTAGCGTGCCCGACCGCGTTGGAGACGACCTCGGATGTCAGGACGGCCACATCGGCGGCAACACCCTCTGGGACGTCCCGGATCAACGTACCCACGGCGATGCGGGCGAGCACGGGGGCCGCGGTGTCGGGAGGAAGCCGGAACTCGTACGGCGCTTCGGTAGCCAGAGCTCACCTCCGCGTTTCGAAGGCGCTACCCGAGACGCCTTCGTCCTACACGCCGGCTCAACGATTCCGGCCGTTTGGACGTCCCGTCGTGGGCTAATGGCCTACGGAATCGCCCTCGAACCGGCCCTTCGGGTCGGGAGGGAGCACACCGACGCGGCTTCGTAGCAAGCCCCGTGCTCTAGGGGCACGCTGCGAGGCTAGCCGCCGGATCGATGGAGCGAACTGGCGTGAAACAGAATCGAAGGGAACCCAGGAGATACGTAACGTCGCCGCGGCCCACACGTCGACGCATGTTCTCGATCGCTCCACGGAGTGACGTTCGTTTCCGGAATCGGCCTGGTAGACGCGACCTCGGAGCTCCTTCCCGAGTTCCAGGGTGATGCTCCAGACGACGAACCGCTTCCTCCGGAGGGTCGAGGGGCCCGCTCAGCCCGGGCTGCGGACGATGCAGAATTCGTTGCCCTCGGGGTCGGAGAGGACAACGAACGGGTCCTCCGGGTCCTCGCTAACCCACCGACCGGCGGCACCCAACGCCTCGATCTGTCTGGCGGTCGCGTCCTCGTCCTTCGCGGCGAAATCGATGTGGACGCGATTCTTCACGACCTTGCCCTCGGGGACCTGGAAACCGATCCTGGTGCTCCCATCCGGCGCGCGGATCGGACGTCCAATCGTCGCCCGCGTGACCGAGCTCGAACCCCGTTAACGAAATCCAGAACTCAGCGAGCCGCCGTGGGTCTGCGCAGTCGATCACGACCTGGTAGAAGCGGACCTCCGGACGGCGTTAGCGTCCGGCTTCAGGGCGACACGGTCGGTGGCCGACCGACGGTAGCGGCCCACAGGTTTCATCTGCATCGGGGAACATTCACGCAACCTCGCCGATCCCGTGGTCCTCGTCCTCGACGTATGTTTTGCGACGTGCGACCTGAGCCACGCTTCGTACACGTGTCGGCCATCGGCATCATCAGGAATGAGGACCAGGTCGTGCTGGTCGAGTCTCGGTATCCCGGCACGAAGAACACCTTCTGGGGCTTGCCCGGTGGGATGCTGGATCCGGGTGAGAGTGTGCCCGCTGCGCTCGCCCGCGAGGTGGCCGAAGAAACCGGGCTGACCGTACGTGGTCCGTCCCCGATCGCTGCCCTGATTGAGCTCATCGCCGGGGACGCGTCCCCCGAGTCAATGACGTTCGTGCTCGAACCGCAGTCATGGCGGGGACAGCTAGCCCCTGACGACCCCGACGGTTCGACGATTCGAGCTGAGTTCGTTCCCATCGAGAAGGCGATCCAGCTCCTTGAGGCCTCGCCTTGGGGTCTTGCGGAACCCATCGTCCGAGCTCTCCGTGGGTCGCCTCGAGGCGGCATCTGGGTCTATCGATGGCGCGGCGGAAACCCGTGGGAGGGCGGCGGGCCGGCTGAGCTCGTGCTCCGCCCCGAGGAGCCCGCCTGAGCCACAGCCAGTAAGACTCCCGAACACTCGCGAACGCCCGCGCGATTATCTTCGTCATGGGATGCGATGAGCGCCAGGCGGATCGACCGGGCGGCGATCACGAAAGCGTGGAGACGGTGCATGTTGGCCGCCGGCATCTGTCCACCGTTCGGCCGTGCCCAAGTCAGGCGACTTGACCCGTCGTGCCCAGCTCCTTACCGTCGACTGTACGTCACGGTACGTCTCTCACCCGTCTCTGTGCCCACGATGCGCTCAGCACCTCGCGCGTGTCTATCTCCGCGCGTTCGTCGGTGGGGAGGCGAGCGTCCGTCCCGACGAGCTTTGCCTGAACTGTCGGATCCGGCTCCAGGAGTTCGCCCGGTGCCATCGTCGAGAGGTGGCGTAACGGCTCGGGGTCAGGACACCTTAAGAATGATGGCGAGGAACCCGTTCTGGAGCCCCACCGGGTTCTGGCGAGCGCAATCCGCGGCTTGATCTTTCGGGATCGTGGTATCTGTCATCCTGTCCATCGTCTACGGACGTGGTGGTACTTGCCCTTCGCACCCCTGAGCGCCGTCGTGTGGGCCGTTTGGCGCGGGCGTACGCGCAGACGCACAGGTCACTCAGGATGCGTGAGCCGCAGGAGCGTTCCTGCCGGTGGACCAGGATGCCAGACGTACTCACATGGGATTCACGTCGCCGGCAGCCATCCTGTACATGATGGCGAGTCTCTTCAAGCGGCGGACCCTCGGCATTGCTTGGCTTAGGCGGAGTTCCTGACCGGTGTCCTCATCCGTGGCAAGAGGCTTCCACAGCATCCACCTTCTCTCTCTCGGCCGACGCACGCTCCGAATCACCGATGTCCTCGAACGTTCGAGCCGCTATAAACGCTCGCGCGTAATCCACCGCCACTCTGGAGGACTCTGAAGCCTCGGGAGACAACTGATCCAAGATGTATCCCGCAGCATCATCTAGAAGCGACGGATCGTCCACGCTTGGCACAGCAGCCTCTGGCGCTACTTCGTCAAGTCCGAACGCGCGTTCCAGGTCGGCCGCAAGCAGATCAAGGGCTGCTGCCGCCACCCTGTACTCATGACGACGGTCTTTCTCAGCATCGCTACGGTCAACCAACTCTCCCTCCTCAGTCGTGCGCCGCAGATCCACGTTCCACGTGGTCCATGATGAGGCATGACCCGGCCGAAGGTTACGAGAGCATGTCGCACCTGCAAAGACATGCCGTAGGCGCCAGCTCCGGGGCAGTTGGCGCGCCCGACAGGCACGCGGACTGCGGAGACTAGGCCGCCACGTCGAACCAAACGGTCGTGGAGCGGCCTCTGCGGGCGATGCCCCAGCCCGAGGCGAGTCGCTTCATAACGAATTCGCCCATCGCCTGTTCCTGACTGGCGGTGGAAGGGTCGAAGGCCGGTCCGGCGTCGGTGACTTCAACATGAACGCCAACCTCATTCGGGACAGCCCTGACAGTGATCTCGTCCAGTCCCGAAAGCCTCGCGTGACGGACGGCGGTCGCGATGATCTCCGAGACGATGAGCCTGAGGCTGGCGCTGGCATCCCGTGGGATCGCGTCGCAGACGGGGCCAAGCCCCGCTCGCGCGAGTGCCGGCGCGATGGGCGTTGCGGGCAGGTTTAGTTCGATGGGCGTAACCATGAAGTGTCCTCTAACAGCGAAGTACCCTTCGCTTCGTGGCCGCACACGCTGGCGATATCGGCCGAAAGGCCGATTCCGCCGCCCCCAATCGAGGTACAGATCGAAAGGCGCGACCCTAATTCGTAAGGAACCGTCACCGACCCGTCAGGGAACCCCTGGCGAGAGCTCTTTCAGATGTCGGCGAGGTTCGAGTAGCGCCCCCTCACCTCCGCGGGTAGCCCCTGACTTGCGAACGTGAACACGCGTAGAGTGAGCTGCTCACCCGTACACGAGAAGAGAATCACGGGCCATGACCACGCGTCGCATCGTCGTCGACCATGTCCTCTTCGTGGTCGAGGATCTCGACGCTGCCCGACGGCTGTACCAGGCGGCGCTGGCGCCGCTCGGCTTCGAGGAGCTGCACGTCCAGTCCGACGGCGTGCACTACGGCGCCGAGGGGATGGACGACTTCGCCATCTATCAGGGGAGCCCGGTGACGACCGCGTCGCACGTCGCGTTCGTGGCGGAGGACCGGTCCGCAGTCGACGCGTTCTTCGAGGCTGCGCTCGCCGGCGGCGCCACCGCCCGCGGCGAGCCAGGCGTGTGGACGCAGTACTCCGATCGGTACTACGCGGCCTTCGTGAACGACTTGCACGGGAACAACGTCGAGGCGGTGTGGCATGCGCCGGATCCGGTGGCCGACGCGCCGCGACGGACCAGCGTGCCGTAGCTCTACCGACACGGCCGGTTTGTGCGTGACGCCGTCCCGGCACTCCGTTGTCCGAAGACCAGATCGGCTGTCCGCGCGGAGGTCTTCGGTCAGGAGGGGCGGGTCGGTAAGCGCTCAAGCCCGGTAGTGGCTAGAGATAGGTGGGATGGCGGACCGACCCGCCTTCGAGGGCTTCTATCGGGAGCATCTGCCCCGAGTGGTTCGAGCCTGCACACTCGTGCTCCTCGACCAATCGGGCGCGGAAGACATCGCCGCGGAAGCCTTCGCGCGGCTCTGGTCGAAGTGGGGCCAGATCGAGAGCGACGATCACGCCGGAGGGTTCGTGTTCAAGACGGCGATGCGCCTGTGTGCCAGGAAGGCAAGGCGCCGGGAGCTGATCGGGCGAGTACCGGAGGGGAGCGCTCCCGACGAGATCAGCCGGTCGCTGGATCGGCAGGAGATCCTCCGCGCGCTCGGTCATCTTCCGGTCCGCCAGCGCCAGGCGGTCGTGCTTCGGGACTGGGCAGGGATGGAGACGAGCGAGGTGGCGAGGCTGCTCGGCACGCGAGACAGCACCGTTCGCGTGCATCTCGCGCGGGGACGGAAGGGATTGCGCGCCGCGCTTCGACAGGAAGGAGCGAACCGTGAATGACTCTGACATCCGGGATGAGCGACTGGCGGAGCTCCTTGACCAAGTCGTGCGGCGCGTGCAGCCAGCGATGTCGCCGGAACGGGCGATCCGACGCGGCAACTGGCGCCGGGCCCTGCACATAGCGGCATCGATCGTCACCGTCGTCGCCTTCGTCTCCGGCGTCGTCCTGGCCGCGGCGATCGTCGGCGCGGGCGGGGAGAAGCCCGCCGACCTCGTGACCTTCACGTCGCCAGAAGCCCCCTGGACGTTCGAGTACCCATCGGCGTGGAGCGCTCGAACGATCGAGCGCGCCGGGCAGCTGCTCCCTGCGAACATCCTGCGGACAACGGTCGCCAACGTTCCGGTCCCTGCGGATGCGGAGTACGGGCCGAACTCCTCGGCGAACGCGACGTCGCTGTTCGGCGACGGTGGCGCCGCCGTGCTGGTGGAGCGGCTGTGGGCGCACGCGACACCGCTGGGCGGCGACGATCAGGGGCCCGGTTCGTTCGCCGAGGACGCCCAGAACCCCGGCTGGACGTTCCGCGAGCGGTCCCGATGCGATGGGACACTGTGCTTCCACGTTATCGAGTTGGCTTGGACCGGCGGTCTCGGATGAAGATCGGGCTGCGGCGGCCGCGATCGCCGATGCCGTCCGGCTCGCCGACATCGAGCGGTGGACCGAGACCGACGGTGTTCGGACGACTCTCCACGACGAGGGCGACCTGTTCACCGTTACGTACCCGTCGGATTGGATCGTCGCGGATCTGCCGATCAACGACTGGGTGGCTTCGCCGTTCGAGATCCTCGCCCTAGCAACGTACCCACTGCGACCGGGCGGCGAGGCAGTCGCCGACTTCCAGCTCCCCAGCAACGTGGTCGAGGATCTCGGCCCGAACGACATCCTGATCTGGGTGAACGACGCTGGCGAGGCGGGAGGCTTCGCGGGGCGGCCGACCCATTTCGGACCATCCGAACCATGTGGCGGAGAGGACTGGACGCGGCTCTGCGTTGAGCCGAGTGGCCGAACGCTTCGGCTCGCCATCCACGGCATCCACGCGTGGTGGTTCGGGTTCCGCGACGCAGGTCGTGGGTTCTACGTCTTCGTCGGGATGGGGGAGCAGGCGTATGGCGATCCGGCTCGGGCGCAGCTCGCGTGGGACGTGCTCGATTCGCTCCGCTTCCTGCCGCGCTGAGAACCATGCCGCCCGGACACGGTCATCCCTCGGGCCCGGCCGCCATACGATCTGGCCACCTGGGACCTGCCCCTCCGCGGGAACAGCTCGCCAGGGGCCATCGCTCGATAGATAGATAGAGATCGGAGGGGACGATCGTCGCCCCCTCAGGTCGTGGTCTCAGCGCCGGAACCTCGCTACCGCTCGGCGGACGGTGTCACCAGCGAACGCGACGACGACATAGCCGCCGGTGTCACCACTGCCACCTCCTGCGCCGCCGCTACCGCCGTCGTAGAGGCCGCCGCTACCGCCGTTGTAGAGAAGGACATAGGCAATGACGCCTATCACGGCGATCACAGCGACGGCGACCGCAACCGCAAGCCACGGCGATCGACGAGTCCGTACCTCCGGATCTCCGGTCGGGTGGGTTGCTGCCATGCAATCACCTCCCGACTTCTCTTATACCCCGGGGCTCAAGCGGGTAACGACTGTCATGCCGGAACAGCCATCCGGCTGGTCGGCGGCTTCGTGCCGCGCGCGATCCGGCTGTACTGCCGGCTCGCCGAACCGCGCGCCGGCGGCGGGTAGGGTTCGCCCGTGAGTGGAGCGTCCCTCGAGGCGGTCGTTCTGTACCTGGACGACGAGGGGATCAAGCATCTGTTCCCCAGGGGTGGGGATACGGCGCGGGCGGCCTGGGATCCCGAGCTAGACCCGCACGAGGCGGTCGTGGATGCCATCGCCGGGCTCGGGCTAGCCCCGCTGATGGTCCACTCCACGTCTTGGCGCGTCGTCTGCGACCTTGTCCTGCTCACGTTCCTCGTCGCAGTGGAACCTCCCCTCCGCGTGCCGCACGGATGCGACGTCCAGCTCGTCACGCGCGCCGAGCTGGCTCGGGGCCGGGCGACCGGGCCGCCGCCACACGTGCACCTCTCGCAGGTCGTCGAGCACGGCCTGCGACACCTCGCGTGGCTGATCCACGAGGACGAGGCGATCGGAACGGCGCTCGCGGGCTGGGGGATGGTCCTCAGCGCGTACGAGCCCGAGCCGTTCCGTGCGTTCGGTCGCGAGCCAGGAGCCTGACGCGAACTTCGGTCGCCCCGGGCGGAACCTGTCACGCGCCGGGGTCGTCGAAGCATGAACGTTCATCCCGGTCGGAGGGAGGGCACCATGGCTCCGCGGACGTTCCTTGTGGCTTGCGTGATCGGACTGGTGCTGGCGCTGACCGCTGGCCCCGCGCTCGCGTGCGGCGGCCTGGTGAACGTCAACGGCAGCGTGACGCTCGTCCGAACGACGACGCTGGCCGCGTACCACCAGGGCATTGAGCACTACGTCACGTCCTTCGAGTTCGCGGCGGGGGCCGAGGGCGAGTTCGGATCGATCGTGCCGCTGCCGGGGGTCCCGACCAGGGTGGTCCGCGCCGGGGACTGGACGCTCCAACGCCTCATCCAGGAGACCCAACCTGCGATCCGAGCCGAGGCATTCGCGCTCGCGGCCCCGACCGCTGCGCCTGCAGACGTGATCCTAAAGACGAAGATCGACGCCCTCGACGTGGTCGTGCTCGAAGGCGGCGGCACCGCCGTCGGCAACTGGGCGCGTGAGCATGGGTTCCTGCTGCCACCGGATGCGCCGGAGGTGCTCGACTTCTACGCCGAACGGAGCCCGATCTTCATGGCGGTCCGCTACGACGCGCAGCGCGCGTCCGAGCAGGGCCTGGCGACGGGCGACGGCACGCCGGTCCACGTCGTGATCCCCACGCCGAACCCGTGGGTGCCGCTGCGGATCCTCTCGCTCGGCGCCGGGGCGGAAGCTCCCGTCGAGGCCGACGTCTTCCTTCTCACGGACCGGGAACCGGCGCTGCTCCCCACGCCGGTCTCCTCTCGCGGCCGTCTCGTCCGTGGGCTCGTCAGCCCGGGTCTCGTGCTCGAGCGCAGCGAGGAGGCGTCGGGGACCCTGCTCTCGGATCTCCGCAGCGACAAGGGCATGAAGTGGCTGCCCGGATCGGACATGTGGCTCACGTACCTGCGTGTCGACGCGAAGGCCGGCGACCTCACGTACGACCTGGCCGTCGACGCGAGCGGGGCCGGGCAGCCCTCCTACGTCGCGGCCGGCCTGCGCGTCCCGGAGACGAGCTCGGGCGCTGTCGACGTGATCCGCTGGTTCCCGAGTTGGTTGTGGACCGCCGTCGTGCTGCTGGTCGCCCTCGCGGTGGGGGCGTCGTTCGGACGCCGTCGCGCCGTCCGGAGTCCGGTGGGTTGACGTGCGACCCGCTCGGGTCGTCGGCGCGATCGGCCTGCTGTTCGTCGCCGCGACGATCGCGTACGTCGGTTCGGCCGGAGGCGACGAGGTTCGCACGGTCGAGGTGAGGGTCCGGTACTCCGCCTTCGTCCCGGACGAGATCCATGTCGAAGCTGGCGAGACCGTCAGGTTCATCGTTCGCAACGACGACCCGATCGACCACGAGTTCCTGATCGGCGACCAGGCAGTGCAGGACGTTCACGAGCAGGGGACCGAAGCTCACCACGGAGCGAAGCCCGGTGAGATCAGCGTGCCGGCGGGCCAGACGGTCGCGACGACGTACACGTTCGGAGCACCGGGAACCACCCTGTTCGGATGTCACCTGCCCGGGCACTACGCGTACGGCATGCGCGGCACGATCGAGATCCGGTAGGCGCGAGGGCCGAGGCCAGGCCGAGCTCGGACGGCCGCATGGATCTCGAGAATAGGCCGGACGTCGGCCGCGCCCGGGTCGCTCTGAGGCCGCGCCTCGGAGATCCGAAGTAGGCTTCGGCCCCGATGAACCTGCCAGCGCTGCTGCGCCGTCACGTCGACGCGTTCAACGCCGGGGTCCGGTCCGGCGACTTCGGACCCATGGTGGCTCCCTTCACGGACGACGCGGACCTCGTCTTCGTCGGCGTCCCGGCGGGTCCGTTCCACGGGCGTGACGCGATCGCAGACGCGTACAGAACCCGGCCCCCGGACGACGAGATCGACGTCCTCGAGGTCGTGACGATCGAGCCCATGATCGAGGCCGTGTATGCGTGGCGCCGCGACGGTGGGCGCCGCGCCGGAACGATGACGATCACCCCCGCGGGCGACCGGATCGCCAGGCTCGTGATCACGTTCGACGAAGGAGAGTAGCTGGTGGCGGACACCGGCGTCGATGCCCGGATCGCGGAGCTGTACGCGCTCCCGCTCGAGGGCTTCACGGCGGCGCGCAACGCGCTCGCCAAGGAGCTCGCGGGCGCGGGCGACAAGGAGGGTGCGGCGCGGGTCCGCGCGCTCGCGAAGCCGGCGCGCTCCGCGTGGATCATGAACCAACTCGTCCGGGACGCAGGCGACGACGTCCGCGCCCTGATCGATGCGGGCGACCGCTTGCGCAAGGCGCAGCGACGCGCCGTCGCGGGTCGTGGCGCCGATGAGTTCCGCGAGCGTGCGGACGAACGCCGGAGGCTCATCGCAGAACTGGTCGACCGCGCCCGCGCGTACGAGGGCGGGTCGGGGGCGGCGGACCAGGTGACGGCGACGCTCGACACCGCCTCGGCGGACCCGGCTGCCGGGACGTTGGTGATGGCCGGCATGCTGACGAAACCCCTCCCGCCGCCGACCGGTTTCGGAGAGGCGACGGGACTCGAGCTCGTCCCGGGCGCTCGGGGAGGGGAGCCGGAGCCGGCGCCAGACCGTCGCGCCGAGCGAGAGGCGCTCGAGCGCGAGCTGGGCGAGGCGGAGCAGCGAGAGGCCGAAGCCCGCGAACGCGTCGAGGCGCTTCGCCGGGAGCTCGAGAACGTCCAGGCGGCGGTGGTCGAGCTGCGGGAGCGGATCCGTGCGGCGGAGGCCGACGCGCGGGGCGCCTCGATGGAGGTCCGGCGGATGCGGTCACGACTGCGCTGATCGCAACGAATGCGCTGGTGAAGCGCGGTGCGCCCGGAACGACCGTGTAGCATCGTTCGGACCATGGAGAGGTACGACCCGACCGTCATCGAACCGAAGTGGGTCGAGCGGTGGGAACGGGAGGACGTTTTACGAGCGTCCGAGGATCCGAGCGACGGGAAGCCGCGCTTCTACGCACTCGATATGTTCCCGTACCCCTCGGGCGACCTCCACATGGGTCACGCCGAGGCCTTCAGCGGCGGCGACGCCGTAGCGCGGTTCGCTGCGATGCGCGGCCACAACGTGCTGCACCCGATCGGCTGGGACTCGTTCGGCCTGCCCGCCGAAAACGCCGCGATCCAGCGCGGGGTCCACCCCAAGGAGTGGACGTACGCGAACATCGAACAGCAGGCGCGCTCGTTCCGGCGGATGGGCATGTCGTTCGACTGGACACGGCGCCTGCACACGAGCGACCCGGAGTACTACCGGTGGACGCAATGGCTGTTCGTCCGGTTCTTCGAGCGCGGCCTCGCGTACCGGAAGAACGCGCCGGCGAACTGGTGCCCGAAGGACGCCACCGTGCTGGCGAACGAGCAGGTCGTGAACGGCCGTTGCGAACGGTGTGGGACGCCGGTCGTGCGCAAGGACCTGACGCAGTGGTTCTTCAAGATCACCGATTACGCGCAGCGGCTGCTCGACGACGTCGGCGAGCTCGTCGACTGGCCGGACCGTGTGATCACGATGCAGCGTAACTGGATCGGTCGCTCCGAGGGAGCTCGGGTGACGTTCACGATCGCCGAGACCGGCGACAAGGTCGAGGTCTTCACGACGCGACCCGACACGCTGTGGGGCGTCACCTTCTTTGTGTTCGCCGTCGAGCACCCGCTCCTGGGCAAGCTGGCCCACGCGGGCGGCACCGGCGCCGAGGCTCGCAGGCTGATCGACGAGCTGCAGGCGACCCCGCTGACCAACCGCGAGCAGGCGGAGAGCCGTGAGGGCATCGATCTCGGCGTGCACGCCGTGAATCCCGTGAACGGGGAGCGCGTGCCGTGCTTCGTGGCCCCGTACGTCCTGATGGAGTACGGCACCGGTGCCGTCATGGGCGTGCCGGCGCACGACCAGCGCGACTTCGAGTTTGCTCGTGCGCACGCCCTGTCGATCCGCGTGGTCGTGCAGGCGCCGGACGAGGCCCGCGATCCGGACACGATGACGGAGGCCTACGACCACGAGGGGATGATGGTGAACTCGGGCCCGTTCGACGGCGTCAGCTCGCCGGGCTCGATCGACGAGGTCATCGGGTGGCTCGAGCGCGAGGGGAAGGGTGAGCGCGCCGTCACCTATCGGCTGCGGGACTGGCTGATCAGCCGCCAGCGCTACTGGGGCGCGCCGATTCCAATCGTCCACTGCCCGACGGATGGGGAGGTCGCCGTCCCGGACGACCAGCTGCCGGTCGAGCTGCCGGACGACGTCGACTTCACACCGGGCGGCGACTCGCCGCTCGCACGGCATCCGACGTGGAAGCACGTGACGTGTCCACGGTGCGGGGGAGCCGCGACCCGCGACACCGACACGATGGACACATTCGTCGACTCGTCCTGGTACTTCTTCCGGTACTGCTCGCCGAACGACCGTTCGCAGGCGTTCGACCCCGCGGCGGTCGCGCGGTGGATGCCAGTGGAGCAATATGTCGGCGGCGTCGAGCACGCGATCCTGCACCTGCTGTACTCGCGCTTCTTCACGAAGGTGCTGCACGACATGGGGCTGGTGACGTTCACCGAGCCGTTCCTGCGCCTGATGAACCAGGGGCAGGTGATCTACGGCGGCGCCTCGATGAGCAAGTCCAAGGGCAACATTGTCGAGCCGATGCCGTTCGTCGAACGTTGGGGCGCGGACACGCTGCGCCTGACGATGCTCTTCGCGGGCCCTTTCGAGGACGACATCGACTGGATGCTGATCGCGCCCGACACCGACCGGCGCCCGCCGATGAACGCGTGGCTCGGCCGCGTGCACGCTGCCGTCTCCGAGGCGGCCGAGCGGGCGGGCGAGGAGCCCGAGCCCCTCGTCAGGCTCATGCACCGCACGGTCCGCGGCGTGACGGAGAACCTCGAGCGGTTCCGGTTCAACGTGGCGATCTCCAAGCTGATGGTGCTGTCCAACGAGATCCGCTCGACCCTCGACGCCGGCGGGGCGGCGCGCGCCGCCGCCGAGACGCTCGCCGTGATGCTTGCGCCGGTCGCCCCGTTCCTGGCCGAGGAGCTGTGGCGGGAGGCCCTGGGCCACTCGGAGAGCGTTCACCAGGTTCCGTGGCCGACGTTCGACCCCGCGATGGCCAGACAGGAGCGGGTCACGCTGGTCATCCAGGTCGACGGCAAGGTCCGGGACCGAATTGAGGTCGACGCCGACACGTCCGAAGACGCCTGCCGGGAGGCGGCGATGGCCTCGGCGAACGCCCAGCGGGCGATCGACGGCCGGCCCGTGGCGAACGTGGTGGTCAAGCCTCCTCGCCTGGTCAACGTCGTCACCGCCCATTGAGCCGGGCGGGACGTCGGCCCGCCGAGGAGGTCGTCGCTCGCAGCGTGTGACGCGCCTCACAGCACGCCTCGCGGGCGGCTGCTAGCGTCCGGCCACTCCCTCCGCCGAGCCGAACGCCGTCGCCCCGTTGGAGGTCCGTGTGGCTGGGGTCCCGTTTCGCGAACGGCTGTCGATGCTGTCGCGCGGAGAGCTCGCCGGCATCGCTCTGCTGACCGCCGTAACGCTGGCAGGTGCCGGGTTCTGGTACGTCCGCTCGCTCCCCAGGCCCGTCGAGATCCGCTCCGCGCCCGCGGCCGCCGACCAGTCGCGCGGCGCCGCCGCGCCGTCACCCGCGACGCTGTTCGTGGACGTCGCCGGGTGGGTCCGGCATCCGGGCGTCTACGAGTTCGCCGAGGGTCAGCGCGTGATCGACGCGATCGAGGCAGCGGGCGGTGCTCGCGAGGGCGCCGTGCTCGAGGCGTTGAACCTCGCGGCTCCGCTCACGGACGGGGTCCAGATCCTGGTCCCTCGGGCGGCGGCTCCCGGAGACGCGGGCTCGCCCGCCGCCGGGTCGTCGACGTCGGTCGCGACCGCGAAGGTCAACATCAACACCGCGACGGCGTCGGATCTGGAGACCCTGTCGGGGATCGGGGAGGTCCTCGCGCAGCGAATCGTCGACCACCGGACGGAGAACGGTCCGTTCGCGACTGTCGACGACCTGATCGACGTGAGTGGCATCGGCGAATCGATTCTCGAACAGATCCGGGACGACGTGACGGTTTGAGCGTCTGGCTGCTGCCGGTCGCGACGGCGGCATTCTCGGCCGGGCTCCTCGCGCATGAACGGTTCGGGGACGTGCTGCCTGTGCCCGTGTGGCTCGGCCTCGGAGCCGTCTCCCTGGCGCTGGCGGCCGCGGCCGAGATGCCGCACGTCGAGGACCGTCTCCATGACGCCGGGCTCGTCGCGGTGGCAGAAGAGCCTCGCGAACCGGCGTCGGTCGCCGCTGTCACGCCGGCATCGTCGGCTCGGAGGCCGCGGCGATGGGCGCTGGTCTTCCTCGGCGTGTCGCTGCTGCTGCTCGGCGTCGGATGGGGCCAGGCGTTCGACCACCGGATCCAGGGGACGCACCTGCGGAGCCTCGTCCGGCGCTCGGTGACGGTGGAGGCGTCGCTCCGGACGGATCCGATCCTCGGTCGTTTCGGATGGTACGCCGTTGCGGGCGTCGGCTCCGTCACGTCGGACGACGGGACCGTCGCGGTTCGCGAGGCCGTGTGGCTCTCGGGGAAGGACGACCCACCGGACGCGGTCCGCGGCGACCGCATCCGGGTGAGCGGGACGGTCACGTGGCCCGACGACCCCGGGTTTGCCGACTCGCTAGAGCACCGCGGGATCGCCGCGGAGCTCCGCGTCGGCACGTTCGAACACCTCGGCGGGTCGCCGAACCCCTTCGTCGCGGCGGCACAGCGGTTTCGGTCGTTCGTGGGCGATGCGATCAAGCGGCTGTTCCCGCGCCGCGAGGCCGGTCTCCTGCTCGGCCTCGCCCTCGGGGACGACTCCGAGCTGGATCCGGCGCTGGAGCGCGATTTCCGCGCGACCGGGCTCGGTCACTTGCTCGTCGTGTCGGGCCAGAACGTCGCGATGGTGCTCGCGCCCATCCTCGGACTGGCCGCCGCGCTCGGCCTCTCGCGAGTGCTGCGCTTCCTCGTCGCGGCGGCGACGGTGCTGTTCTTCGTGATCGTCACCGGCGCCGAGCCGTCGGTCGTCCGCGCCGGCGTCATGGCGGGTCTGACCGTGACGGGCGTGCTGCTCGGCCGGCCGCGGAGCACCGCGTCGATCCTCGCCGGCGCGGTGCTCATCCTGCTCGTGTTCGATCCCTCGCTCGCGTGGTCGGTCGGGTTCCAGCTCTCCGTCGCCGCGACGGCCGGGATGGTCGCGATGGCGACGCCACTCGCCGAACTCCTCCGGTTCCTGCCGCGACCGGTGGCGCTCGCGGCCGGCACCACGATCGCCGCGCAGACCGGCGTCACGCCCTTGCTCCTGTTCCACTTCAACGAGGTCCCCATCGTCACCGTGCTGGCGAACCTGCTCGCGTTCCCGGCCGTGTCGCCGGCGCTGCTACTGGGGCTCGCGGCCGGGGCCGTCGGCGTGGTGTCCGAGCCGCTCGCGCGACCGCTGGTCGCGCTCGCGACGCTGCCGATGCGGTACCTCGAGCTGATCGCCGACCGTCTTGCGTCGGCACCGATCCCGTGGGTGACGTCGAGCAGTGGATGGTCGTCGCTGATCGGTGGCGGAGCGGTCGTGGTCGCGCTCGCGTGGTGGCTCGGCCGCCGACGTCGCCTCCCGCGCCTCGCCATCGTGTCCGCGTGCCTGCTGCTTCCAGTCGTCGTGTGGTCCTCGGCGCTGCGGGGAGGACCTCCGAGCGGCCTGGTCGTCCGGTTCTTCGACGTCGGCCAGGGCGACGCAGCGCTGGTGACTTCGCCGGCAGGCGCCAACGTTCTGATCGATGGCGGTCCCGACCCGGATATGGTCGCCACCAAGCTCGCGGCGCTCGGCGTGAAGCGGCTCGACGCCGTGGTCGCCACGCACCCGCACGAGGACCACTACGTCGGGCTTCCGAAGGTGCTGTCGCGCTTCCCGGTCGGTCTAGTGATCGACTCGGGCTGTCTCGTGCCCGAGATGAGCTCGCGCAGCTACCGCTCGTTTATCGACGCCGTGCACCGGGAGCGGATCCCCGAGCGCCACCCGATGCGTGGCGACGTCATCTGGGTCGGCGACGTGCGGTTCGACGTGGTCAGCCCGGACCGATGCTGGAAGGGCACCAACTCCGATCCCAACAACGACTCCCTCGTCCTGCTCCTGACCTACCGAGAGGACAGCGTGTTGTTCGCCAACGAGCCCGAGGCCGAAGCGCAGGAGGCCATGATCGAAGCAGGCGCGCCACCGACGGCCGACGTCCTCAACGTCCCGCATCACGGCGCGGCAACGTCGATCGACGAGTTCTTCCTGTCGGTAGACGAACGGATCGCGATCGTGAGCGTTGGACCGAACGACTACGGCCACCCAGATCCGCACACGTTGGAGGTGCTGCAGGCGAGTGGTGCCCGCGTGTTCAGGACGGATCGGTCGGGTGACGTGATCGTCTCGTTCGAACCAAGTGGCATCGTCGTCGAGACGGGACGCGGACGGACGATCGTGTTCCCGGGCTCCGGGTAGCATCGCCCTTGTGACCGTGTATCTCCTGTGGGGAGAGGATCCGTTCCTGCTCAGAGAGGCGGCGTTCGAGATCCTGGGCGACGTGCAGCCACGCGAGCTCGATGCCGCCGAGTGGCAGGGTGGCGAGCTCTCGGATCTCGCGACGCCCTCCCTGTTCGGCGAACGGCGAGCCCTGCTGGTGACCGACTGCAGATCGCTCCCCGACCAAGCCGTCACCGAGCTGCGGGCGTTCCTCGCCGATCCGCCGCCCGACGCGCCTTTGGTCCTGTGCGCGACCGTCGGCGAACGGGCGAAGGCGCCGGCCGCGCTGGCCAAGCTCGTGGCGCCCCTGGGCGAGGTGCGCGAGGTAAAGGTGACGCGCCGGGACCTCACGGGGTGGCTGCTCGGCCGCGCGAAGGCGAACGGGCTCGCGTTGGTGCCGGACGGAGCTACTGCGTTGGTCGAGACGGTTGGCGAGGACCCTGCTGCGCTCGGCCAGGCGCTTGAGCAGCTGTCAGCGGCGTTCGCGGGGGAACGGATCACGGCCGACCTCGTCCGGCGGCAGTTCCGTGGCCTGGGCGAGCAGCACTCGTGGGACCTCTGTGACCGGGCCTTCAGGAAGGACGCGGTCGGCGCGATGCGGGCGCTCAGCGCGTTGCTCGGGTCGCGGGCGGACCCGCTGATGGTCCTGGGCGCGATCGCCGCGCGCCTGCGCGACCTTCTGCGCGTTCGTTCGCTCCCGGACCGGCTGCCGCCGAGGGAGGTCGTCCAGCGGGCCGGCCTGCGGTTCGAGTGGCAGGTGCGGACCTACCGAGAGCAGGCGCGACGGTTCGACGTCGACGAGCTCGTCCGGCTCCATCTGCAGGTGGTCGAGGCCGACCGCGCGCTCAAGTCGGGCGGCGCCGGCGACGTCGTCCTGCCCGTGCTGATCGCGTCGATCGCCAGAACGCCCGTTCCCGTCTGAAGGGATCTACTCGCCGGAGGCGGCTCTGGCTGCATTCGCCGTCTTGGCGAGGCGGGATTTGCGGCGGGCGGCGGCCCGCTTGTGCAGGGTTCCCTTCGAGGCCGCCTTGTCGAGCGCCCGCGAGGTCTCGCGCACGCCCTGGGCTGCCTGTTCGGCGTCGCCGTCAACAATCGCCTGACGAGCCTTCTTGGCCGAGGTCTTCAGCGCCGACCGTACCGCCTTGTTGCGCTCGTGCCGCCGCTCGTTCTGCTTGTTCCGCTTGATCTGCGACTTGATGTTGGCCATGGGCGAGCGAGTGTACCAGTCGCGTCTGAACAGCCGTTCCGGGAGGTCCGGGGCCCGTACCATAGGTCCGCGTGACCGGGATCTCCTCCATCCGCAACTTCTGCATCGTGGCGCACATCGACCACGGCAAGTCGACGCTGGCCGACCGCCTGCTCGAGTTGACGCACGCCGTCTCCGAACGCGACATGCGCGAGCAGTACCTGGACAAGATGGAGCTCGAACGGGAGCGTGGGATCACGATCAAGGCGCAGGCCGTCCGACTCACACACCAGACGGGCGGGCGCACGTACGAGCTGAACCTGATCGACACACCCGGCCACGTCGATTTCACGTACGAGGTGTCGCGGTCGCTCGCCGCGTGCGAGGGCGCGGTGCTGCTGGTGGACGCCGCGCAGGGCATCGAGGCGCAGACGCTTGCGAACTACCATCTCGCGCGGGACGCCGGGCTGGTGATCATCCCGGCGCTCAACAAGATCGACCTGCCGGCGGCCGACCCGGACGAGGTCGGTCGCGAGCTCGGCGAGTTGACCGGCGTGGAGCCATCGGAAGTGCTCCGTGTGTCGGCGAAGACGGGGGAGGGCGTGGTCGGCCTGCTCGAGGCGGTGATCGGCCGCGTGCCCCCGCCCGAGGGCTCGCGCGATGATCCGCTCCGCGCCCTCATCTTCGACTCGAGCTTCGACACGTACCGCGGCGTGGTCGCGTACCTGCGCGTGAAAGACGGCGTCCTTCGGACCCGGGAGCGGCTGCGGTCCCTCGCGACGAGCCTCCAATGGGAGGCGGAGGAGGCCGGCATCTTCGCGCCCGAGGCCACGCCCGTGCCGCACCTCGATGCAGGCGAGGTCGGCTACCTGGTGACGGGCCTGAAGGACGTGCATCAGGTCAGGGTCGGGGACACGCTGACGATCGCCGGACGCCACGGCGCGCACGAGCCACTGCCCGGCTACCGTGAGCCGCTGCCGATGGTGTGGTCGGGGTTGTTCCCGGCGGAGGGAGGCGACTACGGCGAGCTACGCGACGCGCTCGACCGGCTGAAGCTGAACGACGCGGCGCTGCACTACGACCCCGAGACGTCGCAGGCACTCGGATTCGGGTTCCGGTGCGGGTTCCTGGGCCTGTTGCACATGGACATCGTGAAGGAGCGGCTGGAGCGCGAGTTCGGGCTCGAGCTGATCGCGACGGCGCCGAACGTCGAGTTCCACGTGATCCGCGGGGACGAGACGGTCGTCGTGCACAACCCGAGCGAGATGCCGGTGCCCGGCACCTACGACAGGGTCGAGGAGCCCACCGTCCTCGCGACGATCATCACGCCGAGCGAGTACCTCGGGCCCGTGCTCGAGCTCTGCCAAGCGAGGCGCGGCGAGATGATCGACATCACGTATCTCTCGCCTGAGCGCGCCGAGGTTCATTACCACCTGCCGCTCGCCGAGATCATCTTCGACTTCTTCGACCAGCTGAAGTCACGGACGCGTGGGTACGCTTCGCTCGACTACGAGCCGGCCGTCTACGAGAACAGTGACCTCGTCCGGGTCGACGTTCTGCTGCACGGCGAACCCGTGGACGCGTTCAGCAGCGTCGTGCCGCGAGACAAAGCGTCCCAGTATGGCCGCCGGATGGTCGAGCGGCTGAAGGAGCTGATCCCACGCCAGCTCTTCGACGTCGCGATCCAGGCGGCGATCGGATCGCGGATCGTCGCCCGCGAGACCGTCAAGGCCAAGCGCAAGGACGTGATCGCGAAGTGCTACGGCGGCGACATCACTCGTAAGCGCAAGCTGCTCGAGCAGCAGAAGAAGGGCAAGGCGCGCCTCCGACGCGTGGGCAGGGTCGACGTGCCCCAGGAGGCGTTCATCGCCGCGCTGAAGCTCGGCGCCGGCGCCCCGGCCGGAGCGACGAGGCCATGAGCGCCGGGCTGTACGTCCACGTGCCGTTCTGCCTGACGCGCTGCGGGTACTGCGACTTCAACGCGTACGCGGGTCTGGGGCACCTCGCGCCGCGCTACCTCCGCGTGCTGCTCGCCGAGGCCGATCTTGCCGCGCCCGCCTGGGCGGAAGAGGAGGTCGTGAGCGTCTTCCTCGGCGGCGGCACGCCGACCACGATGGCGGTCGCCGACCTGAAAGCGCTGCTGGTGCGGCTCGGCGATCCTTTCGACGTGACGCCCGACGCGGAGATCACGATCGAGGCGAACCCGGACACGCTCGATCCGGCCAAGCTGGAGGGACTACTCGCGGCGGGTTACTCGCGACTCTCAATGGGCGCGCAGTCGTTCGATCCGTCAGTCCTGGCGGCGCTCGAACGAGTGCACTCACCGGCCTCGGTGAGGCGCGCGTTTCAGCAAGCGCGCGTGGCCGGGTTCGCGAACGTGAACGTCGACCTGATCTACGGAGCGGACGGTGAGACGCTCGAGTCGTGGGAGGCGACGCTCCGCGAGGCGATCGAGCTGGATCCCGAACACGTCTCGGCGTACGCCCTCACGATCGAGCCGTCGACGCCGCTCGGGCGGAAGATCCAGGCGGGCGTGGTGCCGCCGCCCGACGGCGACCTCCAGGCCGACATGTTCACCCTGACGTGCGAGCTGCTGCGGGAGGCGGGCTACGGCCACTACGAGGTCTCGAACTGGGCCAAGCCGGGGTTCGAGTGCGTGCACAACGTCGGTTACTGGGAGCGCCGACCGTATCTCGGCCTGGGCGCCGGCGCGCACTCGTACCGCGACGACCGCCGCTGGTGGAACACCCGGCCTCCGGAGGAGTACATGTCACGTGTCGAGACTGGCGAGTTGCCCATCGGCGGTGATGAGCGCCTCGAGCCGAGCGACGCGTACCTCGAAGAGATCTTCCTCCGTCTGCGGATCCTCGAAGGCGTGCCGGCGTCCTGGGTCGAGGACGCGAAGGCCGACCCGTTCGTGCGAAGCGGCCTCCTTTGGCGGCAGGATGGCACCCTCGTCCCGACCGAGCGAGGGATGCTGCTCCTCAACGAGCTCGTGCTCGGCTTGGTCGGCTGATCACCCGGCTGATCACCCGGCGAGTACCGACGGCGCCACGAACGCCGACTGCAGACACACATCGGCGTCGTTCCGTGGAAACTCGTCCAGCGGGTCACCGTCCGAGGCAGACGCCCACGAACCCGAACGGCCGAACCCCCGTTGTGCTTCGCCGCTCATCGACACGTCGACGAACACGATGTCGATCCCGAACGGCCCGCCGTTCATCCCGACGAGCAGCTCATCCGGCGGTTCCCCGTCGAGCTCGATCGCGGCGAGCCGCCGCCCAGTCGGCGCTGTGCACCCCGTCAGCGGACCGAAGGAAGCGCCGCCCCGAAGTTCGAGCTGCAGTGTTCGGCTACCGCCCCCAGTAGGGGTTCCGTGCGCCACAGATGCCGGTGTCGCCGGGTTCGACGAGCCCCGGAGCATCTGTCTGGTAGTCACGAGCGCTGACGACCTCCAGCGTCCCATCGACGAGGCGGAACGTCGTCTCGTGGACGTACCACGGTCCGGACTCGGGCGGGTCCTGATTCGCGGCGCTCGAGACGAGGACCCGGGCCGGGCCTGAGTCGACGCACTCGAGACCGTCGGCATTGAACGCGTCACCGCCGTACCAGAGCTGTGCCTGTTGGCCGGGCTCGAAGGTTCCCGGATCTCCGGGAAAGGCGACCGTGACCGCGACGATCCGCGGCGGCGCGCCGACGAGGTCGTAGAGGTGCAGTCCCGCGATGGTGAACTGGATGTTCTGCACCAAGATCTCGTCCGTTTCGTCGTCGTCGACGTCTGGAGCGGTCCACGCGTGGCACCACTCCTCGCAGTCGAGATCCTCGAACGACACGTCGGCGAGGTCATCTCCGTCGAGGTCGACGGCCAGGACCTGATCCGCCCTCTGAAGCTGTGGACATCTTCCGTCCTCGACGACGCTGCCGACGAACGCGGTTCCTTCAGTGTCCGGGGCACCGAACCGCCCGCGCACGGACGTGACGTCGCACACCGAGTAGCGAAGACCGATGTCCTCGCCGACGGTCGGTGTCGCGCTCGGCGTCGGTTCTTCGCTTGGCGACGACGTCGGGGACGCCTCGTTGGTAAAGACAGGCTGCCAGCTCGGGTGGAGGCAACACGAGGCACCGGTCTTGGTTTGATCGGCAGAGAAAGCTAGTCTCACGTCGGTTCCGGCGAGTGTCGTCGTCAGCATCTGGAGCCCCGATGAGTCATCGTAGGTAAGGAATCCAATACGTTTACCGTCAGGAGACCAGAACGGCTCCAGCGCTCCATCCGTGACGATCCGGACTTTCGAGCCATCCGCATTCATCGTTGCGATTGATGTGGTCCCCGAGCGGTCGGTGACGAACACGATGTGGCGGCCGTCAGGCGACCAGTTCGGCATCATGTCGCGTCCCGGCGTATCCGTGATCTGCCGAAGATCCGTTCCGTCCGGGCGGGTAACGTAGATGTCGGTACCTGTGGCATCGCCGTTGCGGAAGAACGCTATCCACTCTCCGGTTGGGACCATGTGGGGTACCGATCCTCACCCAACGTGAGCTGCCTGATGTTCGACCCGTCTGCCGCCATGACATAGATGCCGTCATCTCCCTCGAACGCGATCTGGCGCATGTCGGGTGACCACGTCGGATAGCACCCGCTGTTACCACCGTCCGTCAGCCGCGCTTCGTTGCTGCCATCTACGTCCATCGTGTAGATGCCGTTCACGATCCCTTTCTCGGTTTCGGTCGTGCGGCAGAATGCGATCCGCATACCGTCGGGCGAGATGTTCGGGTACGTCTCCTCGATCCCCAATGTGTGCGTGAGGTTCATCAGATCGGAGCCATCCGGCTCGACCGAGTACAGATCCCAATCGGGATGCTCGCCGGCCGCGAAGATGATCGGGCCGTTTGAGGCGTCGCCTGAGGCGAGTGAGTTCCCGGTGGTGTCGAACGCTCGTACCAGCGCAACGAACCCTACGCCGCTGCCGGCGATCACGACGACGGCCAGCGCGCCCGCCTGGAGCTTGCGCATGACGCGCCTGCGCACCTTCTTCTCGACGATCCGCTCGTAGGCGCCGCCCGGGTCCGCGGGCGGGACCTGCGATAGGCCTTCGCGGAGCCGCTCGTCAACGCCCACGTTCGCTCGCCTCCTCGCTCAGGTCCTCCCCGAGGCGCTCGGCCAACGCGAGCCGCGCCCGGTGAAGCGTCGTCTTCGCCGTTCCCTCCCGGATCCGAAGCACGTCGGCGATCTCCTTTACGTCGTAGCCCAGGTAGTAACGAAGCACCGTGGCCTCGCGTTGCCGACGGGGGAGCGCCGACAGCGCGCGGACGACGTCAACCCGCGTCTCGGACGGCTCGATCGGCTGGCGCCCGCGGAGCCGTTCGCGGGCCGCTCGTTCGGAGCGCACGCGCCTGAGGCCGCTCCTCGCCAGGTTGAGCGCCACGGTGGTCACCCACGCCTCCAGGTTCCGGATGTCCTCGCCGCGCTCCGACCGCTCCCACGCACGTGCGAGCGCCTCCTGCACCGCGTCCTCGGCGACCGGCCGGCTGCCGGCGACCACGGCGAGGCCCGCGACGAGCTTGGGGTACGCGGTGTGCAGGAACTGTCGGATCGTGACCTCGTCGATCAGCTGCGGCTCCTTCGGTGCTCACCTGTTCGACGCGCCGAACGCGCCGAAGGTTGACTCCGGCGCGACCGATCCGGCGCTACGAGGGCGAGGGCAGGACCGCGGCGCCGCAGACCAGGTCGCGCTCGGCCTGCAGGGACGGTTCGTCGGTCTCGGCATCGCTCGTGCCGACGATCTCCAGCTCGGCTCGGTGGAGGCGGAACCTCGTCTCCTCCACGAGCCAGGGTCCGGAGTCCGGCGGGTTCTGGTACGCGACCTTCGAGACGAGGAGGCGAGAGCGCCCGTCGCCGGAGCAACCGAGGGTCTCGATGTTGTAGCCCTCGGCGCCGTGCCAGAACTGCGCGGGCTCTCCCGCCGGGAAGGCCTGCGCGCCCGGCGGTCGCACCGTCACCGGCACGATCTGCGGCGGGTCGGCGGCGACGTCGTACAGCTGGAGCCCGGCGATGGTGAACTGCGCGGTCTGCACGAGCAGCTCGGATGTCCCGTCACCATCGACGTCGGGGGCCGCGAAGATGGTGCACCAGTCCTGGCACGTGGGCGAGTCGTACGTCGCGTCGACGAGCCCATCGCCGTCGACGTCCACCGCCACGAGCTGCGGTGCGTTGATCATCGCGGGGCAGCTCCCGCCGTCCATCCTCGACGCCACATAGGCGGTGCCATCGGCCGTCGCGAACCGGCCCGCGACCCGTGTGACGTCGCAGACGTCGAACGGAAGCCCCAGGTCGTGGGCGGCGCTCGCAGACGGCTCCGCATCCGGCTCGGCGAGGACGTCGACACTCGGGCGCCACGCGGGTCGGACGCCGTCGACGACCCGGACGACGTTCGAGCCGTCGGCGTCCGCGACGAAGATCGAGCGGCCGTCGTCGAACGCGATCCGCGTGCCGTCCGGCGACCACGTCGGGGCGCGCGTGACGGTCGTTTCGTCGTCCGTGATCCGGACAAGGTTGCTGCCCTCGGCGTTCATCACGAACAGGCGCTCGGAAGTCGGATGGTCTTCGGGGGGCACCGCCCGGTTCGTGCGGAACAGGATCGTGGCACCGGTGGGCGACCAAGCGGGTTCGGTATCGACGGCTGGATGGCTCGTGAGGTTGGCGATCAGCGAGCCGTCGGCGTTCGTCGTGTAGACGTCCCAACCCTGTCGGTCGCCGTCAGGGCCCGGTCCGACGAACGCGATCGTCCGGCCGTCGGCGGACCAGTCCGGATACGCGGCGGCGCGGACGTGGGTCAGCACTGCGTCGTCCGAGCCGTCGGCGCTCATCACGTGGACCTCGCCGTCGTACGCGGCGTAGGCGATCAGCTTCCCGTCCGGCGACCACGCCGGGTGCGTGCCGGGCCCGATACGTCGCAGACCGGAACCATCCGCGCGCACGGCGAACACGCCGCTCGCGGCGCGGCCTGCGGCACGCACGCCGAGCAGCAGCGACGCCCCCTCCGGCGACCAGTCGAGATCGTCGACCACGCCCTCGACCGAGACGATTTCGGTCGCTCGCCCGTCGGGCTCGAGCAGGAAGATCGTCGTGCGCCCGCCGCGAATGCGGACGAAGGCGAGCGACGCGTCGGCCCCGGTGCCGCGGAAGGCGGGATCCGCTCCGAGCCTGCCGGATGCCACGAGCGCGCCGACGCCGGCGATGGCGAGGACCAGCGCGCCAGCCACCAGCGCGATGCGGGTACGGGCACGGCCTCGGTCGGGGCTCGGCTGGGCGTTCATCCGCCTCGTCTTAGCAGTCAGCGAAGGTGAGTGCTAAAACATATCCCGTGAAAGCAGAGCCGGCCGAACTTGGCCCGCGCAAGCTCGCCGTGCTTCGGGCGATCGTCCAGGAGTACGTGCGGACGGGTGAGCCCGTCGGGAGCGAGACGATCGCCGAGCGCGCCGGCCTTGGCGTCTCGCCCGCGACGATCCGCAACGAGATGTCAGCGCTCGAGGAGCTTGGGTACCTGACGCACCCGCATACGAGCGCCGGGCGCCTGCCGACCGACCTCGCGTATCGCCGGTACGTCGACACGCTCCCGCCGGGGGCGAGGCTGCGGGACTATCAGCGCCGCGCGATCGCCGGGTTCTTCGCCGAGGCGATGATCGACCTGGAGGAGGTCCTGCGCGGCACGACGCAGCTGCTCGGCCGGCTCACGCAGTACGCCGGGCTCGCGGTGCCCCCCGGGGCGTCGGAGGAGGAGTCCGTCGCCCGCGTCGAGATCGTTGACCTGGGTCCGACCGTCCTCGCGCTCGTCGTCGGCAGGCAGGGGCGTGTCGAGAAGGCGATCTTGGACCGGCCGGGCGGCCTCGACGGGCAGGCGATCGAGTCGCTCGAGCGCCGCCTCGACGGTGCTTCGCGCGACCGGCCCCTGCCGGAGGTGCAGGCCCGCATCCTGCGGATGGCCGGCGAGGCCGGCGCTGCCGAGCGCGAGATCCTTCGGGTGTTCGGCGATCTGGTCGGCGCGGCCCAGCGCGCGGAGCGCGGCGTGCACGTGGTCGTCGGCGGCGTCGCGAACCTGGCGGACGAGGCTGCACACTGGCGCCGCGAGACGGTGCATCGCCTGATCGAGGCGCTCGAGCGCGAGTCCGAGCTGCTGCGGATCCTGCGCGATGCGTCCGCGGCGCAAGACGTGTCCGTCACGATCGGGGGCGAGGATCCCAGCACCGAACGATGGGGCGCCTCGGTCGTCGCGGCTCCCTTCACGGCGGGCGAGATGCAGCTGGGGACCGTCGGCGTGGTGGGGCCGACCGCGATGGACTACCTGACCGTCGTGGCGTCGGTCCGCGCCGTCGCCCGGCGGCTGTCCGAGCTCGCGACGGAGCTCGAGGCCTGACGTGGTGGCCGCGCGCGATCTGTACGAGATCCTGGGCGTCCCCCGCACCGCCACCCAGGACGAGATCAGAAAGGCGTACCGCAGCCTCGCGCGCCAGCTCCACCCGGATGTGAACGCCGATCCCGAGGCCGGCGAACGGTTCAAGGAGGTGACCGCCGCGTACGAGATCCTGTCCGACCCCGACAAGCGCCGTCGGTACGACACGTACGGGCAGGGCGGGGGCCCAGATATCTTCCCATTCGGCGACGTCGCCGACATCTTCGAGGCGTTCTTCGGGCCCGGGACGTTTGGGCGCCGGCGGCAGCCCACGCGGGTCACGCGGACGCAGCGCGGGGAGGATCTCCGCGGGTCGTTACGCCTGACGTTCGAGGAGTCGGTGTTCGGGGCGCATCGCGATCTCGATGTCGACGCCCTGGAGACGTGCGGGCGCTGTCAGGGAAGGGGGGCCGAGCCCGGGACGGCTCCCAGCCGGTGCCGGACATGCGGCGGGGCGGGGCAGGTGCAGGAGGTGCGGCGGAGCATCTTCGGCACGGTCATGACGTCGCAGCCCTGCCCGACGTGCCAGGGGACCGGCGAGGAGATCCTGGACCGATGCGAACGGTGCTTCGGCGAGGGTCGCGTCCGCACCACGCGATCCGTGCCGGTCGACGTGCCACCCGGGGTGGCAGACGGGCTGGAGCTCCGCATCCCGGGTGCCGGGAACGCCGGTCGCGCGGGCGGCGGCGTCGGCGACGTTTACCTGTCGCTCTCGGTCGAGCCGAGCACGGTGTTCGAGCGGAAAGGCCAGGACCTGTACGCCATCCTCGATGTCTCGGTGCCGCAGGCGGCACTCGGCGCCGACCTGGACGTGGAGACCGTCGACGGAGCCGAGCGCGTGAAGCTCGAGTCCGGGACCGCCTCGGGCGACGTGATCAGGCTCCGCGGCAAAGGCCTCCCGCACCTCGGGAGGCGGGGCCGCGGCAACCTGTATCTGACCGTGCACGTCGAGACCCCGACCCGCCTATCCAAGCAGGAACGCCATCTGCTGGAGGAGTTCGCCGCGCTCCGCGGCGAAGATTCGGGCAAGGGGGTCCCTGGGAGGCTCCGCAGGCCGTGACCTGGCTGCCGGGCCGGCCCCACGCTAGAATCGAGGTGATGCGGGGTCGTCGCGAGACGACCCCTTTCGTTACCACGGAGGACGGGGGACGCACCCCGGTAGAACGCGTTTGGCGAGAGCCACCACCCAAGTGAAGATCCTCGTGCCGGGCGAGCAGGCGATGGTCGCCCTCCTCGGCCAGCGCGACGAACTGCTCAAGATCGTCGAGGCAGCCTTCGACTCACGGATCGTCGTCCGCGGGAACGAGATCACGATCACCGGTCCGGACCACGAGGTCGAGCGCGTCGCGCTGCTGTTCGAAGAGCTGATCGGATTGCTCGAGCGCGGCCACGAACTCACGGTTTCTTCGGTCGGGCGGTCCATCGAGCTAATCAAGGGCGACGAGGCGCGTCCGACCGAGGTGCTTGGCGACGTGCTGCTGGGCGCGCGCGGCAAGGCGATCGCTCCCAAGACGCTCGGGCAGAAGCGGTACGTGGACGCGATGCGGAGGGCGACCCTGACGTTCGCGATCGGACCGGCCGGGACCGGGAAGACCTACCTCGCCGTGGCGACCGCGGTCGGTGCGCTCCAGAAAACGCAGATCCAACGGATCATCCTCACTCGCCCGGCGGTCGAGGCCGGCGAGCGGCTCGGGTTCCTGCCCGGGACGCTCTACGAGAAGATCGACCCGTACATGAAGCCGCTGTACGACGCGCTGTTCGAGATGACCGGCGCGGACGCGCTGCCGCGGCTCATGGAGCGCGGAACCGTCGAGGTCGCGCCTCTCGCTTTTATGCGGGGTAGAAGCCTTAACGATTCGTTCATCATCCTGGACGAGGCGCAGAACACCACGCCCGAGCAGATGCACATGTTCTTGACACGACTCGGGTTCGGGTCGAAGGCCGTCGTGAACGGCGACGTCACGCAGACCGACCTGCCGGGAGGGCAGCGCTCCGGGCTAGTGGTCGTGGAGGAGATCCTGAAGGGGATCGACGGGATCGAGTTCTGCCACCTGTCCGGGCGGGACGTCGTGCGGCACCGGATCGTGCAGGACATCGTCGAGGCGTACCGCGTGTATAACGAGCGCGGAAGGGCGGTCGCCGATGAATGATGGCGGTCCGAGTCCGAGGATCCTCGTCGCCAACCGGCAAAGCGAACCTGTCGACGAGGACGGGCTCGTCGAGCTGGCCCGGAAAACGTTGATCGGCGAGGGACGCGCTGCGTCTGAGCTGTCGGTGGCGCTGGTGAGCGCCGACGAGATGGCCGATCTTCACGAGCACTACATGGGCGAACCGGGCCCGACGGACGTGCTCTCGTTCCCGCTGGACGAGACCGATGACGAAGGCGTGACGATCCTCGGAGACGTCGTGATCGCGCCGTCGGTGGCGGGCCAGAACAACCCGGACGATCCGGCGGCCGAGCTGCGGCTGCTGCTCGTCCACGGGATCCTCCACCTCCTCGGCCATGACCACGAGGATGCCGACCAGCGCCGCGCGATGTGGGAGATTCAAGAGCGCTACAGCGGGGTGCAGGTCTCGTGAGCACCGGCGAGTGGCTGCAGATCGTCGTCATCCTGATCCTGGTCGCGCTCGTCGGCGTGCTCGGGGCCGGCGAGATCGCGATCACAAGACTGAACCGCGTCCGCGCCTACCGGTTCAAGGAGGAGAGCAGGCGCGGCGCGGCGTCGCTCCTCCGCATCACGGAGGATCCGGCTCCGTACCTCAACGTTGTGCTGCTGCTCGTGCTGCTGGGCCAGATCGCCGGCACGACGATCGCGACGTCGCTGGCGGTTCGCCACTTCGAGTCGGTCGGCGAGGTCGTCGCGACCGTCGTGATGACCTTGGTGCTGTTCATCTTCGCCGAGGTCACGCCGAAGACGTTCGCGATCCAACATACGGACGCCGTTGGGTTGCGGCTGGCGCCGATCCTCGTCGGGCTGCGCCGCGTCGTCGGGCCGGCGGCGACGTTCCTCGTGAAGGTTGCCAACGTGATCATGCCGGGGAAGGGGCTCCCGCAGGGCCCGTTCATCACCGAGGCGGAGATCCGTCAGCTCGCGCAGGTCGCCTCCGAGGAGGAGCAGATCGAGGAGGAGGAGGTGGAGCTGATCCACTCCATCTTCGAGTTCGGCGACACGGTGGTGCGCGAGGTGATGGTCCCTCGGCCGGACATCGTCGCGATCGAGTCAGACAAGGCCCTCCGCGATGTGCAGTCACTCGTGCTCCAGCACGGGTACTCGCGGATCCCGGTCTACCAGAGCGACCTCGACGATGTGATCGGGATCGTGTTCGCGAAGGACGTCCTGAAGGCGCTCCACCAGGGCAAGCAAGAAATGCCACTGCGCGAGGTCGTGCGCGAGGCGCATTTCGTGCCGGAATCGAAAAAGGTCGCCGACCTCCTGCGAGAGATGCAGAAGGAGAAGTTCCATATCGCGCTCGTCACCGACGAGTACGGCTCGGTCGTCGGGCTCGTGACGCTCGAGGACCTGCTGGAAGAGCTGGTCGGCGAGATCACGGACGAGTACGACCGCGAGGAGCCGGAGATCGCCGAGGTCGCGCCCGGCGTGTATCGCGTCGACGGCAAGGTCGCGATCGACGAGGTGAACGAGCTCCTCGATGTTGAGCTGCCCGACGAGGGATGGGACACGGTCGGCGGGCTGATGATGGGGCTGCTCGGCGAGATCCCCGACGAGGGCACCGAGGTCACGTTCCAGGCCCTGGTCTTCAAGGCGGAACGCGTGAACGGTCGCCGGATCGCGAAGATCCTGATCACGCGCCGCGAGGAGGAGGAGCGCCGGTCCGAGCCCGTCGAGGCGAACGTCGAGTGAGGCCCGACGACGTCGAAACGATCGACCGCCTGGTCGCGGCGGCGAAGGACATGCGCGAAAAGGCCTATGCGCCGTACAGCCGGTTCCAGGTCGGCGCCGCGGTACTGGCCGATGGCCAGATCTCCCGCGGCGCGAACGTCGAGAACGCCTCGTACCCGCTCCGCGTGTGCGCGGAGCGGAACGCCGTGGCCGCCGCGGTCCTCGATGGCCGGCGGACGATCGATGCCGTCGCAGTGGTCGGGGACGAGGACCGGCCGACGCCGCCGTGCGGCGGGTGCCGGCAGGTGCTGTGGGAGTTCGGGCGCTCGTCCCTGGTGATCGCCGAGACGCCAGGCGGCACGCGCGTGATGTGGGCCCTCGAGGACCTCCTCCCCGACGCGTTCGGCCCCGAAGACCTCCTGTCGTGAGGTCCGGGATCGTCGCGGTCGTCGGCCGGCCGAACGTCGGCAAGTCGACGCTCGTGAACGCGATCGTCGGCGAGAAGGTCGCGATCGTCTCGGACAAGCCGCAGACGACGCGCCGCGGTATCCGCGGGATCGTCTCGACCGACGAGGCGCAGGTCGTGTTCGTCGATACCCCCGGGTTCCACAAGCCGCGGACCGCGCTCGGCTCGCGGATGAACGAGATCGTCGGGGAGTCCACCGAGGGTGTCGACGCGATCGTCCTGGTCGTCGATGCGGCCGCCGGCGTCGGCCGAGGAGACGCGTTCGTGTACGAGCAGCAGGTCGTGCCGCACGTGGTGCCGAAGCTCTGCGCGGTGAACAAGATCGACGCGGTGCGTGGCCGTAAGGAGGTCCCGCAGCTCCAGGCCGCGTCGGAGCTCGGTGCCTTCGACGAGATCGTCCCGGTCAGCGCGAAGATCGGCACGGGCCTGGGGCTGCTCCACGACCTTATCGTCGAGCGGCTGCCCGAGGGTCCGCCGCTGTACTCGCCGGACGAGGTGACTGACGTGCCGCTCGAGGAGCGCCTGGCTGAGCTGATCCGCGAGCAGGCACTCGCCGTGACGCGCGAGGAGGTTCCACATTCGATCGCCGTCGTCGTCGAGGACCTCGATCGCGAGGACGCCCTGGTCCGGGTCCACGCGAACCTCATCGTCGAACGCGACTCTCAGAAAGGGATCGTGATCGGCCGAGGAGGCGAGACGCTGAAGACGATCGGCTCGAAGGCCCGCGAGCAGATGGAGCCGCTCCTCGGGACCAAGGTCTTCCTCGACCTCCGCGTGAAGGTCCTGAAGGAGTGGCAGCGCGACCCCAAGGCCCTCCAGCGCCTCGGTTTCTGATCGTTTCGTGGTGTCCTACGGCCAAAACGGCGTGCCCGCACGTCCGGCGCGACGGGGAAGGGGGGCTTCCTACGCCGACGCGTCTCCCGGCCCTCACGTCGCTCGGCCGCTCCTCGTCGGTTAGCATCGATCCGAATCCATTGCGGAGGGGCCGATGGCCCAGCCAGCCGAGATCGAGACGCACCGGAGGCGTTCGCCGGCGCCGGCACTGAGCGGGCGGGACGTCCGCCGGCTCGTCGCCGACACGACGGCCGTGGATGCCGTTGGGTTGGAGGAGCGCGCCGGCTCGCTGGCGAAGCGTTCGATCAAGCGTGAGTCGAAGCTCTGGGCACTGAATCTCGCGATCCGGTCGATGGACCTGACCACGCTCGAGGGGTCCGACACGCCCGGGAAGATCGTCGCCTTGTGCGCGAAAGCGGTCCGGCCGAATCCGCTCGACGACTCGATCCCGTCGGTTGCCGCCGTATGTCTGTATCCGCAGCTCGTGCCCGTCGCGGTCGGCCAGCTGAAGGGCACCGGCGTCAACGTCGCGAGCGTAGCGGGCGGGTTCCCGGCCGGGCTGGCCCCTCTCGAGGCTCGGCTGCTCGAGATCCGTGAGGTCGTCGACATGGGTGCGGACGAGGTCGACATCGTGCTGAACCGGTCGCTGTTGCTGTCGGGTCAGTACGAGCGCGCGTTCGAGGAGCTCCTCGCCGCGCGGGAAGCGGCGGGCGAGGCCCATCTCAAGGTGATCCTCGAGGTGGGCGAGCTCGGGTCCTACGACCGCGTGCGGCAGGCCAGCATGCTCGCTATGGCGGCCGGGGCGGACTTCATCAAGACCTCGACCGGCAAGATCCCGAAGGGCGCCTCGCTCCCGGACGCGCTCTGCATGATGGAGGCGATCCGCGAGTTCCACCACGAGACCGGCCGAAGGATCGGCTTCAAGGCCGCCGGCGGCGTTCGGACGTCGAAGAGCGCGATCCAGTATCTGACGATCCTGTACGAGACGCTCGGCCCCGAGTGGATGACGCCGGACCTGTTCCGGATCGGAGCGTCTTCGCTCCTGAACGACGTACTGATGCAGATCGACAAGGAACGCACCGGCCGGTACGCGGGCGCGGACTACTTCACGATCGACTAGCGCTGCGTACCTGCCACCTGCTTCATTTTGGACGCTCCGGTCGTAGGATTCGCGCTCGTGCCACTCGCCGACAGTCTGTGGGCTGAACACAGACCCGGCCGAGTATCGGGCCGAACAATTCGACGGCTACGCACGGAGCCGCCGTAGTACATCGCTGCTCGAGCTGGTATGGGCTCAATCTCGTGAACCGGATTGAACTCGGTCGTCGGCGAACCCTTCGAGTACCGCGTCCGTAGACCTGGAGTCGGGATGATTAGGAGGTCCTTCCTCATGGCGATGAGCGGCCATGGCCGACGAGATGGACGTCACATCGAAATCGTGACGTTCAGCACAGAAGGTCGAAGCGGCAGGACGTAACGTCCAACCGAGTCACCTTTCGAGTCGAAGAGAGGCAGGGCGACCATGCGGGTCGGAGCCGGCGCAGGGGGTGCGGGCCAAGCTCCCCCACTGTTGGGTCGGGTGCTCGGTTCGCTTCCGGCGCGGCAAGGTTCTGGCGGCCATTCACGAGGACACCCAGCGAGCGCCGAGCGCTACGAGTACGAGGAGGAAGTGGACCTCGTCACTGGCGAGGTGTACGAGCTACCGTGTCGCGAAGACAACATGCGGACATCGCACGCGCAAGAGGGTGCTGGCGCCCAGCGGTGAGCTTGGCGAAGACGACGAATGGGATGAGCTGAGTAAGGACCCATCTGCCGGCGGCACGCTGTCTCAGGCGCACGTGCTTCATGCAAAGGGTGGTGGTCTCGGCCGGCAACCCTTGTGCCTCGGGTACCCATGCGCCACACTTCCCTTCGTGTCCGACGAGGAACGCATCGGCCGGTACGCCGGCGCTGCTTACTTCACAATCGACTGATGGGCGCGATCGAGAAGACCGTCCCCTGGGAGTACGCGGTTGCCCGTGAGGCGACCGACATCGTCCGGATCGACGACCGGTACGGGCTCTTCATCGACGGTGAGTTCGTCGAGCCGAAGAGCGGCCGGTATTTCGAGACGATCAACCCGGCGACCGAGGAGACGCTCGCCGCGGTCGCGGAGGCCGGGCCCGAGGACGTCGACCTCGCGGTCCAGGCGGCGCGGACCGCCTACGTCGACCGCTGGCGGGAGGTACCCGGGAGCGCGCGGGCGAAGTACCTCTTCCGGATCGCGCGGCAGCTCCAGGAGCGCGCTCGCGAGTTTGCCGTCCTCGAGACGATCGACGGCGGCAAGCCGATCACGGAGTCGCGGGACGTCGACATTCCGCTGGCGGCCGCGCACTTCTTCTATTACGCGGGCTGGGCCGACAAGCTCGAGTACGCGTTCCCGAACCGACGGCCGCGGCCGCTCGGCGTCGCCGGCCAGATCATCCCGTGGAACTTCCCACTGCTGATGGCCTCGTGGAAGCTCGCGCCCGCGCTCGCGACGGGCAACACGGCCGTCCTCAAGCCGGCGGAGACGACGCCGCTCACCGCGTTGCTGCTCGCGCAGGTTATCCAGGAGGCGGACTTACCGCCGGGCGTCGTGAGCATCGTGACCGGTGCGGGGGAGACGGGTTCCGCACTCGTCGAGCACGGCGACGTGAACAAGATCGCGTTCACGGGTTCGACGGAGGTCGGCAAGATCATCAGGCGCGCGACGGCAGGCACCGGCAAGCGTCTCACGCTGGAGCTCGGCGGGAAGGCCGCCAACATCATCTTCGAGGACGCGCCACTGGATCAGGCGGTCGAGGGCGTGATCAACGGCATCTTCTTCAACCAGGGTCACGTGTGCTGCGCCGGCTCGCGCTTGCTCGTTCAGGAGTCGGTGTTCGAGCCGCTGCTCGAGAAGTTGAAAGACCGGCTCCAGACGCTCCGCGTCGGCGACCCGCTCGACAAGAACACGGACGTTGGCGCGATCAACTCACGACAGCAGCTCTCGAAGATCGAGGAGCTCGTTGCGTCGGGCGTCAGCGAGGGCGCCGAGATGTATCAACCCGAGTGTCACCTGCCCGAGCGGGGCTTCTGGTTCCGCCCGACGCTGTTCACCAACGTCTCCCAGTCGCACCGGATCGCGCGCGAAGAGATCTTCGGGCCGGTCCTGTCGATCCTCACGTTCCGCACGCCGGACGAGGCCGTCGAGAAGGCGAACAACACGCCGTATGGGCTGTCCGCGGGTGTCTGGACCGAGAAGGGCTCGCGGATTCTATGGATCGCCGAGCGGATGCGGGCCGGCGTCGTATGGGCGAACACGTTCAATCGGTTCGACCCGGGCTCGCCGTTCGGCGGCTACAAGGAGAGCGGGTTCGGTCGCGAAGGTGGCCTCCAGGGTCTGGAGCCCTACCTCGAGCTCGACGGAGGCTCGTCGTGACGGACGAGCGGCTCGACGTCCGTCGAACCGCGAAGCTGTTCATCGGCGGCGAGTTCCCGCGGAGCGAGTCGGGACGCTCCTACGAGGTGCATTCGCACGACGGCCGGCTGCTCGCGTGGACGGCGCGCGCGTCGCGGAAGGACCTGCGCGACGCCATCAGGGCGGCCCGGTCGGCGTTCCCCGGGTGGTCCGGCCGGACGGCCTACAACCGGGGCCAGATCCTGTACCGCGTGGCCGAGCTGATGGAGGGCCGCCGCGCACAGCTCGAGAGCGAACTCGCCGATGCGGGTGCGAGCGACCCGGCGCGTGGAGTCTCGGCGGCGATCGACCGATGGGTCTGGTACGCGGGCTGGGCGGACAAGGTCACGCAGGTGATGGGCGGCACCAATTCGATCGCCGGCCCGTACTTCAACTTCACGATCCCCGAGCCGACCGGCGTGGTGGGGATCGTCGCGCCGCAGGACCGGTCGCTCCTCGGGCTGGTGTCGCGCCTCGCTCCGGCCATCGTCTCCGGCAACACCGCCGTGGTGATCGCGAGCGAACGCTCACCGTTGCCGGCGGTATCGCTCGGCGAGGTCCTCGCGACCTCCGACGTGCCCGGCGGGGTTGTGAACATCCTGACCGGCCAAACGGCCGAGCTCGTTCCGTGGCTCGCCGCCCACATGGACGTGAACGCGATCGACGTCACCGGCGTGCCGGCCGACCTCGTCGCCGATGTCGAGCGCGCGGCCGCCGACAACGTCAAGCGCATCGTTCGAGCCGTGGATGTCGATCCGTTCGGCGACGAAGCGCAGAGCCCGTACGACGTCACCGCGCTGATGGAGTTCAAGACCGTCTGGCATCCGATCGGCGCGTAGCCGCGATTCTTCACACGATCGCAAACCCGCCTCGCCGATCGGCCGCGGGGCGCGGGGTACGATCGGACGATGCCCCTCTACAAGGAACAAGGCATCGTCCTGCGGTCGGCCAAGCTGGGCGAGGCGGACAAGATCGTCACGGTCATGACCCAGGGCGCCGGCAAGGTTCGCGCCGTCGCGCACGGCATCCGCAAGACGACCAGCCGGTTCGGGGCCCGCCTCGAGCCGTTCACGCACGTCTCGCTGATGCTCTACCGGGGGCGTGGGTCGCTCGACACGATCAGCCAGGCCGAGATCATCAGCCCGTTCATGGGCCTCCGGCGGGATCTCGATCTGTTCGCGGCTGGCGAGACGATGCTCGAGGCCGTCGACAAGGTCGCCGAGGAGCACGAGCGCAACGTCCGGCTGTTTCTGCTCTTGCTCTCGGGCATCCGCGTGCTCGACACGAGCCCGGCCGATCCGGCGGCGGTCGCGGAGTCGTTCCTGCTGAAGCTTCTCTCGCTGTCCGGCTTCCATCCGAGCCTCACGGCTTGCGCGGTTTGTGGGCGGCCGCAGCCGCGGCTGTTCGCGAGCGGCCAGGGTGGCGCCGTCTGTTCGGCGTGCGCCGACCCCGACGCCGGTTCGGTCTCCGCCGAGGCACTCGGCGTTCTGGCGTCTCTGGCGACGGGGGACCTGGTGGCGGCGGGGGAGGCGACCACCGACCCGCTGGTGCGGCGAGAGGCCCGTGGGCTGCTGTTCGGGTTCGCCGAGTACCACCTGGAGCGGCGGATCCGGTCGCTGCCGATGCTCGTCCGGAGCTCCGTGCCATGAGTACGTACCTCCACGACCTCGACCGGGAACGGCTGCCGCACCACGTCGGGATCGTGATGGACGGCAACGGTCGGTGGGCGACCCAGCGGGGCCTTCCGAGGACGGAGGGGCACGCGGCCGGCGAGGCAGCGATGTTCGACACGGTCGAGGGCGCCGTCGACGTCGGGCTGCGCTGGCTCACGCTCTACGCGTTCTCGACGGAGAACTGGAACCGTCCCAAGCCCGAGGTCTCGTACCTGATGGGCTTCAACCGCGGCCTGCTCCGCCGACGCCGTCAAGAGCTCCACGAGATGAACGTGCGGATCCGGTTCCTCGGACGGCGCGACTGGCGCGTCCCACGGTCGGTGCTCCGCGAGATGCACATCTCGGAGGAGATGACGCGGGACAACACCGGCACGACGCTCACGATGGCGTTCAACTACGGCGGGCGAACCGAGATCGCCGACGCGGTGCGGCGGCTGCTGGCCGACCACGACGCGGGGCGCCTGGGCGGCGAGAAGCTCTCCCCCGAGAGCATCGCGAGCCGGCTCTATCGTCCTGACATGCCCGACCCCGACCTCATCATCCGCACGAGCGGCGAACAGCGCATCTCGAATTTCCTGCTCTGGCAGGCCGCGTACGCGGAGTTGTGGTTCACTCCGGTGCTGTGGCCGGACTTCAACCGCGAGCACCTGTTCGAGGCGATCCGCGACTACCAGAAGCGATCACGCAGGTTCGGCGCCGTCCCCGACGACGAGTGCTGAGGCGACGCGCGACCGGCGCGATGCTCGTCGCGAGCGCCACGATCTCGCTCGTCGCAATCGATGCCGGATCGGCCGGCGCGCAGACGGGATCCCCGACGTGCGACGGCGAGGAGGTCACGATCGTCGGGACGGCCGACCGCGACGTCATCGACGGGACCGGCGGTCGGGACGTGATCGCGGGGCTCGGAGGCAACGACGTGATCAACGGCGGCCCCAGTGCAGACATCATCTGCGGCAACGACGGGAGCGACGCGCTGTACGGCGACGCCGGGCGGGACGTGATCTTCGGGGGCCGGGGGCACGACGGGATCTACGGCCGCGACGACGACGATCTGCTGCAGGGCGGCCCCGGCGACGACCAGCTCACGGGCGGGGGAGGGGACGCCGCCGCGGACACGATCTACGGCAACGCGGGCGTCGACGACCTGATCGGGCAGCGGGGCGACGACGACCTCCACGGCGGTGCCGGCAGCGACTCGATCGACGGGTGGGGCGGCAACGATTCGGTGGACGGCGGGCCCGGCGGCGACTACCTGTCGGGCAACGTCGGCTCAGACAGGTTGAACGGGGGCACCGGCGACGACCGGATCTTCGGCAACGACAACTCGGACCGGCTGGATGGCGGGGCGGACACGGACGTCCTCAACGGCGGTCGCGACGGTGACGGCGGCGGCGGGGATGTCTGCGTGAACGGCGAGGACGTGGTCGCATGCGAGGCGTGAGCCGTCCCCGAGTCAGAGCTCGCTGAACCAGGCGGTGAAGACGCCGAGGGATCGGCGTCGGGGGTCGGGCGTGGAGCCACCGGTACACTGGCCCTCCACGCCAGCGGCCGCACCCAGCGGCCGGGAAAGGGGTCCGCCCGTGCCCGACCTCATGGACATCATCACCTCGCTGGCCAAACGACGGGGCATCGCCTTCCCGTCGAGCGAGATCTACGGCGGGCTGCGATCGTTCTGGGACTACGGCCCGCTTGGCGTCGAGATCAAGCGCAACCTGAAGGACCAATGGTGGCGCTCGATGGTCCAGCTCCGTGACGACGTCGGCGGCCTGGACGCCAGCGTGATCATGTCGCCGAGGGTGTGGGAGGCGAGCGGGCACCTCGAGTCCTTCACGGACCCGCTCGTCGAGTGTCTGAACTGTCACCAGCGGTTCCGGGCCGACCACCTGCCGGGGTTCCATGCGCCGCAGTCGGGCCACGAGGAGGACGCGACGACCGTCGACATGCACCAGCGGCCCGTCTGCCCGAACTGCGGCCACGATCGGTTCACCGATCCGCGCAATTTCAACCTGATGTTCAAGACGTTCATGGGGCCGGTCGAGGAGGATGCGGCGACGGTCTACCTGCGTCCCGAGACGGCCCAGGGGATGTTCGTCGACTTCGTCACGATCCAGCAGACGTCGCGCAAGAAGATCCCGTTCGGGATCGCGCAGCAGGGACGGTCGTTCCGCAACGAGATCTCACCGGGCAACTTCATCTTCCGTCTGCGCGAGTTCGAGCAGATGGAGATGGAGTTCTTCGTCGAGCCCGGGACGGACGAGGGGTGGCACGACTTCTGGATCGACGAGCGGTTCCGCTGGTACCTCGATCTCGGCATCCGCAAGGAGAACCTCCGGCTGCGCGAGCACGACAAGGAGGAGCTCTCGCACTACTCGAAGCGGACCGTCGACATCGAGTACCGCTACCCGTTCACCGACTGGGGCGAGCTGGAGGGGGTCGCGAACCGGACCGACTACGACCTGCGGGCGCACGAGCGGGCGAGCGGCGAGGACCTCACGTACTTCGACCAGGAGAAGGAGACTCGGTACCACCCCTACGTGATCGAGCCCGCCGTGAGCGTCGAGCGGATGGTGCTGTCCTTCCTGCTCGACGCGTACCGCGAGGAGGAGGCACCGACCGCCAAGGGCGGCACCGAGAAGCGGACGCTGCTCCAGCTGCACAAGGACATCGCGCCGATCAAGGTCGCGGTGCTCCCGCTTTCGCGTAACGAACAACTCACTCCCGAGGCCAGGCGGGTGTTCGACGTGGTCAAGACGGAGTGGATGTGCGACTTCGACGACGCCGGCTCGATCGGGCGACGGTACCGGCGTCAAGATGAGGTCGGCACGCCGTTCTGCGTCACGGTCGACTTCGATTCGCTCGAGGACCGGCAGGTCACGGTCCGGGAGCGGGACTCGATGCAGCAGGACCGCCTCCCGATCGACCGGTTGGTGGGCTACCTGCACGAACGGCTGTGACCGCGCGGCCGGCCCTGGCGCTCTACGCGGTCGCGTTCGCGATGATGCTGCTGGCCGGCGTCGTCCTGGCCGTGGCCGCCTTCGGAGCACTGAGCTCACTCGGCCTGCTGTGGCTGTCGGCTGGGCTGTCGGCCGCTGCCGTCGTCGCCGCGGCCGCGAGCGTCGCGGCGTGGCGACGATGAGGCTTCGCGTCCCGGTCGTTGTCTCGGTCATCGTCCTGGTCGTCGCGCTCGTGGCCGCGTGCACAGACGGCTCGGAACCGCCACCGCCCTCGACGTCGCCGCGTTCGGGCTCCGGTTCGCCGTCGGCGTCCGCCTCCCCGGCCGCCGAAGGCGGACGCGCCCTCGCGACGCTCGATCGCCTGTGCCCGCGCGTGCGACTGCCTGGCGGCTCATCCGTGCCGGCGGAGGGCCCGACGCCCGATTACGTGCGGGCCGTCCAGCGCGAGGTCTCCGAGATCCGCGGCCTCGACTTCACGAAGGCGGTTCCCGTCGACGCCGTCACGCACGCCGAACTGGTCGAAGGCCTCGAGGGTTCGTTCAACGCCTCGTATCCACGCGGACTGCTCGACCGCCGGAGCCGGGCGTGGGAGACGATCGGCGTCGTCAAGCCCGGGACCGACATCCGGGCCGAGCTCGAGGATTTCGCGTCGGGTCAGGTGATCGGCTACTACGACACGATCGCGGAGGAGCTCGTGTTCATCGGCACGGACGACCCCTCGCCGACGGAGCTCGTCACGCTCGCGCACGAGCTGACGCACGCGCTCGACGATCAGCACTTCGGACTCGAGGCGGTCGAGCGGCTGGGGACGCGATGTCGTGACGACGCGTTCGCGGCGGCGCTCGCGGTCGCCGAGGGAGACGCGACGTACGTGATGTTCGGGTACGCCCAGCGCAACCTAACGCTGGACGAGCAGCTGTCGTTGGGAGAGGGCGGCGATCCCGGCGATGTCGCGCCTTTCATCCTCCGCCTCCAGGGGTGGCCATACCTCGCCGGCCTGCGCTTCGTGCAGGCGCTCGTCGCCCGCGGCGGAACGAAGGCCATCGACGGCGCGCTCGTCGACCCCCCGGTGTCGAGCGAGCAGGTCCTGCACCCCGAGTCCTACCCCGACGACGTGCCGCAGCCGGTCGACATCGGCAACCTTGGCCGAGAACTGGGCGACGGGTGGCGCGACCTCGACGTCCAGGAGGTCGGGGAGGGTTGGCTCGCGACGATGCTTGGCCTGCGGATGGACGCAGATCGTGCGGACGAAGCAGCCGCGGGCTGGGATGGCGGCATCTACCGAGCTTGGTCGAACGGCTCCCAGGTGGCGGTCGTCATCTCCACCGTATGGGACTCCATGGAGGACGCCTCGGCGTTCGCCGCGGCGATGACGGACTGGATCGCGTCGGACGACGAGGTCGCCGAGGTCCGGCCGTCGGAAGATGGCCGGGTCGACGTGCTGTTCGCATCGGATCCGCAGGTGATCGCCCGGCTCGACGCCGCAGCATGACGGAGACGATGAGCGATTCCGCGCGTCCCCCGAACGGCCGACGCGCTTGGCCGCGGCAGCGTACGACCATCGGAGGGCTGAGCTAGGGACACCGTCCGACCGATACTTATCGGACCTCCTCGTTGTGGAGGGTGGAAGGACAGGCGACCTTGGCAGCGGCGGAGCAGGGCGACGTCGAACCGCGGTGGGTGGGCCGCCCTGTGCTGGCGGCGTGCATCCGGACAGTGGCTGCCGTCGTGCCCGGCGTCGCCGGCGTCCTGACCGGCCTGGGCCTCGCGGCGGTCGTTCCTTCGCCGGACGGCCCGGCGTTCTTCGCGTGGCTCGGCGGCCTCCTCGTCTCGGCGTGCATCGCCGTCGCGATCGTCGAACGCGTCGCGAACCGACTGCTCCCGCTCGCAACGCTCCTCAAGCTGTCGTTGGCGTTCCCCGACCGGGTCCCGTCGCGCTTCCGGATCGCGCGAGCGGCGGGCAGTCCACGAGTGCTCGAGGCCCGGATCCGAGTCGCCCGTGAGAAGGGTCTCGACGACGATCCGACGCGAGCCGCGGAGGGGATCCTGGAGCTCGTCGCGGCCCTGTCCGCGCATGATCGGAAGACCCGCGGACATTCCGAGCGGGTTCGGGCGTTCTCCGACCTGCTCGCCCTCGAGGTCGGGCTCTCGGCCGCGGAACGCGACCGGCTTCGGTGGGCGGCGTTGCTGCACGACATCGGCAAGCTCGAGGTGCCGTCGGCAACGCTCAACAAGAATGGAACGCCCGACGCGGCCGAATGGGAGGTGCTCAAGCGCCATCCGCTCGAGGGGCGGCGGATCGCCGCCCCGCTCCTGCCGTGGCTCGGTACGTGGGGTGACGCGATCGCGCAGCACCACGAGCGGTTCAACGGAACGGGGTACCCCGCGTCGTTGGCCGGGGAGTCGATCTGCCTCGGAGCGAGGATCGTCACCATTGCGGACGCGTTCGAGGTCATGACCGCCCCACGTTCGTACAAGCGTCCGATCACGCCGGCGGCCGCTCGGCGGGAGCTCGCCCGATGCGCCGGGACGCACTTCGACCCAGACATGGTGCGCGCCTTCTTCGCGATCTCGATCGGCCGGCTCTGGTGGGCCGTCGGGCCGGCGTCGTGGCTCGCGCAGGCACCGTTCGCCCTCCGGCTGGCGCGATCGGGCGACCGGGTCGCGACGGCGGCGCGGACGGCGACAGGTGTCGCGATGCAGGCCGCCGCCGGCGTCCTGGCCGTCGCGCTCGCGAGCACGTCGGGCGCCCGGTCGGCGCCGGAGCTTGTCGCCGATACGACGCCGCGGCGCCCCGCGCTCCTCGTCGAGTCGACGATTGCAACCTCCGGTGGCGAGACCACGCTCGCGGGAGATGACACGCGCGATCGGGATCCCGGGCGCTCGACGCCACCCCCCGCGCCGGCGGACGACGGTGCGCCGTCGACCGGCGGCACACTCGGGGACACCGTGGACGCCACGACTGACGCGGTCGGGGACGTCGTGACCGAGGTCGCGGACACCGTCGACGATGTGGTCTCCGAGACGCCCGTGAGAGACGCCGTCGATGCAGGATCGACGATCGGTGGCGTCACCGAGGACGTCGACGGCCTCACGACCGACGCGACCGGCGCGGTTGACGCCGCGACCGACTCGATCGACGGCCTAGGGCGTTAGGTCGCTCGCCGGCAACCACTAAGCACCCTCGCGCCTTTCCCGTTCGCAACGACGTCCGCGTTCCGTAGCTCGCCAGTCCACGGGTCGTAGACTTGGAACTCCGCACGGCCACCGGACCGGAGGCAAGCATGACCAAGTACGTCTATGACTTTTCCGAAGGCAACAAGGACATGAAGGACCTCCTCGGCGGGAAGGGCGCCAACCTCGCCGAGATGACCAACATGGGGCTCGCCGTCCCACCCGGCTTCACGATCACCACGGAGGCGTGCCTGACCTACCTCGCGGAGGGCGACCACCCGGCCGGCCTGATGGACGAGGTCGAGGAGCACCTGCGGACGCTCGAGGACGCGATGGGCAAGCGGCTCGGTGACGCCGACGATCCCCTGCTGGTCTCCGTGCGCTCAGGGGCCAAGTTCTCGATGCCGGGGATGATGGACACCGTCCTCAATCTCGGGCTGAACGACGAGTCGGTCCAGGGCCTCGCGAAGCAGTCCGATGGCGACCAGCGGTTCGCGTGGGACGCGTACCGGCGGTTCGTCCAGATGTTCGGCAAGATCGTGATGGGCATTCCCGGAGACGCCTTCGAGGAGGCGCTCGACGGCGCGAAGGAGCGAAAGGGCTCCGGCTCGCAGGACACCGACCTGGATGCGGACGACCTGAAGGCGCTCCACGGCGAGTTCCTCGAGATCTACGAGCAGCACACGGGCCAACGCTTCCCGAAGGACCCGCGCGAGCAGCTTCGCCTCGCGATCGAGGCGGTCTTCAAGTCGTGGAACGGCAAGCGGGCGCGTGACTACCGCCGCCAGAACAAGATCAGCGACGACCTCGGCACGGCCGTGAACGTCGTCGCGATGGTCTTCGGCAACCGGGGGATGGACTCGGGCACGGGGGTCGCGTTCACGCGCGATCCGTCGACGGGAGAGCAGCGCCCGTACGGAGACTACCTGCCCAACGCGCAGGGCGAGGACGTCGTCGCCGGCATCCGCAACACCCTCCCGCTCAAGGAGCTCGAGCAGCTCGACCCGGCGTCGTACGAGGGCCTTCGGCAGACGATGGACACGCTCGAGGGCCACTACCACGACATGTGCGACATCGAGTTCACGATCGAGCAAGGTCGGCTGTGGATCCTCCAGACGCGCGTCGGCAAGCGCACGGCGTTCGCCGAATGGGTGATGGCCTACGACATGCTCGAGGACGGCCTGATCGACGAGGACACCGCACTGCTCCGCGTCGACGCGAACCGTCTCGAGGAGCTGTTCAAGCGGCGGGCCAAGGCAGACGGCACGGACCCGATCGCGAGGGGCCTGAACGCCTCGCCTGGTGCGGCGACCGGCAAGGTCGTGTTCACGGCCGACGACGCCGAGGCGCAGGCTCGGGGTGGGGACAAGGTGATCCTCGTCCGTCGGGAGACGACGCCCGACGACTACCACGGGATGATCGCGTCGCAGGGCATCCTGACCAGCGCCGGCGGCACGAACTCGCACGCCGCGGTCGTCGCGCGCGGCGAGGGGATCCCGGCGGTCTGCGGCGCCGATGCGATCAAGATCGACTTTGGTTCGCGGTCGTTCAACGCCAACGGTACGGCCGTGAGCGAGGGCGACGTCATCACGATCGACGGTTTCACGGGCAACGTGTACGTCGGCGAGCTCCCACTCGAGGACTCGGTCCTCGAGAAGGCCCGCGCGGGTGACGCAGCGGCGCGCGAGGAGAAGATCTGGAAGGCGTTCGAACGGATCATGGCGCACGCGGATCGCAAGCGACGCCTGCGAGTGCGCGCCAACGCCGACACGCCGGAGCAATCGCAGAACGCCCGCGACCGCGGCGCGCAGGGGATCGGCCTGTGCCGGACCGAGCACATGTTCCTCGGGCAGGAGCGGGTCGCGGCCGTGCAGCAGATGATCTTCGCGGACACGCGCGAGGAGGAGGAGCAGGCCTACCAGGCGCTCCTGCCGCTCCAAAAGGGCGACTTCGTTGGGATCTTCCGGGCGATGGACGGGCTCCCGGTTACGGTCCGGCTGCTCGACCCGCCGCTGCACGAGTTCCTGCCGGACCTGACGTCCCTCGCGGTCGAGGTGGCCCTCGGCAACGAGCGCGGCGAGGACGTTTCCGATAAGGAGCGGGTCCTGCGGAAGGTCCGCGAGCTGCACGAGGCCAACCCCATGCTTGGGCTGCGTGGCGTGCGGCTGGGAATCGTCAAGCCCGGCCTGTACGCGATGCAGGTCCGCGCGATCGTCGAGGCCGCGGTCGAGGTCAAGAAGGCCGGCGACGACCCGAAGGTCGAGATCATGATCCCGCTGGTCGCGACCAAGCCCGAGCTCCAGCAGATGCGCGAAGAGCTCGAGCCGGTCGCTCGGGAGATACTCGAGCGCGAGGGCGTGACCCTCGACCACATCGAGTGGGGCACGATGATTGAGGTGCCGAGGGCCGCCGTCACCGCCGGCGAGATCGCCGACGTCGCCGACTTCTTCTCGTTCGGGACCAATGACCTCACGCAAATGGGGTTCGGCTTCAGCCGCGACGACATCGGCAAGTTCGTCGGGATGTACGAAGAGCGCAAGCTCGTGCCAGCCAACCCGTTTGTCACGGTCGACCGCGCCGGCGTCGGCCGCCTGATGCGCATCGCGGTCGAGGAGGGCAAGGCCGCCAACCCCGACCTGCACCTCGGGATCTGCGGCGAGCACGGCGGCGACCCCGCGTCGGTGATGTTCTGCCACGAGATTGGGCTCGACTACGTCAGCTGCTCACCGTTCCGCGTCGAGACGGCGCGGCTCGCGGCGGGGCAGGCCGCGGTCGGCAGCGCCGAATCGGCGTCCAAGTAGGAAGCTGAACGGGATCGCGTAGCCGCGGCCCCACGAATCCCCCGTTTCGTTCGCGGACTTCACCCGTCCTGGTGATGCGGACGCCGCTTGCGTTCGCGTAGGCTCACCGGTCTCCCCACCTCCCCCATGCCCGCAGGAGGTGGTGCCCGTGTTGCATCCATCAGGCCGCCCCGGCCGATGGCGTCCGCTGCCCGTCGTCATGCTGATCGCGTTGCTCGCGCCCCTCGTGCTGGGCTGGCACTGGGCGAAGTTCGCCGGCTGGCGCGACCGGCACATCAACTACCCGGCGACGCCGTCCGGTTACACGCAGATCGTCAACCGCTTCGGCGAGCCGTGCAACGAGAACGCGTACGCGATCTCGATGCGGTGGTACGAGGCGGACACCGGCGTGAACCGACTGATCCACTTCCATCGGAAGCTCGGTGGGTACCCGACCGAGGTCGTTCGGGATCAGGGTGGTCGGTCGACCAACCTCGACAACGACGTCTACGGCCATATCCAGAACGACCACCTCGGTAAGTACACCAAGTACCTGGTCTCGACCTACGCGTGCCGTTTCCAGCGCGGCAGCACCTCCAAGTGGAGCACGCACGCCTGGGGGATCGCAATCGACATCTCGTCAAAGTACGAGCCGATGGGGCGGTGCTACAGCACCACGAACAAGAACTTCGCTCCGAAGTTCAAGGCGCACGGCTGGCGCTGGGGTCTCGACTTCTGCGACCCCATGCACTTTCAATACGCGACCGACTACTGATGTGCGGGGCTCAATCAGGTTGGGTTGATAGGTGCTGATGGACGACAAGCCACCGACCGTCGGGCTGCTTACCGAACACGATGGTCTCTACCTCGTGAACCGTTTCTTCGCCCGCGTCGGTTCGCTCACGGCTCTCGATGGAGTGTGTGAGGACGGCCGCGTGGTCGAGCATCTGGAGTTTCATCACGCGAGTCTCGACCGACAGAGGAACCGGCAAGGTCTCTTGCGCTGCCGCCCATCGGTTCCACGCGGCGCGGTACTCGTCCAAGGAACCGAACCACCGCGCGCCATCGACCACCGTCGCGTCGTCAGCGAAGCACGCGAACTTGTCGTCCCATCGCCCTTCGCGAAAGCTGGCCACGAGTCGCTCATACGCTTCGAGAACCTCGCTCTCCATGCCGCCGTCTCCCTTCCGTCGCCTCACACGATTCTAAGGACGCGTGCCTAGGGCCTTCATGTCGGGAACACGCTCCTTCTGCGACCCCATGCACCTTTCAGATGCGCCTACGACTACTAAGGAGGTCTACGTGAAAGCGAAGGCGCTCATCGTCGTCTCGCTCGCCGTCGTCGCCCTGAGCTCGCTCGGGCTCGTCGCGGGCGCCAAGCTCGGGGGCTCGCGTCCCGATGCGCCAGACCCGAGGATCGGGCCAATCCCGCCGCTCGACACGGGGGCCGGCGAGATGCTGCTCGTCGTCCTGGGTGGCGTCTACCCGACGCGGGAGGAGGCCGTCGACGCGAGCGACTCGATGGCGTTCGGCGATCTGCAGGGCTATTACGTGGCACCGGTGGCGCAGTTCCAGGGGTTCCGCGAGCAGATCGCGAACGCCGGGGAGTTCGCACTCGTGTCGGTGTTCCGGACCGAGAAGGGCGCTCGGGAGTTCGCCAACCTCGCGACCGCATACGGGTATCCGGCCCGGATCCTGGGCGACCGTGTCCGGAGCTTGGGCGGGGTCTACGCAGGTCTCGGCCAGGAGTCTCACCCCGATGGCAGCGGGCCGCTGCTCGAGCCGATCGCGGAGTCGCTGCCATGAGGCGTCGGTTCGTTCGGGTCACGTCGGTCGTCGCGGTTGCACTCATCCTCGCCGCGTGCGGGGACGCGCCGCCAGCAGACGACGATCCGGACCGGTGCGACGTCCCGTTCACCGTGCCCGCCGGGTTCGAGGTCACCGGCGGCATCGAGGACCCGTACGACGACCGGATCGGCGTCCGCATCGACCTAGAGGGCGACGGGCGTCGAGAGCTGCACTTCTTCGTCGGGATCCCCGGCGAGTTCGGCGAGGGGCTACCCGATGAGGGCTCCCTGCCGATGACCGCCGGCGGCGAGGGTTCGCTGCTTGGGCGGGACGATGTCTGGGCGTTCGTCGCCGGAACGGGCGGCGGCTGCGCAGACACCGCGGTCCTAGGCGCGGGCCTGGACCGGGGCGAGTTCGTTGACGTGCTGCGGGAGGTGGGCGCCGTCGCCGCGTGATGGCGCCCTGTCGACCGCGGCCGTCTGGAACGTCACCGATGCGGTCTTTGATCCGCGTCGTCTGAGCGGACTCGACCGCATTGGTAGATTCGCCCGGTGGCCGTGGTCCGCCGTCACCCGATCCTCGTCGTGCTGGCGCTCGTCGTGCTGGTCCCGGTGGCGATCGTCGGCGTCACCGCGTTCGCGGTGTGGCGGGCGGCACACGACGACGACGCCAGCCGGATCGACCGCCTCGACGCGATCCTCGTTCTCGGCGCCGCGCAGTACGGGGGAGAGCCGTCGCCCGTATTCGCGGGTCGCCTCCGACACGCCAGGCGGCTGTACGAACAGCAGCGCGCCCCGCTCGTCGTCGTGCTCGGCGGCGGGCGCCCCGGCGACCGAACGACCGAGGCCGAGGCTGGTCGCGACTACCTCGTCGAGGTCAAGGGTCTGCCGCCCGACGCGGTCGCCGCAGTTCCCGTCGGAAACACGACGCTCCAGAGCCTCGAGGCGGCCGCCTCGTACCTCCAGGAACGCGGGATGACGTCTGCGTTCCTCGTTTCCGACCCGTGGCACAACCTGCGGATCGAGCGGATGGCCTCCGACGTCGGGATCGATGGTCACGCGTCGGCGACGTGGACGTCCGCCGCTACGACGGAGGAGACCCGGTTCGAAGGCTATCTCCGCGAGACATTCGCGTACCTGTATTACAGGTTGTTCCATCGGTAGCCTCCGCGTGCTGAGGAGGACATTTCTGGTGAAGCTCCGGTCCGAGCTCACGTCCGACGCGATCGTCGACGCGGTCCCCAAACTTCTTCGCCGAGGGCGACTTCCACAGCATCCCGAGCCTCATCGCAGAGTGGCAGCCGGATCTCGATGCCGGCGGCGTGCTCCTTGGTGCGTTCGTCGCCGACCGGTTGGCGGGCACGGCGATGCTGGGAACGGTGGTCGCCGGTGACGTTCAGCAACTCGCGCTGCTGTTCGTCAGCCGCCCCTATCGCGGGAGAGGCATCGCGACGGCGCTCCTCAAGCAGATCGAGTTGATCGCGCAGGAGCGCGGCGCCCACGCCCTGTACGGCCGCCGGTCGTGTCGCACCTTCGCGCTACCATGGGCCGTGTGGCGGCCCCCACACCTCGGGAGATCACCGAGCAAATCGAACGCGACACGCTGTCGCCGCACGCCACGCTGTCGGCGGCCAGCAAGGGACGCGAGCGGCCTGAGGACGCGGATGACCTGCGGACCTGCTTCCAGCGCGACCGGGACCGAATCGTCCACTCGAAGGCGTTCCGCCGGCTGAAGCACAAGACGCAGGTGTTCCTTACGCCCGAGGGTGACCATTACCGCGTCCGGCTCACCCACACGCTCGAGGTCTCGCAGATCGCCCGCACCGTCGCGCGGGCGCTTCGGCTGAACGAGGACCTGACGGAGTCGGTGGCGCTGGGCCACGACCTGGGCCACACGCCGTTCGGGCACCTCGGGGAACAGGCGCTCACGCCGTTCCTCGGACGGCCGTTCCGCCACAACGAGCAGAGCCTGCGGGTCGTCGACTTCCTCGAGAACGACGGGCAGGGACTCAACCTCACGTGGGAGGTGCGCGACGGCATCGTGAACCATCCGTGGTCGGCCCCGACGCCCTCAACCCTCGAGGCGCAGATCGTGAGGTTCGCGGACCGGATCGCGTACGTGAACCACGACGTGGACGACGCCGTCCGCGCCGACGTGCTGAGCCTGGACGAGCTCCCACGCGGGCCGCTCGAGGTGCTCGGCGACGATCACACCACCCGGATCGACACGCTCGTCGCCGACCTGGTCCTCGAGTCAGACCGCTCGCCCGAGATCCGCCTATCGGACCGGGTCTTCCGCGCGCTCGACGAGCTCCGCGACTTCATGTTCGAACGCGTGTACCTGCGCGACCAGGCACGGGCGGAGCAGGACAAGGCGATCGCGCTCGTGCGCTCGCTGTTCGGGTACTACCTGGAGCATCCGGAGAGGATCCCGGAGGAGTACCATCGTGCGCCTGGCGACGTGCCGACCCGCGTGGCCGACTACATCGCCGGCATGACCGATCGATACGCGCTCCGCGTGTACGAGCAGCTCTTCCTTCCCCAGGGCTGGCTCCTCTAGCTACGACCGGGAGGACCGTTGGGAAGGATCAGGCAGGAGGACGTCGAGGCCGTTCGAGAGCGAACGGACATCGTCAAGCTCGTGTCCGGCTATCTCACGCTCCGCAAGGCGGGACACGACTCGTTCGTGGGGCTCTGCCCATTCCACACCGAGAAGACGGGCTCCTTTTCCGTCTCGCCGTCCAAAGGGGTGTACCACTGCTTCGGATGCGGCGCCGGCGGCGACGCGATCAGGTTCCTGCGCGACATCGAGCACCTGGAGTTTGCCGAGGCTGTCGAACGGCTCGCGAAGGACGCTGGCATCACGCTCCGGTACGAGGGCGACACCGCCGCCGACCGTCGAGCCGCGTCCCGGCGCCAGGCGCTCCACGGCGCGAACGAGGACGCGTTCGGGCTGTACCACCGGCTCCTGCTCGACGGCCGCGAGGGGGAGGACGCCCGTCGTTACCTCGCCGAACGCGGGATCGACCGGGATACGATCGTCACGTTCGAGATCGGCTACGCGCCCCGGTACCCGGACTTCCTCCTCCGCCGGCTCGCGCGCCGGCTCTCGCCAGAGCTGCTGGTCGAGGCCGGGCTCGCACTGCGCGACAACGACGGCACGGTCCGCGACCGGTTCCGCGGTCGGGTGACGTTCGCCGTGCGCGACCTCTCCGGGCGAGCCGTCGGGATAGGCGCGCGCATGCTCCCTGGCGACCGCGAGGACGGGCCCAAGTACCTGAACTCCCCCGAGACGGCCGTGTACCGCAAGGCCGAGGTGCTGTACAACCTGCAGCGAGCCAAGCCGGCGGTCTCGAGGAGCGGCGAGGTCGTCGTAGTCGAGGGCTACACCGACGTGATCGCGCTGGCGCAGGCCGGCATCGAGACCACGGTTGCGACGTGTGGGACCGCGCTCGGGGAGGGTCACTTCCGCCTGGCCTCGCGGTTCGCGCAGCGGATGGTGCTGGCGTTCGACTCCGATGAGGCGGGCGCCCGCGCGGCTGAACGTGCGTACCGGTTCCTCGAGGCGTACCCGCTTCAGCCGGTCGTGCTGATCTTGCCCGAGGGGCTCGACCCTGCGGACTTCGTCCGCAAGCGGGGGGGAGACGCGTTCCGGGAGCTGGCCGGCAGCGCCGAGCCGCTGATCGGCTACATGCTCCGCCGAACCGTCGGCCGCGCCGACCTGTCCACCATCGAGGGTCAGAGCCGGGCCGTCTCCGACGCGCTCCCGATCCTCACCGGCCTGTCCGACCCCGTCCGCCAGCGGGAGTACGCCCACGTGCTCGCCGACCTGGCCGGCGTGTCCGACGCGTCGGTGCTGCTGGCGCTGGAGCGGCGGATGGGCGGCCGCCCCGCGGAGGTCCAGCAGGTCGTCAAGAAGGTCTCCGCGCGCGAACGGGTTGAGCGCGAGATGCTCCGGCTGCTGGCCCGCGACGCGGTGATCGTCGAGGCGATCGCCCCCCGGCTCGCCGAGGAGCATTTCGCGTCGCCGCAGCACAAGAAGGTGTTCGCGCTGCTCCGCGACGCGGGCGGCGACGTCCGCTCGATCGTCGTATCCGACCCCGAGGACAAGGCGGCGCGGCTTGCGCCGGCGCTGGCGCTCGAGCCGCTCGATGGTGACCTCACACTCGAGTACGCCAACGAGGTCTGGGCACGTCTGCAAGAGTTCGTGCTGAAGCGTCGCAGCGCAGCGCTGCGCGAGCGCCTCCAAAAGCTCAACCCAACTACCCACCAGGACGAGTACGACGCCCTGTTCGAGCGGCTGATCATGACCGAGGGCGAGCTCCGACGGCTCAAGCTGCACCACGAGGTGCCCGCCTGATCCTGTCGGCCTAACGATGGCGCCGAGGTTGTCGTTTCGTACACTTTGAGCGTTTCCGCCCGTGCGCGAGGAGAGCCCTTGACCGAAGTCGCCCGAGACTTGGGCTTGGAAGAAGCGAAGGAGACGATCACTGCACGGGGCCGCGAGCGCGGCTTCGTGACCTCCGACGATCTGCTGGAAGCCGTCCCGGTCGACGACTTCACGCCCGAACAGATCGAGGAGTTCCTCACCCAGGTCGAGGAGCACCTGCGGGGCGAGGGGATCGAGGTCATCGAGGTCCCGAGCGAGGACCTGGCCGATGCCGTGGTCCCGCGCGGCGTCGACGTCGACCTGCTGAAGGCGCCGACCAACGACCCGGTCCGGATGTACCTGAAGGAGATCGGCAAGGTCCCGCTGCTCACCGCCGCGCAGGAGGTCGATCTTGCCCGCCGGATCGAGGCGGGCGAGTTCTCCACCGAGCTGATGATCGGCCTCGAGACCGACGAGAAGGTCGACAACAAGCAGCTGCGGCACGTCGCGGAGCACGTCGTGGCGATCAGAGACCACCAGCTCGAGAAGTTCGGCAAGGTCGAGGGCATCGGCCGCGACCGGATCTCAAAGACGTACAAGCCCAAGACCCAGGACGAGCTGCTGGACTTCCTGCGCCGCGTCGAGCGCGACGGTCAGCTCGCCAAGAAGAAGCTGATCGAGGCGAACCTGCGCCTGGTCGTCTCGATCGCCAAGCGCTACGTCGGCCGGGGGATGCTGTTCTTAGACCTGATCCAGGAGGGCAACCTCGGGCTGATCCGCGCGGTGGAGAAGTTCGACCACTCCAAGGGCTTCAAGTTCTCCACCTACGCCACGTGGTGGATCCGCCAGGCGATCACGCGCGCGATCGCCGACCAGGCGCGCACGATCCGGATCCCGGTGCACATGGTCGAGACGATCAACAAGCTGGTGCGGATCCAGCGTCAGCTGCTGCAGGACCTGGGCCGCGAGCCCTCACCGGAGGAGATCGGCAAGCAGATGGGGATCGCGGCCGACAAGGTCCGGGAGATCCTGAAGGTCTCGCAGGAGCCGGTCTCCCTCGAGACCCCGATCGGCGAGGAGGAGGACTCGCACCTCGGCGACTTCATCGAGGACTCCGACGCGGTGGTCCCGGTCGACGCGGCGTCGTTCATCCTGCTGCAGGAGCAGCTCGAGGCCGTGCTGCACACCCTGTCCGAGCGCGAGAAGAAGGTGATCCAGCTCCGGTTCGGGTTGCTCGACGGTCACCCGCGGACGCTCGAGGAGGTCGGCCGCGAGTTCGGCGTCACGCGCGAGCGGATCCGGCAGATCGAGTCCAAGACGCTCTCCAAGCTCCGGCATCCCTCGCGCAGCCAGAAGCTACGCGACTATCTCGAGTAGTCCGGCTCTCAGCTCCAGTCGGCGTGGCCGTCGGCGCCCATACGTGCCTGGATCGTTGTGCGAGCGCGGTCCACCGCGGTCGTGCCGACGCGGGTGACCGTGTCGACGAACCGGCGGCCCGGCGCGTTCGGCGTCGCGAGCTCACGCTCCGACAACTTGTACCCGATGATGAATCCGATGAGCAGCCCAAGAATGAACTTCATGCCCAGCTCCTTCCTCGTTCGGTCGCCCTGATCGATACCCATGCTGCGCGTTCGAGCCTACCCGACAGGACGCGGCTTCATCTCGCGCACCTCCAGGCCACCCACAGGTGCCGGTCGCCGAGCTCCGCGTAGCCGGGGATCAGTCCCTCGCGTCGGGCGCGTTCCGACACCATCTCGCGGAGGTACCCCTCACGCTGCTCCGTGCCGGGCTCGGGGGTGTACGGGCCGACGGAGTCCGCGATCACGCACCCGAAGTTGCGCTGGATCGCCTCGACGGTGAACTGGAGCTCCTCCGGCGATCGCGTCTCCGCGATCTCCAGCACCTGCGCGGTCATGTCCTGCGCGTCCGCGCGGCTCACGTGCGGGTACTCCACCATCGTGACCGTGGTGGGTATCGAAGACGATGCGGTGAAGACCTTCGACGCCGGCGCAGTCGAGCTCGGGCGACCGAGGAGGAGCACCCCGCCGAGCAGGCATACCGCCCCGACGAGCCCGCTCAGCACCAGCCAGGGGAACCCGGCCGCGTCCCCTTGCTTGAGCGGTGCCTCGGTCGGGACGGGGTCGGTGATGTGGCGCCGGTCGGGATGGTCGGGTACGTTCACGTTGCCAAGTATCGACGTCGGGTCAAGCTCACTCAGTTCGAGGGTCGGCCTTCACCCAAGGCGTTGGTCCCCGAGGAAACTCCTTTGAAGATCAAGCGGGTCCGGGTCGAGGAGGCTGCTACGCTCGGTAGGCCCATTCCGGGGTAGCTCAATTGGCAGAGCGGCGGACTGTTAATCCGTAGGTTGTGGGTTCGAGTCCCACCCCCGGAGCTGCAAAGCGCAGGTAGAAGGCGGTTTCTGGCCGACGGCTTCACGCCCCGGCCAAATGTGTCCCGCGGTGGCCCCGCGGCGGTTTGAGAACGGTTCTCACCACCTCTCGTCGCGGCGCTGTTCGCGCTTCTCGAGTTGTTAGTTTCAGTGACAAGTCGAGCTGTCGATTTCCGTGACAACTTCCCAATGGTGAGGCGTCGAGTGGATGGCGTGTCACCTCGAAGGGGTACGGTCGTCGACACGATGCAGGGTCGTGTAGGGGACGAGGCGGGCAGGTCGATCTCGCGGATGCGACCGTTGGCGACGCCGATCGAAGCGCGGCCTATCTTCAGGTGCCAGTGAAGACCTTGTACTCATGGCGCTACGAGGGAAGGGGTCCTCGCGCACGTCGTGTCGGCCGCCATCTCCGGTATAGCTGGGAGGATGTGGAGGCGTGGCTTGCATCGGCGGAGGCTGGCGGATGAGATTCGTCAGTTGCCGCCGACCTCGCCAGTAGGAATCACCACGAACAACGACTCCTCCTTGAGAGTGTTCTCGAGCCCAGTCTCGCTACCTGCGGCGATGCACCAATGCGGGCCCTGACCCTGCGGATGGCGATGCTCCAGCCGTTCCTGTCGTTTCTTGACGTCTCCGGTCGTTCGCGGGACGAATGCGGGACGATCTTGTTCTCGGGGACGAACGCACTTGCATCCGCCAATTCGTGCAGGGTATACTGAACCGTATGGTTCAGTATACGGCGGCTCGTCTCGATGCCGCGTTCGCCGCGCTCTCGG
>JBKPHM010000063.1:0-6538 GCA_046729855.1 Actinomycetota bacterium | reverse complement strand
TTCGCGGGCTCCGATGCGGAACAGGAGGTAGGCGAGCGAGGCAAAGATGATTGGCTGGATAACGGAGGTGACGATGAAGAACCCCGACAGCGTCAGGCTCTTCACGTGGAACTTCCAGCCAACCCAGATCAGGCGGAGCGTCCTCACTCTTCGGCGACCAGCGTGACGTAGGCGTCTTCGAGCGAAGGTTCCCGGCGGGAGATCCGACCGACGTTTGCCCCATCGAGCTGGCCGAGGATCGCCTGCGTGAGCTCGACGCCGGCACGCGTCTGCACGAGCAGCAGCTGGGCTTGCTCGCGCTCCTCGACCGACACCGACTGGACGCCCGAGAGACTGCGCACGCGCTCGACCGTCCCTTCGGGGATACCGAACACCTCGACTTCGACCACTGTCCCCTGCGCAACGTCGCGCTTGAGATCGGCTGGCGTGCCCTGCGCGACGATCTCGCCTCGGTTGATGACGGCGATGCGGTCGCAGAGCGCGTCGGCCTCGAACATGTAGTGGGTCGTGAGGAGAATCGTCTTGCCCGCCTCGGCGAGCGAGGCGATGGTCGAGCGGAGCTCCCTCGCGCCAACGGGGTCGAGCCCGATTGTCGGCTCGTCGAGGAAGACGACCGGCGGGTCGTGGAGGAGGCCGCGCGCGATGTGCAGCCGCTGTTTCATCCCGCGGGAGTAACCCTCGGCCCGCTCCTGCTCCCTCCCCTTCAAGCCGACGAGCTCGAGCAGTGCGTCGATGCGCGGGCGAATCTCCCGAGGGGGCACGCCGTAGAGCTCGGCGAAATAACGCAGGTTGTCGTAGCCGGACAGCCGTTCGTAAACGCCGCGCTCGCCGCCGAACACGTACCCGATCCGCCTGCGGACCTCGCGCGCGTCCTTGACGACGTCGTAGCCGAGCACGCTCGCCGTCCCTTTCGTGGGGATCAGGAGCGTGATCAGCATCTTGATCGTCGTCGTCTTGCCGGCGCCGTTCGGGCCGAGCAGGCCGAAGAGCTCACCTTGCTCGATGGCGAAGCTGACTCCACGGACCGCCTCGACGTTCTTCCACTTCCGCCGCAGCGTTCCGGTGGAGGTTCGGTAGGTGCGATGGAGATCGTGCGCCTCGACCACGGCCATGGCTTGAGCCTAGCTCCCGAACCCGCCGCCTCCCGGCGTCTCGATCCGAAGCACGTCCCCGGGCGCGAGCTCGACGGTCGCCTTCGCCGGCAGGTCGCTCCCGTTGAGCAGGTTGCGTCCGGGCGCACCCGGTCCGCCGCCGTGCGCGCCGGCCGGGCGGTGGGTCCGGCGGTCGCTGAGGATCGAGGCGCGGCAGGCCTCGAGCACCTCGAGCTCACGCACGACGCCGTCGCCGCCGCGATGGCGACCCGGGCCGCCCGAGCCGAGCCGAAGCTCGTGCCGCCGGACCCGGAGCGGGTACGCGAGCTCGAGCGCCTCGACCGGCGTCGTGAGCGTGTTCGACATCGTCACGTGAACGCCGGACGGGCCGTCTCCGTCGGGACAGGCGCCCTGGCCGCCGCCGAGCGTCTCGTAGTACGTGAAGCGGTCGTTGCCGAACGTGAGGTTGTTCATCGTCCCCTGACCCTGGGCCGGCACAGGAACGGCCTCGGCGAGCGCGCGGAACAGCACGTCCACGATCCGGCAGGAGGTCTCGACGTTGCCGCCGGCAACCGCCGCGCCAGGCTCGGCGTTCACGAGCGAGCCCGGCGGCGCAACGATCCGCACCGGCGCGAAGGTGCCTGCCGAAGCGGGTACGTCGGGATCGGTCAGGCAGCGGACGACGAAGTACGTCGCCGACCGTGTGACCGACAGCGGGCAGTTGAGGTTCCCGGGGTGCTGCGCGGCGGTCCCGGCGAAGTCGACCTCCAGCTCGTCGCCGTCGACCGTGACCGCGACGCGGAGCGCGAGCTCGCCCTCGAGCGCCTCCAGTACATCGGTCGCTTCGAAGCGGCCGTCCGGCAGCCGTTCGATGCCGGCTCGTACGACGCGCTCGGAGTAGGCGAGCAGCTCGTCCATCGCCGCGCGGATGAGATCGACTGAGCGGCGGGCGCAGAGTTCGGTGACCCGCTCGCCGGCGAGGCGGTGGGCTGCGAGCTGGGCGCGAAAATCGCCGCGTCGCTCGTCCGGGTTTCGCATCTGCGCGACGAGCGCCTCAAGCGTCTGCTCGTCGAGCCGCGTGGGCGGGATGACGACGCCCTCCTCCGCCAGCGTTCGGGAGTGGGCCGGCATCGAGCCGGGCTCCCTCCCGCCGACATCGGCATGGTGCGCGCGGCTGACGGCGAACCCGACTTCCGTGCGTGACACGAGCGTGATGTCGGGGAGGTGAGTCCCGCCGGCGGATGGGTCGTTGAGAACGAAGACGTCGGTTCGCGACGGGCGCTGCTCCATCACCGCGGCGACGGCGTCGGGCATCGCGCCAAGGTGGACGGGGATGTGTTCCGCCTGCGCGACCATGCGGCCGCGGTCGTCGAAGAGCGCGGTCGAGCAGTCGCGTCGCTCCTTGATGTTGGCCGAGAAGGCGGAGCGGATCAGCGCGGCGCCCATCTCCTCCGCGACCGTGCGGAGCGCGTGGCCGAGAACTTGAAGCTGAATGTTCACGCTTTCGTGAGCCTCCAGCTGCCACCATCCCTAACCCCCTCCCACCCGGGGGCAACCCAGCAGGTGGCCCCGTCCAGCTCGACCAGGGCGGGGCCGTGCACTTCCTTCCCGGCCCCTGCTGGAAGCTCCAGGCTCGGCCCGGGGCGGACCTCGGCTGTCCGGACCGCGACCAGCTCAAGCTCTCGCGCTCGATCGGCGTAGCCGTAACGCTCCTCGTGCGCTCGGTGGAAGCGCTCAGTGAGATCCGGCCCGAGCGGGACGGTGAGCTCGAACGCCTGCCCGGCGTAGCGGAGATCCGCTTCGCCCTCGGTGGGAAGGTCCCGGACGTCGCCAAGCAGCCGCACCTCGCTCCGGACGTGGTCGCGCCGCTCGTCGCTGACAGCGAGCCCGAGCGCGGAGAGGACTCCGGCGCACTCGGGGACGAGCACCGTCTCGGTCCCGAGCGCCTCGGCGAGCGCGCAAGCGTGCAGCGGCCCCGCTCCGCCGAACGCGACGAGCGCGAGCTCGCTCGGGTCGCGGCCCCGCTCGACGGAAACAACGCGAAGCGCGCGCAGCATCTCCGCGTTGACCACGTCGATCACATCGGCCGGCCCCAGTTCGCCTAGCGCCCGCTCGGCCGCCTCGACGTCGAGCTCGAGCCCGTCCGCAAGCTGCCCGGGCAGCCGCCCGAGCATGAGATTCGCATCGGTCACGGTCGGCCGGGTCCCACCGCGCCCGTAGCACGCGGGCCCGGGTTCCGCCCCGGCACTCTCGGGCCCGACCCGCAGCGCGCCGCCGGCGTCGGTCCACGCGATCGATCCGCCACCGGCGCCCACCGTATGGACGTCGACGCTGGGCAGCCTGATCGGGAGACCGGCGATCGTTCGCTCCACCGATCGCTCCGCCGCTCCAGCCGCGATCAGGCAGACATCGGTCGACGTGCCGCCCATGTCGAAGGCGATCGCGTTCGCGAAGCCGGCCTGCTCGGCGATCCGCGCCGCACCGACGACGCCGCCCGCCGGCCCGGAGAGCAGTGCCCAGGAGGCGTGCGCCGCGGCCTCGTCGAGCGTCGCGACCCCGCCCGAGGAACGGAGAATGAGCGGTTCGGGCAGCCCCGCTGCCGAGCAGCGATCGCACAGCGCGCGGAGATATCCGGCAAGCGTTGGTCCGAGATATGCGTCCGCCGCGGTCGTCGAGGCGCGCTCGTACTCCCTGAACTCGGGCGCGACCTCGTGCGAGCCGACGACGTGCGCGGCCGGAAACCTGCGACGCAGCTCGTCCGCGACAGCGCGCTCGTGGCTCGCGTCCCGAAACGAGAACAGGAGGCAGACGGCGATCGCCTCCGCGTCGAGCTCGGGGATCGACTCGAGGTCGAGCGGCTCGATCTCGCCCTCTGGGCCCATGCGCTCCTGGACGCCGAAGCAGCGCTCGAGCGGCACAACCGGGTCTGGATGAGCCGCACAGAGGCGGTAGAGTTCGGCTCGGTTCTGGCGCCGCAGCTGGAGCATGTGCTCAAAGCCCGCGGTGGTGACGAACGCGGTGCGCGCGCCTTTGCGTTCCAGCAGCGCGTTCGTCGCGACGGTCGTCCCGTGCGTGAAGCGGTCGACGCGCGTCGCACCGACCTCGCGCGCCGCCGCGAGGACCGACTCCTCCTGCCGGGCCGCGGTCGCGACCTTGGCCGTCCGCAGCTCGGCGCCGTCGATCAGAACGGCGTCGGTAAACGTGCCGCCGACATCTACCCCCAGCACCGCCACGGCGCGATGCTAGGCGCCGGGCTAGGCCCAAGGGGCTACGCTCGGGGCAGATATGCCGGGCTCGATCCAGATGCGGCTCCGCGGGCCGGCCGGCGAGCCCGTCGACCTCTGGCGGACGCTCGTCTCTCACGGCGTCGCGGCGCTTCCCCCGTCCGAGCTGGACGAGGACGCGCGCGTGCTGACGGTGACCGTGCCGCTTCCCCGCGCCAAGCCCCGAACGATTCGGGTCCGCGAGGCACGACGCGGGATCGCCCGGATCGACGTGCTCGGCCCGGCGCCGAGCGATCGGGTCAAGCAGCGGCTGAGGCAGGTCGCCGCCCGGATGCTCAACCTCGACGAGGATCTCTCGCCGCTCTACGCAGCCGCCGCGGCGGACACCGAGCTGTCATGGATCGTCGGCGGAGCCGGACGCATGTTCCGCAGCCCAACCGTCTTCGAAGACGTCGTCAAGACGATCTGCACGACGAACACCACATGGTCGGCAACGGAGCGCATGGTCGGCGCACTGGTCGCGCAACTCGGCGAGGAGTCGGCGGGCGGGTTTGGCCGCGCGTTTCCGACGCCCGCTGCCATGGGTTCCGCGAAGGAGGCCTTCTACCGCGACGTCGTCCGGGCCGGCTATCGGGGGGCATACCTGAAGGCACTCGCCACCGACGTCGCTGCGGGCTCACTCGACCTCGAGGAGCTCCGGACCGCCGCTCCTGACCAGCTCCCGGACGAGGAAGTCGCCGCGCGCCTGCTCGCCCTCCCGGGGGTCGGCCCTTATGCGGCGGCGCACGTGATGATGCTGCTCGGGCGCCACTCTCGACTCATCCTCGATTCGTGGACGCGGCCCAAGTACGCACGCCTGAACGGCGGGCGCAAGGCCAGCGACCGTCGGATCGAGCGCCGGTTCAAGCGCTATGGGCCGCACGCCGGGCTCGCTTTCTGGCTCTATCTGACCCGCGACTGGGCGGAGGACTCCAGCGTCTGACGCCGAAAAGTGAACGTTTTGCACCGATTGCCGTATCTTTCGGTGCGTGAAACGGCTGGTGGCGGCCACGTTCGTGCTCCTCGTCTCCATGGGGGTCGCGGCACCTGACGCTGCGCGGAAGCCGGTCGTGATCGCGCCCGGCGTCACCGTCGCCGGCGTGAAGGTCGGCGGCCTGACCTCCGAGCCCGCGCGAACGCGGATCGAGAAGGCCTTCGGTCGCCCGCTCCGGCTCGCCTACGGACAGAAGCGCTGGCGGATCAGCCCTCGTTATCTGGGCGCGAATGCAGCGGTCGACGCTGCGGTCGCCCGCACGCTGCGGGCAGCGCCTCGCGCGCGCGTGAACCTAGTAGTAACACCGACGAAGGCCCGCATCCGCCGCTATGTCCGGCGACTCGACCGGATCTTCTCGCGCGAGCCGGTGAACGCGACGGTCGTCGGTGTCGCAAACGGGCGCCCGTCGTTCAGCCCGGCGAAGCCAGGCCTGGCCGTCCGGCGCGCCGAGATGGCCAATGCGCTCGCCTACATGCTGCGGACGAACAAGCGGACGCCGCTCCACCTCCTGACCAAGCCCGTTCCGGCGGAAGTCACGCCCGACAACTTCGGGCCGGTGATCATCATCTTCCGCGAGTCGAAGCGGCTGACGCTCTTCGACGGCCCGCGGGCGGTGAGCTCGTACGGGATCGCCACCGGAACAGCCCAGTATCCGACTCCGCTCGGCAACTACAGCATTGCGACGATGCAGCGCGATCCCTGGTGGATCCCGCCGCCGGACTCCGACTGGGCTCAGGGCGCAAAGCCGATTCCGCCCGGCCCGGGCAATCCGCTCGGCACGCGTTGGATGGGGACGACCGCCCCGCTCGTCGGCATCCACGGGACCCCCGATGCCGCCTCGATCGGCTACTCGGCCTCGCACGGCTGCATTCGCATGCACGTGCCCGACGCCGAGGCGCTGTTCAACCAGGTCAGTGTCGGGACGCCGGTCCTGATCGTGGCGGCGTAGCGCAGCTCTGCGGCTCCCCCTCGCAACAGCCCAACTTGAATCGACATCTTGGGCACTGCCAGGTGCCATGGCGCCACTCCATCGGCGTCCCACAGCGTTGGCACGACTCCCGCTCCACCCGAACGAGGGTACGACCGCAGCCGGACAGTCGCTACTATGCGCGGGCCCGGCGGCGTAGCTCAGCGGTTAGAGCGGCGGACTCATAACCCGCAGGTCGGTGGTTCGAATCCACCCGCCGCTA
>JBKPHM010000062.1:0-5371 GCA_046729855.1 Actinomycetota bacterium | reverse complement strand
GCCGACGGCCGCTGCGTCGCTCGAAACGCGCGCTACACAGGTCACGACCCGCCCGGGCGCCATTTCTGGAAACTCCTCCACCGGCCCAATCGCCGTGTGCGGACTCAGCACTCCGACTCGAATCACCGTGTCTGTTCCTAGGCGGACTCGATGTGCACGAAAGAGGCCAAGCTCTCGCGTTCGACAAACGGGACCTCGTCGCCGCGACGGAGCTTCTTCACCTTGACGAAGGCATCGAGCGCGAGCGCGGCCAGCACGGCAAGCCGCTGAAGGTGGCGTTCGTCGTTCTCGTCGAAGTCCCCGCCGTCGGCCTTGTCCGATAGCTGCAGGAGGCCGTAGTTGAGGCCGTCCTCACCGACGAGCGGGACCGCCAGCAGGCCACGCAGCGGCTGGTGGGTGTCGGCGGCCTCGCCGTAGCCGCGCCAAGCCGGGTCCCGCTCGAGCTCGGCCTGGGTCAAGCGCAGTGCGGTGTTTTCGGCGACGACGAGCGCGTGCACTCCGACGCCGCGCGCCGGCATCGTGAAGTCGCGGAAGGCGGCGTACTTGTCGGAGAGCGAGAAGTACTTGCGAGCATGGGTCCAATCGCCGTTGACGATCAGGCTCATCGCCGCCTGATGCGCGCCGATCAGCGCCCGTGCCAGCTCGCAGGTCGTCTGCAGCGTCGCGTCGACGCGGCTTTCGAACTCGAGCTGCACGTGGTCGGCGCTCACGATCGCGGTCAGGCTGTGCTCGCGAGCGTCACCTGGTAGTGACGCATCTCGTCGATGTCGTGCACGAACGGCCCGACCGCCTCGAAGAAGCTGCGGAATTCGGGGCTCTGTCGAAAGCCGGAGAGGTGTCCCTCCTCGGAATCCCACTCGATCCGAACGACGTGCTGGGTCGGATCCTCGCTGCAGCGCGAGACTTCGTAGCGCTCGCAGTGCTCGGACGCCTGAAGCGCCTCGGCCGCACGCCGATAGGCCTGCTCGAACGCTTCCGCGCGGCCGTCGTCGATGCTGTAGCGGATGTACTCAACAACCATTTATCTGGCCTCCGAAGTAACTGCAGGTTCGCCGCTGGGTGGGCTCGCACCCTCGGCCTCGAGCCGTGGGAGCCACTCGAGCCAGCGCGGCAGGTACCAGTTCCACTCGCCCAGGAGCTTCATCACGCTCGGGAGCAGGACGGAGCGGATGATGGTGGCGTCGACGAGCAGGGCGACCGCGACTCCGAAGCCCATCTGCTGGAACATGATCAGGTCACCACGCGCGAAGCCGGCGAAGACGGCGACGATGATCAGCGCCGCGCCGGTGATGATCCGCGCCGTCGAGCCGACGCCGAACGTCACCGCATCCGTCGTGTCCCCGGATTGGTCGAAGCGCTCCCGGATTCGGCTGAGCAGGAACACCTGGTAGTCCATCGAGAGCCCGAAGAGCACCGAGAAGAGGAAGAGCGGCACCCAGGCCTCGATCGTGTCCGTCTGCTGGAAGCCGAGCAGGTCGGCACCAACGCCCTCTTGGAAGACGAGCACGAGCAGGCCGTAGGCGGCGCCGACCGAGAGCAGATTGAGACCGACGGCGGTCGCGGCGACGACGACCGAGCGGAAGACGACGGTCAGGAGGACGAACGTGAGCAGGAGAACAAACGCGATCACCCAGGGGGCGGGGTCGATCACGGAGTCGAAGTAGTCGATGTTCTCCGAGGTCGTTCCCCCGACCAGCGCCTCCGCGTCGGTCCCGGCGAACGCGTCCGGGACGATCTCGCTCCGGAGCCGGCTCACTGCGTCGATCGCGCTCGTCGACGCCGGGTCGCCCGTGACCGGCACGGAGAGGAGTGCGACTTCTCCGTTCGGGGAGCGATCGATCTCGCCGTCTCCGAAGCGGCTATCGCCGGAGAGGCGTGCGCGGAGCCCGTCGAGGGCGGTAGCGACGCCGTCCCCGGACGCGTTCGACACGACGATCTCGGCCGGATCCGGTGTCGTCCCCGGGAAGTCGCGCTCGAGCGCGAGGAAGCCCTGCTTCGAGACGAAGCGGTCGGGAAGGGTGGAGACGCCGCCTGTCCCGACGTCCAGCCTGAATACAGGGAGCGCGAGCGCGACGAGCAGGCCCGCCGAGAGTGCGAGGCTGAGGCCGGGACGGCGGAGGACGCGGCGCACGATCGCGCCCCAGAAGCGCCCTTCCGGATTGGAGTCCTCTTGCGACCTCCGCCCGACGATCGGGATGCGGAGAGCGTTGACGCGATCGCCGAGAAGCCCGAGCAGCGCTGGCAAGAGCGTGAGTGCTGCGAGCACCGAGGTAATCCCGACGAGGATCGCCCCGGCCGCGAGGCTGCGCATAATCGAGCTCGGGACGAGCAGCATCCCGAGCATCGCGATCACGAACGTCGTGCCGCTGAAGAGCACCGCCCGGCTCGCAGTCGCGCCCGCCGCCTCGATCGCCCCCAGCTCCTCGCGCCCCTGCCCTCGCTCCTCGCGGTAGCGGGAGACGACGAAGAGCGAGTAGTCGATCCCGAGCGCAAGGCCCATCCCCGTGAGCATGTTGATGACGAAGACCGAGAGCTCGAACTGCTGCGCGAGCAGCGCGGTCAGCCCGAGCGCGACCACGATCGCGACCATCGCCATCAGCAGCGGTACGAGCCCGGCGACGACGGCGCCGAAGACGTGCAGCAGGATGATGAGCGCGGCCGGGAGGCCGAACTGGAGCTCGCCTTCCTGGAGATCCTCCTCCGAGAGCAGGTTGAAGTCGTGATCGAGCGTCTCTTCCCCCGTGACCGACACGGCGAAGGCGCCCTCGTCGCCGACGGCCTCCACCTTCTCGACCAACGCCTCGGTCTCGTCGTCGTCGAAGAGCGCGAGCGGGACGATCGTCGCGTGCCGGTCCTCCGAGACGAGTGTCGCTCTGCGGCCGTCGAGATAGGTGCGGGCATTGGCAAGCGCGGAGATCTGGTTGTCACCGACGAAGTCCCTCACATAGGCCTTGAATTGGGGCGAATCGACCGTGTACTCCTCGGAGCGGATCACGACGATGTCGCTGACCGATGTCGAGGGATCCGGCGGGAAGGCCGCCAGCTTCGCGTCCTCGGCGCGCTCGGACTCGGGGTTGTTCGTCGGCTGGCCCTCGGTCGTGAGGCTCCCGCCGAGCAGCGTTACGACCGCAAGCATCGCGAGGACGGCGACGGCGATCCAGGTAGCGACGACCCGCCACGGGTGGCGGGCACTGGCTGCGGCCAGCGACGTTGTCGAGAGCTTCATGAGCCCTCGGGCGGCTTTCGCCTACGCATCCGCTGGTCCGTCGAGGTAAGGAAATGCCACTTCTCCGGCGCCTCCACCACGCCGTCGAGAGAGATGAAAAGGCCCGCGACCGTCTTCCTCATCTGTTCCTCCCTTCGTCGTGTGGTTCTGAGTCGGCTTCACCGGCAACGCAACGGCTGCCGGTGAAGCAACTCAACGGTTGCTACGTTCCTGGGCCCGGCACAAGGGATTCGTCGCAGCGCGAAAGGTCGCATTGCCCTCCCAACGACGCCCGCGAGGCCTGGCGCCCCGAGTGTCGCCTGCCCGAGCGGCGTCCGCCGGTAGCGCACCCGTCGGCCGGCTCGTCGAGCAGGCCGAGGGTCTCGGCCCGGTGGTGCCGATCAGGCGCGAGAGCGCGGGCCCGGTCGCGGCCGCGCTCTCGCCGAGCAGCGCGGCCGTGCCCCGGGCCGGGTAGACGAGCGCCGGCGGCTCGATCATCGTCGCCACCCGGGGTGCGACGAAGGCGGAGGGGCTAAGCAGGAGACTTTTCGCGCCGCGCGCGATCGTCGCGCGCGCGGCGGACGCGCAGCTCTTGTCCGCACAGCGAGACGAGCGGGCTCGAGACCAAGGTGGTGTGGCGCACCGATGATTCCTCGCCGACGCTGGCCGCGTTCCTCGAGGTCGCACGCGGTCTTCGACCAGCCTCCGACGGCCAATGCGAACGAGTCGCTCGGCTAGATATAGGCGTTGCGCGTCGTTACGCGGAAATGGCTCGCTCGAGCCGTCGGACGCGCCCCGCGAGAGTCTCGATAATCGCGAGGCCGATCCGCGGGTCGTGCCTTAGTGCCCTTAGAAACGCTTGGCGGGGCAGCCTCATCACCCGCACGGCGCTCGTCGCGGTGATCGTCGCCGACCGCGGGCCCCCGTCGACCAGCGCCATCTCGCCGAAGAAATCGCCCGACCGCAAAACTCGCGACCTGCCCAGCACGCGAGCCCGACCTTCGAGCATGAGAAAGAACGAATCGCCTCGCTCGCCGGCCTGGACCATGACCTCGCCCGGCGAGTAGTCAACGACGTTTGCGAGCTTCGCGATGCCGCGAAGCTGACGCCCGCTCAATCGCGAGAAAAGCGGAATCGCTCCGAGGACGTCGGCCCAATCATTCTGTGTCGGCCGTTCCCACGAACGCCGCATGATCATCTGGAGCGAGGGGCGCTCGTCTGCGTCGCGGGCTCGTCGTGCCGCTCCCATCGGCGGGAGGTTATCCGCGTTGGCGGTTGCTCTCCCGCTCGTGTGATCACAATGCCAGGAGAATGATGAGGTCGTACGTCGTGACCGGCGGCGGGCGGGGGATCGGCCGAGCGTTAGTGGAGCGTCTCGCAGCGGACGGCTATGTAGTCGTCGTCGACATCGATGCCGATGCGCTCGGGTGGACGGACCAGCATCCAGGCGTCACAGCTATCGCGGGAGACGCGAGTGACGAGGAACTCGCCGCCGAGGCGGCAGACGCAGCCGAAGCGGTTGGGCCGCTCGCCGGTTGGGTCAACAATGCCGCGGTCTTCCGCGACGCCTCGGTTCACAACGTCCCGGCAAGCGACCTGTTGCAGTTGATCATGCTGAATCTTGCGCTCGCGGTGACAGGATGCACGACCGCGGTACGCCACTTTCTCGCCAGCGGCAGGCCGGGCGCGATCGTCAACGTCTCCTCGCACCAAGCGCAACGGCCTGTGCCGGGCGCATTACCGTATGCGACGGCCAAGGCAGCTATCGAAGGCCTCACCCGAGCGCTCGCTGTCGACTATGGGCCACACGGGATACGCACGAATGCAGTAGCTCCGGGAACCATCGCGACTGAGCGCTTCGAGAGTCTTCTCGACGAGCGAACAGACGTCGAGAAGCAAATCCGCAGCTTGCACCCGCTCGGCCGCGCCGGTCAACCGGAGGAGGTCGCCGCCATCGTTGCTCACCTGCTGTCGCCCGAGGCGAGCTTCGTCAACGGCGTAATCCTGCCGGTGGATGGTGGGCGAGCCGTCCTCGGCCTCGATCCCGAGGGGCGCCCGGCGGATAGCTCGCCGGCACGCTAGGCGGCCAAGCGCTTCAACTTGGCACAACGTGCCGGCGATCCTGGTTCCACTGGGGCCGGGCGAACTCCGCCAAAAGTAAGGGCG
>JBKPHM010000061.1:0-52413 GCA_046729855.1 Actinomycetota bacterium | reverse complement strand
GGGGGGGGCCGGGCCGGGCGGGTGGGTGGGGGGGGGCCCCCTATGTAACGGGCGGCGGCGAGGGGGGCAGCTTGGCCCCCCGCCCCCCCCGCGGACCTCACCGGCGCGTCAGGCCTCCTCCACCACGATGCGCTGATCGAGGGAGGGGTACCACTGCCGGCGGCGGTCGGCATGTTCGTCCTCGCGTGGCAGGCGATGATCGTCGCGATGATGCTGCCGTCGAGCCTGCCGCTGGTCCGGCTCTTTGGCACGATCGCCGTGAAGCAGGACCAGCCACAGCGCGCCGTCGGTGCGCTGCTCGCCGGTTACGCGTCGGTGTGGACCGCGTTCGGCATCGCCGCGTTCGCGCTCGATGTCTTCGTTCATCGAAGCGTGGAGCAGGTCCCGTGGCTCGAGGCGCATCCGCAGGTCATCGCCGGTTCGGTGCTGATCCTCGCCGGGGCGTTCCAGTTCTCGGATCTCAAGGACCGGTGCCTGCGCGAGTGCCGGCATCCCGGCCCGTTCCTGATGTCGCACTACGCGCGCGGATCGCGAGCGGCGTTCAACCTCGGCGTCTCCCACGGGGTGTTCTGCCTCGGGTGCTGCTGGGCGCTGATGCTCGTCGGCTTCGCCGCCGGCGTCGCGAACCTGTGGTGGATGGCCGCGCTCACCGCCGTCATGGTTTACGAGAAGACCGCCCGCCGCGGGAGTGAGGCCGTCGCCCCCATCGGCGCCGGACTGCTGATCGCGGGCCTCGTCACCGTCCTGTAGGAACGGCGCCTGCGAACGTCACTCGAACCGGTCGACCAGATGGTCGACCCGCCCGACCGGCCGGAATCCGAGCCGCTGCAGCGGGGAGCGCGACATGGCGCCGGCGAACGTCACGAGAGCCGGCGTCCCGCGGCGGACCGCCTCTGCCCAGAGAGTCTCCACGACGCAGCTCATGCCGCCGCGTCCGCGGTCCGACGGGGTCGTCGCCGCGCCTCCGAAATACATCCCGAACGGGGAGATGCAGGCGTACCCCGTTGCGACGGGCCGGTCGTCGTCGAACGCGACCGCCCTGATGACGTTCCCCGCTTCACGTTCGACGTCGAACGTCTCTCGGGCGCGTCGGCGTTCATCGACGGCGTCGTCTTCCGGGAAACCGAACCCCTCGATGGCGACCTCGATCGCCGCCATGTGTTCTTCGAACGTCAAGACCCGGCGGACCTCGAGCGTCGACGGACGCGTGTCGGGTGGATCGGTCAGCACGAGGATGACGGATCCCTCATCGGACTCGGCCCGCAGGCCTAGCCGGAGGAGATGACGCAGGAGATCGCTCGGCGTCGCCGAGGGACCGACCGTCCATGCCGCGGCGCGCCGAGCCCGTCCCCGGATGGCGTCTCGGATCTCCTCCACGCCGTCGGGTACGTCGGTTCCGCCGAACCGGACACGCGCGACGCTGGTCGACCAGTAGTGCTCGCCCGGCGAGAACGTGATGACGAACCGATCAGTGACGATCCGTTCCTCGTCGGGCCCGAGCACGAGCGAGAGGTCTGGGTCTTCCGCGAACGCGAGCAGGTGCGCCTTGTCCGTCACGACCTGCCGCCCGTCTTTCGATCCATCGCCCGTCACCCTCGCCAACGCGCCCGAAAGCCGCCCCCGACTCTTGGTTCGGGGGTTCCTCGCGCCCAACGCATGAGGTAGCATCGCATCCGTGAGAGAACGCCTCTGAGTCCGTTCGCGGAGACGTGGCCTCGCCCGAGGCCCCCCGCGATGCCGGTCACCTGACCGGCCGAACGCTCGTAAGGGCGTTCCTCGAGCGACCCAGAGGTGAGGCGTGTACGCGATCGAAGCACGAGGCCTGAGCAAGTCGTTCCGCGGCGTTCCGGCGGTCCAGGACCTCGATCTGCTGGTCGACGAGGGCGAGATCGTCGCGCTGCTCGGCCCGAACGGCGCCGGCAAGACGACGACGCTGATGATGCTGCTCGGCATGACCGAGCCCGACGCCGGAAGCGTGCGCATCCTCGGGCATCCGCTGCCCCACGAGCGGTCGCTCGCGCTGCACCGAACGAACTTCACGGCCAGCTACGTGTCGCCGCCGGGCGACGTCAGGGTCAAGCACTACCTGTGGGTCTTTGCGGGGATCTACGGCGTGCCCAAGAGTCGCGCCAGCGAGACGCTCGAGCTGCTCGGGATCGGCGACCTCTACGACCGGCGGACGACGGATCTGTCGAGCGGCCAGCGGACGCTCGTCGGTCTCGCCAAGGCCCTGTTGAACCGGCCGCGGCTGTTGGTGCTCGACGAGCCGACGGCGTCGCTCGACCCGGAGGTCGGCGCGGCCGTCCGTTCGATCCTGGTGGAGGAGCAGGCGCGTGAGGAGTTCACGATCCTGCTGACCTCGCACAACATGACCGAGGTCGAGCGGCTGTGCCGGCGCGTCGTGTTCCTCGCGCGTGGGCGCGCGGTGGCCGACGGCTCGCCGACGGAGATCGCCGCCAGGTACGACCGCGAGGACCTCGAAGGGACGTTCCTCTCGATCGCCGAGGAGGCACGACGATGAGCCCGACACGGATCCAGGCCGTGATCCGCCGGCACTGGTACGTCACGATCCACTCGCCGACCCGGCTGATCGAGCTCGGGTTCTGGCCGGTGGTCGACCTCGTGCTGTGGGGGCTGATCACGACGTTCCTGCTCGGCGCCGGTGCCAAGCTGCCGGTCCCGGTGAGCTTCTTCCTGGGCGCCGTGATCCTGTGGGACCTGGTCTTCCGTTCGAAGAACGCCGTCGCCCTGTGCCTGCTGGAGGAAGCGCACTCGCGGAACCTGATCTCGATGTTCGCGTCGCCGGTAACGCCGACCGAGTACCTCGCCGGCGCCGTCGCGTGGGGCCTGACGAAGGTTGCGTGGACGTGGACCGTGATGGCGGTCCTCGCTTTGGGCCTGTTCCATTTCGGTGTGCTGACGATCGGCCCGATCCTGGGCGTGTACGCGGCGGTGCTGATCATCTACGGGATCTCGCTCGCGCTGGTCGTGATCGGGTGCGTCCTGCGGCTCGGCTACGCCGCCGACGAGCTGACGTGGGCGCTCGCCGGCCTGGTCGTCCCGTTCTCGGCGGTGTTCTACCCCGTGAGGTCACTCCCCGGATGGGCGCAGGCGATCGCCACGTTCGTGCCTCCGGCGCACGTCTTCGAGTCGCTGCGCGCGACGATCGCGGGCGACGCGGCGGCGTGGGGAAGCCTCGGCTTCGCCGCGGCGCTCGCGGTGGCCTATCTCGGTGCGGCGTTCCTGTTCGCCCGCGCGATGTTCATGGACCTTCTCCGGCGAGGGTCGGTCACGAGGTACATGTGACGCCGCGGCCGTCCGGCGTCACGACAGGGCGACGTGCAGGCGCACGACTGAGCCCGCCGGGAACGTGCGGACCTGAACCAGGTCACAGACCTGGTTCGCGAGCCACAGACCGAAGCCGCCCTCGCCGTTGAGGTGTGGGTTGCGGCGCCCGACGAGTGGATCGACGATCGTCCCGTCATCGACGACCTCGCAGATCACCGACCCGCTGTTCCGCCACATCAAAAGAACGCCCCGGCCTCCGGCATGGCGAACGGTATTGCTCGCGACCTCGCTGACGGCGAGCACCAGGTCCTCTACGCGGTCGCTGGCGAGACCCCACCGCACCGCGTGCTGCGCGACGAACTGGCGGGCGTCGGAGAGCGTCGTCGCCACGATCGGCATGGTCTCGATCGGGATGGCCGGCCGCGGGAGCGGGCGGGAGAACGGCGCGGAGATCGCCGCAAGGTCGCGGTACAAGTCGCTGACCTCCTCGCCCCGCCCGTCCAGACGTAGGGGGTGGTTTCGTCTGGCCTCCTCGAGCACGGCCTCCGGCAGCGTCGTGGTGTCGTATGGGCACGCGAGCCGCCACCCGGGACCGTCGGCGAACGCCAGGTTCAGCAGCGCCTCGTGGCGTTCGCATTCGACCAGCTCGTCGGCGCTGCGCGTTTCCCAGATCGGCTCTCCCCCCCCGGACCGAACGGCCGTCGCCGTCGGCCGCCTGCACGAAGTCCGCCCACATGGGGATGATCCTGGCGGGGTTTCTCCCGACCGTCTGCATGTCGGCGAACCGCACACGTTCGGCGTCGGGCCCGAGAGCGCGTCGGAGAAGCCCGATCTTGGGGCCGCTCACGACGACGAGGACGCGCTCGCCGGCTGCAACGCCCTCTCGGACGAACGGGACGGTTCGGACGGCAAGGGCATCGAGGCCCGCGTAGAAGAGGGCCTCGTGCTTGAACACTGACTCCGACCCACCACCCATGGTGCCTCGCGGGCGCATGCACCAGAACCGGTCGTGGCGCCGGGCGTGCGCAGATCCAACCAGGAATCCCCGTTTACCCCGCGTTCCGAACATCCAATCACCGGTGGACCCGGCTCCGTCGGGCGTCCTCGCGGCCCGGCGCGGGATGCTTGACCCCGCGCCGGGCGATCCTTACCGCGAAGGTGCGTCACATCGCGTCGACCGTCTCGTAGACGGTGACGCTGCCGCCGCTCTCGAGGACGGGCGAGGCCTTCGCGATCGCGGTTGCCGTCTCGAGCGAGTCGGCGTGGACGATCGTGTAGCCGGAGTGCTGGGGTCCGGGGGCCCCGTCGCGGATCGTCCCGTTGTCTTCGAGCGTCTTCACCACGGGTCCGAACGGGTTGCCCCCGTCCTTGAGCGCGGGCCCGATCTGCGCGAACCAGTCGCTCCACGCCTTCATGACCCGCGCGTTCTCCTCCTCTGTCCCAGGCGAGCCACCGCCCGTATAGAGGAACACGAAGTCCGACATCGTCCCCCTCCCTTCCCGGCCCGTTGGGCCGTCTCGGTCCGTCACCGTGACGACGAACGGGGAGCGGCCATTTCGACAGCGGACCGGGCTCGTCGCTTGCTGTGTCAGCGGACTGCGAGCGCGGCGCCCAGCGCGAGGGTCTCGCCGAGCTCCGTGGCGGCGCCGAAGACATCGCCCGTGACGCCGCCGAGGGTCCGAAGCGACCACCGACCCACGACTACGATCACTAGGCCGACCGCGACGGCGGCGAACGCGGCGCGGGCCGGGCCCAGCGCAGGGACCGCGACGCCGAGCGCGACGACAACGGCTACGGTCGCCATTCGTCCCGGGACGCGGTCGGTCCATCCGCCGGTTCCCGTGCCGACGTACGGCAGCCGCCACGCGAGCGCGACGGGAGCCGCCCGTGCGAGGGCGGCCGCCGCCGGGATCGCCCACGGGAACCCGTCCACGGCGAGGGCCGACACGAGCGACACCTTGAGGACGAGGTCCAGCACGACGGTTGCTACACCGAACGTCCCGAGGCGTGCGTCCCTCATCGCGGGGACCGGGTCGCGCCCGACGAGCGACGCGCCGACCCCGTCCGCGACGTCGGCGAGGCCATCCAGGTGAAGGGCAGCCGTGACGACGACTCCGGTGGCCACGCCGAGCGCCCCCGCGGCGAGCGGCGGGAGGACGCGATCGACGCCCCACGTCACCGCGGCCACGACCAGACCGATGGCCGCCCCCACCGCCGGGAACAGCACCGCTCCGCGGCGGAGGTCGTGTTCGCCGACGTCGAGCCGACGCCCGATCGGGACGACCGTCAGAAACGACAAGGCCGCCGCGACGGCGCGCCGGCGCTCATGCATCCGAGCGAGCGCGTGCGAGCACGGCGCCATCTCCGCGCGCGCGTCCGCTGACGCCGGCAGCCTCGAACGTGGCCATCTCGTTCAGCAGCGCGATCGCGGCCCCGAGGAGCGGAAGCGCGAGCGCGGCGCCGGTCCCCTCGCCGAGGCGGAGTCCGAGGTCGAGCAACGGCTCGAGCCCGAGGTCGGCGAGCACAAACGGGTGTCCCGGCTCGGGCGAGCGGCTTGCGGCGACCATCCGCTCGACCGACGACGGTGCGAGTCGCGTGGCGAGCAGCGCGGCGGCGCCGGTGACGAAGCCGTCGAGCAGGACGACGCGGCGCCGGGCGACCGCTCCCAAGGTGACGCCGACGAGGAACGCGAGCTCCAGCCCGCCCACCGCCGCCAGGACCTCGATCGCGTGCGCGCGAGGCCTCGGGAGGCCGGCGGCCGCCAGGCCGCGCTCGACCGCCTCGACCTTGCGCGCGACCCCGTCGGTGTCGAGCCCGGTTCCCGGACCGCACACCGACGCCGGCGCCGCCTCTGTGAGCGCGGCGACGACAGCGCTCGCGGCCGTCGTGTTGCCGATCCCCATCTCGCCGAGTGCGACGACGTGTACCCCGTCGGCGGCGAGCTCGTCGGCGAGCTCGATACCCCGCTCGATCAAGCCGACCGCCGTCCGCCTCCGCATCGCCGGGCCGGCGCTGAGGTCGTGCGTCCCGCAAACGTCGTCGACGACCGCGGTCAGGACCTTCGACGTTGGGGGAGCGTCGACGACGCCGCAGTCGACCGTGATCAGGCGCGCCCGCGCCCGTCTCGCGAGGACGCAGACCGCCGCCCCGCCCTCGGCGTAGTTCGACAGCATCTGCCGCGTCACCTCGCTCGGGTACGCGCTGACGCCTCGAGTCGTCACGCCGTGGTCGGCCGCGGCGACGACGATCGCGGCGGTGATCTCGGGCGGAACCGCCCCGAGCGCGCCGGCGACGCGGCAGGCCAGCTCCTCGAGGCGGCCGAGACTCCCCGGCGGCTTCGTCTTCGAGTCCATCATCGCGCCGGCCACCCCAGCCGCTCCGTCGTCGAACGGCGGGATCGACGCCAGCGTGCGCTCGAGCCGTGCGCCGCGCCTCACGCGGTCGTCACCGCCTCGAGGGGGAGGCCGAGCCCCGCCACGACGAGATAGGAGCGCTCGGCGCGCGCCGCGAACGCGCCGTTCACGCGGCCGAGGAGGTCGCGGTAGGTCCGCGCGAGCTCGTTCACTGGCACGATGCCGAGCCCCACCTCGTTGCTCACGACGATCGACGGACCCGTGCGCTCGGCGAGCCTGGCGGCGATCCCTTCCGCCTGCAGCTGCACGTCGGTGACGGATCGTCCGAGGCCGAGCTCGTTCGAGACCCAGAGCGTGAGGCAGTCGACGACGACGAACACGTCGTGGCGAACCGCGTCGATCGCGTCGAGCAGCCCTGTGGGGCGTTCGACGGTCTCCCAGGTCGGCGGCCGCGCCGCTCGATGGTCACGGACCCGCGCCGCCATTTCGTCGTCGCCAGCCTCCGCCGTCGCGACGAACAGGACCGGACCATCGTGCCGCGACGCGATCTCGACGGCCAGCGTCGACTTCCCGCTCCGCGCCCCGCCGAGCAGCAGCGTGAACGCCATCAGGACGGCTCGCTCAGGGCGCCCGAGCCGGGGAGCGGGAGGACGGCCCACCCGAGGTCACCATCGTCGATCACGCGGACGGCGGCGCCGTAGTGCTCGGCGATCACGTGCGGGATTAGGACGTCGGTACGATCGCCGCGCGCGACGAGCCGGCCCCCAGAGAGGAGCGCGAACCCATGCGCGAAGCGGCCCGCGAGCGTCAGGTCGTGCATCGTCGAAAGCACCGTGAGGCCCTCCGTCCTGCGGAGCTCATCCACCAGCTCGAGCACGCGCAGCTGCTGGCCGAGGTCGAGCCCGGTCGTCGGCTCGTCGAGCACCAACAGCGGTGCCTCCTGGGCGAGAGCGCGCGCGAGCACCACACGTCGCAGCTCGCCCCCTGAGAGCGTCTCGAGACGGCGTCCCGCCGCCCACGACAGGTCGAGCCGCTCCAACGCCGAGGCGACGGCGTCGTGGTCCCGCGGTCCGTCGATACCCAGCAGCCCGAGGTGCGGGGTCCGGCCGAGCAGGACGTACTGCTCGACCATTACGCTGTCGGGGAGCACCGGGAGCTGCGGCACCAGCGCGATACGGCGCGCGCGCTCTCGGCGCCCGAGCGCGCGGATCGACCGTCCGTCCAGCACGACCTGGCCCGAGTGCGGCACCAGTCCCGCGACCGCATGGACCAGCGTCGTCTTGCCGGCGCCGTTGGGTCCGATCACGCAGACCCAGCCGCCGGCCGGAACCTCGAGGTCGACGGACGTGACGATCGGCCGCCCGTCGAGCTCGACCGATAGGCCCCGGACCTCGAGGGCGAGTTCGACGTCGTGCCGAGAAGGGGCCGTCCCGCGTGCGGCTCTCACGCCGTCCTCCCGCTTCGACGGAGCACGAGAACGAAGAACGGCGCGCCGACCAACGCCGTGATCACGCCGATCGGTACCTCGGCGGGCGCAACGACGGTTCGCGCGAGCACGTCGACGAGGATCAGGAACGAGGCCCCGAACAGGACCGACAGCGGCAGGACCGAGCGGTAGCTGCCGCCGACGATCAGTCGAACGGTGTGCGGGACGATGATCCCGACGAACCCGATCAGTCCGCCGACCGCGACGGCCGCCGCGGTCGCGAGCGACGCGGCCACCACGACGACAAGCCTCAGCCGGGCGACGTGAAGCCCCAGGCTCTGCGCCTCGACGTCGCCGACCGCGATCACGTCGAGTAGCCGCCGGACGGCCCACAGCGTGGCAACCGCGAGCACCACGGACGGCAGCGCCAGCCGGACGTCGTCCCATCCCGTCGTGCCGAGACGCCCAAGGATCCACGTGTACACCTGACGGAGCGTCTCGGACCGCTGCTGCTGGAGCAACGTCTGGACCGCGGTCAGGAACGACGCGACCGCAACGCCCGCCAGCACGAGGCTCGTGGCCGCGCGGCCTCCAAGGCGAGACCGGCCCAGCGCGTACGCGAGCCCGACCCCGATCAGGGCGCCGATGAACGCCGCGAGGGGAACGGTCAGCTCGACCGCGCTCGACGGTCCGTACGCGACCACGATCGTTGCCCCGAGGCCGGCGCCGGCCGCCGCCCCCAGGAGGTACGGGTCGGCGAGCGGGTTGCGGAAGACCGCCTGATACGCGGCGCCGGACGCTGACAGCGAGGCTCCGACCAGGCCGGCGACGATCACGCGCGGCAGCCGGAGGCTCCCCAGGATCGTCGCATCTTGGTCGGAGATCCCGTCGGGGGTCCCTCCGAACGCGACGAGCCAGCGGAGCACGTCGCCGATCGCGATACGCGCGGGGCCGACGAGGAGCCCGGCGACCACCGCAGCGACCAGCACGCCGCCGCCGAGGGCGATCGTCCGGCGGCGCACCGCGACGCTCACGCCGCCTCGTCCGCCGCCGCGGTCGAAGCCGCCGCCACCTCGCGGAGCAGGTCGACCACCCGTGGGCCCCACCTGGACGCAACGTCGTCGTCGAGTGGCACGACGTTCCCCTGCTGGACGGCGGCGATCCGCGCCCACCCCGGCCGTTCGGCGACGGTCGCCGGCGACTCACCGCAGCACTTCGTGTCGGCGAGGAAGATCAGGTCGGGATCGGCGTCGATGATGTACTCGGCCGACAACTGCGGATAGCCGCCGCTGCTCTTGCCGGCCGCGTCGGCGATGTTCTCGAGGCCAAGCATCGCGAACAGCTGACCGATGAACGTCTCGGACGTGACGGAATAGTACGTGTCGTCGAGCTCGTAGTAGAAGGTCATGCTCTCGGCCGGCCCCGCGCTCGCGACGATCGCGTCGATCTCGGCCCGCATGTCGTCGACGAGCGTGGCCGCCTGGTCCGGGTGGCCCGTCGCGAGACCGAGCTGCTCGATCTGGGTGAACACATCCTCGATCGACATCGCGGCATCCATGTGGAGCGCGGTCAGCCCAACGCTCTCGAGGGACGAGCCGAGGTCGCCGATCTCGGTCGCGTAGACGACCAGATCGGGTTCGTAGGCGACGATCGCCTCGATGTTGGGCTCTAGCCCGGTGAGATCCGTCGAGGGGGCCTCGGGAGGGAAGTTCGATCGATCGTCCGCGGCGACGACCTGCTCACCCGCGCCGATCGCGAACAGCACCTCCGTCGCGGTTGGTGACAGGGAGACGATCCGCTCGGGCCGCGCCTCGATCGTGACCGGGCCGCTCGTGCCCTCGACCGTCACTGGGAACGACGCGCGCGAGACGGGCGACTGGTCACCGGCTCCCCCGGCGGAGGTGCCTCCCGCGCACGCGGCCGCCGAGACGGCGAGCGCAAGCATCAACAGGACCGTTCGGAGTGTGCCCATCTGGCCTCCTTCCTCGGAAGGAGTCGAGATGGGTCGGTGCCGCCCCACAAACCGCCCTTCCTTCGAGGACCGCCGTTTGCGCGACGGAGGAGGCGACCCGACTCGTCCCCCGGAGGGGCTTCACGGTTGCGAGACAGTGCCGGGTTCTAACCGGCTTCGCTGCACTCCGCCGCACCCGGGCTCCCTCGCCCGGGCAGGCGATGTTGTATCACCCGCGTCGGGAGCCGGCAACGCCGCCGGTACCGCAAGCGCTCAGTACTTCGAGTCGGCGTCCGCCTTCTTCTCGATCGGCGAGCCGGTGGGTGCGACGACGTACCAGACGTCGCCGATGCCCTGCCCGTTCAGGTCTCCGGCGGCCTCGTCCCCGGCGAAGTGGTACAGGGGCATGCCGTCGTACGTGACCTGCACCGTTCCGTCGGTCCGCTCGGTCGTGGCCAACTTGGAGGCGTCGACGCCCTCGCCAGCGACCGGGTCGTCGTCCGCGACCAGCGGCGGCCAGGTGGTCTCGCAGTCCTTGTAGCAGGTGCTCTCTCCGTCCGCGTCGTTCAAGAGGAGGTACAGGGTTTTCCCGTCGTGGTCGACGAGGACCTCGCCGAGGTCGGAGGATGCGACCTCGACGGTCGCGTCGTGGCCTCCAGCGGCGGCCGGGGCCGACGGCTCATCCTCGCCGCACGATGCCAGTGCGATCGCGGCGATCGCGCTCAGTGCGATCGCGGCTCGCCTCGAACGGATGCTCGTCCTCGTCATCACGCCTCCCGATGTCGACGTCGTGAGGTGTACGGACGAGAGCACGGTTCAGTTCGATGGATCCCGCTGCTGCCCGGCGACGATCGTCCGCAGGGTCGCCATCGCGTTCATCGCGACGGGGAATCCGGCGAGGGTGGCGACCTGAAGCACGATCTCGCGCAGCTCGTCGGTCGACAGACCCGCCCGGAGCGACGATCGCAGGTGGACCGGCAGCTGCGACGAGCGGCCGAGCGCTATCAAAACCGCGACCGTGGCGATCTGCCGGTCGCGCAGCGACAGCAGCGGCCTCGAGTAGACCTCGCCGTACGCGAACTCGATGATCAGCCGGCCGAGGTCGCCCAGGGCCTCGACGGTCTCGAGCGACCGCTCGCCGTGGACCTCGACGAGCCGCGCTCGCCCGCGCTCGTACCGTTCGCCGTCCATAGATCCCTCCTCCGTGTCGTCACGGGGGGACGCTAGCGGCTGGGATACTGGGTGGCCGTGAGCCGCGGGTTGCGAGGTGCGCTGGACGACGTCCTGCCCTCGGATCGGTTCGGAGACCAGCGAAACATCCTCGGCAACACCGGACAGAACGTCTTCGGCCTCGCGTTCGGTGCCGTCGCGACCTTCGCGGCGCAGGTCCTGATGACGAACGCGCTCGGTGCCGGCGCCTTCGGCGTCGTCACGTTGACCACCCAGTTCGCGTTCGTCGCCGCCGCGGCGACCCGGTTCGGGATGGACGTCGCAAATGTCCGGCTCGTCGCCATTCTCGTCGGCAAGGCCGAGAGCGGCCGCGTCCGCGGCTTGGTCCGACGGTCGGCGGCGATCGCGGGTGCGGTGAGCGTCGCGTCCGGGGCGGTCGTCCTGGTCGCGGCGCCACGGCTCGCGCAGGGGTTCTCCGGCCTGCCAGACGTGGCCGAGCCGGCGTTCCGGGCGGCGGCCGTCACGATCCCGTTCGCGGCGCTCGCGTTCACGTACATGGGCGCGACGCGCGGGCTCAAGATCATGCGGCACACGCTGTACGCGCAGTGGCTCGGGCAGCCGGTCGGCTGGATCGTGTTCGCGCTCGCGTTCTGGTCGGTCTCCCGGACGGCGGGCGCAACGACGCTGGCGTTCGGTGCGTCGTGGGCGCTCGCGCTCGCGATCGCGTGGTGGGGATGGGAGCGCGAGACGCGCGGCTTCGACACGCGAACCGATCGAGGCGGCGTCCCGGAGGAGTCGACCGGCGCGCTCGTCCGGTTCGGGGCGCTGCGAGCCCCGGCGACGCTGTTCAGCCAACTCATCTTCTGGACGGACTTCTTCGTGCTCTCGACCCTCGCGACGCGCGCGACCGCGGGCGGCGTCGGAGTGTACGGGGCGGCGCTCCGGGCGGCGCAATCGCTGTTCCTGTTTCTGACGTCGGTGTCGCTCACCTTCAGCCCATTCGTGGCGGACCTGCATCACCGTGGCGAGCGAGAACGACTCGACGGCCTGTACAAGTCGGTGACGCGATGGACGCTCGGCGCGACGATCCCGGTCCTGCTTGTGCTGGCGATCCTGCCGGGCCCCGTGCTGCGGATCTTCGGGGGCGAGTTCGCGCGTGGCGAAGCAGCGCTCCGGATCTTGATCGTCGGCATGATCGTGCCGGTCATGGTGGGGACCGTTGGGTTCATCTTGATCATGGCCGGACGGACCGGCTGGGACCTGATCGTCTACATGGCCGGGTTCGCCATCGACGTCGGTGTCGCGTTCACGCTCGCGCGGCCGGACGTCCTGGGGATCCGTGGGGCCGCGATCGCGCAGGCGCTCACGCTGTCGTTCTCCGCCCTCGCACGGCTCGCGCTGGTCCGTCGGTTCCTGGGCATCTGGCCCTTCGACGCGCGGTTCCTCCGGCTCATCCTGCCCACCGTCGTCGGGGCGGCCGTGATGATCGGCCTCGACCTGCTGATCGAGGACGCGTCGTGGCTCCTCGAGCTCGTGATCGCCGGCGGCGTCGGGTCGGCCGTGTACGTCGCGCTGCTGGTCGCGATGGGCCTGACGCCCGGTGAGCGACGGACGGCGCTGAACCTGGCCTCGAGCGTCCTCCGGCGTCGCCCTACCGGCGGTTCGCCGAGCGGCGGCTAACGGCGCGCCCGACGCTCGTCAGGCCCGGGGAACAGGATGACGTTCGCGGGAGCGGCCACACCACCGCGCCGCGCGCCAGCAGCTCCACCGCATTGCGCCGGGACCGGCGCCACCTGACCCGGAGGATCGCCCCACGGATCCGCAGGCGCCCGGAGCGCGTCCGCAGCGCCCCAGCGCCGCCGCGCCTCGAGCTCGTTCGTGAGCGCCGCGATCCTGGCCTCCAGGGATCGCACCTGCGCGCGGAGCTGCGCCTCGGCACGACGGGGGCCGTCGGCATCGACCCCGTGGCGCTGGGCGTCGCGCCAGCTGCGGGTGGCCGTGACCGCCAGCGCCGACACCGCGACGATCGCCAGGACCATGGGCGAGATCGTGACCAGGCTTCCATCTGTCATCCGCTGCCTTTCGCTCTCGCGACCGAGCCCCCCCAGCCTCCCGCCGGACATCCCCCGCGGTCAATTAGCCCTTCGGCCATCCTTCCGACCTGGGCATCCGCCGTTTGGACGGCCAGCCCCCGGCTGGGGGAGGTCTATCGGCTCTATCGGCCGGTGGCGGCCAGCTCGAGCGCCGCCGCGACGGCCTCCTCCGGAGTCTCCGCCCGGACGATCGGGTCGCCGGCCGGCCGGCCCTTCTTGTGGAGCTCCCAGGTGCCCAGGCCCACGACCGGCTTGCCAGTCTTGAGGGCGAGCGCGATCTCGGACAGCGTCCCGAACTCGCCGCCGATCGCGATCACCGCGTCGGCGGTCCGGACGACGATCGCGTTGCGGGCCTCGCCCAGCCCGGTCGCGATCGCGACGGTCACGTACGGGTTCGCGTCGGCGCGGAGGTCGCTCGGCAGGATCCCGATCGCCGTGCCTCCGGCCTTCGTGCAGCCGCTGCTCGCGGCCTCCATCGTTCCGCCCAGGCCCCCACAGACCAGGACGCCGCCCGCCTCGGCGATCAGCCGGCCGACCGCCTCGCCCACCGCGTGCTCGGACGGCGTGGAGGCGGACGGCCCGACCACCGCGATGTACGGGCGACCCCTCATCGCTCCCTCATCCCGGCTCACCCCCAGCTGTGGCCGAGCATCGCAGATAGCAACGCGACGGCGCCCTGCTTGTCGAGCGGCTCGTTGCCGTTGCCGCACTTCGGCGACTGCACGCACGCGGGGCAGCCCGTCGAGCACGGGCACCGCCGGACGGTCTCGAGCGTCGCCTCGAGCAGGCGCTCCGCGGCGCGGAAGCCGCGCTCGGCGATCCCAGCACCACCCTGGTATCCGTCGTAGATGAAGATCGCGCACGAGCCCGTGTCCGGGTGGTACGCCGTCGAGACGCCTCCCACGTCCCACCGGTCGCAGGTCGCGACGAGCGGCAACAGCCCGATCGCGGCGTGTTCGGCCGCGTGCGCCGCCCCGGGGAGCTGGGCGGGCGAGACAGCCGCGCGCGCGATAACCCCGGGCGGGATCGCCCACCACACCGCCCTCGTCTCGAGCGTCTGCGGCGGCAGCGAGAGCGGGACCGTGTCGATCACCTCCCCCGTCGCGACGTGCCGCACGACGTAGCCGACGACCTGGTTCGTGACGTGCACGGTCCCGTAGAACGTCGGGACGTCGCTGACGTCCGAGCGTTCGAGCGCCTCGACGACGTCGATGTCGGTCGTGTCCCGCGACTGCGTATAGAAGTCGGGGTCGACGCGGTCCACGACGGCGACGTGCGAGGTCAGGTCGAGCTCGCGCACCTCGAACTGCTCGCCCTGATGAAGGTAGATCGCCCCCGGGTGCACGTGGTAGTACGCGCGGGACTCGTCCACCGTCCCCAGCAGCTCGCCCGTTTCGCCGATCACGATCTGGAACTGCCTGCCGGAGGCGCTGCGGATGTCGATCGCGCGGTGGGGCGAGGACCGGCCGGCGTGGTGAAACAGCCCGCGACGCCGGACGAGCTCGCCCCGAGCCTCGAGGCGTTCGATCGCCGCGCCGGCGTCCTCGCCGAAGAACGCCACCTCCTCGTCGGCGAGCGGCAGCTCCCGCGCCGCGCACGCGAGATGCGGCTCCAGCACGAACGGGTTCGACGGATCGATCACCGCCGCCTCGGGCGGCCGGTCGAACAGGTCGGCCGGGTGCTGAACCAGGTACTGGTCGAGCGGGTCGTCTTGGGCGACGAGGACCGCGAGCGACGCCGTCTCGCGTCGGCCCGCGCGTCCGGCCTGCTGCCACATCGACGCCCGCGTGCCCGGATACCCCACAAGGACGGCGGCGTCCAGGGACCCGATGTCGATCCCGAGCTCGAGGGCGTTCGTGGAGGCGACGGCAAGCAGCTCGCCGTTTGCGAGGGCGCGCTCCAGCTCGCGCCGGTCCGCCGGGAGGTAGCCGGCGCGGTACGCCTTCACCCTCGATCGAAGGTCGCCGGGGAGCGCTCGCCGCGCGAACTCGGCCAGCAGCTCGGCGGCCCGACGCGACCGGGTGAACCCGATCGACCGGACGCCCGATTCGGCGAGCGCGGCGACGATCGTCGACGCGTCGGTCAGGGCGCTCCGTCGCGCACCCGATTCCTCCTCGATGACGGGCGGGTTCCACAGGCCGAAGAGCCGCTCCCCCGACGGAGACGCGTCTTGCGTGATGGCGTCGAACGGGACTCCGACCAGCCGCTCGGCCAGCTCGGCCGGGTTCCCGATCGTCGCCGAGGCGAGCAGGAACCGCGGCTCGCCGCCGTAGTGCGCGACGAGGCGACGGAGCCGTCGGAGGATCATCGCCACGTGGGAGCCGAAGACCCCGCGGGCCACGTGTGCTTCGTCCACCACGACGAGCGACAGCCGCAGCAGGAAGTCTGCCCAGCGCTGGTGGTCCGGCAGGATCCCCGCGTGGAGCATGTCGGGGTTGGTCATCACGAGGTTGGCGTTGCGCCGGATCAGCGGTCGTTCCTCGCGCGGCGTGTCGCCGTCGTACACCGCCGCCTTCAGCTGCGACAGCTTGAGCTCGCGGACCTGGCGCAGCTGGTCGCGGGCGAGCGCCTTCGTCGGGAACAGATACAGCGCTGTGCGCTTGGCGTCGGCGAGTGCCCGCGATCCGAACGCCACGTTGTACACCAGCGTCTTGCCGCTCGCCGTCCCCGTGGCAATCACGACGTCCTCGCCCGCCGAGATGGCGTCCAGCGCACGTAGCTGGTGCTCGTACAGGCCCCGGACACCGATCAGCCGCAGCCGCTCGATGAGGACCTGGGGGACGTCCTCCGGGAACGGACTCGGCCGCGGCCTGCGGGCCTCGAACCGCCGGACGTGGACGAGCGACTCCTCGGCTCCGACCGAGGTCAGGACGTCACGCGGATCCACGCGCCGATGGTAGCGATGCTTCCGCGTTTCAATGCGGCGCGGTCAGCTCGGAGTACGACGTGCGGAAGCCGTTGCGAACCAGGACCGGGACGTTGTGCCGGTCCCGGTAGAAGATCGCCGAGGCGAGCAGGATGTACGCCGCCGAGACGATGATCCGCTCCACCCCCTGCGCCGACTCGGGCACGACCGCGCCGACGATGAACTGGGCCCAGAAGAGGCCGAACAGCAACAGCGCCTCGCGAGTCGAGATCGAAAGCGTCGCCAGCACGGCCACCGCGAACAACGACTGGGCGGCCGTGAGGAGCAGCTCCTCCCGCTGGTGCGCGTCGATCGGGAGCCCATGGAGCCCGCCGAACCCGATCGCGAACACGATCGGCAGCGTCCCGACGAGCAGCGTCCACTGGTTCACTTTGGACGACACGAGCGTCCCGAGGCCGGCGTTGGTGTTCAGCCGCCATGCGTACAGGCCCGCGACGAGCAGCTCCGGTGCCTCGGAGGCGAGCGGTGCGAGCCACTGCACCAGCAAGAACTCGTTGATGTGAACGGCCTCGCCGGTCTCGACCAGCGCGTCGGCGAACCGCTCGGCGCTCAGCAGGATGACGGCCGCGGCGAAGGCGAACATCCCGACGACCGACGCGCGGCGGCGGCCCTTCGACAACGAGCCGATGTACCGTGCCGGACCGACCAGGTGCGGCTCCTCCGCGGGCGCCCGCGAGATCCGCCACGTGTACGCAGCGAAGATCCCGACGAGGATCAACGCGTCGATCAGCGTGATCGTCGACTTCAGGGGCAGCGTGAGCGAGTACAGAGTCGCGAGCGCAAGGAACGCGACCTCGACCGAGTGCTCGCGCTCGAGTCGAACCTCCGCGAGGCGGATCCCGCGCCTCCGGCTGCGGAACCACGCGATGAAGACCACCATCGACCATCCGATGCCGATCAGAAGCCGGTTGGCGCCTGTCATGTTCGCCAGCGCGAGCGAGCAGGCGCTCGCCCGGTCCGCCGCGATGTCTGCCGCGGACCGGCAAACCTCGCCGTACTCCGCGACGGCGTGGCCGCCCTTCAACGCGAACACCATGTCGACCGCGTACTCCGGGAGCACCGCGATGAACGCGAGAACAGCGATCGCGAGTCCGGCCGAGATGTCGAGCTGCGCGACCTCGGCCGCCCACGACAGCAGGAACGCCGCGCCGACGATCGCGAGCCCGAACAGGACGGCTTCGATGGAATGTGGAAGCTCCTGCTGTGTCACACGGATCACGATGCCCGGGAGCATCGCCGCCACGGCGAGGCCGAGCGAGAGCTGCTGACGCGCGGGATGGACGTCGCGCAGGTCCTGCCGAAGGGTGGTCACGGCCTCTCCCGAGCCTATCGACGCCGGGCTCTCGGTCTCGTCCCCGCGTGGCGAGGGACCCGCCGGGCCGGTCAGGGCCGTGCTGTCGACGCGTCCGCTTGCGGACTACTCCCCTTCGAGCTCGACGAGAAACCTAGCAGGTCAGTCGAGCAAGGAGGCGTTCGGGCTGGGCGGGAGGTTCTTCTTCCCGATCAACCCGTCGCCCGCCATGTCGCGGTAGATCGCGTCCGCCTCCGGCAACAGGATCACGATCGACGACTCGCCCGACATGCCGGTCGTCCCCGGCGCCACGACGTTCTCGACCCGGTTCGGGTTGATCTCGGTCGTCGTGAAGGCGAGCGAAAGCAGCTGGTCGAGCGGGATGTCGGTCTGGAGGTTGCGGAGCCCGGCCGAGAGCCACGTGAAGACGCGGCTGGGATCCTTCGTGAACTCCTTGCGGAACTGGGACAGGAGCCCGACCATCAGACGCCCCTGGTTCTCGGACCGTCCGAAGTCGCCCATCGGCAGGTCGTGCCGGTTCCGTGCGAACGACAGCGCGTCCCTGCCGTCGAAGTGGTGCATCCCCTCGGTGAAGTCGATCAGGCCCGTGTCCGAGAGTGAGAACGGAACCTCGAAATCGAACCCATCGATGCCGTTGATCATCGCGGTGAATCCTTCGAACCCGGTCATCGCCCAGTAGTCGATCGTGATCCCGGTCAGCTGCTCGACGGTCTGCACGACGAGCTCGGGGCCGCCGTAGAAGAGCGCCGTGTTGATCTTGTCGGTCTCGTGGCCGGGGATCGGGACGCTCGAATCGCGCGGGAACCCGAGGATCGCGGCCTTGCCCCTCGCCGGGTTGATCCCGACCAAGTGGATGGAGTCGGCGCGCTGCGACGCGACCTCCTGGCCCGGCCGGGCGTCGCTGCCGATCACGAGGATGAAGATCGGCTCGGACCCGTCGAGAACCGGCGTGAACTCGGCGTGGGCCTGTCCGATCGCGAGCAGCGGCGCGGCCGACGCACGATGCCCCGCCGCAGGTCCGGTCCCCAACACCGATCCGGTGACCCATGCGACCAACGCGAGGGCCGCGACCAGGAGTCGCTTGCTCACGAGGTCTCCGGGCTTGCGCTGCCAGAGGGAGTGGGGGCCTTGGCCTCACGGTCGGCGCGGTCCACGTCGAACGAGATGATCTGCCAGCCGTCGCCGAGGTCTTGCAGGAAGTACTGACCCCCGCTGACGATCGCCGTCGCCGAGGCGCCACCCTTCGCCGTGGCGATCGCGCGGAACCGGACCGACGCGACCGCCGTGGCCGGCTGTCCCTCGGCGTCGAACAACACCTCGACCTTGAGCTTCCCGGTGTCCGGCTCGACCTTCTGGAACGTCTTACCCGCAGCCGTCCCGAGCGTCAGCACCTCGGCCTGCTCCTGCGCGGAGACGGCGGCCTGATCGGCGAAGAGATCCCAGACGTCGTCGTACGCGCCGTCCTGCCAGTTGTTCGGGTCGAGGAACGCTGCCGTGTACAGCAGGTCGATCTGCTCGTTCACGTCCACCGCGACGTCCTCGGCGAGGTGGTCGAGCTTGGTGTGGTGCTCCTGCGTGACCTCGAACGCGGACGGCTTGCCGAGCACGAAGTCGAACTCCGGCACAGGCTCGTTCCCCCCGATGAAGTCGGTGATCCCCTCCGGACCGCCACCGCTGAGCAGCAGGAACAGACCCACGCCGACCACGAGGGCGACGACGACGAGCGCGATCCACCTCGGCGGTTGCTTCCTGCGGTGGCTTCGCGACTCGGGGTTCTTCCGCGTACCCGCTCCCCCGTCGTGCTCGGGTGAGCGGGTCACAGCCCGGTGACGACCTTCTGCCAAAACGCCCCGCAGGCTACCGGCCGAACCGTCCCACAACAACCATCCGAGCGAACGATCTCGTGACGCGGGGTACGATGTCGGCTCGAGTCCCGCGATCGGCGCGCCGGGAAGTCTGGTCGGCATGGAGCTGCTGCGTGACCGATCGCCGCGATCCATCGGACACCGAAGGCCTTCGCCTGCCGTGGTCGCGTTCGGATCGTCCCGTTCCGCGACGGATCGTCCGTCCGCTTCAGGCGTTCGTCTCCGCGGAGACGTCGAGCGGCATCGTCCTCGTCGCGGCATCGGCGTTCGCGCTCGTCTGGGCCAACGGGCCGTTGAGCGATTTGTACGAGCGCACGTGGGCGACCGGAGCGACTGTCGCGATCGGGCGCTGGAGCATCGCGGGATCCGTGCGCTCATGGATCGGCGAGGGACTCATGACAATCTTCTTCCTCGTCGTCAGCCTGGAGATCAAGCGCGAGCTGACAACGGGGGAGCTCCGGGGGGCTCGCCGAGCCGCGTTGCCCGCGATCGCCGCCATCGGTGGGATGGTCGTGCCCGCGTTGATCTATCTCGCTTTCAACCCGGAGGGCGTGGAGGCGCGCGCGTGGGGCGTCGCGATGCCGACGGATATCGCGTTTGCGCTCGGCGTGATCGGCCTGGCCGGTCGCCGTGTGCCTTCGTCGGTGAAGATCCTGCTGCTCGGCATCGCGATCGTGGACGACCTAGGCTCGATCGTCGCGGTCGCGCTGTTCTACTCGACCACTATCGACGGTCGCGCCGTGGTCCTCGCCGCGGTGCTGGGCGTGCTCGTCCTCGTTCTCCAGCGGATCCACGTCCGAGCGGCGGCCGCGTACCTGCTGCTCGGGGCGGGGATGTGGGTCGCCCTGTACGGGTCCGGCGTGTCACCGACGCTCGCGGGCGTTGCGCTCGGGTTCCTGACCCCGGCCGTCGCGTTCCAGCGACCGCGCGCGGTGAGCGAGGAGGCGCACCGCGTCGCCGACGAGACGGTCGACGATCCCTACCCGCCCGACGCCGACGCCGCGCAGTGGCTCTCCCTTGCGGAGTTGTCTCGCGAGGCCGTCTCCCCGCTCACGAGGCTGGAGACGGCGCTGCACCCGTGGGCCAGTTTCGTGGTTCTCCCGGTGTTCGCGCTGGCCAACGCGGGCATCCCGCTCACGTCCGAAGCGCTCGCCGAGGCGGCCGGCAGCAGCGTCGCCATCGGGCTGATCGTCGCGCGGCTCCTCGGCAAGACGGCCGGGATCACGATCGCCGCGTACCTCGGCGTCCGTACGGGCGTGGCGCACCTGCCTGCCGGGCTCACGTGGCGCCACGTCCTCGCCGTCGGCGCTGCGGCCGGCATCCCGTTCACGGTCTCGCTGTTCATCGCGGAGCTGGCGCTGCCGCCCGCCACGATCGACGTCGTGACGCTCGCCGTCCTGGTCTCGGCGGTGTCGTCCGGCGTCATCGCTTATCTGCTGTTGCGGGCGGCCGGATCGGCCCGGACGGGCCCGGCCGAGGGCCACGCCGTGTCCCTATAATCTGCCGGTTCCCGCTGCACACGAGCCACGTCTCGCTTCGGTTCCGAGGGAGGTCCCATGCTGTTTCTGGCCCAGGAAGGCGGCACGATCGATGCCGCGTTCGGTGTGTTCGAAGACAAGGCCCTGTGGGTCGTCCTCGTCATCTCGCTGATCGCGCTCGCATTCGCCTACTACCTGGTCCGCGAGGTCCTGTCGGCGCCTGAGGGCACCGAGAAGATGAAGGACATCGCCAGGGCGATCCAGATCGGCGCCCGCGCCTACCTGAACCGGCAGTTCCGCACGGTCGGGATCTTCATGGGGATCCTCGCGGTCGCCCTGTTGTTCGCGCTCCCGGTCTCCGAGCAGGCGGCGCACGGCGAGACCTTCATCCGTGTCGGGCGTTCCCTGGCGTTCCTGCTGGGCGCCGGGTTCTCGGCGACCACGGGCTACGCGGGCATGTGGCTCGCCGTCCGTGCGAACGTACGCACGGCGAACGCCGCGCGGGAGTCCGGGCTGCGGAGGGCGCTGAAGATCGCGTTCCGAGCCGGCGGCGTCGCCGGGATGTTCACGGTCGGCCTCGGGCTGCTCGGCGCGACGGTGATCCTGCTCGTCTACAAGGAGGACGCGACCAGCGTCCTGGTCGGGTTCGGCTTCGGCGGGGCGCTGCTCGCGATGTTCATGCGGGTCGGCGGCGGCATCTTCACGAAGGCGGCCGACGTGGGAGCCGACCTCGTCGGCAAGGTCGAGAAGGGGATCCCCGAGGACGACCCACGCAACGCCGCGACGATCGCGGACAACGTCGGCGACAACGTCGGCGACTGCGCCGGGATGGCGGCCGACCTGTTCGAGTCGTACGAGGTCACGCTGGTGGCGTCCCTGATCCTCGGTGCCGCCGCGTACGCGGGCACCGAGGTCGGCGCGATAGCCGGTGTCATGTTCCCGCTGTTCGTGCGCGCCGTCGGCGTGATCACGTCGATCATCGGCATCGTCGCCGTCACGCCGCGCAGCGAGGACGAGCACGGCATGAAGGCGATCAACCGCGGGTTCTTCGCATCGGCCGCCATCTCGGCCCTCGCCGTCTTCGTAATCGCCGGCGTCTACATGGAGGACTACCGCCCGGCGCTCGCCGTGCTGATCGGGCTGATCCTCGCGAGCATCATCCAGCTCCTCACGCAGTACTTCACGGACACGAAGTTCCGCCCGGTGCAGGAGATCGCCGAGGCCACGCAGACCGGTCCCGCGACCACGATTCTTTCCGGATTCTCCGTCGGGCTCGAGTCGACCGTGTGGGCGATCATGATCATCGCGGGAGCCGTGATCGGCGCGTTCGTCCTCGGGAACGACACGGCCGAGGCGCTGTACTTCATCTCGCTGACCGGGATGGGGATGCTCACGACCGTCGGCGTGATCGTATCGATGGATACGTTCGGGCCGGTGTCCGACAACGCTCAGGGCATCGCCGAGATGTCCGGCGAGTTCCAGGGCCGGCCGGCAGCCGTCCTCGGCAGACTCGACGCCGTCGGCAATTCCACGAAGGCCATCACGAAGGGCATGGCGATCGCGACGGCGGTGATCGCGGCGACCTCGTTGTTCGGCTCGTTCGAGGAGGCGTTGAAGGAGGCCGGGTTCTCGTTCCTCGGGATCAGGGTCGACCGGCCGGAGGTCCTGGTCGGGCTGCTGATCGGCGGTTCGGTCGCGTTCCTCTTCTCGTCACTCGCGATCCGGGCGGTCGGCCGCGCCGCGTCGCAGGTCGTCGTGGAGGTGCGGAACCAGTTCCGAGACCACCCGGGGATCATGGACTACACCGAGAAGCCCGACTACGCGCGCGTCGTCGATATCTGTACCAGGACCTCGCTGCGCGAGCTGCTCACGCCGGGCCTGCTGGCGGTCCTGTCGCCGATCGTCGTCGGCTTCGCGCTCGAGGCCGAGGCGCTGGGTGCGTTCCTCGCCGGCGCGATCCTGACGGGACAGCTGCTCGCCGTGATGCTGTCGAACTCCGGCGGCGCGTGGGACAACGCGAAGAAGTACATCGAGGAAGGCCATTACGGTGGCAAGGGGAGCGACCAGCACAAGGCGGCCGTGATCGGTGACACCGTCGGCGACCCCTTCAAGGACACGGCGGGCCCGGCGCTGAACCCGCTGATCAAAGTGATGAACCTCGTGGCCCTGCTGATGGCGCCGCTCGTGGTCGAGCAGGCCGACAACCCCGTCGTCCGGATCGCGATCGCCGTGATCGCGGCGCTCGTCGTCGCCGGGGCGGTGTGGGTGTCGAAGTCGCGGAGGGCTGAGCTGATGGTCGAGCCTCCGCCGACCGTGACGACGGAGGAGCGGGCGAGGGTCGAGGCCTAGCGCCTCGGCCCTGCCGCGCCGCCGATGGTGCTCTTGGACGGCGTGCGGCGGTTCCTGCGCCGGATGGCCGAGAGCGACGAAGAGCGCCTCGCCGAGGAGGTCCTCGCGTGGGCCTCTAGCGTGCCCGGCGCAACGCGTGTGAGCGAGGCGAAGGCGCGCGAGCGCGCCAAGCTGGCCGGCGTCGTGCGTCGCATCACGGTTCGGCCCGTCGAGGGGTTCGAGTCGCTCGAGGCGCTGCTCTCCGACGGCACGGGCGAGGTCGAGGTCGTTTGGATGGGCCGTCGATCGATCCCCGGGCTCACGCTCGGGACGCGCCTGATCGTCGAAGGCGTGCTCGGCGACGCGAGGGGTGGCCGCCGCATGGTCAACCCGCGGTTCGAGTTCTCCGCGTAACCCGGTCAGACCTGGCCGACGCCGCCCTGTTCCTCGGGGGTCCCGCCCGGCATCCCCTCGCCGACCATCGCCAGGCGGAGCAGCGACTCGGCGTCGACCGACGCGAGGGCGATGACCTCGTCGCCAGCGGCGATCACGGTTTCGGGCTGGGGGATGACCACGTGCCCTTCGCGGAGCACCGCGACGATCGCGGAGTCCGTCGGTATGCGCAGCTCGTAGATCGCCCGTCCGTCGTTCGGAGACCCCTCCGGGATCGTCATCTCGACGATCGCGATGCGACCTCCCTCGAGGCGGAGCAGCCGGACCAGATCGCCCACCGTCACGGCCTCCTCGACGAGGGCCGTGAGCAGGTGCGGTACCGACACCGCCACGTCGACGCCCCACTGCTCGGTGAAGAGCCATTCGTTGCGCGGATGGTTCACCCGCGCCAAGACGCGCGGCACCGCGAACTCTTGCTTCGCCAGCAGGGCGGTCACGAGGTTGTCCTCGTCGTCGCCCGTCGCCGCGACGACGACATCGGCGGCCTTCAGATCCGCGTTCTCGAGAACCCATGGTTCGCAGGCATCGCCGAGCAGAAAGTTGACGTCGGGCGCCCACTCCTTGGCGACTTCGAGGTGCGAGGGCTCCTGCTCGATGAGCGTCACGTCGTGGCCGCGCGCGTGGAGGTCCGACGCGAGATGACGGCCGACCGCCCCCGCGCCCGAGATGACCACCCGCACGTCAGTGATCTCCGATCGGGGTCAGGAGGTCGTCGAGGAGGTCGAGCGCATCCTTGTGCACGATCACGTGCGCGACGTCGCCTGCCTGGAACGTGCTCGTTGCCGCCGGGATGAACCCGTGGCCGCCGCGATCGACGCCGGCGACGAGGACCTTGCCATCGACGTTGAGCTCCTTGGCGCCCTTCCCCGTCAGGTGCGCCGGAACCGCCAGGCGCAGCCGGATGAGGTCGCCGCCGGCAAGGCTCTCCCTGATCTCCTCGAGCGGGTGCGCGAGCATGAGCATGATCTGCTTCACGCCCCAGGTGGTCGTCGCGACGGTCGGGATGTTGAGTCGCTCGTAGATCTCGGCGCGCCGCGGGTCGTAGATGCGAGCGATCACCTTCGGGACGTGATAGTGCTCACGCGCGACACGCGCAGACAGGATGTTCGAGTTGTCGCCGTTCGTCACGGCTATGAACGCCTCGGCCTCCTTGATCCCCGCATCTTCCAAGACGTCTCGGTCGAATCCGATGCCGACGATCGTGCGTCCGTTGAAGCCAGGGGGGAGCCGGTCGAATGCCGACGAGCGCTTGTCGATGATCGTGATGTCATGCCCGGCACGTCCGAGCTGTATCGTCAGCTCGGACCCCACGCGACCGCAGCCGACGATGATGGCATGCATACCTCGTAGGTTAGCGCGCGAAGGTTGGAGGGGGTGTGCGCTCACGGCTCCTCCGGATCCATCTTCCAGCGGTAGCCGAGGCCCGGCTCGGTCACGACGAACCTCGGCCTCGCGGCGTCGTCTCCGAGCTTGCGCCGGAGCTGTCGGATGAACACTCGCAGGTAGTGCGCCTCGGTCGCGTAGGCCGGGCCCCAGATCCGGGCAAGCAGCCACCGGTGCGTCAGCAGCTTCCCCGGGTTGCGCGCCAGGGTCTCGAGGAGCCGGTATTCGGTGGGCGTCAGGTGCACGACCTCGCCCCCGCGACGTACCAGCTGTCGTCCGAGGTCGATCTCAAGGTCTTCGAACCGGAGCACCCGCGTCCGGTGGTCGTCGCCTTCGATCCTCCGTTGCACCGCGCGCATCCGGGCGAGGAGCTCCGGGATGCCGAACGGCTTCGTGACGTAGTCGTCGGCGCCAGCATCCAGCGCGGCCACCTTGTCCCGTTGATCCTCACGGACGGAGAGGACGATGATCGGGACGTCGGACCACGCGCGCACGCGTTCGATCACGTCCTGCCCGTCGATGCCCGGCAACCCGAGGTCGAGGACGACCAGATCGATTCGCGTCTGTCCCCCGGACAGGAGATCCAGCGCCGTCTCACCGTTCGGAGCGGCGGCGACCTCGTAACCGCGGGCCTGGAGGCTCGTGCGGATGGCCCGCAGGATCTGTGGGTCGTCATCGACCACCAGAACGCGGGCCTCGGGCACTACGCTGCCCCGGGGAGGTCCATGATCACCGTTGTGCCGCCCGCCGGGGCATCGGTGACGCGGATCCTGCCACCGTGCGCCTCGACGATGGCCTTCGCGATCGCCAGCCCCAGCCCCGTCCCGGCGCTCCCCTCCCCGCGCACGAACGGCTCGAAGATCCGCTCGCGGTCCGCCTGCGGGATGCCCGGCCCTCGATCGGAGATTCGGATCTCGACACCTCTGCGCCATTTCCCGACGGAAATGGAGATCTCTTTACCGGGGGGCGTGAATCGGGCGGCGTTCTCCAGGATGTTCGTGATCGCCTGATCCATCTGGACCACGTCGAGAGGGATCTCGGGAATGTCCTCGCGCATGATCAGCTTGACGTCGTGGTGGCGGAGCACGGTCTCGAGCCTCGCCACGACGCCCTCGATCACCTCGTCGATGGCTGCCGGCGCCTTCGACGGCGTCAGCGCGCCGGCCCGCATCCGGGAGAGATCCAGGAGGTTGCCGACCAGGCGATTCAATCGCTCGGCCTCCTGGCGGATCGTCTCCAAGAGATCCCGCTCCGCGTCCGGCCCGAGCCGCGGGTCACCGTCCAGAAGGCTGGTCACCGACGCTGTGATCGACGCGAGCGGGGTTCGAAGATCGTGCGTCACGGAGGAGAACAAGGCCGCCCGCAGCCGGTTCGTCTCGCTCTCCACACGCGCTTGCTGCGCTTCCGAGGCGAGGCGCATGCCGTCGATCGCCAGAGCCGTCTGGCTCGCCAACGTCCGGATCACGCTCCGTTCGTCGGCACCGAGCGGCCGAGAGTGATCCGGCACCACGACGAGCCGTCCGACCTCGCGGTCGCGGACGACCATGGGCACGGTCTCGGGCGACCCGCCGGCCCCGTGGTTCGTCCCCGTCCGCTCGACGTCGGCGCCCCCCGCCGCTGGCTCGGTCGTGATGCGGCACGCGGCGAGACCGAAGATCTCGGTCACGGATCCGGCGAGGCTCCCAAGCACGTCGTCCGTCGGAACGCCCGACAGCAGGCGGGTGCCGAGGTGTTGGAGCAGGCGCGCCTCACGCTCCCGCTGCTCGGCGCGGGCACGTTGTGTGATGACGCGCGAGAGCAGGGTTCCGACGGTCGCCGAGACGGCCAGGAAGACGGCGAGCGCGACCAGGTCGTGGGTCTTGTCGACGGTCAGCGTGTGGATCGGCGGGGTGAAGAAGAAGTTCAGGGAAACGAACGACAGGACCGATGCCGCCAGTCCCGGCCCGACGCCTCCGGCGGCAGCCGCGGCCACGACGGCCAAGACGTACGCGAGGGCCGCCGTCGTGGTCGAGATTTCCACCGGGAGGGCGGCCGCGAGGGTCACGAACGCAGGCGGAACGACCGCCGCGGCGATTCCCCGCAGGATCGGCGGTTGACGGGCAACGAACGTGGACGTCATCCGGCGCTCCCTCGCCCAGGGCCGAGCCTAACAGCGGCGCATCGCCCTCGGGCAGCGCTCCTTACCGAACGTTTACGCCGACGCCACGCATCCTTACGTCTCACTTATGCCCCGGCGCCGACGCTATGGGGCGATGCTCACCCCGATCCTCTCCGTCGCACCGGCCGCGACCGACGGCTTCGTCGTCGGGCTGATCGTCGGCGTCTTCGTCGGCCTGCTCGCCGGCCCGGTCGTCCGCTCCTGGCTCGTTTGGCGTGAATGGCGGGAGGCGTCGCACGAGGCCCGCCTCACCGAGGACCTGTTGGAGCGCATGGAGAGCGAAGCAGCATCTCCGACGACGGATCGGCAACCGCCTGTCCCGCCGCCGCGCGGCGAACCGTCATGGCGACCCTCTCGCTGAAACGCGTCGTCGTCGGACGCGCGCTCCCCACGTCGAAGCTCGAGCACCAGCTTCTCTCGAAGCTGCTCGCGCTTCCCGTCTTCTCCTCCGACCCGCTCTCCTCCAACGCGTACGCGACCGAGGAGATGATGCTCGTGCTCGTGACGGCTGGCGCGAGTGCGCTGGCGTACCGGATCCCCATCGCCCTCGCGATCGTCGGCGTCTTGGCGATCGTGATCGTGTCGTACCGGCAGACCGTCAGGGCGTACCCGGGCGGTGGCGGATCGTACATCGTCGCCCACGAGAACCTGGGCACGATGCCGGGGCTGATCGCCGCATCCGCGCTCCTCGTCGACTACGTCCTCACGGTATCGGTCTCCGTCGTCGCCGGCGTGCTCGCCATCACGTCGGCGGCGCCCTCGCTCGCGGACCACAAGGTCCTGCTCTCGATCGCTTTCGTGATCCTGTTGACGATCGCGAACCTGCGAGGAGTGAAGGAGGTGGGGACGGTCTTCGCGGTTCCGACGTACGGCTTCGTGGCGATGGTGTACGTCATGCTCGCGACCGGTTTCGTGCGATGCCTCGGCGGTTGTCCGCAGGCGGCGACGGCCGACCTCCCGCTGGAGGCGACGGCGGGGGTCAGCCTGTTCCTCATCCTGCGGGCGTTCTCGTCCGGCGCGACGGCGCTGACGGGCGTCGAGGCGATCTCGAACGGCGTGCAGGCGTTCCGACGACCACAGGCACGGAACGCCGCCACGACGCTGGCGGCGATGGGGTTCATGACGGTCACGATGTTCATCGGCATCACGCTGTTATCCGTGCTGCTCCAAGTGCGCGTGAACGAGCACATCGCCGCGTCTCGGTCGGTTCTCTCCCAGATCGGAGAGACCGTCTTCGGGAGGACGGCCCCGTACTTCATCCTGCAGGCACTCACGGCCGGGATCCTGATCCTCGCCGCTAACACGTCCTATCAAGACTTCCCACGCCTGTCGGCGATCCTGGCACGAGACCGCTTCATGCCGTCCCAGTTCAGGAACCGCGGCGATCGCCTGGTCTTCTCAAACGGGATCATCGTGCTGGCCGTCGCTGCCGGCGCGCTGATCTACGTCTTCGACGCGGAGCTCACCGATCTGATCCAGCTGTACGTCGTCGGCGTCTTCACCGCGTTCACGCTGTCGCAGGTTGGGATGGTCCGACGTTGGAATCGGCTCAAGGAGCCTGGCTGGCGCCGCAGCATGATCATCAACGCGGTCGGTGCGACGGCGACCGGAGTCGTCCTCGTCATCGTGACCATGACGAAGTTCCTCCATGGAGCGTGGATCGTCATCGCGGCGATGCCGGTGATCATCGGGTTCTTCGTAGCGGTCCACCGGCACTACGAGGCGGTCGGGCGTGTCCTCAGGTCCGACCGGACGCCGCCCTCGCCCGGCGTGCAGGTCACCTTCGTCCTCCTGGTCCGAGACCTGGGACCGGCCACGTCGAAGGCGATCGGTTACCTGCGCGCCATGCGTCCCGAGGACGTACGGCCCGTCTACGTCGGCAACCCGGCTCGCTTCGATGACGTCCTGAGCCGGTGGTCCGAGATGGCTCCGAGGATGGGGACGCTCGGCAGGCTGCCGAAGCGGGGCGCGGCGTCCGTCCGCGGCGTCCGCGCATTCCTCCGGGATGTTCGCGACGAACAGCCGGACCGGTTCGTGACCGTGGTCGTGCCCGAACTGCTGCAGGGCTATTCGCTGCTCCGGCTCCTCGGCCGTGGCTCGAGCTTCTGGCTGAAGGCGTCGTTGCTGTTCGAGACCGGGATCGTGGTGACGAGCGTGCCTCTCGTTCCCGAGGAGCAGGTGCCGACGCGGCCGGATGCGTCCTACCGGGCTGAGCCGCGTCGGAGCATCGTCCTCGTTCCCGTCTCCGCAGTACATGCGGCGACGGCGAGGACCGTCTCGTACGCCATGAGCCTGAATGCCGCCGAGGTCGAGGCCGTCTTCTTCTCGACCGACCCGCAGGAGCAAGAGGCGATCCTGATCGAGTGGAGCGAGTGGCGGATGGGCGTCCCGCTGTCGATCGTCGATGCTCCGTTCCGTGATCTCACAGGTCCGATGCTGGACGAGGTCCGCAGCTACACGAGATCCCCGGGGACGATCGTCACCGTGGTGCTGCCCGAGCTGATCGTCCATCGGTGGTGGGAGCACTTGCTGCACAATCAGACGGCGCTGTTCCTCAAGCGCCTTCTGTTGTTCGAACGGAACGTCGTCGTGACGAGCGTGCCGTTCCATGTCGAACCGGGTGCCCACCGCTCGGTACCGGCGGCGGAAACTGCGGCCGTCGGCCGGTCGTAGCTTCGCGACACCGAGTTCCGCCTGTGGCCCCCGCCATAGAATCCGCCGGATGGCGTCGATACCCCACCGACGAGGCTGGTCGACGGGGCTCCTGAAGCGGCTGTTGGTCGGCCGGGCCCTGGCCACCCACAAGCAGGAGCACCAATTGCTCCCGAAGATCCTGGCCCTGCCGGTGTTCTCGTCCGACCCCCTTTCGTCCAACGCCTACGCCACCGAAGAGATGATGCTGGTCCTGGTCCTCGCCGGCGCGTCAGCGCTCCGTCTGATGCTGCCGATCGCGCTGGCGATCGCGGCACTGCTCGTGATCGTCATCACGTCGTACCGACAGACCGTCAAGGCGTACCCACGCGGAGGCGGCTCGTACATCGTCGCGCGAGAGAACCTCGGTACCGGGCCAGGGTTGGTCGCCGCGGCCGCCATCCTGACGGATTACGTCCTGACGGTCGCCGTTAGCGTGACGGCCGGGACGATCGCCGTCACCTCGGCCGTCCCTCGTCTGGCCGAGCACCAGGTGCTGATCGCGGTTGGGTTCGTCCTGTTCGTCACCCTCGCGAACCTCCGCGGCGTGAGAGAGGCCGGCACGTTTTTTGCGATCCCGACGTACGGCTTCGTTGCCATGGTGGCGATCACGCTGCTGGCGGGATTGGTGCGCTGCCTCGATGGCTGCCCGGTCGCGCAGACAGCGGATCTTGAACTGCCCGTCGAACACGGCCTAACGCTCTTCCTCGTCCTCCGTGCCTTCTCGTCGGGTGCGACGGCACTCACCGGGGTCGAGGCGATCGCCGACGGCGTCCAGGCGTTCCGGCGACCGCAGGCGAGAAACGCCGCCGCGACGCTGGCGGCGATGGGCGCGATGAGCATCTCGATGTTCCTCGGTATCACGTTCCTGGCTCGACAACTGAACGTCCGGGTGAGCGAGGAGATCCACGGTGTCAAGTCGGTCCTCGCTCAGGTCGGCGACACGGTGTTCGAAGGGGGATGGCCCTTCTATCTGCTCCAGGTGTTTACCGCCGGCATCCTGATCCTGGCGGCGAACACGGCGTACCAGGACTTCCCCCGCCTGTCGGCGATCCTTGCCCGGGACCGGTTCATGCCGTCCCAGTTCCGCAACCGTGGCGACCGGCTCGTCTTCTCGAACGGCGTGATCGTGCTGGCCACGCTCGCCTCGCTGCTCGTCTGGCTGTTCGACGCGAACCTGACGCACCTGATCCAGCTGTATGTGGTCGGCGTGTTCACCGCGTTCACCTTGTCCCAGTCAGGGATGGTGCGCCGATGGTTCCGAATGCGAACGGAGGGGTGGCGCCACCGAGCCGCGATCAACGGCATCGGGGCGTTCACGACTGGCGTCGTCTTGGTGATCGTGACGATCACCAAGTTCGCCCGAGGCGCTTGGATCGTCATCGCGGCGATCCCGATCATCGTTGGGTTCTTCCTGGTTGTGCACCGTCACTACGAGCGCGTCGGGCGCCTCCTGCGCGCACAGCGCCTATCCGCGGACATCGAGGCGAAGAACACGTTCCTGCTGCTCGTCTCGGACCTCCAGCCAGCTACGACGGACGCGGTCTTCTACCTCCGCGCGCTGCGTCCGGAGCGCGTGATCCCGCTGTACGTCGGCGAGGAACGGTCCTTCGCAGAGGTCGAGGCCGCCTGGGGGAACGTGGCGCCGAGGATGGGGCGGCTCGAGCGGCTGCCGGGGGGCAGCCGCCGGGAGTTTCGGGAGCTGCGCAGGTTCGTCCGGGCGATGCGCCGCGAGCCACACGATTTCGTCACCGTGGTCATCCCCGAGACGATCAAGCCCGGCGGCTGGCGACAGTTCGTGTTCGACCGCCGAGCGCTGCTCCTGAAGGCGTCACTCTTCTTCGTCCCAGATGTGGTGGTGATGGACGTTCCGCTGGTTCCCGAGGAGCGGGAGGCGGCGGCGGAGCGCGCCGTACGCCGGATGGAACCGACGAGGAGCGTCGCCGTCGTCCCGGTCTCGGCCGTACACGACGCGACCGTCCGCGCGGTTGCCTACGCAAAGTCGCTGAGGCCGGCGCGCGTCGAAGCCCTGTACCTCGCGACCGATCCCGAGGACATCCCGAGCATCCTGGAAGAATGGGCGGAGCGCCGGATCAACGTCCCGCTCGCGGTCGTCGAGGCCGCGTTCCGGGACATCGGCGAGCCGTTGCTGACAGAGGTCCGCAAGCACACCCGATCCGCTGAGACGATCGTCACGGTCGTGCTTCCCGAGTTCGTCGTCGACCATTGGTGGGAGCATCTGCTCCACAACCAGACGGGTTTCTACATCAAGAGGGTGTTGCTGTTCGAGCCGGGCGTGGTCGTCGTTAGCGTGCCGTTCCATCTCGGGGCCATCGACCAGCCGCGCAGCGAGCAGCGCGCTGAAGGAGCGTAGAGGATGGATCGGAGCCGGGCGATCGCGTTTTGCCGGGAGAAGGCGGAGAAGGAGACGACCGTCCGCCACCTGATCTCCGTGGAGGGGGTGATGCGCTCGCTCGCGCGACGGTTCGGCGAGGACGAGGAGGTGTGGGCGCTGACGGGCCTGTTCCACGACCTCGACCAGGACCAGACGCACGAGGACCCAGAGCGCCACGCGAACCTGGCGGCGGAGTGGCTCCGCGAGGCGGGCGTGGACGAGGGGGTCGTGAACGGCGTGTTGGCCCACGCCCACGAGCGCTACCGCACCGACCTGATGTCGAGGGCCGTCGTGCACGCCGACGCCGTCGCGGGGCTGCTGGTCGCGGCCGCGCTCGTCCGGCCGGAGCGCGCGGTCGGCATGAAGGTGTCGTCGGTCAAGAAGAAGCTCAAGGAGAAGGCCTTCGCGCCGGGCGTGAACCGCGAGGAGATCACGGGCGTCGAGGAGTCGATCGGGCTGTCGCTCGATGCCTTCCTCGAGGTCTCGATCCAGGGGCTTCAGGGCGTGGCGGACGAGATCGGACTGGGGGGAGGGCGCGATGGATGAGAAGGTCACGATCAGGCCGGCCGGCGTTGACGACGTCGATTTCCTGCACCGAATGTTGTACGAGGCCGCCGCGTGGAACCCGGACTGGCCGCGCGAGCAGGTGATCGACACGCTCGCCGACCCGATCCTGGAGCGCTACCACCGGGGGTGGCGCCGGCCTGGGGACGCCGGCGTGATCGCCGAGCTGGAGGGCGAGCCGATCGGGGCGGCTTGGTACCGGCTGTTCACCGCGGACGAGCCCGGGTTCGGGTTCGTCGATGAGCGCACACCGGAGCTCGGGATCGCGGTCGCCCCGCTGCACCGGCGCGCCGGCGTCGGCACGGCGCTGCTCGACGCGCTCGTCCAACGGGCGCGCAACGAGGGCTACCCAGCTCTGTCGCTGTCGGTCGCGCCATCGAACCGCTCACGGATGATGTACGAGCGCGCCGGGTTCGAAAGGGTCGGCGAGAACCACGGAGCGTGGACCATGCGGCTCGACCTGACTGCGGACAGATCGACCCAGGGCTAGCATCGGCTCGTGCCGTACCGGTTCCGGACGATCATCGAGCCGTTCCGGATCCATTCCGTCGAGCCGCTCCGGATGACGACGGAGGAGGAACGCGTCGGCGCGATCCGCAAGGCTGGTTACAACCTGTTCAACCTCCATGCCGACGACGTGCTGATCGACCTGCTCACCGACTCCGGCACCGGCGCGATGTCGAAGGAGCAGTGGGCTGCGGTCCAGCGGGGCGACGAGAGCTACGCGGGCTCGCCGTCCTGGTATCGGTTCCTCGACGCCGTTCGTGAGCTGTTCCCGTTCCGGCACGTGATCCCGACGCACCAGGGCCGCGCCGCCGAGAAGATCCTGTTCGGCGTGATCGGCGGGCCCGGGAAGGTCGTGCCGAACAACACGCACTTCGACACGACGCGCGCCAACGTCGAGCACACGGGCGCAGAGGCGATCGACCTCGTGATCCCTGAGGGGCGGGACCCGGCGGCGGAGCATCCGTTCAAGGGGAACATGCATCTCGCCGCGCTCGAGCGGCTCCTGTCGCAGCGGACGCCCGACGTGCCGGTCGTGTTCGTGACGATCACGAACAACTCGGGCGGCGGTCAGCCCGTTTCGGTCGAGAACCTGCGCGGCGTCCGCGCCCTGTGCGACCGGTTCGGCCTCCCGCTGTTCCTGGACGCATGCCGGTTCGCGGAGAACGCGTGGTTCGTGAAAACGCGCGAGGAGGGCTACGGCGACGCCTCGGTGCCTGACATCGTTCGCGTGATGGCCTCGCTCGCCGACGGCATGACCATGAGCGCCAAGAAGGACCCGCTCGCCAACATCGGCGGCTGGCTGGCCATGAACGACGACGCGCTGGCGGAGCAGTGCCGGAACCTCGAGATTCTCACCGAGGGCTTCCCGACGTACGGCGGGCTGGCCGGCCGAGATCTCGACGCGATCGCGCAGGGACTGCGCGAGGGCGTTGACGAGGACTACCTGCGCTACCGCGTCCGGTCGACGGCGTACCTCGGCGAGGGGATCGAGCGGTGCGGCGTTCCGGTCGTGAAGCCCTTCGGCGGGCACGCGGTGTACATCGACGCCCGGGCGATGCTGCCGCACGTGCCACCGCTCACCTACCCGGGGCAATCGCTCGCGGTCGCGCTGTACGAGGCCGGGGGGATCCGCAGCGTCGAGATCGGCACCGTGATGTTCGGCCGGCGTCCCGACGGCACCGAGGGGCCCGCCGCGATGGACCTGGTGCGCCTCGCGGTGCCGCGCCGGACGTACACGCAGAGCCATGTGGACTATGTGATCGAGGTCCTCGGCGCCGTCGCGGAGCGGAGCGATGGGCTCGCGGGGTACCGGATCGTCGAGGAGCCCCCGCAGCTGCGGCACTTCACCGCACGGTTCGCGCCGCTCACCTAGCCCGGTGTCGACGTCGGCTCGCGCTCGGGCGCGTCGTCGTCGGCCGTCTCAGCGCGCAATCGCCGGACCCGGTGCCAGACCCACCAGATCGTCGCAGCGGCGACCGCGACCGCGATCGCCCAGGCGAAGGGCCGCATCACGCGCTCGACCTGCTCCCATCGCGTGCCGAGCAGGTAGCCCACCCACGCCAGCGCGAACGTCCACGGCAGGCACCCGAGCAGCGTGTAGATGGAGAACCGCCAGAAGCTCATCCGCGCCACTCCCGCCGGCAGGCTGATGAAGGTCCGGATCACCGGCAGCAGCCGGCCGACGAAGACCGCGGCCTCGCCGTAGCGCTCGAACCAGGCGTGCGCTCGGTCGATCTCGTGCGGCCGGATCAAGATGTACCGTCCCCAGCGGACGGCCAGCGGCTTTCCCCCCACGTACCCGACCCAGTATGCGAGCCACGACCCGACGAGGTTCGCGACCGCGCCCACGAGGGCGACCGTCACGAGGTCCAACTGCTGCTCCGGAGCCAGGAAGGGCGCGCTGACCAGGGCCCCACCGAAGAGCATCGTGACCTCGCTCGGGATCGGCACGCAGGCCGACTCCAGCACCATGAGCACGAAGATGGCCAGATAGCCGTACCTGGCGATCTCCTCGATGACGAAGTCCGTGAACAGTGCGAGCACGCGGCTCCAAGCTGGGAACGGGAATGGAACGAGGGTAGCACCGCGTTCAAACGGGGCCGGGGGATGCCGATACGGGACCCCGGCGGCCGATCGATGCATGATCCGGGGGCGGAGGTGGGGACTGGTACCCTGCGCGCGGAGGCCCCCTCCGCCCGCGGGCCTCGTCCCCTTCCTGGATGACGATGAAGAACGGTTCCGACATGGCGAAGACCTTGGTGGTCGTCGAGTCGCCGGCCAAGGCCAAGACGATCGAGAAGTACCTCGGCTCCGGCTACGCGGTCAGGGCCTCCTACGGTCACATCCGCGACCTGCCCAAGAGCGATCTCGGCGTGGACGTGACCGACGACTTCGCCGTGACGTACCAGGTGCCGGACGACTCGAAGAAGCACGTCACGGCGCTGAAGAAGGCCCACAAGGCGTCTGCGGACCTGGTCCTGGCGACGGACTACGATCGCGAGGGCGAGGCCATCGCGTACCACGTGGCCGACCTGCTCGGCGTCGAGCCCGCCCGCGCCAAGCGCGTGACGTTCACCGAGATCACGCGCGATGCAATCCTGGAGGCCTTCCAGCAACCGCGGGAGATCGACCTGAAGCTGTTCGACGCGCAGGAGGCCCGCCGGGTGCTGGACCGCCTGGTCGGATACAAGATCTCGCCAATCCTGTGGCGCCGCGTCCGTCCGGGCCTGTCGGCGGGCCGCGTCCAGTCGGTGGCGGTCCGCCTGATCGTCGAACGGGAGCGCGAGATCCGCGACTTCCGGCCGGTCGAGTATTGGAGCATCGACGTCCGCCTCACTCCGGAGCAGGAGCATCTGCCATTCGTCGCCCGGCTTGCGGAGATTCCGGAGGGCAAGCTCGCGGCCTCGCCCGATAAGAAAGGTGTCGTCCTCGGCTCAGAGGACCTCGCCGCCATCCACGCCGACCGGCTCCGGAGCGCCGCGTACCGGGTCACGGGCGTCGAGCGCAAGGAGCGCAAGCGCTCTCCCTCGCCGCCGTTCACGACCTCCACGCTCCAGCAAGAGGCCGCGCGCAAGCTTGGCTTCGGCGCGCGCAAGACGATGACGATCGCGCAGCGCCTGTACGAGGGCGTCGACATTCTCGGCGAGGGAACCGTCGGCCTGATCACGTACATGCGGACCGACTCGGTGAACCTCGCGGAGTCCGCTCTCCGCGAGATCCGCGAGGTGATACGCACCGAGTTCGGCGATGCGTACGGTGTCGCGGAGCCCCGGCGATTCAAGGCTCGGTCGCGCAACGCGCAGGAGGCGCACGAGGCGATCCGACCGACGTCGGCCCTTCGGACGCCGGCCCGCGTCGCGGCCGCCCTCGACCGCGACCAGCTGCGCCTGTACACGATGATCTGGCAGCGCACCCTGGCCAGCCAGATGACGGAGGCGCGGTTCGAGCAGGTTGGCGTCGATATCGAGGCGACCTCGGACGGAGCGACGTACCGGCTCCGGGCGACCGGCCAGACGTTGCTGTTCGATGGTTTCATCCGCGTCTACACCGAAGGTCGCGACGACCAGGTCGACGAGGACGCGGAGGCGACGCTGCCGGAGCTGCGCGAGGACCAGGCGCTGCGGATGCTCGAGGTCCTACCGGAGCAGCACTTCACGCAGCCACCGCCGCGGTACACCGAGGCGTCGCTGGTGAAGACGCTCGAAGAGCGCGGGATCGGCCGACCCTCCACGTACGCGTCGATCATCTCCACGATCCAGGAGCGCGGCTACGTCCGGCTCCAGGACAAGCGGTTCGTGCCCGAGGACGTGGGCGAGGTCGTGACCGACGGCCTGGTCCAACATTTCCCCGACATCGTCGACGTCAACTTCACCGCCGAGATGGAGGAGGAGCTCGACGAGATCGCCGAAGGGCAGGTCCGCCGCGCGCAGGTGCTGCGCAACTTCTATGGGCCGTTCGAGCAGGCCCTCGAGCGCGCCGAAGAGAAGTTCGAACGGTACGTCGAGGACGTCGACGAGGAGTGCCCGCGCTGCGTCGAGGAGGGCCGGACGCCGCCCGGCCGTCTCCAGAAGCGGTTGGGGCGATACGGCTTCTTCATCGGGTGCAGTCGCTTCGCCGAGGAGGACGGCGGATGCAAGTACATCCGCAACCTGAACGGCGACGAGCGTCCCGAGCCGGAGCTGCTCGACGAGACTTGCCCCAACTGCGGCCGCCCACTCGCTCGCAAGTTCGGGCGTTTCGGCCCGTTCGTCGGGTGCTCGGGCTACCCGGAGTGCACGTACATCAAGAAGGAACCGCCGAAGTCGATCGGCGTCACGTGCCCGCAGTGCAAGGCGGGCGAGATCGTCGAGCGACGGACGCGGTTCGGGCTGATGTACGGGTGCGGCCGGTACCCGGAGTGCGACTTCGCCGTGAACCATCCGCCGGTGAAGGACCGCCCCTGCCCGGTGTGCGGCTCGCTGCTCATCGACCGCCCGAAGAGCATCCGGTGCTGGAACTGCGGCGCCGAGCTCGACAAGGATTTCAACGTGACCAAGCACGGCGACCCGGAGGCCGAGGCCGAGGCCCGTGCCGCCAAGGCCGCCGCGCGGGCGGCCCGCGCCAAGGCGAGGAAGACGACTCCGAAGAAGAGCACCGCGAAGAAGAGCACCGCGAACAAGAGCGCGACGGCGAAGAGGACGGCGACGAAGACCACCGCGAAGAGGTCGATGGCGAAGAGGAAGGCCTAGCGCGCGTGTCCGCGTATGCCGACGAGATCGCGCGGCTACGCGGCACACGATCGGCGACGTTCAAGGACCTGCTGACGCATCCGCCGTTCGCCCGGCTGCTCGCGGCGCAGACGGTCTCCTCGCTCGGCGACTGGATCGGGTTCGTCGCGGTCGCGGCGCTCGTGGAACGGCTCGGCGGCAGCGTGGGCGCGTTCGCCGTGGCCGGCGTGATGATGGCCCGGATGCTGCCCGCGATCCTCTTCGGGCCGATCGCGGGCGTGCTGGCCGACCGCGTCGATCGCAAGCGGCTGATGATCGTGGCAGACCTCGCACGCGCGGGCCTGTACGCGTCGATGCCGTTCCTCGGGCGCCTGTGGGCGATCTACATCGTCTCGTTCGTGATCGAGTCGCTTTCGCTGATGTGGACGCCCGCGAGGGACGCGTCTCTGCCGAACCTCGTGCCGCCGCGGCAACTGGCCAATGCCAATTCACTCGGGCTCGTCACGGCGTACGGGACCCTCCCGATCGGGGCCTTGATCTTCACGTTCCTCGCCGGCCTGTCCAACCTGTTCCCGTACCTCAAGGGGAACCCCGAGTTCCTGCCGCTGTGGATAGACGCGGGCACGTTCGTGTTCTCGGCGCTGATGGTCAGCCAGATACCGATCCGCATGCCGGGCAGGGCACGACGAGACGAGCGGCTCGACATGTCGCGCGTCTGGCGCGACATCGTCGAGGGGGCACGCTTCCTGCGTACCAGCCCGATCGCGTCGGCGATGACGGTCGGGATCGTCGCGGCGTTCAGCGCCGTCGGCGCCACGCTGGCGATCGGCCCGGTGTTCGTGCGCCGGACGCTCGGGGCCGGCGCGGCGGAATGGGGCGTGCTCGTGACCTCGTTCGGGCTCGGGATGGTCGTCGGTATGGCGACGGTCAACCGGCTGGCCCAGTCGGTCGGGCGCGACATCGTCTTCATCGCGTCGATGGTCGGAGCGGCGGCCACGCTGTTCGTGCTCGCCGCGATGCCAACGGTCTCTCTGGTCGCCGTTCTGACGGTCCTGCTGGGCGTTTTCTGCGGCGCGACGTGGGTGAGCGGCTACGTGCTGCTCCAAGAGAACGTCGCCGACGAGTTCCGCGGCCGGACGTTTGGCTCGCTGACCGTCATGGCGCGGTTTGGGCTGTTCCTGTCGCTCACGATCTTCCCGCTGCTCGCTGGGACGATCGGGACGCACGCGGTGTACATCGGGGACCACCGTCTGGATCTGTCCGGCACCCGCGTTGCCCTGTGGGTCGCCGGCCTCGGAGTGATGGCGGCGGCGGAGGTGACCCGCCGCGGCCTCAGGCGGTTCCGCGTCAGCCGGCCCAAGCCGCTCGGGTTGGTGCCCCGGTTGAAGCGGCCGCCGACCGAGGGGATCTTCGTGGTCTTCGAGGGCGTCGAGGGAGCCGGGAAGGGCACGCAGATCCGCCTCGCGAAGGAGTGGCTCGAATCCCGCGGCGTCTCGGTCCTCGTCACGCGCGAGCCCGGCGGTACCCCGGTGGGCGAAAAGCTCCGGGAGATCCTGCTCGAACACGAGACCGGTCACATCGAGCCGCGGACCGAGGCGTTGCTGTTCTCTGCGAGCCGCGCCCAGCACGTGGCGACGGTGATCCGGCCCGGGCTCGCCGAGGGCAAGGTCGTGATCTGCGACCGCTACATCGACTCCTCGGTGGCGTATCAGGGATGGGGGCGCGGCCTCGGCGAGCAGGACGTGCTGACGCTGAACGTGTGGGCGACGCAGGGGCTCTTCCCCGACCTGGTCGTACTGCTCCACCTCGAGCCGGAGACCGGCCTGCTGCGTTCGCTCGAGGAGCCGGACCGGATCGAGATGGAGTCGGGCGAGTTCCACGCGAAGGTCGCCGACGCGTACCTGCGCATCGCCGAGGAGCACCCCGAGCGGTTCGTCGTGGTCAACGCCGACGAGGTTCCGGAACGGGTCCACGAGCGGGTCCGGGAGGCGCTCGAGCGCGTCCTGCGCGAGCGAGAGGACGGTGGCCACGGTGCCTGAGGCGCGCGTCCTCGACACGGTGCCGGGTCAGGAGCGGGCCATCGCGTTCCTGCGTCAGGCGGCCGAGCGCCCGCATCACGCCTACCTGTTCTCGGGGCCCGAGGGCGGCGGAAAGAGCGTCGCCGCGCGGGCGTTCGTGGCTGCGCTGCTGTGCGCCGACCTCGGATGCGGGACGTGCCGCGCGTGCCGGCTGTCGCTCGCCGACAAGCACCCGAACGAGTTCCTGATCGAGCCCGAGGGCCGTGATATCCACGTCGACACCGTCAAGGCCGAGATCTGGCATCCGGCGTACCGGACGGCGCCCGAGCCCGGACGCAAGGTATTCGTGATCCGCGAGGCGGATCGGCTCAACCCGTCGGCGGCCGACGCGCTGCTCAAGGTGCTGGAGGAGCCGCCCGCCGATGCAGTGTTCGTCCTGCTGTCGGCGCGCCCACACGAGCTGCCGGAGACGATCGTCTCGCGGTGTCACGTCGTCACGTTCCAGCCGCTACCGGAGCGGTTCGTCGTCGAGACGCTGGAGGCCGAGGGCGTCCCGCCGTCCCGCGCGATCCTGGCCGCGAGGCTTGCCGGCGGCAACCTGGGGCGCGCGCGCCGGCTGGCCGCCCGCGAGGGCGGCCTGGCGTTCCGCGACGTCGCGCTCGAAGCGCTCGAGCGAGCCGCATCGGGTGCCCCCGGCGCGCTGGACGCCGCGGCGCTCGTCCTCAGTGCGGCGTCGGAGTACCGCAAGCATCTCAAGGACGAGCTGGTGGAGGACCTCGCACCGTTCCTCGACGAACGCGGCCGGGCGGAGGACGCGTACCGGGGCGCGATCCGTCGGCTCCAGCTTCGTCACGACCGGCGCGTCCGCCGCGCCGAGCATGACTTCGTGGACCGAGTCCTGCTCGCGATCTCCTCGGTGCTGCGCGACCGGATCGCCGCCGCTTCGGGTGCCGACCGCGCGTCGCTGATCAACCTCGACCTCGACCCCGACATCGCGGACGTCGCCGAGTCCGCCGCGCGGTTGGCCGCCGTCGAGGAGGCTCGCGCCGCGCTCGCCGAGGACCTGAACCTCAATCCGCGCCTCGTGCTCGAGGCGGCGTTCCTCCGGCTCGCGCCGCTACCCGCCGCCTGACCGACACCGAACTGTGGTGCTGGCATCACTGTCGGTCCCGACCCTGGGTGCGACAGTGGATAGGCCAACGGATGGGCCATGGATGGGCGATGACTGGGATGGAAACCGACACGACGGTACGGGTGCTGATCGTGGACGACCAGGAACCGTTCCGCGCCGCCGCACGGCTCGTCGTCGAGGCGACCGACGGGTTCGAGGTCGCGGCGGAGGCCGAGACCGGAGAGGACTCGGTGACGATGGCTCGTGACGTCCGGCCCGACCTCGTCCTGATGGACGTCAACCTGCCGGGGATCAACGGGCTCGAGGCAACGCAACGGATCCTCGCCGACGCGCCGTCGACGGTCGTCTTCCTGCTGTCGACGTACGAGGAGGCCGAGTACGCGCCGCGGGCGGCAGAGGCCGGCGCGGCGACGTACATCCCGAAGGCGGTGTTCGGTCCGGACCGCCTCGAGCAGGCCTGGGCGAAGGCTCGGTCCGCCTAAGCCTGATCGAGCGACGCGAGCGGCACCTCCCCCAGGACCTTCGTTCCGCCGCCGGGCGTCGAGATGACCGTCAGTGTTCCGCCGATCGCCTCGAGCCGGTCGGACATCCCCTGGAGTCCCGTGCCCTGCGGCGCGGACTCCGGCTCGAAGCCACGGCCGTCGTCTCGTACCTCGAACCGAAGCGTCGAGTCGTTCGCTCCGAGCTCGACCTCGACCCGCGACGCCTGCCCGTGCTTCACGGCATTGTTCAGCGCCTCGAGCGCACAGAAGTAGACGGCGGCCTCGATCTGCTCCTCGTAGCGAATCACCCCGTCGACGCTCACGCCGACGGGAAGCGTGGCCTTCGCGGCCTGGGCATGAAGCGCGGCGCCCAAGCCCTTGTCGGCCAGGAGCGGCGGGTAGACGCCGCGCGCGAGGTCGCGGAGGTTGTCGAGCGCGTCGTTCGCGTCCGAACGAAGCTGCTCGATCAGATCGCGTGCCTGCGCCGGGTCGCGGTCCAGCATCGCCCGAGCGAGGCCGAGCTTGACGGCGAGCGCCACGAGCTGTTGCTGCGCCCCGTCGTGGATATCGCGCTCCAGCTTGCGCGCACGAGCGTCCTGCGCGGTGACGATGCGTCGGCGCGATGCCCGGAGCTCTTCGATCAGCCGGACGTTGCGCAGGACGAGCCCCGCCTGCGTCGCGAGGTCCCCGATCAATCGCTCCTTGCTCGGCGTCATCGGGTCGTTCGCCGGCATCGACGCCGAGATCGCGCCGAGCGGCTCTCCCTGGTGGCGGACCTCGAACCAGCTCGTTCCCTCAGGTGTCCCGCCGGCGTCGTCGGGCCACGTGGCGACCGAGCGCAGGTCTCGACCAACGCGGAGCCAGACCGAGACGCGCTGCGCGCCCGTCCCGGACGCGAGGACGGCGGCCATCCGAGGCAGCACGTCCTCGGTCGAGTAGGCGTCGGCGAGACGTCCAGAGAAGTCGGTGAGCACCTCGTACGGCGTCGCACGACCCCCGTACACGACGCGGTCCGCGGCGCGCCGCGCGAACCGGCGTAGCGGCCACGCGGCAACCCCGATCGCGATCCCGACCGCGAGGATCAGCGTCGTCGGTCCCGACAACCCGACGAAGAGCGTCCCGACGAACCCCAGCGCCAGGACCGAGATGCCGGTCAGGGTCGCCACGAGCACGGCCGCGACGAGCGTCTTCTTCACGACGACGTCCAGCTCCCAGAGGCGGTAGCGCAGGATCGCGATCCCGGCCGCGGCCGGCACGCCGAGACCCATGCAGACGAAGAACGCGTAGAACATCGCGTCCGCGAAGGGTCGAGACTCGTTCGGCCGCATCCCCAGCGAGGCCAAGCCGGCCACGACGAAGAACATGACGCCGACGGCCGCCACGTACACGAGCCAGCGGATCTGCTGCCGCTCGTCACCGCGCGTCCGGCGGAAGCGCAGGACGAGTGCGACGACGGCAGCGATGGCCGTGCAGATTAAGCCGATCCCGGCAATCTGCTGCATCAGTGTGACGAGTGCCTCCAATGCCGGAACGCCGGTCGGGTTGTCGATATGGATCCCGGGGGCGATGTCGAGCTCGCCCGCCCACAGGATCGTCCCGCCGACCCCGAGCGCGGTCAGGGCGACGACGGTCCGGGGCAGCCATCGCCAGCGCGGCGACGGAACGCGGCCGGTCGGGAACAGCAGCAGGACGAGGATCAGGGGGACGATCGCCGGCAGCCACACGACGTTGTTCAGCCACGCGGCCGCCGTGCCGAACGGCAGGCCTCCCGGGTTCGTCCGATGCGCGTAGACGGCGTACTCGCTGGTGAAGGCCGAGAACAGGAACCCGATGCCGACGCTCATCATGAACCAGCCGATCGGACCTCCGACGCCGCGGGAGGCGATCAGCGCGCCGACGGTCGTGTAACCGAGGATCATGAGGATCGCCAGGACGATGAACGTCGCATCCTCGCCGAAGCTCCCGTTCAGCCCGGTCAGCACCAACGTCGCGACGAACACCGGGATCGTGCCGACCAGCAAGATCCACGGCAGCCGTTGCGTCTCCGCTCGCGTCACGGTCCTTCCCCCGTGGACGCGACGTTCGCGACGGCCGTGAGGGTCGTGCCCTCGCCGGGCGCGGTTCGGATCTCGATCCGGCCGCCGACGGCTTCGAGCCGGTCCGACATGCCACGGATCCCTGTTCCCTCGGCCACGGATCCCGGGTCGAACCCGATCCCGTCGTCCGCGATCTCGAGCACGACGCCGTGGTCGCCCTGACGCAGACGGATGCCGACGTGGCTCGCGTGCGCGTACTTCGACACGTTGTTCAGAGCCTCGAGCGCACAGAAGTACAGCGCGAACTCGATCTCCTGCGGGTACCTCCCCACGCCATCGGCGTCGAGCGACACGGGGATCGACAGACGCTTCGCATGCGCATCGAGCGCGGCGGCGAGCCCCCTGTCCGCGAGCAGCGGCGGGTAGATCCCGCGCGCGAGGTCGCGGAGCTCCTCCAGCGCGTCGTTCGCGGCGTTCCGTACGCGGTGGATGATCTCGCGTTCCTTCGCGGCATCGCGTCCGACCATCTGCTCGGCGAGCGTGAGCTGGACGGCGAGCGCGACCAAGTGCTGCTGAGCGCCGTCGTGCAGGTTCCGCTCGATCTTGCGGCGCTCCTCGTCCTGCGCCGCGACGAGCCGCTGCCTCGATGCGCGGAGCTCTTCGATCAGGCGCGCGTTGCGCAGGACCAGCCCGGCCTGCGAGCCGAGCTCATGAACGAGCTTCTCCTTCGACGGGTCCATCGGGTCGTCCGGCGGCATCGCGACGGTGACCGCTCCGAGGATCTCGCCCTGGTGACGGACCTCGAAGGAGTGCTCCGCCGGCGCCGCCGTTCCTGCCTCGTCGGCCGACCACGTCGCGACGTCGCGGAGCCGACCGCCCACGTCCAGGCGGATCGCGGCGCCGACGGCCCCGACCCCCCGGCCGACGATCGCGGCCATCCTCGGCAGGACGTCCTCGACTGCGAACGCCTCGCCCATCCGATCGGAGAACTCGGCCAGCACCTCGTACGGCGTCGCGCGCCGTCCGTACACGAGGCGGTCGGCGATACGCCGTGCGCGTTCCCGCGCCGGATGGAACAGCAACGCGAGCACCGCCGCCGCGACGAACGACAGTGTCGCATCCGCGCGAGAGCCGACGATCGCGCCGATCCCGCCGACGATCGCGACGTAGACGATCGTGATGAAAGCGCCGAGGCCGGCGAAGACGAGGGACTTGCGGACGACGAGGTCGAGGTCGTAGAGCCGGTACTTCAGGATCGCGATCGCGCTCGCGACCGGCACCCCGAGGACGAGGAGCACGAACGTCGCGAAGAACGCGACGCTGTTCGCGACCTCGAGCGGCCCGCCCGGGTCGTTCTCCGCCGGGATCCCCGTCGCGAACAGCACGACGATCGACGCGGCGGTGGCCGCGCCGACGTACGCGAGCCACCTGATCTGCTGCCGTTCCTCCGGCCCCGCCCGCCGGTAGCGGACGACGAGGGCCGCGACGGAGGCGAAACCGCTCACGAGCAGCGCGAATCCCATCGCGACCGTGACGGGATCGGCGACGTCCTCGAGGACCGCGACGCCGAACGGGTTCTCGACGACGATCGTCTTGAGTTGGCCCTCCACGCCCGTGAGGCGTCCGGGGGTGAGCGCCAGGAACACGGCGTCGAGCGCGATCAGCGCCAACTCGGTCCACAGCAACCATCGCCACCGGCGGCTTGGGGTGTCGCCCGTCGGGAACAGCAGGAAGAGGAGCACGAGCGGCGCGAGGCTGCCCACGATCGCCCACCGGTCGACCCACGCGGCGATCTCTCCGAACGGAAGCGTCCCGTCCCGCTCGACGAGCGCCAGCGTCGCGTAGTACCCGGCGAGTGACCCGAGGGCGAAGAAGGCCACGACCGAGATGAAGATCCATCCGATCGCGTTGCGAGCGCGGGAGGCGATCGTCGCCCCTATCCATAGGTACAATCCCACGGCCGGGACCAGTGGCACGATGAACATCAGGTCCTCGGTGTCGTTCACGCCCGCGGCGTAGCTGAGCGGGACCGACGCGACGAACGCGATGCCGGCGAGGATCGCGACGATCCACGGCGCACGTGACCCGCGCACTGACGGCTGGCTGATCGACGGCTCGGCAATCGGGAGCGGTTCGCGCACCCGTGCATCGTGGCACCCTTACCGACGCCTTCCAAGGGTGCTCGCGAGTGCGCGCGTCGTCAGGCCCGCACCCTGACGAGGGTGGGGGTGGCATCCCCACGACTCCGGGTGGCGGCAGGCTCGCTGCCGAGCACCGTGGGAGCTACGGTCGCTCCGTACCGTCGAAGGAGGCCCACAGTGGAACGGATCCTGGTTGGGACCGACACCAGCGCATCGGCGGACCTCGCCGTCACCGCCGCCGCCCGGCTGGCCGCCGCGACGGGGGCGGAGCTCATGGTCGTCTACGTCCGGCCGGACGGAGCCTCGATCGAGGCCGCCGACCCCCGCAAGGCCGTCGACGCCAAGCGGTACGTCGCCGAGATGCCCGCGCGGTTCTCGGGTGTCCGGACGCGCTCGTGGATCGACGAGGGCGACGCGGCCGAACGGCTGTGCGCGCTCGCGGTCCAGGAGCGCGCCAACACGATCGTCGTCGGCAACAAAGACGCCGGCGGCTCACGGTGGCGGCTGCGCGAGAGCGTGCCAACCGCGGTCGTTCGCGCGGCGCCGTGCGCGGTGTTCGTCGTCGACACGCGCGACGCGTGGTGACGATGCGCGAGCTCCTCACGACGGGTCGGGTTCGCCCTCCCGCAGGAACGCGAGGACGGCCATCACGCGGCGATGGACGTCCGGTTCCTCGGACAGCTGCAGCTTGTGGAACAGGGAGTTGATGTGCTTCTCGACCGCTCGCTCGGTAAGAAAGAGCGACCTGGCGATGGCCGCGTTGTTCTTGCCCTGCGCCATGTGGCCGAGGACCTCACGCTCGCGTTCGGTGAGCTGGGACAGCGGCGAGCGTGCGCCGCGTTCCTTGCGCGACACGAGCGACTCGACCACCTTGGGATCGAGGACCGACCCTCCCTTCGCGACCTCCGTCAGTGCACGCACGAGCTCGTCGAGATCGCCGACGCGCTCCTTCAGCAGGTAGCCGAGCCCCGCGGCTCCGTCCTTCAGGAGCTCGTACGCGTACGCGTCATCGGCGAACTGCGACAGCACGACGACGCCGGTCGACGGATGCGCTTCGCGGATCCGGCGGGCCGCGTCGATCCCTTCGGTCGTGTTGGTCGGCGGCATCCGGATGTCCGTCAGCACGACGTCGGGCCGGTGCTCGTCGACCGCGGTCATGAGCTGGTCGAGGTCCGACGCGAGCGCGACGACCTCGACATCGTCGGAGGCCTGGAGGAGGGCCGCTGTACCTTCTCTGACCAGGTAGTTATCCTCCGCGAACACGACGCGCACCATCCGCGCATCGTAGCGGGGGCAGAGGAGGGGCCGTGACGATCCGGGTCGTGCTGGGCGAGGACAACGTCCTCGTCCGCGAGGGCGTCCGCGCGCTGCTCGATTCGTTCGACGACATCGAGGTCGTCGAGGTGGCGACCGATGCTCCGGCGCTGCTCGCCGCCGCCGCCGAGCACATCCCCGACGTCGTCGTCACCGACATCAAGATGCCCCCGAGCTTCCGGCTGGAGGGCATCGAGTGCGCACACGCGATCCGCGACGACCATCCAGAGACTGGGGTCGTCGTCCTGTCGGCACACGATGACGAGGAGTACGCGCTCGCGCTCCTCGGCAGGGGCCAAAGCGGGCTGGGCTACCTGTTGAAGGACCGGATCGCGCAGGGCGACGAGCTCGTGCGGGCGATCCGCGAGGTCTCCGCCGGTCGCTCGATGATCGACGTCGTGATCGCCGAGCGGCTCTCGGGCCATCGCTCCACGATGGAGCAGGACCGGGAGGTCTTGGACCTGATGGCCAAGGGCCTCGGCTATGCCGAGATGGCCGACGCGCTCGGCACCACGCAGGAGGCCGTCGACAGGCGCGTGACGGAACTGTTCCGGCGGATGTCCGGTGGCGCCGGCGAGGGCAGTGCGGCCGTCAATCAGTTCAAGCGGTTCCACGAGGCGATCGTCGAACGCGCGAACCAGATGAAGGCGCTCCGTTCGTTCGTGCCGCCGCAGCTCGCCAATCGCCTGGAGACGGGCGCGGTCACCGAGCAGCAGGAAGCGGAGGTGAGCGTTCTGTTCGCCGACATCCGCGGGTACTCGACGATCGCCGAACGCCTGTCGGCCCGGGAGATCGCGGACATCCTCGCTCGGCAGCTCGGCGCGATGACCGAGGTCGTGACGATGTTCGGCGGGAGCATCGACGAGCTCCTCGGCGATGCTGTCATGGCGGTCTTCGGCGCGCCGGACCCGATGCCGGACCACGCCGAGCGCGCGCTGCGGTGCGCGGTCGCCATGCAGGCGCGGCAGCGCGACCTGAACGCGGACGGATGGACCACGGACCTGCCCGAGATCGGGATCGGCATCGGCGTGAACACCGGCACCGTGATCGCGGGGACGGTCGGGGGTGGCGGCCGGATGAAGTACACCGTCGTCGGCGATGCGGTGAACGTCGCGGCGAGGCTCCAGTCCGAGGCCGAGGCCGGCGAGATACTCGCCGCGGCGTCGACTGTCTCAGCCACGGACGGCACGCGGTGTGAGCCGGTGGGCGCTCGTCACGTGAAGGGCCGCGTCGAGCCGGTGGAGGTCTTCCGTGTCGTCGATGCCTGAGACGGGCCGGCGCGCGGGCGCTCGCTCGCAGCGTTTGCTCGCCTGGGCCGTCATCGGCCTGATCGTCGTCCTGATACCCCTGAACCTCCTCCTCGCCGAGCTCACCGACTCGTGGCGGCTCGTGGTGCAGGCGGTGCCGTTCCTCACGTTCCCGGTCGTCGGCGCTGTCCTCGCGATCAAGCGGCCATCGAACCCGCTCGGCTGGCTGATGCTTGGGATCGGCCTCGTTTGGGCTCTCCCGTTCGAAGGGTTCGCCGAGTACGCCCTCACCGTCGAGCACGGCTCGATCCCGGGCGGCGCGTACGCGCTGGCGTTCGCGAGCCCCGGCTGGGTGCCGTTCATCGGTCTCACGGGATACATGCTGCTGCTGTTCCCCAACGGGCAGGTCCCCTCCCCGCGGTGGCGGTGGTTCGCCTGGGCATGCGGCGTGGGGCTGATGCTGCTGTTCCTGTTGATCCTGTTCGCGCCCGGTCGCTTCAAGGACTACGGGTACCCGAACGTAGCGAACCCGTTCGGCATCGAGGCGCTCCGGCCGCTCCTGTCGCCGCTGCTCGTGCTCGTCGCGTTCGCGCCGCTCATCATCCTGGGCGGAGCCGCCGGCGTGGTCGTCCGGATGCGTCGTGCACGCGACGACGTCGAACGCCACCAGCTCCGATGGCTGGCCTGGACCGCCGGCACCGTCTGCGCGCTCTACCTGATCGGCTTCATACCCATCGTCGCCTCGAGCGCGTGGTCCTCGGTGCTCGGGAACATCGCGATCACGGGGTTCGCGCTGATCCCGGTCGCGATCGGCATCGCCGTCCTCCGTTACCGCTTGTACGACATCGATCTCGTGATCCGCAAGACCGTGATCGTCGGCTCAATCGCGGTCTTCTTCACGCTCGTGTTCGTCGCCGTCGTGGGCGGGATCGGCGCGTTGGTCCAGTCGCGCAGCTCGACCGCGCTGTCCTTCCTTGCAGCCGCGATCGTCGCGGCGCTGTTCCAACCCGTCCTCGTCCGCGTGCGGCGGCTGGCCGACCGGATCGTGTACGGGAGGCGAGCCACGCCGTACGAGCTCGTCGCCGAGTTCGGACGGAACCTCGGTGGGACGTACGACGCGAACGACGTGCTCCCCCGGATCGCGCGGGTGCTCGGCGAGGGGATCGGCGCCGCCAGCGCGCGCGTCCGGCTCCGCGTGGGTGACGAGCTCCGCCAGCTCGCGACGTGGCCCCCGGACGCCCCGACGTCGCGGCCCGACGACCTCTCCGTCGACGTCACGCACGATGGCCAGATGCTCGGAGCGCTCGCGGTCGCCATGCCGCAGAACGATCCGCTGGACGCGACGAAGACCAAGCTCGTACACGACCTCGCCGCCCAGGCGGGGCTGGTTCTGCGCAACGTCCGTCTCGTCGAGGAGCTCAGGGCCTCGCAGCGCCGGATCGTCGCCGCCCAAGATCACGAGCGGCGCAGGATCGAGCGGAACATCCACGACGGGGCGCAGCAGCAGCTCGTCGCGCTGTCCGTGAAAGCGCGGCTGGCGCGTTCGCTCGTCGAACGCGACCCCGCGAAGGCCGCGCAGATGCTGGACGAGATCGGGGCCGAGACGCAGGACGCGCTGGAGGATCTTCGGGATCTGGCTCGCGGGATCTATCCGCCTTTGTTGGCGGACAAGGGTCTCGTCGCCGCACTCGAGTCGCAGGCGAGGAAGGTATCGATGCCCGTCGAGATCTCACCCGAGGCGGTCGAACGCTATCCGCAGGCCGTCGAGGCTGCCGTCTACTTCTCGATCCTCGAAGCGCTCCAGAACGTGGGGAAGTACGCAGAGGCGTCGTCGGTCTCCGTCCGTCTCGAGGACACCGCCGGCCGACTGCGGTTCGAGGTTCGCGACGATGGTCTCGGCTTCGACCCGTCGGTGAACGGCTATGGAACGGGACTCCAGGGAATCGCCGATCGACTGGCGGCGCTCGGTGGCGCGCTCGAGGTGCGAGCTGCGCCGGGGCGCGGGACGACCGTCGCGGGCGCGGTCCCGATCGGGTGAGGGCAGATGTCGACCGCCCGAACTCACGGCGTCCGGCGCGTCGAGCGGTGGATCGTCGGGACCGTGATGGCAGTCTTTGCGCTGGTGATCGAGAGGGTCGTCCTACGGTCGATCCGCAGTGGTGAGACCAGCCCGAGGCCCGCGGACCCCACGTCGGTCACCGCGTCGGGGAGCGATGTCCAGGCGGACTAGGTGTTCCGCCGGAACAGATCCGCGAGCAGCCCGAGCATGAGCAGTCCCGCCGTCACGCCGAACACCGTCGGCACCCACCCGGCGACGCGCTCGGACAGCAGCGTGAGGCCCGTCGCGAGGACCGCGGCGCCCGCCGTCAGCCCGAGGGCGAGGCGCCGTCCGGCCCGGCGGATCGTCGTCTCGAGCGTCGACGCGCGGAAGTTGACCTCCAGCCTCTGCCCGGGGCGCGCCCCGATCAGACGCTCGATCGACTCCACGACGCGCAGGAACCGCATCTTGAATCGTTGCGACTGGTAGAAGAGCGTCTGCGGGTCGAGCTTGGCTCCCATCCCTCGTAACACCGTTCGCATCAGGAACTTCCCGGCGACGTCGAATGGATCGAGCTCCGGGTCCAGCTGCGCCGTCGCAAGCTGCATCTGCGCGAGGGCCTTGCCGGTCAGCGTGAGCGAGGCCGGCAGCGGCACCTGGTGGCGGAGCGCCACCTCGCTCATCTCCTGCAGGACCGGCCCGAGCTGGATGTCCGTGAGCGAGGCCGTGCGGTACTTCGCGACCAGGGCGCCGATCTCGCCGGAGAACGCCTTGACGTCGAGGTCCGTTCGGTCGATCGCCCCGGCGAGGATCAGCGTCACGTCGGTAAGGAACGCGACGTCCTCCTGCCAGAACGCCATCAGGACGAGCATCAGCTGCTCCCGCACGGCCGGATCCACGTGGCCGACCATGCCGAAGTCGAGGAAGTAGATCCGGTCGTTCCACCACATCAGGTTCCCGGGGTGCGGGTCCGCGTGGAAGAAGCCGTCGACCAGGATCTGCTTGTAGTAGGACTCCAGCAGCTGCCGCGCCGCCTCCTTCCTGGCGACCCCCTCGGGCGCGCGCGAGATCGGGACACCCTGGACCTCCTCCATCACGAGCAGCCGCGACGACGACAGGTCGCCGTACACGCGCGGCGCCGCGAGCCGCTCGTAACCCAGGAGCACGTCGGTCATCCGTTCGATGTTCGAGGCCTCCTGACGGAAGTCGAGCTCGCGGTGGAGTGATGACGACAGGTGCTCGAAGACGGCGCCCATGTCGATCACCTGGCTGAGCCCCGGACGGTCGCGCACCTTCTCGGCGAACACCTCGAGCAGCGCGAGGTCTTGCTCGATCTCCTCCCGCGCCGTGGGCCGCTGCACCTTCGCCACGACGCGCTCCCCGTCCGTCAGCGTCGCTCGGTGGACCTGAGCGATCGTCCCGGCAGCCATCGGCGTCGGATCGATCGACTCGAAAACGTCCTCCCACGGCACGCCGAGCTCCTGCTCCATCACCTGGACGACCTCGGCCTCGGTCAGCGGCGGGACGCTGTCCTGCAGGCTCGCGAGCTCCGCGACGACCTCGGGCGGGACGAGGTCGGGCCGCGTCGAGAGGATCTGGCCCAGCTTCGCGAAGGTCGGGCCGAGCTCCTCGAGCGCCGCGCGCAGCCGGGCTGGGCGGCTCTGTCCCCGCTCCAGCCGGTCACGGAGGCCGTGCTTGGCGACGACGGCGGCGATGCGCGCAGTGCGCGCGGTCAGGTGGCCGCCGGCGAGCTCGGTCACCGCTTCCTCCACGGCAGGCGGAAGCCCACGGGCTGTGAGGTGTCCACGATCACGACCGTACAGCGTGCGTTGTGCGAGACGCGATTCGGGATGTTGCCGAGCAGGAACTCGCGTCGCCCGCTCATCCCGACGTTGCCGACGATGATCATGTCGACGTCCTCGGCCTCGGCCGCAGCGATGATCGACGCCGCCGGGTCC
>JBKPHM010000060.1:0-56358 GCA_046729855.1 Actinomycetota bacterium | reverse complement strand
AAGGACGAGTATGGCAGTCGGTGGACGGACAAGGGAAGACAATCCCCGACGCCCTCAGAGGTCTACGGAGATGGAACGTTATCCGCCGACCGCGACGGTCGATGGTCGCGAGCACGACTCGGGTCGCTGGGAAAGGCGTGGGGCGGCAGGGCCTCGGCCGGGACGGGACGGGCGCGCTCTGGGTGCGGGGACGGGCCCCTTGCATCCCGGTGAACAACGCGACCATCAACCCGAAGTGAAGGCTGCTGGCGGCGGCCAAGGCCTGGGCAGGGTGTCGTGATCACCGTAGAGACCGGAACTCAAGGCCTCAGCCGACGAGCAGTGATGTCACCAGGCGACACACAGGTGTCCAGACGTAACGAACGGCCAGCATTCTCGTCAGGGCGTTCCCGCCATGGTCATGTCTAGGAGCTGAGAGCGATCGACTGCCGTAAGAACGAGTCGATGTTGTTAAGCGCGGGAGCCGCACCGAGCCGCTCGAAGATCTCGCGAGCGTCTCGCAAGGCCGCCGCTGCCTCGGTCGGCCGGGAGAGCCTGAGGAGACACCGGCCATGGCCGAGCAAGGCAAATGCCTGCTCGGTGACGACACCGAAGCGGCCCCAACGATCGGCGGCATCGGCGTAGGCATCAGCGGCGACTAGCAGGTCTCCTCGAGCCTCGGTGAGACTGGCGTGCGTCGCGTTGAGGGTGTGCTCGGCGTACGTGTAGCGAGGCTCGACCTCGGCGACGAGTCGCTCGGCGAGCGCGAGATCACCCATCCCTAACGCGGTCCGCACCATCGTGGGAAGCATGATGGGGTAGGTCTGATTGTCTCGAACGCCTGGGTAGGTCTCGAGCTCCGTGAGCAACGCCGCTGCTGCCTCGTCCTGACCGAGCGCGGCGCGCGCGAGGGCGGCCGGGCCCAGGCCGCCCACGACCATCTGCGGATCTTCGGTCGCGCGGGCGGCGGACTCGAGCCATTCGAGCACACCGGCCACCTGATCGGCCGAGCCCCGCAGGGCCGCGATCCACGCCTGCGCAGCGCGGACCGAGACGAGGACGAATACGCCTCCAGTCGCTTCGGAGCGGTGGCCGACCTCAGCAGCGAGGCTCAATGCCTCCTCGAGCTCGCCCGTGTCGATCAGCGCTTGGGACAGGCTTCCTATGAGGCCATCGACCCACGTAGCGAGCCCCCGGGCCTTGGCGTAGACGATCCCGGCGCGCAAGACCTCCTGCGCTGCCTCTGGACCGTTGAACGCCGATAGGGCTATCGCAAGGTTGTTGTGGAGTAGGGCGACCTCGTTTCCCTGCCCGGCTTCGCTCGCGAGCGCGATTGCCTCGCGATAGTCCCGTAGGCCTCCTGGGTCCCCGAGATCGGTGCGGGCCATGCCGCGGAAGCCTAGGGCTCGCGCCGGACGAGGAAGGCCGAGCCCCGAGGCGAGAGCGAGGGCCCGCTCGGTGAGTTGGATCGCGAATTCGGATCTTCCCCGGAGGGCCTCGACAACGGCCACTTCGATGAGCGGCCCGACGAGCTCGGGCGAGGGCCCGAGGGGCTCCAAGAGCGCTAGCGCCTCCGCGGGCAGGGTCCATGTCCGCGAATCGCCCTCCAGGCCAAGCGCTCTGCCGAGTATCAGCATCGCCCGGGCAGTGGCAGGGAGATCGCCCCGCGCACGGAATGCTGAGATCGCCTCCTCCAGGGTCTCTCTCGCCTCCGCGTGGCGCGCGGCGTTCGCCGCCGCCTCGCCGAAGCGGACAAGCGCCTCCGGGCGTTCGGGGTGGCCGGGCGGGGCGAGCGCGAGCGCCCGCTCGAGGTTCGCGAGCGCAGCGACGGTGTCCAGCCCGAGCGCACGCTCACCGGCGAGAATGAGGAACCGGAGTGCGGGTGCCTTGAGCTCTTCCGCCCGCTCGGTCTGCCCCGAGGCCCGTGCAAGATCCTGGGCAGTCGCGTAGTGGTAGGCGAGGACATCGGCGAGATCCTCCACCCGTTCGGGTGCCTTGGACTCGATCCAGCGTGCGGCGTTAACGTGGCGGGATGCTCGGGAGGCCCTCGGCAGCTGACCGTAGGCGACGTCGCGGGCCAGGATATGCCAAAAGGAGTACTCGGCCTCGCCCTCGATCGAGGAGCTCCGTGCGGGGCGGATGAGTTGCTTGCGCGAGAGTTCCTCGACCGTGCCCTGCACCTCCATGAGGTCCCGTCCCCCCATCTGCGCGACGGCACCGGCCCAGAAGACCCTTCCGACGACGGCCGCATCGGCGAGCATCGATTTCGCCTCGGGTCCGAGCGTGTCAAGGCGTGCAGCGATCAAGGCTTGCACCGAGTCCGGGAACGGGACCTCGGCACCTTCGCGGAGGTGCCAGCTCGCGCCTTTCTTCACGACCAGGTCCTTGTCACGCAGCAGGCGTACGAACTCCTCGGCGTAGAGCGGGTTGCCGCCCGCACGATCGAGGATCGGCTGCTGCAGCTCGGCGGGGATCACGGTGGACTCGAGGAGTGCTGACACCAGACGTCCGGTCTCTTCCTCGCTGAGCGGCGACAGGTTGATCGTGTTGGCGTTCCGCATCCCGGTGCCGAAGTCGGGATGACGCTCGAACAGTTCGGGCCGAGCGGTCCCGACGACGAGCAGGGGAACGGCTTCAGCAAGATCAGCGAGGTGCTCCAAGAACGCGAGCATCGCGTCGTCGGCCCAGTGAAGGTCCTCGAACACAAGCACCGTCGGGTCCCGCTCGGAGACGTGCTCTAGGAACCGCCGCCATGCGGTGAACAACTCCTCGCGCTCGGCTTGGGATGTGGCCTCGATACCGAGCAGCGGTAGCAGCCGCTGGCGGAACCAGGCTTGCTCGTCGCCTTCGGGAAGCACCACGTCGAGCTTGGCTTGGGCGACGTCGGGTGCGTCTGATTCCAAGATCCCTGCGTGAGCCTTCACAATCTCGCCGAGCGCCCAGAACGTGATGCCCTCTCCGTAGGGGAGGCACCGCCCCTGTCGCCAGATGATGAAATCGGGAAGGGCGTCCACGTAAGCACCGAGCTCCGCGACGACCCGGCTCTTGCCGAGACCGGGTTCACCGACGACGGTGACGAGCTGGGGTGAGGTCGCAGCCAGGGTCTTGGCGAAGATGCCCTTCAGCAGGGCGAGGTCTATTTCGCGTCCGATGAACGGGGTGTCGTGGGTTCGGGTGATGTCGGCCCCGAACCGTGCCCTCGGGGACTTCGCGTGAAAGACCCGCACCGGCTCAGCCTTGCCCTTGAGGGTGGCCGGTTCGAGCTCTTCGTAGTCGAAGACCACCGTCGTCGCCTCATAGGTGCCGAGGCCCACCGCCACACCCATCTTAGGGGCGACCGACTGGATCCTCGAGGCGGTGTTGATCGAGTCTCCGGACATGAACCCTTCCCCCGAGCCGGGTGGTATCCCGAGACGCACGAGCGCCTCCCCCGTGTTGATCCCGACCCGTAGAAGCAAGGGCGCACCGCCGACCGCCTCTAGCTCCTCGGCGTCCTCGGCGATCCGAAGACCCGCACGCACCGCGCGCTCGGGATCGTCCTCGTGTGCGGCCGGCACCCCGAAGACTCCGACGACGGCATCCCCGATGAATTTCTGGACGACCCCGCCATGGCCCTCGATCTGTGCGCGGGCCATTTCGAAGTAGGCCGTCAGCATCCGGTCGACGTCTTCGGGATCGGCGCCTTCCGAGATAGCGGTGAATCCGACGAGGTCACAGAACAGGCATGTCACGATCCTGCGCTCCTCGGCGAGGAGACGAGTAGGTGTGCTGAGGGGCGTTGCACACTCCTCGCAGAACTTCGCGCCTCCCCGGTTCTCGTGAGCGCAGGATGGGCAGGTCGCCATCGCAGGAGCCTATGCAGGGAAGACTGGCTGCCGCAATGAGATGACGAAGGGTCTACCCCACTCATGGGTCGGGATCTCAAGGCGTGCGCACAAGGAGCTCTATCCCCGGATCGAGAGGTTGACGTCCGGCGAGGCGTCGCTCTGGTGCGCGAGCGTTGGGGAATGTCCCGTGAAGCGGGGCTAGATCGCCGCAGACCGGCCGTCTATCCACGCCGCGGCGTTGGCGAGGCCCGAGGCAACGACTGAGGGTAGACACTTCGGCAGCGCCTGGTCGAGCAGTAGCCACAGAAACCGGTCGTGCTTGTCGTCTCCCACGACCTCTGCATCGAGTGGCGCCTCGGCCAGGTAGAGGGCGACGTCGTCGGACGCTAAAGCCTCCGGCTGCTGCGCGAGAATCACGCCACCGTGCACAGGCCTGCCCTTCCGAGGTGCAACCTCGTCCCCCCGGTACGACCGGAGCCACCGGATGGGCGGTTTGAGGTCTTTCACCACGGACGTTCCGTTCTTCCGTTGCTGATACGAAACATCGACGTCGACGTCGCCCGTCTGCCGAGCATCAATCGACCTTTCCCCAGTAATCAAGAAGGTCGCGCTCCCGATCGATGACAAACTCCGTCTCGACCTGCGTCACTTCGACGACTGAATACCGCGCCTCAGGCTGGTCGGCCTTCGGGGCCGACACCGCCATGGCAGCGGCCTTCAGTTCGCCCAACGACGTGACGGCCTTGTACTCGACGGTGCCGGCACGTGGTTCGAGCCATATCCGGACGGTGTAGCGGCGCACGGTGTGGTAGCTGACGGTGTCGTGCTGCGCTGCCACCAAGGCTCCGCTTCGTCGCTCACAGCTGGGAGTGGAGCAATCAAAATGTTGGAAGTCAGCGAGCGCATTTCGGATATCACCACCCCGTCCCCGTCTTCATTCATAGAACGAGAAGCCTAAACGTCGGGCGATACGCCGCCGACGTGGGTGGGAATGTCGCCGGACGGCGGGCCCAGGTCGCGCGTTCAGCGGTGCGCCCTGGCCACCGCGACGACGCGGCGACGCAGCCGCACGGCCGCCACCGATAGGGCCACCAGCCCGGCGAGCGCCAGCGCGATCAAGCCCCAGAGCGTCGCGGCGGTGGGCGCGGTAGCCGGGGCGGACTCATGATCGGCGGCAATTACGGGCCTGGTCTCGGGCAGTCCCTGGTCCACCAGGTAATCGAAGAACTCCAGGGAGCTCTGATACCAGCCCGCGGAGATCACTCCTCCCCATGGCATGTCCTCCGCGATGCGCTGCCCCGGGGGCGTGTAGGTCACCGGGCCACCCTTGGCGTAGGGGTACAGCTCCTGCCGCACGATCTCGACCGCCGTGCTCCCCCCAGCGTGGATCCGGTAGGTAACTAGGTACCTTGGCCCGAGCTCGGCAGCCGCGAGGCCGAGCTCCACTGCCGAATCGGCCCTCGTGTCGTCTAGGGCCCCGGCCACATCGATCCCCGAGTGCCACATCCCCTCTATGGCCGGACCGGAGATGCGGAGGTCGCCGCCCAATCCCGGCCCGCTGATGTGCGCCCTGGCGATCGTCCACTTGGCGGCAGCGGGGGAGGCAACGGCCAGGAGGAGCGCTCCGACGATTCCGGCAAACAGCGCTCGCGCTTGCATCCGCCTCCTCCTCCGCTCTATCGCCGATACACCGTCGGCAGCAATGAGGTTCCCGCCGATGTTTCGAGTGTTGGGGGATGTTGCTGGAACGGTGCTGCGCCTACGTTCTTGTCTACCCGGCGTTGCCGGCCGCGGCGTTGTCTGCACGTACACGTGGCCCACCGGCTCGTCGGCCGACTTGGGCACCGCGGGCGCGACCGGAACGGCCCGGCCATGAGGCTGAGGACCGCAGAGCGGTCCCACCTGGTGAAGCGACGCATGACCGTCTCACCTTCGATGGGGATATCGGATGTCGTTGACGCTGGGATCCGCAAGCGTCGAGGCGCGCCGTCGAAGGGACCGTCTGGGCCTTCGCGGCCGCGTTACACGTTCGCGGCGACGGAACGGAATCCGGTCTATCCGGTCTACAGGGATCGCGGCCCGACGCCGATAGCGCTCAGGTGCAACCGTTCGACGAGGGGCCCTCGACCTCGCGGTCACCGGCCGTCCTGACCCCACCTTCCCTGTCCTCGGCCGCCGGGACGGCCCCGATGGGCCGCGATCGCAAGATCCCGGTCTGGGCCACGGTGCTCGCGATCGTCGCCCTCACGGTGCTCATTTCGACCGCAATGAACGGACTGAGCCTTCGGGCTCAGGTGCGCGAGCTCACGGCCGAGCTCCGCTCCCTGAAGGAGCGGGTTGTGGTCGCCGAGGTGAAGGGGGAGGACCTGGAGGAGACCGTCTCAACCGACGTCGAGGCCGTCCGCGAAGAGGTCGCCGAGGGCTTCCGGGACATCCTGGACGCGTCCGCGGTCGTCGAGCGCATCGACGACGCCGTGTTCACGATCGTGAGCGAGGGTGGCCAAGGCACGGGCTTCGGCATCCAGTCGAGCGGGGGCGAGACCTGGATCGCGACGAACCAGCACGTGATCGACGGCTCGGTCCGCGGCGCGAGGGTGACCGTCCGCAGCGGGTTTGCGTCATGGCACGGCACTGTTGAGCGCTGGGACCGGTTCTCGGACGTGGCGCTTGTCAAGGTCGACGACAGCCTGCCCGTGCTGGTCAGCGCGTACGAGGCCGGACATCCGCCGGCCGTCGGCGACGCCGTCCTTGCCTACGGATCCCCGTACGGGCTGGAGGGCACCGCCACCGTCGGGATCGTCTCGGCCTTCCGCCCCGGCTACATCCAGACCGACGCACCGATCAATCCCGGGAACTCCGGAGGCCCGCTCGTCAACGCGTACGGCGACGTCCTCGGCCTTACGACCTCGACGATCGAGGGAGGCGGGATCGGGTTCGTCATCGACATCCGAGAGCTGTGCTCCTCACTGCTCAAGGGGAACTGCGGCGGCTAAGGTCGGCGGCCCAAGCCTTTCCGCGCGTCGCGTTGGAGCGTTCGGGCGGCTGAGCGTGGCACGTGAGCGGCGTTACGAGTCCGGTTCCTTGCTCGACTGTTCGGTCGGGCTCGATCCAACGACCCAGCCGAGGGTCCCGCTCAGCGGGATGCGTGTTCCGACCGCCTCTTTCGCGGACACCAGCAGCAGGACCGTCAAGACGGCCGCGTCGAGGATGAATAGGACGACTACTTGGGATATCCATCCGCCAAGCACGTCGATCTCGTGGAAGCAGTACCCTGCGTGATCGGTCACGTATAGCGGACATGCCGTGAGCAGCACGACTGCGAGACTAGCGGCCGCCATCGGCGTGATTGCGACCACCGCCACCGCAGCGCGGCCGAGCAACGGAGTGGGCCCACGCGGTGTCCTGAGCAGTCCTATCAGACCGAGCGCGACCAGGCCGCAGGTCGACCAGATCGCTATGTCGGCCGGAACGCCTTTCGGATCGTGGCGCGTGCCGAAGTAGAAGAAGCGACACAACCCCGCGGCCACGCCGCCGACGAGTGCGAGGCTGACAGCGGGTGCACGCGACGAGAGGAGCACTGCGCCCGCGAGGCTGGCTGCGACCAAGACGACGGCTATCCCGAGCAGCATCGAGTCAGAGTGCCGCGTTACAGGCTGGGCGCACAGAGGCTCAACTCGGATCGTCACGCAAAAGGCAGGATTGAGACATCCGCGGGGCGACCTTGGGGGGTGATTGAAGCGCTTACGGCGCTCCTCGATAATCCGACTCACCAGCCAGCACCGTCCGAGGAACGCCATGTTCGATCTCAAGCGCGGACTGTTCGGGTACCAAACGGCGAGCGTTCGTGCCGCGCTCGCAGAGCAAGAACGGATGTTCCGGCGCGCGTCGATGGATGCACAGTCTGCGGATGAGCGCGCCGAGCGTCTTGCCTCCGAGCTCTGGGAGACGCAACGCCGGCTCAAAGCGACCGAGGAGCTTGCGAGATCTGCGCGTGAGGCCGGAGGCGAGCCGAGCGAGGACAAGCTCGCCGCGGATCTCGAGCGCTCCGTCGCCGAACGCGAAGCGATAGAGACGAAGGCCCTCGCGCTCCGGAAGGACCTGACCGAGCTGGGGGCGGCGCTCGCCGCGGCCGAGTCGGCGATCGCCGGCAAGAACGAGGAGCTACGCGTCGGCGCCGAGCGGCTCACCGCGCTCGAGTCCCAGCTCGCGGCGCACGTGCGCAACCGGGACGAGCTCGGGACGCAGCTCACCGGCGCGCAGGAGGCGTTGGCCGAGCTCGCGGACGAGTTGCGACAACGCGATGAGCTTCTCACGGTCACGCAGGAAGGCGCCTCGAAGGCGCGGGGATGGCTCCTGCGGGCCCTTGAGGAGTCGGCCGGGTACAAGCGGTCGCTCACGGCGGAGCAGGAACGGGTCGCAGAGCTCGAGGAGCTCATCGCGACCTATCGCGCCGAGCTCCAGGAGCGGGTCGCAGCGACCACCCCGGCGCCGGCGCACGCACCGATGGCGGAGACGACGGAGCCTGCCGAGAGCGTTTCGAACGCAAGGGAGCTCGCCGCCATCCTGCAGATCACGGAGGACACCGTCGTCCGGATCATGGGACCGACGCCCCCGCGTCCCGACGTGGAAACGCTGACCGTTGACGAGGACGGCGGGCGCGTCCAGGCCGAAGTCGAGGGCATGAAGGCGTGGCGCGACAATGCGGCGCCCAAGATCTCCTCGCTCCAGTCGAGTGTGGACGATGTCCTCGGCCGTATGGGTGATATCGGCGTCCAGCTCGACGAGGTACTTCGGCCCGTCACGGGGGCGATCACCCGCCTGAGCTCGCAGCTCCGCTCGCTCGACGCCCTGTCGGACGAGGTGAGCGGCCGGGCGGAGCCGCCGTCGGAGAACGGAGACGGCGCGATCGTGATCGAGCCGCCCGACGAACAGGCCGCCCACCCGGACGCCTGGCGCCCGCGGTAGCGGACCTCGCAGCGGGTTGTCCGAGGGTCTTCAGGAACGCCTCGATCGTGACGAGAAGGATGAGACGACCGAGACCACACACGGACGAACGTGAACGACAACCACACTCCGAAGCAGCTCGGCCAGATGCTCATCGAGCGGGGACTCCTCACGAGGGAGCAGCTCGATCGCGCCCTCCGGGAGCACCGCTCGATGCCCAAGTCGCTCGGCCGCACGATGATCGACCTCGGCTACATCGGGGAACGCGACCTGGTCAGCGCGCTCGCGGAACAAGTCGGACTGGACTTCGTCGATCTCTCGCAGCACGAGATCGACCCCGCTGCGGCCAGGCTGTTGCCCGGTCAGCTTGCCCGCCGATACCGAGCCATCCCGATCGGCGAAGCCGACGGCAAGCTGCTCGTCGCGATGTCGGACCCCGCCAACCTGATCGCCCTCGACGACATCAGAGCGGTCACGAACCGCGAGATCCAGCCGGTCGTGGCAACCGCGACCGACGTCGAGCAGGCCATCGAGAAGTCCGCCGCCACGCTAATGGGCGATCTCCTGTCGGTCACGCCCGAGATGGTGGGAGAACCTGCGCTCGCAACCGAACCGGCTGAGGCAACCGAGCAGGCCGCGGGAACCGAATTCGCTCTAAAAACCGAGCCCGTCGCCGCAACGGAACCGGAGGGAGCGCTTCACGATCTCGATGAACGAACGGACATCTTCCATCGCCCGGCGGTCGCCGCTGGAGCAGGAACCATCTCGAGCACGAGCTCTCGTCTCGAGGGCTCGATCGAGCGACTCGTGACCGCAACGTGGGTGCTCGCCGCGTCGACGATGGGCCTGATCTTCGCGATGTTCGTGCTGATCATTATCACCGCGATGAAGTAGGAACCGCCGGAGCGCATCAAGCTCCGGGAGGATCCGACCGCATCGGCCGAAGCGTTCACGAACCGGTAGGCAACGTGCGACGGCTATCGGCCGACCAGGTGATTCGACGCGCAGGTACTACCGACGCATCAGGGCGGATTAATAGTCCTTAGGGCGGATTCGGGCGACCCATCCTTGCGCCGATACTCGACGCCGGACCAAACAATTTGGGGGGAACAATGTTCGGACACGTTGCCGAGCGTCAGCACCCGTCGCGGTGGCTGATCCTGTCGTTCTTGTTCGGCGTTGCCTTCGTTTGGTCGTTCGCCTTCATGAGCCAGCGGGTGAGCGACTCCTGGGAGACCCTGAGGGTGGCGTTGGCCGTCGCACTCGGCCTCTCCGTGCTGCGCCTCGGAGCCATGTTCATGTTCGCCAGACGCCGCCGGCGCGCGCGGAAGGAAGCCGAGCAGGCGGAGGGTGATGCGGACGCCGAAGGGCCATCCGCGGATGAGTCGCAGGCCGAGGAACGTCCCACCTACGGAGAGATCTTCTACGGGAACCAGCCCGATGAGGACGGAAGCGTCGAAGACGTCGAAGTCACCGACGCCGACCTCGAGTCGTTGGAGCCCGACCTCGAGCCGGTCGAGGCCACGGACGACATGGACGCCGACGTCGAGTCGGTGGAGGCCATGGATGACATGGACGCCGACCTCGAGTCCGTCGAGACCCGCGAGTCCATGGAGCCCATCGAGTCCATGGGGTCCGAGCTCGCGTCCGTCGAGTCGATGGACGACGACCTCGAGTCCGTCGAGTCGGTCGAGGAGATGAGGGCGGATCTCGAGTCCCAGGAGGCCCTCCGCCGGATGCGCGAGCAGTTCAAGGCCAGGGCCAAGGAGGCAGAGCTCCGCGTTAAGCAGCGGGCGGCTGAGCTCGACGAGGCCTCGGCCCCCAAGGCTCCGTAGGCGCGGTAGGGACAGCCGACATGGGGGAGAACGGGGCCGGCGATCGTGCGGTCGCCTCAGGCATCGCCGGCGACGGCGCGGGCCCGGGTGTCGCGGAGGAACCGAGACGGCACGTGGTTCTGAGGGGAGAGATGTTCGGATCCGTTGCGGGACGTGAGCGACGGTCGCTCTGGGCCATCGTATCCGTCGTGTTCGTGGTGGGCTTCGCCGTGTCGGCGTACATGGCGCATCCCTCGCGGAGCGGCGCCTTCGATGAGGCGGAAAGCCGAGCGCGCGAACAGGAACAGGTCGTTGCGGCCACCGTTACGGGCAAGGAACTCACCAAGCCCATAAAGGGCTCGAGCTACGACAAGCTCGCTTCGAAGATCCAGAAGTCCATCTCGCCGATGGGACCCGTCCTCGGTGTGACGGTGTGGTCTCCACAAGGACGCGTCCTCTTCTCGTTGGACGAGTCTCGGGTCGGGACGACGTCGTCGGACTCTGAGATGCGATCGCTGATCACCGGCGTCTCACAGCTGTCGACGGTAGAGACGCGCATCCTCGACGGAGCCGTGCAGGTGTTCGTGCCGGTCTCCAAGGCGACCGACGGCGCGCCGGCGGTCGTGGAGGTCGCCCAGCCACTCGCCGCCGTGGACGCGCAGGCCGGCAACGTGTGGAGCACCCTTCGTGTGGTCTTCGCGTTCGGCCTCGCGGTCTCGTTGCTGCTCCTCGGTCTGAGCTTCGTCCCATCCGTGAGGCTCGCACCCAGGCAGGGCGATGAAAGGCCAGAGCACGAAGGCCAGCAGGGCGACGAGGCCGCGGAGATGAAGACCGAGCCGCTCTGGGAGCCGGCCCCGACCGAGGAACCCGGTCCCGCGTTCGAAGAGGCACCCGCCGCGTGGGTCGAGGAAGCATCCGCTGCCTCGGTCCACGAGGAGCCCGTCCCCGCATTCGAAGAAGACGAAGCCGCTCCCCCCACTGAAAAGGACCACGCACCTTCCCTTGAAGAGGAACCCGCTCCCTCCCTTGAAGAGGAACTGGCTCCCTCCGCTCAAGAAGACGACGCTCTGCGATCCGATCAGGACCAAGCAGTGGATCACGAAACGGTTCCCGCAACCGGAGACGGCCAGGCCGTCAAGGACGACAACCGTTCCGACGACGATGACGGGTTCAAGGAGATGCGGCGGCGCCTCGAGGAGTTCAAGGCCAGGGCCCAACAGGCCGAGCTTCGGGTGAAGAAGCTGGCGGAGCTGCAAGAGGCTTCGTCCGCCAAGAGACCAGAGCAGTAGCCGAGCGGAGGATCAGCGAGATGGCAAAGACCGAGGCCAGCGACCAGACGGGCCAGACGGCCCCCCCCACCGCGCCCGTCGGCGCTGCGGTCTCACACGCCGCGGAGGAGCTGAAGCGGGCCGCCGAGCGGCTGCTCGCCCGGGAGGAAGAACAGGCCAAGCAGGCTGACATCCGCGCACAGGCCGCGGCAGAGCAGGCGGGCAAGGCCGAGCTCCGGGCGCTGGCCGCGGAAGAGCAGGTCAGGCAGACCGCCAAGCTCATCCTGGCCGCGGAGGAGCGAGCCAAGCAGGCGGAAGAGCGGGCCAAGCAGGCAGAGAACAAGATCGAGCAGGCGGAGCAACGAGCGGCCGAGCAGATCAAGGAGGCAGGGCTCCGCGTGCAGGCCGCCGACGAGCGCGCAAAGCAGGCCGATCAGGTGGTCAAGGACGCGGGCCACCGAGTGCAGGCTGCCGAGGAGCGGGCGAAGCAGGCCGAGCTCCGGGCGCAGGAGTCCGACGAGAAGGCCGGACGAGCAGCCGAGCTCGCCGAGGCCGCTGAGGCCAAGGTCACGCAGGCGGATGAGTGGGTCAAGCAGGCCGAGGCTCGCATCCAGGCCGTGGAGGGCGAGGCGAAGAAGGCCGACGCTCGGGTCCAGGCCGCGGACGAGCAGGTCGGACAGCTGACCCAGCGCCTCCAGGGCGCGGAGGACCAGATCCGACTGCTGAACGAGCGCGTCGAGGCTGCCGACCTGCAAGCGTTGCAGGCCGACGAGGCCATCCAGATCGCCCATGACGAGACGAGGAAGGCCCAGATGTTGGCCCAGACCTCCGAGGACCAGGCCAGGCAGGCCGTCGAGCTCCTGGAGGTCGCAGAGGCGGACGCGAGGCAGGATCAGGCGCGAGCCATGCAGGCGGAGGCCCGTGCGAAAGAGGCCGAGGAGCAGGCCAGGCAGGCCGCCGAGCTCGTGGAGGTCGCGCAGCGAGACGCGAGCCAGGACCAAGAGCGAGCCATGCAGGCAGAGGCGCGAGCGACGGAGCTCGAGGAGCAGGCCAGGCAGGCCGCCGAGTTGATCCAGATCGCGGAGGAGCAGGCGAGGAAGGCCGACGAGCGGAACCAGGCCGCTGAGGAGCAGATCATCCAGCTCAGCGACCGGCTGCGCGTCGCCGAGGAAGACAGGACAGTACTCACGGAGCGCTTGCGCGGCGCCGAGGACCACGTCGTCCAGCTGACACAGGCCGCCGATGAGCAGGCCGTCCAGGCCAACGAGCTGATCCAGGTCGCCGAGCAGCAGGCCATGAAGGCGGACGAGCGGACCCAGGCGGCCGAGCAGCAGATCGTCCACCTCACCGACCAGCTGCACGGTGCCCAGGAAGACGTCACCGCGCTCACCGAGCGACTGCGCGGCGCAGAGGAGCACGTCGTCCAGTTGACCCAGGCCGCCGATGAGCAGGTCATCCAGGCAAACGAGCTGATCCAGGTCGCCGAGCAGCAGGCCATGAAGGCGGACGAGCGGACCCAGGCGGCCGAGCAGCAGATCGCCCAGCTCAGCGACCGGCTGCGTGGCGCCGAGGAAGACGTGACGGTGCTTACCGAGCGCCTGCGGAGCGCAGAGGAGCAGGTCGTCCAGCTGAACCAGGCCGTCGACGAGCAGGCCGTCCAGGCGAACGAGCTGATCCAGGTCGCGGAGCAGCAGGCCAGGACCGCGGACGAGCGCACGCAGGCCGCGCACGACGAGATCACACAGCTCACCAACCGGCTGCAGGCCCGCGAGGAGGAGATCGTCCAGCTCACGCAGGCGGCAGACGAGCAGACCGTCCAAGCGAACGAGCTGATCCAGGTCGCCGAGCAGCAGGCCATGAGGGCGGACGAGCGGACCCAGGCGGCCGAGCAGCAGATCGTCCAGCTCAGCGACCGGCTGCGTGGCGCCGAGGAAGACGTGACAGTGCTCACCGATCGTTTGCGTGGGGCCGAAGAGCAGGTCGTTCAGCTGACCCAGGCCGCCGACGAGCAGGCCGTCCAGGCGAACGAGCTGATCCAGGTCGCCGAGGAGCAGGCCAGGAAGGCGGACGAGCGCACGCAGGCCGCGCACGACGAGATCGCGCAGGTCACCCACCGGCTGCAGGGCCGCGAGGAGGAGATCGTCCAGCTCACGGCTGCGGCCGACGAGCAGATGGTCCAGGCGAACGAGCTGATCCAGGTCGCCGAGCAGCAGGCCATGAAGGCCGACGAGCGCACGCAGGCGGCCGAGCAGCAGATCGCCCAGCTCACCGACCGGCTGCGCGGTGCCGAGGAGGAGGTCGCCCAGCTCACCCAGCTGGTCCAGGCCGCCAACGAGCAAGCGATGCAGGCCAACGACCTCATTCAGATCGCGGAGGAGCAGACCAGGAAGGCCGACGAGCGTGCCAAGGCCGCGCAGGACGAGATCGCACAGCTCACGGAGCGCCTCCACGCCGCCGACCAGCAGGCGGTCCAGGCCACTCAGCTGATCGAGATCGCCGAGGACCAGGCGAGGAAGGCCGACGAGCGCTCCCGCACCTTGGAGGAGCAGATCGTCCAGGTCACGGACCACCTCAGGGCGGCCGAGGAAGACGTCGCGTCGCTCACGCAGCGCGTGCGGGCCTCAGAGGAACAGGTCGCCCAGCTCACCATGGACGCCGACGAGCAGGCCATTCAGGCGAACCAGCTGATCGAGATCGCCGAGGACCAGACGTCGAAGGCCGACCGACGGGCCCGGGCCGCCGAGGAGGAGCTCGCCCAGCTCACCGATCGGATGGAGGCCCGAGAGGCGGAGGCGAGGCACACCGCCGCGCAGCTCCTCGCGGTCGAGACGGAAGCCAAGCAGAACGAGGTCCGCGCGCAGTCCGCGGAGGAACAGGTCGCGGAGCTCACGCAGCGCCTGCAGGCCGCGGAGCAGAAGGCCAGCGACGTCTCCGAACGCATGCTGGCCGCGCAGTCGTTGGCGAAGCAGGCCGAGCTTCGGATGCGTGCCGCGGAGGAGAAGGCGAAGGACGCCACCAAGCGCATGCAGGCCGCCGAAGACGAGGCCGCGCAGGCGACATCCCGGGCGCTCGTCGCAGAGACCAAGGTGAAACAGGCCGAGATCCGCTCGAGGGCGGTGGAGGATCAGTCGGCCGAGACGGCCGCGAAGAACGCCGAGCTCCTCGAGCAGCTGCAACAGGTCCGAGGCGAGTTGGTCGGCTCGGAGGAGCGCGTGCGGCTCAGCGAGGAGCGAGGCCAGGGCGCGAACGAGCGGGTCGCCGCAATGGAGGCGCAGATGAAGGAGCTCAAGGTCCGGCTGACGGTCGCCAAGGCCGAACTGCCGGTCGGCGCCGTTCCCGCGACCGAGCGAAGCGCCCTCCAGGACGCGATCGCCGCCGAGGTGCGCCGCCCGCTGACGTCGATCCTGGGTGTGAGCCTCGCGCTACGGCACAGCGACCCCGATTCGCGGGACGGCCAGGAGTTGGTGCGACAGCTGGCGACGAACGCCCGCAAGCTCGACCGCATGGTCGGCGTGCTCGTCGAGCTCGACAGGCTGGCCGAGGGATCCCTGCGGCCGTACCGGCGCCGGACCGACCTCCAGGCCCTTGTGCGCCGCGTGGTCGAGGAGTCGCCCGACATGCCGAACCGGGACGTCCAGGTCGACGCGGAGAAGGTGGTTGTCGCGGTCGACCCGGCGATGACCGAGCAGATGGTCGAGACCCTGTTGACCAACGCGAGCGGGCGGACCTCGTCCGGCGATCCCCTGTGGGTGTCCGTCCGCAGCGATCCCGAGGGTGCAATCATCGCCGTCGACGATGCCGCGGAGATCTCCGAGGGCCTGCGACAGGCCTTCGCGGCCTCATCGGACGACGTCGAGCAGCGCGGCGCGGGGCGCGGTCGCACCCCGACTAGCCTGACCGTGCTCCAGAGGCTTGCCGAGGTCCACGCCGGCAGAGCGTGGGTCGAGCCACGTGAGGGTGGCGGGGCCTCGTTCCGCGTGTTCCTCCCCGACGTGGCGGAGCGGGACGAGCAGTCCGGAGGTGGCGGCCCGGCCCAGAACGCGGATGAGACGGTTGCGATCTAGGGACCTGGTCGTCACCAGACGAGCCTGCGCCATTGAAGGAGGGATCGGTCGGTGAGCTTGGGTCTGAACATGGCCACGATCGCCCGGATAGAGGCGGATCGGATCTACGCTCTGATACTTCCGGAGGACGATGGCAAGGAGACGGTGACGGTCTCCCTCCCCTTCTTCAACAGCGTGATGAAGACCGGGCAGAACCTGGAGGATCTCGCGCCGAACTACATCAAGACCGGGCTGCAGAAGCTCGAACAGACGGTGAAGATCCGCAAGTTCAGAAGGAAGGCCGTCGTCCCGAAGGAAAGCCTCGCCTTCATCGCCGCCGCGTTCCGGATCGCAGCCGAATCGGCAGAGGGACGGTAGGTCCGCACCCGTGCGTACGTTCGTAGCGTAGGTAGGAGCGAACCCTTTCGTTTCTTTCTTCCTACCTACCTCATCAGGAGGAAGGCGGCTGCGGCACCGCCCGCCAGGACGACGAGCAGCGCGATAACCGCCAGGAGACGGCGTCCGCGACGCTTCGACGGCACCGTGGCGGGGTCCGAGTCGAGCAGCGGGAGCGCCGGCGGCAGGTCCGCGACCGCCGGCTCGCGGCTCCCCGACGCGGACACCACGATCGTCTCCGCGATCTGGTCACCGTATCGCTGAACCTTCCGTGACCTCGAGGCGACGTAGTACCCGAGGTAGTAGGGGACGATGTAGGGGATCGCGTCCAGGAACCTGAGCAGGTTCCGAATGAGCGCGGCTTCGTGAGTCACCGGCGCTCCGTCCTCCATGAGGACGCGGAGGCCCCTGGCCCGCTTGCCCCACGAAGCCCCGTACTTCGCCTCCGTCAGCGTCATGTAGACCAGCCACAGGACCGTTGCGAAAAGAGACGGAGGGCCGCCGATCTTGATCCAGAGCAGACCGTTCGACGAGCTGATCCCGTCAAAAAGCACTCCGAGCAGCAGGACGGCGCCGACCCACACGAGGGCGTCGATCGCCAGAGCTTTCGCCCGGTCCCGGACGCTGGCGTATTCGGGAGTCGGAACCTCGGGCGGCGGGACGAAGTCCAGCCGCGGGGCGGGATTGAAGCCCAGATTCGGAGCAGGGTTGGACCCGAACGGCTTACGCTGCGGCTCGGGCACGTTGTTGAGGTCAGTCGTATCCATCCCCAGTCCCTCCCGTTGCGACCACGCGAGCGGCAGCACCGCCCTCTCAGGAGCCATCGGAGGAGGGCATCCGAACCTTTAGACCATCGCGCCGCGCCCCGGCGCCGTCGACATCCCTCAGGACGGCGAGCGGGGCAGCATGGCAACATGCTGGGCGAACGCATCGCTAAAGCCAGCGGGTCCGGCTGACGATGCCACGATCGACCAGCGGAAATGGTAGAGCCGGGAAGGCGGTTCTAGGACCCAGAACGGTTGATGCGGCTTCATCTCCCCCCCGTGAGCGGCCGGGTCGCCGCCCGGAAGAACCGCAGACCGGTGAGGAGGAACGATGAAGCGACGACGCCGGGAGGCAGGCCAAGGACCGGTCCAGCCGGGGGAACCCGGGATCGCTGAGGCCTACGGCCCCGAGGTGACCGTGGTGGGTCGCGGGGCTCGGGTGGAAGGGTCGCTGGTGTCCAGCGAATCCATCCGGATCGACGGCAGGGCGAAGGGGAGGATCTCCGCGCGGGCCGACGTGATCCTGTCGTCCCAGAGTCATGTGGAGGCCAACATCCAGGCCGAGAACGTGGTGATGGGCGGGACGCTCAAGGGAGACGTCACCGCACGAACCAAGACCGAGCTCGCCGAGGGTGGCCGCGTGGAGGGCAATATCCGATCCAAGGTCTTGGTGGTGAACGAGGGGGCCACGTTCTCCGGCCAGGCGAACACGGACCTCGGCGACGCCCCGCGGGACGTGTTCCCGGAAGACGAGCTGCAGACGGCCTACGACGAGGCGGCGCGTCGGGCGGCCGATCGGTACAAGTCGGTCCTCTCTCGACTCGCGGAGCTGGATCACCAGCCTGTGCAGGAGCCAGACCCGTTCCCCGCTAGATCCGGTCGGTGAACGCGACCACGCCAGCGGGCGGTCGCAGGCAGTGATCCATGTGCATCGCCTGGTTGTAGGTCCCGACGCCCAGCATCGCGAGCACGTCGCCTTCGCGGACGTCGGGCAGCTGGACGCCCTCGCCCCATAGATCGTCGCCCTCGTTGATGTTGCCGGCGACCGTCACGGTCCGGATCGGAAATGCGTCGACGGCGCGGCAGTGGACGATCGGCAGCAGCGCGCCGTAGATGAAGCGCTCGGGCGCCACGTTGAAGCCGGCGTCGAGTCCGACGAACGTCGTCCCGTCCCGGTCGTCGATCGTCACCGCTTCCGCGAGCAGGACGCCCATCTCCTTGCATAGGAAGTCGCCCGGTTCGCACGCGATCGTCACCTCGAGATCGCCGAACGCATCGACGAGCGTCCGCGCGTACGCGTCCACGTCGAGCCGCTCGTCCTCCGGCCGCTGCGGAACCCCGAGGCCGCCGCCTGCGTTGATCTCCTCGAGTCGATGGCCGGCCTGCCTCACACGCCGCGCCATCGCCGCCACGCGTTCCGAGGCGTCACGGAACGCCGACAGGCCGTCGGTGAGGAACCCGTCGCCGACGTGGAAGTGGATCGTGTCGATCGTGAGATCGTGCTTCGCAGCGAGCTCGAGCGCATCGTCGAGCTGTCCGTCGACGATCCCGAACTTCGTCGCCTTGGCCCCCGCGTACAGGGATTCGGACTCCCCCGACCAGGTCGCTCCGACGCGAGGATTGACCCGGAGCCCGATCCTCCCGTCGGGATCGCGCCGCCCCACCCGGTCGAGCTGAGATAGCAGGTCCACGTTCAGGTGGATCCGGTGTTCGAGGAGCGCGTCGAGGTCACGCTCGGAGACGTTCGTGCCTGTGTAGCTGCTCACGTCGGCGGGCCAGCCGTGCCGCATGGCGTGGGCGACCTCGCCCGGCGAGCAGGCGTCGATCCCGACGAACCCGAGGCGCCGGACGAACGCGAGGACGAGCGGATCGCGCTGCGCCTTCAGCGCCAACCGCAGCCTGAAGGGCACCTCGAGCCGCTCGAACGCATCGACGAGCGACCGAGCCTGCTCCCCGACCCGTTCGAGGTCGTAGACGAACAGCGGCGTGCCGTGTTCGTGGGCGAGCATCTCGGCGTCGCGGCCCGCGACGAACAGCCGCCCGCCCCGCACTTCCAGCCCTGGGCGCTCCCACCACTGCCGCAGGCCCGCTGCCATGTCCGCGCCCGATGCTAGCGTGCGGGACGTGGAGCCAAAGCGTTGCGAGTGGGTCGTGGGCGCGGACGCGCTGTACCTGGAGTATCACGATCGGGAGTGGGGAACGCCCTCGCACGACGACCGCCATCTCTTCGAGATGCTGGTGCTCGAGGGCGCGCAGGCCGGACTGTCGTGGTCCACGATCCTCCGCAAGCGCGCGGGGTACCGGCGGGCCTTCGCCGACTTTGACCCCGCCAAGGTTGCCCGGTTCAACGCCCGAAGCGTCGAACGACTCCTCGCCGATCCCGGCATCGTTCGCAACCGTGCGAAGGTCGAGTCGGCGGTCACCAACGCCAAACGCGCTCTCGACGTACAGCGCGAGTTCGGGTCGCTGGATGCGTTTCTCTGGTCCTTCGTCGGCGGCCGCCCGATCGTGAACGGCTGGCGGAAGCTCTCAGAGATCCCCACCGAGACCGACGAGTCCCGCGCGATGAGCAAGGACCTGAAGCGCAGAGGCTTCCGCTTCGTCGGCCCGACGGTCTGCTACGCATTCATGCAAGCCGTCGGTCTAGTAAATGACCACGAAGGAGACTGCTTCCGGTTCGAGGAACTTCGGGACGGCGTCGGGTCGCGTGGCACTCGCTAGGACGTTCACGCATGCGAGCGCGCAAGGCTCCCAGCGACGTCAATCGGCTACGCGCCTGGTTTCTTCGCGATGAGCCATCGGTGGTCGGCTGAGCCGTGGCGTGGGTCCACCTCCCCGCGGATCTCGAAGAGCTCCAGCTCGAAGCCGGCGTCGCGGAGCAAGCGGTCGTACGACTCGGGTCGTGCTCCCGCGAAGAACATCGGAACGTCGAGCCATTCCTCGACCCGGTCATCCGCCTCGGTCGTCAGGAGCGAGGACATCAGCCAGCCACCGGGTCGGAGCCAGCGGAAGATTCTCGCGAAGGTCGGAGCGACTTCTTCGAGCGGCACATGATTGAAGACGTAAAAGGCCACGACGCCGTCGAATGACGCGGGTCGGAACGCGATCGACGTGACGTCCCCGACGATGAACGTTGCGTGCGGTGCACGTTGCCGCGCGATCGAGAGTTGCACGCGGGACAGGTCGACGCCGACGTACCACCGGTTCGCCGCGAGCTCTTGCGCATCGGTGCCCGGGCCGCAGCCGAGCTCGAGCACCGACGACCCCTCGGGAAGCCTCGCGAGCGCCTCGCCCAGGAACCAACGCCGAACCTCAGGCGGGCGCTCCGCGTTCCACTTTGAGAACGCCGGACCCATCCGATCGTAGCCATCCGCCACGATCCGCTTCGGATCCAGGCGTCCCTGCACGGCGCCAGGTTACGTTTCCGGGAGACGCTCGGAGGGAACACGCCGGTCATGGCCAGCGACCCGATCCGGCCCGGCCCATACGCCGAGGAGAAGCGTGGCGACGTGGACGACCCGGGGCATCCCCAGCCCGAAGACGCCGAGGTCGAGAGCGCCCGGCTGCTCGAGAACGACGCCCGGGACGCCCTTCGCGTCCGGGGCTTCTCCGACGAGGAGATCCGCCGGCTCGCCGACGAGTACGTAGCCCTCGACCTCGGCGAGGACACCGACGAATTCATCCTGTGGGCTCAGCGCAGCCGCGGCGAGGCCCACTAGCGCCCACCCGGCCCGAACCCAGACGGCGACCCGACCGTAGTACCCGCATCGGAAGGAGGGAGGGACCATGCTCCGAACCAGAGCGGTACGACTCGCGCTGGCCGTGACCACCGCCGCCGCCCTGGCCGTCGGCGTCATCGGCGTGACGGCGGCCGGTGCCCAGACCGGCAGGCGGTTCTCGATCCGGCTGAGCGGCGCCGCGGAGGCGCCGACCAACGCCCACGGTGACCTGGACCACGGGTCGGTCGTGATCTGGCTGAACCAGGGGGCCGGCGAGGTGTGCTGGCAGTTCGGCGAGCTCACGCTGACGGCCGGCGAGCCGCTGCCCTTCGCCGCCCACATCCACGAGGCACCGGTCGGCGAACCCGGGCCCATCGTCGTGACGCTGTTCGACCCGACCACGGGCACGACGCCGACGAGCTACCCGACCGACACGGTCTGTGTGTCGGCCGACCCAGCGCTGATCAAGGAGATCCGGAAGAATCCGCAGGACTACTACGTCAACATGCACAACGACACACACCCGACTGGGGTGGTCCGGGGACAGCTCGGCTGATCTGAACCGGGGACGACGCGAAAGGATCGGCCGGCCGGGCCGGCCCTTGATCCCGTCGTGGTGGCTGGGTCCTAGCTTGCCCGTTCGTCCGGCTCCCGCAGCCAGTCGCGCTCGTCGTCGAACTCGGCGAAGCAGACGCTGCACACGCCGAGGACGACGCTGCGGACCGCGCGGCACACCGGGCAATCGGTCACCGTGTATAGGGCCATGCCGCGGACGCTAGGCCTTGCGTCTGGCCGGAAGGCAACGTCCGGATGACGCCCAGGCGAACGATTCGGGCAAGCGGCGGATCGCAATCGTCGCGCATGCAACGGCAGTCAAACACTGCGGCCACCCACAGACGGACACCTCGGGGATCCAGGGCGCCGTTGTGAAGCGGCCTAACCGGCCCAACTACGCACAATGGGGGTCCCATGTTGCTGGCCGCACCCTTCCGAGGAAGTTGCCGCCGTACGTGTCATCCGCAAGAACGCGGGTACGGCTCGCGTATGGGCAAAGGTCGGAAGCCGCCCGGGTGGAACCCACGGGACGTCGTGGACATGAAGGCCCGGAAGCACGGGAACTCGATCGGCATGGTCCTGCCGAGGGCCGTTGCGGAGAGCTACAGGCAAGGGCTCGAACCTGAAGGGTGGACGGTGGAGATCCATCGCATCCGCGGGCGCGACCCCGCCGCCTAGGGACGAAACGAGAGTGCTCCGCGGAAAGTTCCCGAAACAAAATCGCCTCGCGACTAACGACGGAGCCTCGGGGGGTCGGCTAGGCTCCTAGCCACTCCGTCCTCGGTTCCCTCCGCCGAGCAACGTTCATTCCCGACCACACGAGCCGCGAGCGGCTCCCATCCTGATTGCCACTGGGGAGGAACGTCGTCGCCTTCACGTGTGCGACAGTACGGTGACGGTGGGAGCCGCGGGAGGGGAGAACGATGGGGGCGACGCGGATCTTCTCTAGATGGGCGGAGTGCAGGCGAGAAGGTCCGCGGCGGTTCCGGTGGGAGCGCGCGTGAGCAGGCGCACGCGGTGCGGTCCACTCTCGGCCGTCCGGATGGCGAAGCTCATCCTCGCCTCGGCACTGACCCTGGTCGCTACCGCGAGCGCCGTCCTCGCCGCCCCCGGAGACCTCGACACCACCTTCGGCGGCGATGGCAAGGTGACGACCCGATTCAACGCGTGGGCCGCGGCGCGCGACGTCGCCGTTCAGGCCGACGGCAAGATCGTCGCCGTCGGCCAGGCCGACGGGGGCAGGCGCGCGAGGTTCGCAATCGCTCGGTACGACACCGACGGGACGCTCGACACCACCTTCGGCGGCGACGGCAAGGTGACGACACGCTTCAAGGGCGGCGCGATCGCCTATGACGTGGCCGTGCAGTCCGACGGGAGGATCGTGGCAGTTGGCGACAGCGGCGGCACCTTCGCGATCGCTCGGTACGACACCGACGGGACGCTCGACACCACCTTCGGCGGCGACGGCAAGGTCAAGACCGCCTTCGAGGACGGGGACGCTGGCGCCCGCGCAGCGGCCATCCAGGCCGACGGGAGGGTCGTCGTTGGTGGCGAGTGGATCTCCCTATCCTGCTGCCCGCCCGTCACGACGTTCGCCCTCGCCCGGTACGAGCCCGACGGGACGCTCGACACGACGTTCGGAACAGGTGGCAGGGTGACGACCGCGTTCGGCGACGGGGGCGCGAGCGCCGCGGGGGTGGCGCTCCAGGCGGATGGAAAGATCGTGGCCGTCGGCAACGGCGAGGGCGGATTCGCGCTGGCTCGTTACATGGCAGACGGGACGCTCGACGCCACCTTCAGCGACGACGGCCAGGTGACCACCCGCCTGACCGAGGGCGTCGACCAGGGGCACGCGGTGGCAATCCAGGCCGACGGGAAGATCGTCGCAGCAGGCACTGCCAGCTTCTGCTGCGAGTACACCGGCAGCTTCGGTCTCGTCCGGTACAACGGAGACGGGACGCTCGACACGACATTCAGCGACGACGGCATCGTGATCACGAACTTGAGCAAGAACGGCGACAGCGCCGGCGACGTCGCGGTCCAGCCCGACGGCAAGATCGTCGCCGCCGGAGGCGCCGGCTACAACGGATCGAGCTCCGCCTTCGCTCTCGTCCGCTACCAGTCGAACGGGACGCTCGACACGGGCTTCAGCGGCAACGGGAAGGTGAAGACCAGGTTCGCTCCGGGGATCAACGGATTCGGAGGCGCGGCGCTCCAGGCCAACGGGAAGATCGTCAGCGCCGGATGGGCCTTCGACTACCCTGCCACGAGGTTTGCCCTGGTCCGATATCTCAGCACGTAGTTGTGGAGCGACGCGTCAAGTAGTGGCGGATCTCCAAGGTCCTGGGCGACTGGTCGTGCCTCGTACCGGGCGCGCCGCTGGCTTCCGCAGATAGGTCTCTTCTCCCGGCCGCCCGACCAAAAAAACCGCCCTGATGGCCCTGGGTATCTTCGGAGGCATGCCCGATCGGCTGGCAGTTGAGGCGGCGATCCGCGTCTCGGCACGTCATGGCTTCGTCTCTGCCAAGCCTCGCCTGCTCCAAGAGACGAACAATGCTGTGGTCTGGATGCGCCCGCACGAGATCGTCGCGAAGGTGGGAACGCGCCCGCATAGTGCCGAGGGCCTATCTCGGGAGCACGCCATCGCAGTCGCCCTCGCATTGGGCGGAGCGCCGATCGCGCCGCCGCTGCAGGACGTCGCCCCGAGTGTCGACGACGAGACGGGCTTCCTCGTGACGCTATGGAATCGGCTACACATTGACGCAGACGACGAGGTACCGGCTAGGGAGGCCGGATTGGCACTTGACCGACTCCATCAACACTTGGCTCGCTTCGATGGCCAACTGCCGGACCTCAGATCCAAACTGGAAGCGGCTCGAGGCGCGCTCGCTGACAATCAAGTCATGACCGCGCTGCCGCCCAACGACCGATCGATGCTGCGAGCGGCCTACGACGGTCTTTGGGCCTCGGCAGACTCGTTTGAGTACGAGCGCATGGCGCTTCATGGGGAGCCCCATGACGGAAACTTGCTCGCCACGCCAACCGGCCTGAAGTGGATCGACCTGGAGGGCGCGTGCCTCGGCCCGTTGGAGTGGGACCTCGCCTTCTTGCCCGAGGAAGCCGCGAAAGTGTTCTCCTCGGTTGACGGTGACCTGCTCAGCACTCTCAGGCTCTTGAATAGCGCTCGGGTAGCAACCTGGTGCTGGTCGCGCTTTGACCTTCCTGAGATGCAATGGCACGCCCGTTTTCACCTGGATGCTGTTAGGAAGGCGTGGGCCTAGGGCCGGGCACCTAGTTATGGACGGCGCGGATGGGCCTCGCGCCGCTGCGGTTCCACGATCTCCGGCACACGGGCGCGGCGCTGGCATCGCGACGGGCGCTCACCCTAAGGCGATCGCCGAACGGCTTGGCCACTCCTCGATCGCGATCGCGATGGACCGCTACGGGCACCTGTTCGAATCGCTCGACGCCGACCTCATCGCCCGGTTGGATTCGCTCGCCGCAGATGCGCGTTCCTCGCGGGAGGTGTCCCGTCATGGTCCCGTGGCCATTTGCGCTCGGTGCCAGATCACGCGACATGGCCTCCGAGCTGCAGGTTTGTCGTGGAGGTGAGCGGATTCGAACCGCCGACCCCTGCCGTGCGAAGGCAGTGCTCTACCGGGCTGAGCTACACCCCCAAAGCGAAACCCAGCGTAGCAGAGGCCTAGCCCTCACCCAGGACCTCGGTCGCGTGGCGGTCGAGCGCGTCGCGCAGATTCCGCTGCACGATGGCGAGCGACAGGTCGCCTCGGGTCTTCTCGATCAGGCTCCGCGCCACGTCCGTCGACCGCCGGAGGTTGCCGGTGATCGCATCGGGATAGTCCATCGAGACGAGCACGTAGTACATCTCGTCCATCGCCGACAGGATCGACTCACCCCGGTCGACCTCGCCGTGCCGCAGGAGGTCCAGGATGTGCCGGCGTGCCTCGCCGATCGCCTCGGCCATCCCGTTCAGATACGGCGCGTCCTCGACGCCGAGCTCCTCCGCCGAGGGCAGGCGATCCGCGCCGCGGACGACGGCCTCGGTGATCTTGGCCTCCGCGTATTCCTTCTGCGCGTCCTGCAGGTAGCCCGCGAACCGGATCTCGGGATGCTCGACGACGGCGGCGAGCCCTTCGTCGATCGCGGCCCTCGCCTGCGTCATCAGCTCCTCGGCCGTGCCCCATTCCCCGCGGTGGATCGCGCGGATCGAGTTGGCGCACGCGCGGATTGCCTTACGGGACGCGGGCAGCGCGGCCTCGCGCGCTTGCATGCGGAATTCGAAGCGCCGACGGAAGCCGTCGGCCAGCTCATCGAGGTTCACACGGAGATGCTAGACGCGAACGACCTCGCGCGATGCCGGTCGCACGACGATGTTGACGAGCTCGTCGGCCGCCATGGTGCCGAGGCCGTTGAAGGCCTCGCGTGTACGCCCGGCTGCGTCGCTCGCGTGACGGACGCGCGCGGGGATCGGGCGGACCGGGGCGGCGTGGACCGCACGGACGCGCTCACGCTCGCTCGGGACGACCTCGGACATCCGCTGCTGCAGCGAGAGCATGACCCACACGTAGACCACGAGCAGCGCCGTGAACCCGCCGCTCGCGTACCAGATCGGGCGGAGCGGCGGGACGAGCCCGATCAGGAACGTGAACCCGATGCACTCGCCGAGGAACACGAAGACCCGGCGGCGCCGCTCCCGCGCGCGTGCCTGCGCTCGCGCGCGAGATCCCATGAACGGGACGCCCTTCTGGGGTGTGACGATCCACCGCCCCGGTCCGCCGCCCGTCCCAGCGAGTAGGTCCATGCCCCGTTCGAAGTCGCCCACGGTGCGGTACGGCGACCGTCGCCGTACCGACATCAGGCAGGCGGCGCCTATGATGCCCAAGATCGCGAGCATCAGCCAACCCATGCCCACGCCCCTCGTCTGCGGATTCCCCGGTTCGCCACAAGATGTGGGCTCGGACCGCAGCCTAACACCACATGTAGCGGGGTCAATCACATCTGTGTGATTCTCGCGATGCGGCGGCACCGCGGCTCCTCACTCCGCGACGTATTCCCCGGACTTCCCGCCAGCCTTGCGCCGCAAACGTAAGCCGTCGATCCGGGCGGCGCGATCGAACTCTTTCGCCGTGTCGTAGAGCGTCAACGCCGCCACGGCGGCGGCGGTGAGCGCCTCCATCTCGGCGCCGGTCCGATCCCTGGCGTGGACGGTCGCCCGAACGTTGATCCGGCCGTTCGTCTCGTCCGGCTCGACGGCGAGCTCGGCGCCGGTGATCGCGATCGGATGACAAAACGGCAGCAGATCGGGCGTGCGCTTCACGCCCATCACGCCCGCGATCCGCGCCGCCTCGATGGGGTTGCCCTTCCGCGTCCCTGCGACCAGGTGCGCGACGGCCGCGGGCGTCATCGTGATCGCACACTCCGCGATGGCGACACGTTCCGTGACGTCCTTGTCGCCGACCCCGACGATCCTGGCGACGTCGGTCACGTCAGCCTTCCATCGAGCGGAACAGCCACACGCGGACCTCGCTGCCCGCTGCGAGCGTCTCGACGCCGGCCGGGACGATGGCGAGGCCGTTGGCTCGCGAGACCGTCAGGATCAGGTTCGAGCCTCGCCCGCCGGTCGGCGTTGCCGTGTAGCCCTGGCCGTCGTCCTTGACCAGCACGCGCGCGAACTGCGTCTTGCCGTGCGGACCGCTCACCTCCTCGGTCAGCCGTGCCTTGATCTCGGGACGGAAACGGAGCCGGCGGCCCATCATTTTCAGCATCGCCGGCCTGATGAACACCTCGAAGCTAACGAACACGCTGACGGGGTTACCCGGCAGCCCGAAGTACGGCTTGCCCTCCACGTGGCCGAACCCCTGCGGCATGCCGGGCTGCATCGCGACCTTGTAGAAGTCCACGTCTCCGCGCCCGGAGAAGGCGGCCTTGACCACGTCGCGCTCGCCAACCGAGACGCCGCCCGTCGAGACGAACGCGTCGGCCTGCGCGAGGTGGTTGAACACGGCGTCCTTGAACGCCTCGACATCGTCCCGGACGATTCCGGCGAGCGTCGGCGCGGCCCCCACCTCCTTCAGCGCGCCGAACAACAGATACGCGTTCGAGTCGCGGACCTGTCCGAACTCGGGTCTCTGCGAGGGCGGGATCAGCTCGTCGCCGGTCGATAGGACGACGACCCGGGCGCGCGGATGCACGAGCGGATGGGAGGCGCCGGCCGTCGCCAGGAGCCCCATCTCGGGGGCGCTGATCCGGCGGCCGGCCTTCAGTAGCGACTGCCCCTCCCGGGCGTCCTCGCCGCTCGGGCGGATGTGCTTGCCTTCCGGGGCCGCCTGGAACACGCGGACGAGGTTGCCCGAGACCTCGGTGCTCTCGACCGGCACGATCGTGTCCGCCCCGGCCGGGATCGGCGCGCCGGTCGCGATCCGCACGGCCTCGCCTCCGCCGACCGTCGCCTCCGGCCGGCGTCCGATCGGCGCCCGGCCCACGATCCGAAGCTCGACGGGCTCGCCCAGCGACGCCGACGCGACCTCCGTCGAGCGGACCGCAAAGCCGTCCATCGCGGATGACGCGAACGAGGGGATGTCGCGGTCGGCGACGACGTCCTCGGCCAGCACGCAACCGTGCGCCTCCGGGAGCGGGAGCGCGATCGGCGCGAGCGGCTCGATCCGGGAGAGCACCTGTTCGCGCGCCTCCTCCACGGAGAGCAGGCCCTCGCCGCTGTCGTGGTCATGAACGCGCGCGGCCTCGCTCGTCATGGACCGAGTCTACTCACGCGCCCGCGGCCGGCCGCTACAACAGCTTCTTGCGCTGCACCAGTCCGGCGAGGTACGCCTTCACCTCGTCGCCGATGTCCTCACGGTCGATCGCGAGCTCTATCGTCGCCCGAAGGTAGTCGAGCTTGTTGCCGACGTCGAAGCGGCCGTCCTCGAACGTCCAGGCGTAGACGGCCTGCTCCTGCGCCAGCACGTTGATCGCGTCGGTCAGCTGTATCTCGCCGCCTTTGCCCGGCTCGATCCCGCGCAGGCATTCGAAGATCTCGGGCGTCAGGACGTATCGGCCGACCGCGGCCAAGTTGGAGGGGGCGTCGTCGGGCGAGGGCTTCTCGACGATGGCGGTCACGCGCGCGAGACGCTCCTCGACGAACTCCGGCGTGATCGCACCGTACAGGCTGATGTCGTCGCGGCTGACCTCCATCGCGGCCAGTACGCTCCGCCCGTACCGCCCGTGCACGCGCAGCATGTCGGCGAGCAACGAGCTGTTCGCGGTCATGATGTCGTCACCGAGTAGCACGGCGAACGGCTCACCGGCGACGAACCCCTCCGCGACCGCGACCGCGTGGCCGAGCCCGAGCGCGTCACGCTGGCGGATGTAGTGGATCGTGGCCATCTCGGAGATCTCGCGGACCTCCTTCAGCTCGTCGAACTTGCCTTTCGACTCGAGGAAGTGCTCGAGCTCGAACGACCGGTCGAAGTGGTCCTCGATCGACCGTTTGCCGCGACCGGTGACGATCAGGATGTCCGTGATCCCGACGCTGCAGGCCTCCTCGACGACGTACTGGATCGCCGGCTTGTCGACGATCGGCAGCATCTCCTTGGGCTGTGCCTTCGTCGCGGGCAGGAACCGGGTCCCGAGCCCGGCGGCGGGGATGACGGCCCTTCTGACCTTCATTGGCAGCGCTCCCCTGCAAGGGGACCGCAGTCTACCCCCTCTGCGCGCCGAGGAAACGCCGCGGCGGCGCCCGGGTGAGCGCAGGCGCTCGCGTAGAATCCGACCGCGATGCCCACGTACGAGTACGCGTGCACGAAGTGCGGACAGCACGTCGAGGTGTTCCAGCGGCTGTCCGAGCCACCACTCACGGAATGCGGCGTTTGCGGCGGCTCACTCCGGAAAGTCTTCCATCCAGTCGGGATCGTGTTCAAGGGGTCGGGGTTCTACGCGACCGACAGCCGATCGAAGCCGAAGGCGGACACGGACTCGCGCTCGGGAGCGGGCGCGGGTGACGGTGGCAAGGAAGCCCGCTCGGGCTCGGGCGACGCAGGCAAAGAAGCGCCCTCGGCCCCACCGTCCTCTTCGTCGTCTTCCACGTCGTCGGAGTCAGGGTCGAGGTCCGCGCCGAAGCGGGCGAGCGGGGAGAAGGCGTCCTGAGCGCCGCCGAGATCGGCGTCTTCGGCGGTTCGGGGTTCTATTCGTTCCTCGAATCGACCGAGACCGTCGAGGTCGAAACGCCGTACGGCCCGCCCTCTGCACCGCCCGTCGTCGGCGAGCTCGGCGGCCGACGCGTCGCGTTCATCCCGCGTCACGGGTCGAAGCATCAGTTCCCGCCGCATCGGATCCCATACCAGGCGAACGTCTGGGCGATGCGCGAGCTCGGCGTCGAGCGGATCGTGGGACCGAACGCATGCGGCTCGTTGCAGCCGCATGTGAAGCCCGGCGAGTTCGTGATCTGCCACCAGCTCGTGGATCGCACGCACGATCGCCCGAACACGTTCTACGACGGTCCGATCACCACGCACATCTCGTTCGCCGATCCCTACTGCCCGCAGATGCGAGAGGTTGCGATCGAGAAGGGACGCGACCTCGGGATCCCGCTCCACGAGCGCGGGACCGTCGTCGTGATCGAGGGGCCGCGCTTCTCGACCCGCGCCGAGTCGGCCTGGTTCGGGGCCGCGGGCTGGGAGGTCGTCAACATGACCCAGTATCCCGAAGCCCTCCTCGCGCGCGAGCTGGAGATCTGCTACGCGAACGTCTCGTTGATCACGGACTACGACGTCGGCCTCGAGGACGTCCCGCCGGTTACGCACGACGAGGTGATCCGGGTCTTCGAACAGAACAACGAACGGCTGCGCGATCTTCTCTTCGAGATGATCCCGGCGCTTCCGACCGACCGAGGATGCCCGTGCGCGACGGCGCTGTCGGGCGCACGCTTCGAGGCCCACTAACGGGGTTCCGCGGGCGGGGCGGCGGGTACGATGCGCCCATGGCCGACCCCGTCCTGATCACTGTGGAGATGCGGATCCGCACGACCGAGGACCCGAAGCAGCTCGGCGACCGGCTGCGCGAATCCGCCTCGACGATCGTCGGACGTGAGGCGCTCGAGGAATTCCGGGTCCGGGTGCTGCCGCTCGTCGAGAAGCGTCCGCGCTCGGTGTGACGCATATCACAGCGAGGAAGGACCCGCTCGCCTAGCGTTCGCCGCGTGTTGCGGCGCTGGTCGACCACGTCGAAGGTGTTCGCGCTCCTCGCCATCGCGAGCGGCGCCGTCGCGTTCACGACGGTACGCGGTTACGAGACACGCCTCGAACGACTGCGCCCCGCGCTCGGCGCCCTGGTCCCGGTCGTGGTGGCCGACGCGGCGATCCCGCGCGGTACCGTCCTCGACGCCGCTTCCCTACGGGTTGACGAGGTCCCGTCCCGATTCACGCAGCCGGGGTCGGTCGCGTCGATCGACGACGTGGTCGGCAGGACCCTCATCGCGGAGGTCGCCGCGGGCGAGGCGGTTACCCGGACGCGGCTCGCCGCTCCGGGGGTCGGACCGGTCGCCGCGCTCGTCCCGCCCGGCCTGCGGGCGTTCCCGCTCGGCGTCTCCGTGCCGGAGGGCACCGCGCTGGCCGGCGACGCGGTCGACGTCCTTGCAACCTTCGGTGGCCGGCAACCCCACACCGAGACGGTCGTCTCGGGAGTCGAGGTGCTCGACGTCGTCGGTTCGACGCCGACGAGCGGGCTCGCGACGACGGAGGCAACGTCAGCATCCCTCGTCGTCGTCGTGACGCCGGAGGACGCCGAACGCCTCGCGTACGCGAGCGCGTTCGCCAGCCTGTCCGTCACGGTCGCCCCGGTCTCGGCGTAGCCGACGCGGCGCGCGCGGCCGCGCACGGGTACGATGGCGCCGCCGTCGGGTCCGGCGGCCGTTGCGGCGGAGGGAGCCCCGACTGTCGGTCCTGCAGGCGATCGTTCTCGGCCTGATCCAGGGTGCGACCGAGTTCGCCCCGGTCTCAAGCTCCGGCCATCTGATCCTGGTCCCGTGGGCGTTCGGCTGGAGCATCGTCGAGCACCCGGATCTGAACAAGAGCTTCGACGTGGCCCTGCACATCGGGACGTTCGTGGGGGCAGTGGTGTACTTCCGCCACGACGTCGTCCGGTATTTGGTCGCGGCGTTCGCGTCGATCGGCGCCCGGTCGATTCGCACGCTCGACGAACGGCTAGCGTGGGCGCTCGTCGTCGGGACGATTCCCGGTGTGATCGTCGGTGCGACGCTCGAGCAGGTGATCCAGGACCACCTTGGCGCGCCCTGGCTGATCGCGACCGCTCTCGCGGTCTTCGGCGTCGTCCTCTACCTCGTCGACCGCGCGGCGGCGCAACGACGCCACTTCGCTGACCTCGGGATCCGCGACGGGTTGGTCCTCGGCGTCGCGCAGGCCGTCGCGCTCCAGCCGGGCGTGTCGCGCTCGGGCATCACGATCACGGCCGCGCGCGCGATGGGCTTCGACCGCGAGACCTCGGCGCGCTTCTCGTTCCTGCTGTCGCTGCCGATCATCGCGGGCGCGGGCGTCTACAAGGGTCTCGATCTGCTCTCCGACGGCATCCCCCCGGGGATGGGGTGGCCGTTCGTCTGGGGCATGCTCGCGTCTGCGGTGAGCGGCTTCGTCGTGATCTGGTTCCTACTGCTCTACCTCCGCCGCAACGACTTCTCGGTGTTCATGTGGTACCGGCTGGCCGTCGCAGGCATCGCGTTCGCGCTGATCGCGCTCGGGATCCGCCCCGCGACGATCTGACGTGCCAGACGTCACCTGAACGGTTCGCTAGACGCCGGCGACCGTCATCTCGGCGATCAGGATCGTCGGGACGCCGACCGAGGTGAAGAACCGGAGGTCGTCTCCGACGGCTGCGATGCCCTTGAGCATCTCAGGGATCGTGCTCGCGATCGTCATCTCGCGCAGCGGCTCGCCGAGCGCGCCGCCGCTGATCCGCAGTCCCGTCGCCCCAACGGAGAACTCGCCGGAGATCGGGTTCGCGCCCGAGTGCACGCCCGAGACGTCCTGCACGAGGACGCCCCCCTCGGCCGTCGCGAGCAGCTCGTCGGCGCCGCTCGAGCCCGGCTCGACGTAGAAGTTCGTCGTGCCGACGCCGGGGACGCTCCTGTATCCCGCTCGCTGCGCGTTGCCCGTCGAGACCGTGCCGCCGCGGTGAGCCGTGTACGCATTGTGGAGGAATCCCTGCAACGTGCCGCTCGAGAACAGCTCTGTCCGTCCCGTCGGGACGCCCTCGTCGTCGAAGGGCGCCGCGGCCGGCCCCTCGGGATGCCGACCGTCGTCGATCAGCGTGAACAGGTCGGATCCGACGTGCTGCCCGACGAGCGAGGCGAACAGCGACCGCCCCTTCTGCACGGCCTCGGCCGAAAGCGCGCCGGCGAGCACCCCGAGGAACGAGGAGCCGGCGAAGCGATCGAACACGACCGGCACGCGCGCCGAAGGCGGCTTCGTCGCCCCCAGCAGGCGCGTGGCGCGCTCGACCGCCTCGACGGGCACCTCGGCCCACGGCACCTCGTCGAGGTCACGGCCGACGCGGAACGACCAGGCCGACTGGGTCTCGTCGCCGTCTTCGGCCAGCGCCTCGACGACGACCCAGCAGTCGGTGCGCGCGTACTCGGCGGCGAGCCCGCTCGTGGACGCGATGGCGACCCGGCTCACCGCGTCGGCGCATGCCGTGTGGTCGACCTTCGTTACGCGCGGGTCGCGCGTCGTGGCGACGCGCTCGAGCTCGAGCGCGATGTCCACCTTGCCGTCGGTCGGCATGTCCGCCTGCCCCTGGCGGAACAACCATGCCAGCGATCCGGCGTCCGTCGCTGTCGCGAGCACCTGATGCTCGTCCTCCGTCGCGAAGGTGGCGTTCTCCCGCGCCTGCGAGACCGCCCGCCAGACGTCTTCGGGCGACGGGTCGGCCGCGTACGCGTACCCGAGGCGGCCGCCCGCGATCATGCGGACGCCGATCCCGCGTGACTCCGCGAACGTGAGGCCCTCGACCTCGCCTTTGTGCGCGGTCACCTCCGTTCGGCGAGATTCCTCCGCGTACGCCTCGAGGGCCTCGTCGGTCTCTGCGGCGTCGACCGCGACCCGGACCAGGTCGCCGAGATCAGGCACCCGTCCCTCCCACCGTGATCCGGGAGATCCGCAGCGTCGGCGAGCCGCTGTCCACGGGCACGCTCTGGCCGTCCTTGCCGCAGATCCCCTGCCATGTGCCGAAGTCGTCGGCGACCGCGTCGATCCGGGACATGACCTCGATCGCTCGGCCGGTCAGGTTCGCGCCCCGCACGGGCTTGCCGACCCGGCCCTGCTCGATCAGGAACCCCTCCGAGACGCCGAACACGAAGTCGCCGCTCGCGGGGTTCGTCTGCCCGCCGCCCAGCGCGGTGACGTAGACGCCGGACGCCGTCGATGAGATCACGTCGTCGGCCTTCGCCGACCCCGCGAGGATGTAGGTGTTCGTCATCCGGGCGATCGGGGGATGCGCGTAGGACTGCCGCCGGCCGTTGCCGCTCGATGCCTGGCCGTCCTTCTCGGCGCGGAGCCGGTCGTACAGCAGCCCGTGGAGCACGCCCGCTTCGAACATCACGGTCCGCTGCGCCGGCGCGCCCTCGTCGTCGAACGAGAACGAGCCCCAGCCGTTGGGGATCGTCGCGTCGTCGACGCCGTTCACGACCGGCGACGCGACCAGGTCCCCGACCCGGCCGCGGTACACCGACGCCTCCTTGTCGACGATGTCGGCCTCGAGCGGGTGACCAACCGCCTCGTGGAACAGCACGCCGCCCATCCCGGGCGCGAGGACCACCGGCATCTCCCCCGCCGGTGCCGGCCCCGCATCGAGCATCGTCACCGCGCGCCGCGCGGCGACCTCGGCCGTGACGGCGGGCGGGTTGGACTCGATGAACTCGAGGCCGGCGAGACCGGCCGGGCCGTGGAAGCCCGTCTGGATGTTGCCGTCGCGCGCGGCCACCACCTGCACGACGAGCCGGACGCGAGGCCGCTCCTCCTCGACCCAACGACCATCGGACGCCGCGATCTGGATGCGCTGGAGCGAGTCACCGTAGGTGCCGACGACCTGCCGAACCTCGTCACTGAGCGCCCGCGCGGCGTCGTCTGCCTCCCTGAGCCAGGCGACCTTGTCCGCGGCCGCGACCGTCGAGGCCGGCCGCTCGGCGCGGTGGACGATCGGCGGCTCGAGCCGGCGCAGGTCGACGACCGATCCCGCGCCGTCGTCGGGAACGGCGGCGGCGGCCGCGGCGGCCGCTTCGACCAGCGCGTCGCGGTCGAGGCGGTTCGTGAACGCGTAGCCGTACGACGTCCCGCGAGCGACCCGGACGCCCGCGCCGCGATCGAGCCCCGTCGTCAGCTCCTCGATCTTGCCGTCGTCGAGCCTGATGGAGGCGGAAACGCGTTCCTCGACGAACAGCTCCGCGAACGATCCGCCTCGGTGGCGCGCCCGGCGCAGGACCTCCTCGGCGAGTTCGCGGTCGAGCATGGGTGGCGATGCTACCAAGCGGCCTGTTAGCGTCCGCCCGATCCGACGGAGGCCGACGATCGCCGACCCGCGTCGCCGCAACGACATCGTGTGGCTCGCCGCGCTGACCGCGGTCCTGTTGGTGTGGTTCCTCGGTCCGTTCGTCGTCTTCGGGTACGCGTTCGCGGTCGGGCCGGACGGGCCCGTGTATCTCTGGTGGACGAGACTGGCCGGCGCGGAGGGGCTGTCGGTCGTCGAGCGCCCGGGCATCCCGGCCCTCGCCCTCACGCTCACGGGGACGTTCGGGCTGCCCTTCGCCGCGACGCTGGCGGCGCTCGAGTGCGCGCTCGGCGTCGCGGTCGGAACCGCCGCCGCCGTGCTGGTCCGGCGGACGAGCGCACCGTCGATCGCGTCGCCGCTGGCGGGGCTCCTCGCCGGGACGTTCGCGGTCCACCTGGCGGCGGGGTATGTCGCGAACCTGGCGATGGTCGCCGCGTTCATCGCGACGGCGTGCCTGCTCGCGACCGGCACGCGCGCGGGCGCGATCGGTGCCGCGGCGGTGCTCGGTGCCGGAGGACTCGCCCATCCGGTGTTCCTGGCCGTCGCGATCGCGATCCTGCTCGGCGCGGCCGCGCTGGGGTGGCCGACGGATCGCAGCGGGTCGCTCCGCGTCGCTTCGAGCGCGGCCGCGGCGGGCGCGATCGGCGCCCTCGCATGGATGTGGCTCCAGGTCGGGCCGCCGCCGCTCGACGTGGACACGTCGCGGGACGCGTTCCTCCGCCGCGTCGGCCTGACCGACGTGCTCCGCTCGGCGTACCTGGACCGGCTGGTGCATCGGTGGGCTCGCTACGTGCAGTGGGCCTCGATCCCGCTGGCGGCGTTCGGCATCACGATCGCGAGGGGCTTCGTCGGCAGATTCCTCATCGCCTGGCTCGCGGTGACCGTCGTCGGCGTCGGGGCCGGCGCGCTCACAGGTGCGTTCCCGCCGGACCGCTTCATCACGTTCGGGTTCGCGATCCCGATCCTGGCTGCGCTCGGCGTCGCTCGGCTTCCCTCGTTGCTCGGCGGCCGACGCGCCATCGCGCTGTCGCTGGGGGCTGCGCTGACCGTCGCGATGCTCGCGGGAGCGTTCATCGCTTGGGCACGCCAGGAGCCGTTCATCTCCACGTCGGAGGTCCATGACATCGAGGATGTCGGGCGGTACGCGGTGCGGACGGATCCTGCAGTCGCCGTGGTCTTCGAGGTTGACGACGACGATGGCGAGGTCTCGTTCGAGGCGACCCGCCTGAACAACGTGATCCGCGCGGCCCTTCCGCCCTCGTTGATCCGCAGGTCGTTCATCGACGTCCTGCCACCGGACGGACCGTCGAGCGAAGAGCGACAGGCGCTGAGCGGGGTCCTGGCCCCAGGCGACGCTCAGGTCTTCGATCCCGAGCGGAGCTTCCTCACCGCGTACATCCGTTCGTTCGGTGCGATCTCAAGCGCACGCCTCGGTACGGAGCGGATCTCGCGAGACGTCGTGCTCGGGTCGGACGCGCCCATACCCGCTCCCGCACCGGCCGCGATCACGCCGCTCGAGCCGGCGATGACCGTCCATATCGCGCTCGGCGCGATGGCTGCGCTCGCCATGATGTGCCTCGCGGGCTACGGACCGGCTCGGGTCGTCCTGAAGGATCGCTTGGACGCTCTCGGAGTCGCTCCGGCGGTTGGGGTGGCAACGCTGATGTTGGTCGCGTTCGTCCTCGAACGCCTAGGGGTCCCGCTCGATGGTCGCGTCGGGCCGTCGGTCGTCTCAGTCGTAGCGCTCGTGGGCGGGCTCGCGTTCGGGTTCGTCGGCGAGCGGCGCGCCATCCCGGAGCCGCCGGCGTAGGTCGAGCGCCAGCCACACGAGCAGCACCACTACGAACGGCGTAACGAGGTAGTGGCCGAACAGCAGGTTGGCGTCGAACGCACCCGGGAACCGCTCGGGCTCCGTGGTGAACTGCGACACGGTCAGCGCGATGCTGACGCCCAGCGTCACGAGCCGCGGCACGCGTGGCACTACCCACACGAGTGGCAGGACCCAAGCCACGTACCACGGCAGCAGCACCGGTCCGAGCAGGATCAACAGCAGCAGGCCCCAGGCCCACGCGGCCCCGTGGTCTTCGGGCGTCATCCGCGGCGCGTCACGCGCGATCCGGATGACCAGGGCACCCAGCGCGACAAGCAGCATCCCCGCGAACGCGATCCTCGCGACGGCCCCGAGGGAGACGATGTCGAGGATCCGTCGGAAGAACCTGGACGGCGCCAGCCAGCCCTGGTGCGTTGCGAGCTCGAGCATCCCGAGCGTCGGGTCGTCGGTTTGTATGAACGGTGCCGCGAACGCGGCCGCGACGCCGGCCGCGACGCCGATAGCACCCGCGGCCACGCGGACCCGACGCTCGCGCTCCGCGGCCGCGACGAGCCCGACGACGAGCAGCACGACGGCGACCCCCGCACTCGCCTTGATCAGCGCCCCGAGCGTGAGCGCGGCGACCGCGAGGTACGGCCGCCGCACCACGAGCAACGCCACACCGCCGATGATCGCGAGTCCGACCCACAGGTCGTTGTGCCCGCTGCCGACGGACTGGAAGAGCACGACCGGGTTCAGGCCGAACGCTGCGAGCGCGAACGCCTCACGGGACGGCCACCGCCGCCGAACGACCCACGCGATCGTCGCGAGGGTCGCGAGGCTCGCGAGGATCGCGAGCGCGCGGAAGGCGATCGCGATCGCACCAAGGTTGGTGACCACGCGGACGACGCCCGATGACACAAGCGTCCATAGCGGCCCATACACCGCCGGCGTGTCGACCCACTTCGGCCCCACGTACGAGCGGAGCACGTCGTCCGGGAAGTCCGCTGGCGTCGAGACGTACGGGTTCGCACCGTGCGTCGACCAGATCCGCCCGTAGAACGCGTACGAGTACACGTCCCTCGAGAACAGCAACGGCAAGGTCGCGACGATCGCGTGATAGGCGATCATCAGCAGCACCACGGTGCGCACCGACAGCCGGCCGTACCAAGCCTCGCGGATCACGAGCGCGAACGCCGCGGCCGCGACCGCGACGGCCGTCACGCTGATCGCGGCGAGCGGCCCGTTCGAAAGCCCCCCGAGGCCGAGCACATCCGACAAGGCGCGGAACGGCCCCGCCGACTGCGCGCCCGCGGGAAGCACCGGCTGGAACGGCGACCCTGGTGTCGCGGCCACCGTCGCCACGAACACGACCGACGCCGCCGACGCGATCGGCGCGAGGACGCGCGACGTGGACGGTTGCACGGGGGACCGACCGTAGCATGGTGGGATGCAACGAACCCTGACGCCGACTCAGCGCGCCGTCCTGCGGGTCGCGCTCGCGGCCCTCGTGGGCATCGCCGGGTCCTGGCTCGGGATTGCGATCTGGGGCGCGTCCGACGTGGAGATGGGCCCGTTCCTGGTTCGGCTCGACTCCTCGTTCGGCCCCGGCGAGACGGACATCGAACTCCCGCCGTTCGGGCGACTGTCCGCCGACACGCACACCGCGCCGCTCAAGCTCGAGGCGACACTCGAGCAGGTACGCATCACGCAGCTCACGCAGGCCTTACGTGAGGGTTCGCTCGACCAGCTGGTCGAGGTCATCAGGAGCGAGGCGATCGCCGGGATCCGGCGTCACCTCGTCAAGGTGCTGGCGATCGGCGCGGTGTCCGCACTCGGGCTCGCGCTCTTCGTCTTCCGTCGGGACACGCGCTCGGTCCTCACCGCCACGCTTGCGGCGATCGTCGCCGTCGGGGGCGCCGAGTTGATGAGCGCGGCCACGTTCGACACACAAGCGTTCGCGTCGCCAACCTACTCCGGCTCGCTCGCGCTGGCCGTCAGGGTCATCCCGCCGGGTCGGGCCGTGGAGTCGTTCGACGCCTTCCAGGAACAGCTCAGGCGCGTCGTCGACGGCGCGGTCGAGGCGTACGCGTCGATCCAGACGAACCCGGTCGGCAGGGCTGGAGAGATCCGCGTGCTGCACATCTCGGACGTGCACCTCGCGCCGCTCGGATACCAGTTCGCGAAACAGGTCGCGCGAGGATTCGACGTCGACTTCGTGATCGATACCGGGGATACGACGTCGTGGGGGACCGACGCCGAGAGCTTCGTCGCGGACGTCATGGGCGACTTCGGCATGCCGATCGTCTGGGTGCGTGGGAACCACGATTCGCGCGAGCTCCAGGCCAAACTCGAGCAGATCGACAACGTCCACGTGCTCGACGGCACGGCGGTATCGCTCGACGGGTTGCGGATCTACGGACTTGGCCACCCCGTCCCGCCAGCTATCACCCGCGACATCTCGGACGAGCAGTTCGAGGAGGCGGCCCGCTCGATGGCCGACCGCATCGTCGCCGACCTCGAGGCGCTCCCTCCGGTCGACATCATCGCGGTGCACGACGACCGCATGGCGGAGCAGGCCGCGGGACTCGTGCCTTTGGTGCTCTCGGGCCACTTCCACGAATACGGTGTGCGCGTCATCGCCGGGACGATCTTCCTCCGGGCCGGGACGACCGGCGGGTCGGCGTTCGGGACGTTCGAGCCCGAGGAGGGCATCCCGCTGTCCGCGGAGGTGCTCTACTTCGAGCCGGGCACCCCGCCGCGGCTGATCGCGTATGACGTGATCGAGCAGTCGCCGAAGACCGGCGTGCTCACGGTCAGGCGCGTGCTCGTGGAGCAGGAGTTCGGCGAGCTGACGCCCAGCCCGGAGCCCTCGCCCACTCCGACGGAGACCCCGTCGGGGACGACCACGGCGACGGCCACACCTTCGGCGACGGCCGGCTGACGCTCTTTGATCAGCCGACGTCGAGAACGCCGCTCCTCCCGGCCTGCCAGGCGCGCCACAGCACGCGCGTCAGCTGGTAGACGGTGATCCCGAGGAAGACGAACCCGATCAGCGCCTCGACCTGCTCGCGGGTGAGCGGCGTCCGGCGTGAGACCGGCCCGGCCACCATCCCGGCGGCGCGTCCGCGGACGCCGGTGAGCCCAACTCGACCCATCGCGGTGACGTTCACGACGGCAGTATCCCCCGCGGAAGCCGCGCGGAAACCGCGTGGCTGACCCGTCCGCGAAGGCTTCGGGTGGGTACGAGAGAGCCGTGAGCCTTGCCGTTCGCCCGCCGCTGCCCCCGATGCTCGCGAAGCTCACGCATGATCTTCCGCGTGAACGCCATTTGTACGAGCCGAAGTGGGATGGGTTCCGGTGTCTTGCGTTCCGCGACGGGGACGATATCGACCTGCGGAGCCGCCACGATCGTCCCTTCTCACGCTACTTCCCCGAGATCGTGGAGAGCCTCCGGTCGATCGCCGAGCCGGCGTTCGCGTTCGACGGCGAGGTCGTGCTCGTTCGCCAGGGTCGCTTCGACTTCGAGGCGCTGATGTTGCGGCTGCACCCGGCGGCCTCGCGTGTCCAGCGCCTGAGCGCCGAGACGCCGGCGACGTTCGTGGCGTTCGATGTGCTCGCGGTCGGGGACGAGGACCTCCTGGCCGTTCCGTTCGCCAAACGGCGCACGCAGCTCGAGCGGCTGCTCCGGATCGAGCCGCCGCACGTCCGGCTCACGCCGATCACGGACGATCCGGACGTCGCCGCAGCCTGGGTCGGGCGGTTCGAGGGTGGAGGGGTCGACGGCGTGATCGCGAAGTCGACGACGCTGCGGTACGAGCCGGGCCGGCGCTCCATGGTGAAGGTGAAGACGCGTCGGACGGCCGACTGCGTGCTCGCCGGCTACCGTCCGTTCGTGGACCGGCCGATCGTGAGCTCGCTGCTCCTCGGGCTGTACGACGGCGACGGCGTGCTGCTCCACGTCGGCGTCGTGCAGGCGTTCACCGACCGACGACGTGAGGAGCTGATTCACGAGCTCGAGCCTCTCCGGATCCCGCTCGGCGAGCATCCGTGGGCGGATGGGTTCGAGATCGGCGGGGGCCCGCTCGGGCGCCTGCTCGGCGCGGCCGGGCGATGGACTCCCGAGATGGAGCACGACTGGGTCCCGTTGCGACCCGAACGCGTCGTGGAGGTCGCGTTCGACCAGGTGGACGGCGTCCGGCTCCGCCATCCCGCACGGTTCGTCCGCTGGCGTCCGGACCGCGATCCCGCGTCGTGCACGGTCGATCAGCTCGTGTCGGCCGCGACCGACGTCGCAGAGCTATTGGCTTCGGCATGAGCGCGTTCGCCCGACGCGAGGCGGCGCATGTCGACGTCGACGGTCGCATCGTGCGTCTCACGAACCTCTCGCGGGTGCTGTGGCCCGCGACCGGCTGGACGAAGGGCGACATGGTCGACCACTACGCAAAGCTGGCACCGGCCTTGCTGCCACACCTGCGCGAGCGTCCGATCACGATGTGGCGGTTCCCCGAGGGCGTCGATCGCGAAGGCTGGTGGCAGAACGAGTGCCGTGGCGCACCGGAGTGGGTCGGCGTGTACACCTACGTCGCGACCGACGGCCGGACGCACCGGCATTGCGTGATCGATGACCTCGCCACGCTGCTGTTCGTCGCGAACCTCGGGACGGTCGAGATCCATCCGTTCCTGTTCCGGAAGCCGGCGCCCGACGTCCCGCTCGAGGTGGTCTTCGATCTGGATCCCGGTCTGCCGGCCGGCGTGCTCGATGCGGCTCGGTGGGCGCTCCACCTGCGCGACGTCGTCGGAGCGGCGGGGCTGACGTCCTTCGCGAAGACCTCGGGCAGCAAGGGCATGCACGTCCACGTGCCGCTGAACGAGCCGCACACGTTCCTCGAGACGAAGAACTTCGCGCGCGGGATCGCCGGGCTCCTGGCCAGGACGTACCCGGACGAGGTGACGGACCGCCAGGCACGGAACCTGCGAGCCGGCAAGGTGATGGTGGACTGGCTCCAGAACGACGCGTTCCGCTCGACGATCGTCGCGTACTCGCTCCGCGCGACGGACGAGCCTCGCGTCGCGACGCCGGTCGCGTGGGACGAGGTCGAGGTGGCCGTCGAGCGCCGCGAGGAGGATCTCCTCACGTTCGGGCCGGACGACGTCCTGCGTCGCCTCGACCGGCTCGGCGACCTTTTCGAGCCGGTCCTCCGGTTGCGCCAGCGACTGCCTGGTCGGTCCACGCAGGCGCCCGCTCCGTAGGATGGGGCGATGCCCTACCCAGGGGACGACGACCTGCGGCGTGCCGCGGCGTCGCTGGCCGCCAAGCTGCCCGATGAGCTCGAGCCGCTCGCATGGCTGGCGTACGACCTCCGGTGGGCGTGGAAGCCGGGCGGCATCGACGTCTTCCGCGAGATCGACCCGGAGCGGTTCCGGTTCTTCGTCCAGAACCCCGTGGAGTTGCTCGAACATATGCCCGAGGAGCGTCTCGAGCGAGCGATGTCCAACCCCGAGTGGCTCGACCGCGTCAGGGGGCTGCTCGCATCGTTCGCGATCGACCCGGATCCACACACCGACGTGCCGTCCGTCGCATTCGTGTGCGCCGAGTTCGGCGTCCACCCGTGCATCCCGATCTACTCGGGTGGGCTCGGCGTGTTGGCGGGCGACGTCCTCAAGGAGGCGTCCGATCTCAGGATCCCCCTGATCGGCGTCGGGATCATGTACTCGAAGGGTGTCTTCAGGCAGCGGATCGACCCCACGGGGATGCAGCAGGAGTTCTGGAGCGATGTCGACGCGGATGGGCTTCCCATGACGCTCATCACACGCGACGGCGACCCCCTCACGTTCCCAGTGTCGATCCGTGGTCGCGACGTCGTCGTGCAGGTCTGGCGCGCCGCGATCGGACGCGTCCCGCTGTACCTGCTCGATGCGAACCGCCCCGAGAACGACACGCTGTCGCGGTGGATCACGTCACGGCTGTACGTCGGCGATCGCGCCACGCGCCTGGAGCAGTACGCGCTGCTCGGCGTCGGCGGGATGCGCGCGCTCGCCGAGATTGGGCTGGATCCGGATGTCGTACACGTCAACGAGGGACACGGTGCGTTCGCGCCGCTCGAGCTCGCGCGCCGAGCGATCGTCTCGGGTGAGCCGATCGACGCCGCGATCGAGGCCGCACGTGCTCGGACGATCTTCACGACGCACACGCCGGTGCCCGCCGGTAACGAGGCATACGAGACCTCGGAGGTCCTCCAGGTGCTCGGCGAGCCGTTCGCCGAGTTCCGTCCGCGGATCGTCGAGCTCGGCCGCGTCGACGACTCCCCCGAGATCGGCATGACCTCGCTCGGGCTCCGCCTCGCCCGCTGCTCGGTCGCCGTCAGCCGACTTCACGGGAGCGTCGCGCGCAGGATGTGGAACCACCTGTTCCCCGGTCGCGACGTCGACGAGGTGCCGATCGCTCATGTCACGAACGGCGTGCACCTGCCGACGTGGATGTGCGGTCGGATGCGCGAGCTGCTGAACCGATACCTCCCACCCGGTTGGTACACCCGGGCCGACGACCCGGCCACGTGGGAGGCCGTCGACGCGATCCCGGACGATGAGCTCTGGGGCGTCCGATCGGAGCTCCGCGGCGGGCTCGTGCGCTACGCGCGCGAGAAGGACCTGGCGGCCCGGCTCGCCCGGTACGAGTCGCGCGATGCGGTCGACGTCGCGACGACCGGCCTGGACGAGGACCGGCTGACGCTCGGATTCGCGCGGCGTGTCGCAACGTACAAGCGCCTCGTACTGCTGTTCTCCGACGTCGAACGGATCTCCGCGCTCCTCGGCCAGTCCGACACGGTGCAGTTCGTGATCGCCGGCAAGGCGCATCCCAAGGACGAGGAGGCCAAGAGCAGCCTGGCCCGCCTCTTCCGCGAACCCTGGCCGCCCGACGTCGCGGGACGCCTGATATTCCTCGAGGACTACGACATGGACGTGGCCACGCATCTCGTCGCCGGGTGCGACGTGTGGGTGAACATGCCCCGCCCGCCGATGGAGGCCAGCGGTACGAGCGGAATGAAGTCTGCGATGAACGGCGGCCTGAATCTCTCCGTGTTGGACGGGTGGTGGGCCGAGGCGTTCGACGGGACCAACGGCTGGGGCATCGGCAGCGATCCCGACCTTCCGTGGTGGGAACAGGACGCACGCGACGCGAATGCGCTGTTCGACCTGATCGAGCAAGACGTGTTGCCGATGTTCCGCGAACGCGACACCGATGGTGTGCCGCGGCGCTGGGTCGCGAGGATCAGGGAATCGCTGCGGACGATCGGGCCCCGGTTCTGCGCGACCCGGATGGTGCGCGACTACCTCGACAAGACCTACCGGGCCTGAGTCACGCCAGCAGATAGCGTCGGCTGAGCGGTACCTCGGTGACCGGCTCGCACGCGAGCACCCGCCCGCCCAGCATGACCGCCCCATCCCGCGGATCGACCTCGATCGCGGCGACGGCCGTGTTCCTGACGAGCGAGTCTCGCCGGACCGAGCGCGTGCCGTGCACGGCCACGACGGAGCGGCGCGTCCCGAGCCGTTCGGAGAAGCCCGCATCGAGCGCGGCCTGCGACACGAACGTCAGTGCAACGGATGATGCAGCGTCGCCCGTCCCGCTCCAGTGTGCGCCGTACCGGATCGGCTCCGCGCGGTCGACGCTTGCGTTTCCCTCGCCGATCGCGCCCCACGCGAAGTGTCCGCCCTTCAGGACGAGCTCGGGCTTGACGGCGAACCGCGACGGATGCCAGAGCACGACGTCAGCGAGGCGGCCGGGCGCGAGCGAGCCGACGTACTCCTCGATGCCGTGGACCCGCGCGGGCTCGATCGTGATCTTCGCCAGGTAGCGCAGCACCCGTTCGTCGTCGTCTGCCGGCTCGTCCGGCCAGCCGCGGCCGGCGTTACTCGCGCGCCAGACCTTCATCGCGTCCGCCAGCTGAAACGTCCGCCGCACCGTCTCGCCGATCCGCCCCATCCCCTGTGAATCGCTGTTCACGATGGAGATGGCGCCGAGGTCGTGGAGCGGTCCCTCGGCGGCCATCGTCGCGGGATGGATCCGCTCGGTGGCGGCCTCGACGTCGTCGGCCGACGCCACCGAGCCACCGTGCACCGCAAGGATCATCTCGAGGTGCTCCGCTGCCGTCGCCGGCCCGAACGGAAGGGTTGGCGTCGTCGACGAGCACACGACGTTCGGCTCGCGCACAAGCCCGATGAGGTCGGGGACGTGGCCGCCACCCACACCCTCGACGTGGTACGCGTGGACGGCCCGACCGCCGATCGCCGCGACTGTCTCCTCGAGCTCGCACGATTCGTTCAACCCATCGGTGTGCAAGCACACCGCGACGTCGTGGTCGTCGGCGACGCCGAGCACGGCGTCGACGATCTCCGGGTACGCGCCCCAGTCCTCGTGGATCTTCAGGCCGACCGAGCCGGCCTCGATCACGACCTCGACGGGATCGCGCAGGTCGGTCCGCGCACTCGCCTGGAGCCCGAGGTTCACCGGCATCCGTTCGAACGCCTCGAAGGTCCGCTGCATCGCGTACGGCGGTTCCTCGAACCCGGCCGTGATCAGTGTCGTCACGCCGGCCCCAAGCGCGACGGGGACCAGCCGCGGCGTGAGCAGGTGGACGTGGCTGTCGACGGCACCCGGCGTGGCGATCAGCCCGTAGCCCATGATCGGGAGCGTGTTGGGGCCGATCGCGAGGTCGACACCGCTCGTGATGTCCGGGTTGCCCGCGCGCCCGATTCCCACGACGCGGCCGTCCTTGATCCCGATGTTGGTCTTCGCGATCCCGAGCACGGGGTCGATCAGCAGCACGCCGGCCACGAGGACGTCGAGCTCGCTGTCACCGGCCCGGTCGAACTGCGTCATGCGCGAGCGGATATTCTTGGCATAGCCCCACAGCGGCTCGTCGCCACCGACGACATGGTCGTCGTCGACGCGTATCCACAGGTCGGTGTCGCCCAGGCGGACCCGGTCCCCCGTCGTCGGGCCGAAGCGAGCGACGTACTCGCGCCGGTTCACGTGCCGGGCGCCTCGTCGCCCCGGTACGCGACGAGGTCGACCTCCCGCGTCTCCCCGGGCGCCCACCGGGCCGACGCTCCCGCCGGCAGGTCCAGGCGGAAGCCCTCTGCCGCGTCGCGATCGAAGTCGAGCCGCGCGTTCGCGCGCCAGAACGGGTAGTGCGACGACACGCGGACCGGCCGGTCCGACCTGTTCGTCACGGTGACGCGACGTCGCTCGGCGCCCCGGGCGAGCGCGAGGTCGCCGTCCGCGACGCGGACCACGCCCGGCCCGTCGCCTAAGCGTGCCCATGCCGGGCGGACGATGACCAGCCGGCTCCCGTCGGCGAGGAGCACCTCGACACGCACCTCGTCGACGATCGAGGCGACGCCGTCGATCAGCTCCTCGTCGCGGACCGCCTGCATCCCGGCACGCACGACGTCGTCGAACGACCCGCCCGCCCGAGCGGCCAGGTGCATCTCGTCCGCCACGATGGCGACGGCCTCGGGCGCGTTCAGCCGCAGGCCCCGTTCGCGGTGCCGGCGTGCGAGCTCGGCCGCGGCGAAGACGCGCAGCCGCTCCTCTTCGGTAGGTGTGAGGTACACGGCGCCCCCGGCCGCGCAGGATACCCTCCGAACCGTGGCGGCGCGTCGGGGCCTCACCCGCTCGCTCATCGCGGCATGCGCCCTCGCGGCAGCCCTCGTGGGGTGCGATGGCAACTCCTCGCCTGGAACGGCCGCGGAACCCCGATCGCGTCGAACGCGACCGAGACGCCATCGCCACAGCCCCCGACACGACCGCGTCCAGAGCGCAGGGTGTCGATCGCTTTCCCGAAGCAGCCGGTAGGTGAGCGGATCCGCTTCGTGGTGTCCGAGCTGGGCCCCAAGCTGTTCAGAGCGGCGCGCCCGTGCGACCTCCATCGCTTCGACCGTGTCGGCGCGTATGCCACGGGTGCCAGTACGCGCCTGAGCTCGCATGGTTCCACGTCGCGATCAGCAAGGAGGTCGTCGAGGACGTCCGTTTCAACCGCGAGCACTTCGTCTTGATCGATATGCACGGGCGCCGGTACCGACCCGAGAGCGAGCTTCGGACCAGCTTCGGGCCGGAGGCGCCGCTCTTCCCGCCGCGCGGGACGCTGGACGGACCGCAGTGGGCGAGCGGCTACCTCGTCTTCGATCGAGGCCCCCGCGATCTTCGTGCCGCGTCGCTCACGTACCAGGACGGGAGGCAGGACGTGACGGTTGCCGGGGCAAGCACACGGTCGTACCGGTGTGAGTCGCCATCTAGACTGTCGTTCAGCCCTCGTAGCTCAGTGGATAGAGCAGCGGTTTCCTAAACCGCGTGTCGCAGGTTCGATTCCTGCCGGGGGCACCAACGCTCTGACCTGCGGAAACACATCAATGTTGTTTACGGTGGTTGAAAAACCTGTATGTGATTCGTTGCGACTTCGATTCAGGCGCTCAGCCGGCGATCCTTGGCAACAGCGATCCTGCTGGAGCTCTTCTCGGCTTCTCGGCGAGCAGCTCGGCGCCACCGGGATCCCATTGTGTGAGTCGACATAGTCGGCTAGGCCTCGTCCTCCCTCGGCCGACCCGTGCCTGCGCGTCTCACGCCCACGACCCACGCGCCAGGGTGCGCGGCGGCCCACAGAACTGGCTCAAGGGCGATTCCGAATCGCCTGCTCAAACTGGCAAGCTCGTCGGTACCGCGGGAGACCTCGCAGGATCCGGAGTGGACCACCCTCAGGGTGGCCACAGTCTCAGGAGGAAGCTGTCGGTTCTGCTCGTCAAACAGTAGGGCGCCGCACGTTGGACAACGGCCCGAGACGTACATCTCAGCGAACTCACCCAGGATCTCGTCTACTCGTTCGATCGCTTGCGTCCTGTTCATCTCGCAGCCCCGCAGCTTGCGCTTCGACGTCGATGTGCGGGGCACCCCCTTTCCCGGCGGCGAGCGGAGAGGTGAGTACGTGGAGCATCCCCCGTGTCATAGCGAGTCCCTCGAAGGAGCTCCACATCGCGCAGGGCCAGCACTCGAGTCTTGGCGATCACGTCGCATGGGCCGGTCGCCAACTCGGGCCACGTCACGCCGTCGACGGAGCGAAGGCGCTCGAGCACTGAGCTCGCCCTGGCGGGCTTGGCTTGTGACGTTGCATGGATCCATGCAGACGCATCCATCACTGAACCAGCCATGGGTGGTGGATGCCGGCTCTCAGGCATCAGCTGAACTCCCAGCTCTCGTCGGCGACTGGTGTCGGCAGCGCGATCTCCAGGACGCGCCTGACTAGTGGTGTCGTGTTTCGCAGAACAATGGCGTGTCCCGATCGCTTACAGGCGGCGATCAGGCAGTGAACACCGGCGCTGTCGATGAACGTAACGCCGCCAAGGTCGAGCGTTACGCGCGAGCCCGGCCTGAAGTGTTCCATGATCGCGGTCTCCAGCTCCGGGGCAGTCGATAGGTCCAGTTCCCCAGTCACGGTGAGCTCGCCCGAGCGCGCTGCCGGGAGGACGTCCAGGACTGGCTTTTCTCGACTCTGTCCTGGATCCGCTGCTTCCGGGGCGAGGATGTGGCTGAGCACCTCATCGATCGTGATCCCGCCAATCAGCTCATCGTCGTCAAGGACTGCGATCACGGGCGTTCGGGCCCGCACCATCACGGATGCCGCCTCGAGCAGCGTGGCGTCGCCCTCAATAACGGGCTGGACCCCACGATCATGCGGCACGAGGTCGGCGAGCACCTTGCCCTCGAGCCGGCGGAACGCGCTCGCCGCCGCCGGCTCCAAGACGCCAGCCAGGATGCCTGAGTCATCCACGTACGACGGGAGCAGCGCCCGAAGCAATTCACTCTCAGCGAGCAATTCGACGACTTCGCCGGCCTCATCGACGACCACGACCGCAGACACGTCGTCCCGCGCCAACAAGGTCGCCGCCTTGCTGGCCGGTGTCGTGATGCTCATCACGTGCAGCGGACTCACCAGGCTCCGTGCCCTCATCTGCCCGGCTCCTCCTGTGACGTGCCCGCGCCCGGCGAGAGAGGCGGAAGCCGAAGAAGGATCCATCCGAGGACGCCCGCGAGCACCGAGGCGGCGAGGATCCCGATCCTCGCCGCGTCGATCTGAGCGCGAGCGGTGAATGCGAGGTCCGCGATGAAGATGGACACCGTGAATCCGATTCCGGCTACGGCCCCCAGGGCGATCACATGACGCCACGCCACGCCCCTGGGGAGACGCCCGATCCCAAGGCGGACCGCTGCCGTCGTTGCGAGGAAGACGCCCGCGAGTTTGCCCACGACGAGGCCGAGGACGATGCCGAGCGCGATCGGGCTGGTCGCCGCGTCCGACAGCGACTCCCCGGTCAGTCGAACACCGGTGTTCGCAAGCGCGAAGGCGGGGACGATCACGTTGCTCGTCCACGGATGGAGCATGCCCTCCACCCGAGCGAGCGGGGAGACGGCCTCCCGAGAGAGCGAGGCCAGCGTCAGCCAATGATGCTCATCGGCGTCCGGGGGCTGGGGATCGTCGACCGTCTCGTCGGCCACGCGATGGGCCTCATCGCTGACCGCCCTCGGTCGCTGGAACGGGACCGCCGGAGTGAGCAGCCCAAGGGCAACCCCGGCGATTGTGGGGTGGACGCCTGACTCGTACGCAGCGATCCACACAACCAGTCCGAGGACGACGTAGACGAACGCCCATCGGACGCCGATCTGCTGTAGCCCGAACATGAGGACGCACAGCCCGGCAGCGACCAGAAGCGCAGGGTATTCGACGTTCCCCGAGTAGTAGATGGCGATGACGGCGATCGCGCCGATGTCGTCGACGATCGCGAGCGTCAGGAGGAATGGCTTCATCCCGGCAGGGGCTCGGCGGGCGGCGAGTGTCAGCACCCCCAACGCAAACGCGATGTCGGTGGCCATCGGTATGCCCCAACCCCGGGCGCCTTCCCCGGAGGCGTTCAGGGCCAAGAAGAGGACCGCCGGCACGACCATTCCGCCGAGAGCGGCAAGGACCGGGAGCGCCGCTGTTCGAGCATCCCGAAGCTCACCCGACACGAGCTCCCTCTTGATCTCCAGCCCGACCACCAAGAAGAAAAGCGACATGAGGCCATCGTTGACCCAATGGCGGAGGTCCTGGCCGATCCCCCAGCGCCCGAGCCGAATCGTTATGTCGGTGGCCCAGAGAGACTCGTAGCCGCCCCGAAAGGGTGAGTTGGCCCAGCCGAGCGCAACGATCGCCGCCGCCAGCAGGATGACGCCACCCGATGACTCTTCCTCGAGAAAGGCTTGGAGCGGGCGGGCGAACCGACGCGCTACGGGTCGGTCCGACCGTGACCACGGCAGGCGAATCTGAGTAGCGGTTGAGCGCCCTGCTGAGCTCATCGATCTCCTCGAATCCTGTCGCCCCCGCTCTCACGGAACGCCCGGCCAGGAGGGGCCAAGCATGGGGTCAACCGACGAACCACCAGACGACGCCCCACGCCACGAACCCGAGCGCCGCGATGGTGGCGAGACCCAATGTGACGGGCCCTCCAGAGGTTGTTCTCGGCCGGCTTGATCATCGGGTCGCCAGTCCTCATCGAGCCACGTCCTCGATGAAGGCGGCGAGCACTCTCAGTCCGCGCGCGTACCCACGCCGGAATGGTCCGTCGACGACGTGCTCGAGGGTTTCGGCGACGTCGCGAAGGAGCATCGGATCGTTCCAGTAGCCGTTGCGCTCCACCACCCGAACGGCGGCGGCGAAGCCAGCGGCGAGACGAGAGCGCCCGATCCCGACCCGGTCGATGCCATCCATGGACGACAAGAGCAGGTGGGCCGCCCCGGCGAGCTCGCTACGACCATCCGGCTGCGGGAATCGCAGCGCGTTTTCCATGTCTGGCTCCTTCCCCCTCCCAACTGCCCCACCTTCCACCAGGAATGTATAACAATTGGATACTAAATGGGAGATCCCCGTCTGACCAGGTAGAATCGCGGCCCGTTGCGAAGGAGCAGGAGATGCTCGGGGTCCTCGTCGCCGCCGCGATCGCCGGCGTAGTCGCGGCGCTCGTCGCGAACGCGCTGCCGCATCCGTCCGACCTCGTCGGCGCGGTGCTTGCTGGTGCTGTGACCGCGCTTGCGGTCATCGTGGCGTACCTGGTCGCCGCACTGCGCGATCGCGATCGTCGGCTCGATCGCATCGAGAGGATCGTCAGTGGACTACATCTCTCGGAATGAGGCCGCACGTCGAGCGGGCGTCCATCGGAACACAATCCTCGATTGGGAGCGCCGGGGGCTTCTCCGAACCAAACGCGTAACCGGTCCATCGGGGAAGCAGGTGAACGTTTCGACCCAGGATCTCGACCGCGTCATGGCCGAACGGCCCAACCGCCGGGGTGAGGAAGATCGCGTCGCCGTGTTGGAGGCCGAGTTAGCCAACTGCCGCCAACGGCTTGCTGAGGTCGAGGCCGAGAGAGCCCGTTTGCTCGCCGAGGTGCTTGATATCGCCCGCGGTCGACGTCGTTAGCCCAAGAGAAGGCTACAGGGCACGCCAGACCGAAGCCCGCGTTCGCGTTGGTGGCTCCCGAGACAGTCTCCTCCGGAGACCCGCACGCCAACCCGGCCAGCATTGGTCTCCTTCCGTCTCGTAGGAGGCGCTGGGCCGTCCGCGCCGAACGTGGAAGCCATGGGTTGTCCTGAAGTCGCCCCCCCGGCGGGGCCGGCCATCCCAATGCTCCACATCGAGAACGACGACGGACCTACCGTTCCGCGAGACTCCCGCACAGATCGTGAAGCGCGGTTAAGATGTCTGCTGGTCGTTGGTGTGCCGGGAAGCCTGGTCGGCGAGGCGGAAGCGTTATGCTTGGCCGTCCGGTCACCAAGCACGACGAAGACCTCGTCATTCGCGTTGCGTGGCCGTGCTCGTGTCACCTCCTCCCTCGGAGCGTGCTTCGACCCTTCTCGTTCTTCCCTGCGAGGGAGACCTCCAGCACTTCGTTGTGCCACGGTCGACGACCGTCTCTACGCTCTCGCATCGGGCCCGGCGCGCTCACGCGTAACGCTTGTTGGCGACACGGGACGGGGTCGGTTGATCGGTGGGACCTCCATCAACCAACTCGTCGACCGGATCCTGCAACGTGGAGGCGAGGGGGCGTCCGAGAGGGGCGACGTGGGCCATGATCCAATCCGGCTCGGCGATCGGTGCCTATTTCAGGCGCCTGGCGGCCTGGCTCTTGTTGATCGCAGCTCTTCTCCTCGCCGCTGAGTCAAGCGCGCGTGCGCAGGCCGCCCCCGACAGCATCGTCGTTGTGCAGGTCGATGGCGTGATCACTCCAATGATCGCCGACCATGTCCGTGACGCCCTCGACCTGACCGAGCAAGACGGACATCACGCGCTCCTGGTCGAACTCGACACGCCCGGCGGGCTCGACACGTCGATGCGCGACATCGTCCAGTCGTTCCTGAACGCTCGCGTGCCCGTGGTCGTGTACGTGTCCCCGCAGGGGGCACGGGCCGCCTCGGCCGGCGCCATCATCACGCTCGCCTCCCACATCGCCGCGATGGCTCCCGGAACCTCGATCGGCGCGGCGACGCCAGTCGACCTCCAGGGCGGCGACCTGTCGCAGAAGGTCATCAACGACGCCGCCTCCTATGCGGAATCGATCGCCGAGCAGCGCGGCCGGAACACCGAGTTCGCAATCGACGCGGTGCGCGAAGGCCGCTCCGTCGCCACGAACGAGGCGCTCAAACTCGGCGTCGTGGATCTGATCGCCAGCGACCGCGCTCAGCTGCTGGAGGCCCTCCACGGCCGGACGGTCGAGGTCGCTCCTGGCCGGACGGTGATGCTCAGGACGCCCGGAGTTGAGCTCGTGGAGATCGAGCTCGGCCTCGCCCGGAGCGTGTTGCAGTGGCTTTCGGACCCGAACCTGGCGTTCCTGTTCATCTCGATCGGCACCCTGGCCATCCTCTACGAGCTGGCGAACCCTGGCTTCGGCGGTGGGGCGATCGTGGGCGTGATCCTCCTCGTGCTCGCCTTCACGGCGCTGTCGGTCTTTCCGGTGAACGCTGCCGGCGTGATCCTGCTCGTGCTGGCGGCAGGCCTGTTCGTCGCCGAGCTCTTCATCCCGGGGATCGGCGTGTTCGCCGCTGGCGGGACGGTGGCACTCGTGCTGGCGGGCCTGTTCCTGTTCCGGGGACCGATCGGGGTCGATCCCATCGTCCTCCTTCCGACGGCCGTGGTGGCCGGCGGAGGAGCTATCGCGCTCGGGCGGGTGGCGTGGCGGTCTCGTCGCCTCATCGGCTCGACCGGCGCCGAGGGGATCCTCGGGAGCCGCGGAACGGTGGCGTCAATGGAAGGAGACGACGCCTTCGTGTTCCTCCAGGGCGCGTGGTGGACCGCGCGAGGACCCCACGGAACGCTCCGGCCGGGCCAGCGCGTGCGCGTCGTCGCCATGGACGGGCTCCGGCTCGTAGTCGAGCCCGACCCGAACGCCGAACACGCGGACAATCCAACTGCGCAGCGTGAGGAAGGAGGAAGACCGTGAGCGAGACACTTCTGTACGGCATCTTGGCGGCCGTAGTCCTGCTCGTTGTCATCCTCGTCTCGGCCGTGAAGATCGTGCCCGAGTACGAGCGCGGCGTGATCTTCCGGCTGGGCCGAGTGATCGGGGCGAAGGGACCAGGGCTGTTCGTGATCATCCCGGTCGTCGATCGGATGGTCCGCGTCAACTTGCAGACGTTCACGATGGACATCCCGCCGCAGGACGTCATAACGCGGGACAACGTGACGGTCCGGGTGAACGCGGTCGCCTACTTCAACGTCGTCGACCCGATCAGAGCCGTCGTGGCGATCCAGAAATACATCGTGGGAACCTCGCAGGTCGCCCAGACCACCCTGCGGAGCATCCTGGGCCAGGTCGACCTCGACGACCTGCTGGTCAACCGAGACGAGATCAACCAGCGGCTGCAGAAGATCATCGACGATCTGACGAACCCTTGGGGGGTCAAGGTCACCCTCGTGGAGGTCAAGGATGTCGAGCTGCCGGAGACCATGCGCCGCGCGATGGCCCGTCAAGCCGAGGCCGAGCGGGAGCGGCGAGCCAAGGTGATCCACGCGCAGGGTGAGTTCGAGGCAGCCGAGACGCTGAGCCGGGCTGGGGAGACGCTCGAGCGACGGCCCGGCGCGATGCAGCTGCGAATGCTGTCAACCATGACGGAGGTGGCGGCCGACAAGAACTCCACGCTGATCTTCCCCATCCCCATCGAGCTCCTTCGGTTCGCGGCAGCCGCGTCCCGCACCGGCGCGCCCGAGGTCGACGAAGAGGACTCGGGAGGTGTTGTTCGCCAGCCCTAGAAAGGAGGTCCTTCAGGAAGGCACCGAGCGTGGACAGACCAAAGGGGACCAAGCGTACGGGCGGTTTAGCAGGGCGGTATCGAGAACAATGCTTCCCGTTGAAATCATCGACGGGTACCTTCCGGTTCGCGACCACGGCCTGATCGGTGACGGCGCCACCGCTGCCCTCGTCGGCCGGGACGGCGGCATCTCATGGACGTGCGTCCGAAGGTTCGACTCGCCACCGCTCTTCTGCTCGATCCTCGACCCGGATCGGGGGGCGATTCACCGTCGCACCTGAAGGTTTTGTCGAGTCCGCCCGGCGGTACGAGAACGACACCGGCTGCTTGGTGACGGAGATGCGGAGCGACTCCGGGATCGTTCGAGTCACGGACGCCATGACTCTTCGTACCGGGGCAGACCTGTGCGACTCCGACTCCGAATCCCGGCGACGGCGCGTCTCCCGCTCGGCACTCGCTGTAGCTTCGTCGCGATCCAATTCTCGGCGGTGCGAAGTTGTGTACAGATTTGACGCCTGCGCGAGGGGGCGGAGATGAGCATACGGGCATGATCCGCGCGCGTGCGATGACTACGGCGGCCTTCTCGCTCGGACTTCTCGTCACCTTGGTCGTCGCCGCTGTTCCCGCCATTCACTTCGCATACATCGTGCCAGACCTCAGCGTCGCCATCGAAACGGCGGCGAGCCTCATTCCGCTCCTGACCGCCTACCTGGTCTACGGCCGGTCGGTGACGGGCGGAGGACTTCATGAGCTCCTGCTGATCGCTGCCTTGATTATCCTCTCACTCACCAACCTCGCCTTCTACACGCTTCCCGTCGTTATCCGAGGGGTGATGACCCCCTCAGCGATGTCATGGAGCGCCGTCACCGGTCGACTCGTCGGCGCGGCGATCTTCTTCGGATCCGCAGTGGTGCTGACGGCGCCTCTGCCCCGTTCGCGAGGGTGGGCACAACGGGCCGCCGCGGGGTCGGTGCTGTTCGTCTTGCTGCTCGGGGCCGCGTTGGCGCTGATCACGCCTCGGCTCCCGGTCGGCATTTCGCCGACGCAATCCCCCGCGGGCATCGTGGGGCTCGGCATCGCGGCCGCGTGGCCGACCCGCGTCGTGCATCTAGCGACGCTCGTGCTCCTCGCGGCCGCCGCCGTCGGGTTCTGCCGACGACACGAAGGGTCACGTGACCCGTTCCTCGCCTGGCTCGGTGTCGCGGCCGCGCTCGGCGCGTGCAGCCACCTGAACTACTTCTTCTATCCGTCCCTGTACACGAGGTGGGTTCACGTTGGCGACGCTTTCAGACTGGGCTTCTTCGCAGTGATGCTTTTCGCATCGATCGGAGAGATCCATCGGTACTGGTCCTCGGTGGCGAAAGCGGCAGCGCTCGAGGAGCGACGGCGAATCGCTCGCGACCTCCATGACGGGCTCGCGCAGGAACTTGCGTACATCGGGAGACAGGCACGTCGGCTCAGGACCGACGATCCAATCGCAGGACGTATCGCATCGGCAACCGCACGAGCGCTGAACGAATCGCGGCGGGCGATCGTGGAGCTCAGCCGCCCGACAGAGCAGTCATCCGTCGACGCGTTTGCTGAAGCGACCCGAAACGCGGCTGAACGTGCCGAGGTCTCGCTCGACCTCTCCGTAGACGTTGGCGAGGTTGGGTCGAGGGAGGGTGAGGCTTTGGAACGGATCGCTTGCGAGGCCATCGCGAACGCCGCGCACCATGGCGGGGCGACCCGCATCGACGTCAACTTGTCCAAGAGCGAGGGACGGACGTGCTTGATGGTTCGTGACAACGGCCGTGGATTTCAGCCCGAGCGCTCCGATGCGGCTCGTACCGGTTACGGGCTCCGCAGCATGCGGGAACGGGTCGCGTCGCTCGGCGGCGAGTTGCGGATCGAATCCGCCCCGGGTCGCGGTGCCAGCGTCGAGGTGACGGTTTGATCACGGTCGTGCTCGCCGATGATCACGCGCCGACTCGCGACGAGATCGGGGATGTGCTCGCGCGAGACGAGCGCTTCGAGGTCACCGCCGCTACCGCCGACGCCCCGGGCGCCATCGACGCCGCCCTCCGCACGCACCCCGACATCTGCCTGCTCGATGTCAGGATGCCGGGAGGCGGCATCGCGGCCGCATGGGAGATCAGCGGCCGGCTGCCCGATACAACCGTCGTCATGCTCACAGTTTCGGATCGCGATGCGCACCTCTTCGCGGCGCTCCGTGCCGGGGCGCGAGGGTATCTGCTGAAGGACATGGATACGGACAGACTTCCACAAGCACTCATCGACGCGATCGAGGGTCGGGCCCCGATCCCGGGGAAGCTCGTGGCCAGGATCATCG
>JBKPHM010000059.1:0-6709 GCA_046729855.1 Actinomycetota bacterium | reverse complement strand
ACCCGCGGCGCCGTCGCTGTGGATGCGCTCGCGGAGGCCCGGTCCCCGGCGTGATCTACGGGCTCGGTGCGGCGCTCGGTTGGGGTGTGGCCGACTTCGGTGCAGCCCTCTCGTCGCGCCGGATCGGTCCGTTCCGAACGGTCGTCATCACCCAACTATCCGGGTTGGCCGCGATCGCCATCGTCGCCATCCTCGTGCGCCCCGAGTGGACGGGATCGGCGACCGAGCTGTGGCTGCTCGTGGCCAACGGCGCGATCGTCGCGGCCGCGTACGCGATCCATTACCGCGCGCTCGAGCTCGGGCCGATCGCGCTCGTCTCGCCGCTCACGGCCGGGTACGCGCTCGTCCCGATCATGATGGCGACGCTCCTTCTCGACGAGTCGCTGACGGCTCCGCTGGTCGCCGGTGCCGCGCTCACGATTGTCGGCGTCGTCCTGATCACGTTCGACCCGCGCGATCTCGGCGACGTCGGGGCGAAGCGCCGGACCGGCGTTCCGTACGCGGTCGCCTCCATGCTGCTGTTCGGGCTCGCGACGTTCGTGCTCGGACGCGCTGCGCAGGAGGTCGGGTGGCTGCCGGCGGTCGGCCTCGGCCGGCTGTTTACGGTCGCGGCGCTCGTGCCGTTCGTCGCGATCGGGCTGGGGCGCTCCGATGCGCGGACACGGGGAGTGGTGTGGGCCGCCGTGCTCGTCGGGATCGTCGACATGGTTGGGATCGTCTCGTTCTCGCGCGGCGCGGAGCTCGGGCTGATCTCGCTCGTCGCCGCCGTCAGCGCGACGTTCCCGCTGATCCCGTTCGTCGGGGGGATCGCCGTCCTTGGCGAACGACCCGCACGCTCGCAAGGTCTCGGCGTGCTGCTCGTCGTCGCGGGGCTCGTGGTGCTCGGCATCGCGGCGTAGCCGATCGATCGCGACGCGCTGCGCAGCGCCGCCGTCAGACCTGTCGGTGCCGGTGGAACGCCACGGGCTCGGGAGGAAGCGGGGTGTTCCCGAGGATGAGGTCGGCGGCCTTCTCCGCGACCATCATCACCGGTGCGTAGATGTTCCCGTTCGGGATGTACGGGAACACGGAGGCGTCGACGACCCGCAGCCCGTCGAGGCCGTGGACGCGCATCGTCGCCGGATCCACCACGCTCATTTCGTCGGTCCCCATCCGGGCGGTGCACGAGGGGTGGAGGGCGGTCTCCCCTTGGCGACCCACCCAGTCGAGGATCTCCTCGTCCGAACGTACCTTGTCGCCGGGCGACAGCTCGCCGGCGTTGTACGGGTCGAACGCGGGCTGATTGAGGATGTCCCGTGCGATGTGGATCGCCTCCACCCATTCGCGGCGGTCCTGCCCAGTCGAGACGTAGTTGAACCGCAGCGCCGGATGCACCCGCGGATCGCGGCTGCGGATCGTGACGCTCCCGCGCGCGTCGGAGGTCATCGGGCCGATATGGACCTGGTACCCGTGCGCCCCGGACGGTTGCGAGCCGTCATAGCGCACCGCGATCGGAAGGAAGTGGAACATCAGGTTGGGATACGCGACGTCGTCGTTGCTCCGCGCGAAACCACCACCCTCGAAGTGGTTCGTCGCGCCCGGACCCGTGCGGAAGAACAGCCACAGGAACCCGACCCACAGACGCCAGCGGTACTTCAGGTACGGCGCGACCGAGACCGGTTGCTTGCACGCGTACTGCACGTACACCTCCAGGTGGTCTTGGAGGTTCTGTCCCACGCCGGGGATGTGCCGCACGACGTCGACGCCGACCTGGCGGAGCGTACGCTCGTCGCCCACACCCGAGAGCTGGAGCAGCTGCGGCGTGTTGATCGCGCCGCCGCACAGGATTACGTCGGCGGCGTGCGCGACGTCGGTCCGCCCGCGGTGCATGTATTCGACTCCGACGGCGCGGTTGCCTTCGAACACCACACGGTTCACGAATGCCCTCGTGAGCACGTCCAGGTTCGGACGCCTCATGACGGGATGAAGGAACGCGCCCGCGGCCGACAACCGGCGACCGCGGTGCACGTTGCGGTCGAACGGCGCGAACCCCTCCTGGCGGTACCCGTTGACGTCGTCGGTGAGCTCGTAGCCGGCCTGCTGGATCGCCTCGAAGAACGCGCCGAACAGCGGGTTCGTCGCTGGACCACGCTCGAGGACGAGCGGACCGTCGCGCCCACGGAACGGGTCGTCGGGCGCCGCCGCGAGGCAGTTCTCCATCCGCTTGAAGTACGGCAGGCAGTGCGCGTGGTCCCATCCCCGCATGCCCGCTTCTGCCGCCCAGCGCTCGTAGTCGAGCGGGTTGCCCCGCTGGAAGATCATCCCGTTGATGCTGCTCGAGCCGCCGAGCACCTTGCCGCGCGCGTGCGAGATCCGGCGGCCGTGCATGAACGGTTCGGGCTCGGAGGCGTAGGCCCAGTCGTAGAAGCGGCTGCCGATCGGGAACGTCAGCGCGGCCGGCATGTGGATGAACACGTCCCAGCGGTAGTCGGGCCGGCCGGCCTCCAGGACGAGCACCGAGGTCGACGGGTCGGTGGACAGCCGGTTTGCGAGGCAGCTGCCGGCCGATCCGCCCCCGACGATCACGAAGTCGTACCGCTCGGCCATCGCGCCCTCCACGCCGGTGCGATGCTACCGGTGCGCCGTTCCGACGGCAGCGCCCGCCGCCACGTTGCCGTATCGTGGCGCTCCTCGACTCGGCCGAACGGAGGACGACATGACCCGGGCGCCGGACGCGATCGGTGAGCTAATGACGAGGGACGTCGTGACCGTCCCCCCGGACGCATCGGTCCGGGACGCGCTCCGGGCGATGATCGACCGCGACATCGGCTCGGTGATCGTTGTGGACGCGGACGGCCGCGCCGCCGGTATCTTCACCGAGCGCGACGTCACGAGGCATGTGATCACGGACGCGGCGCCGCTCGACGAGCCCGTCGCGGACCTGATGTCCTCGCCCCCCATCACCGTGGCGCCGGGCGACCAGGTCGTGGACGTCTTCGAGCTGATGAACGGCAAGGGCATCCGGCGGCTGCCGGTCGTGGAGGACGGGCGACTCGTCGGCATCGTGACGGAGGGCGACCTGCGACGGTGGGTCGGCCAGGTGGCCCGGGAGTGACGCTGCCCGCGGACGCGTACGAGGCCGCCCTGGAGACGGTCGGGGCGGCGAACCGGGCCGGCGTGCCGCTGAGACTGATCGGCGGTCAGGCGGTCCGGTACCTGACGCCGGACTTCCCGCCCCGGGTGCGCTCCGGGCAGGACATGGACCTCGCGTCGGTGTCCACCGCGAAGAAGCCGGTGATGGACCTGCTCGCCGAGCTCGGCTTCGAGGGGGACCGACGCTTCAACACGATGCACGGGCACCGACAGATGTACTTCACGAGCCCCGTCGGAGGAACCGCCGTCGATGTGGTCATGGACCAGCTCCATATGTGCCACGTCCTGGAGTTCAAGGACCGGATCGACCGGATGGACGTCACGCTCGACGTCACGGACCTGTTGCTGTCGAAGCTTCAGGTGGTCGAGCAGAACGAGAAGGATGTCCAGGACATCGTGTACCTGCTTGCCCAGCACGAGGTGCGGGAGGGGGACGAGCCCGGGACCGTGGGGCTCGCCCGGTTCGGGAAGATCGTCGCGGATGACTGGGGCTGGTGGCGGACGGTCACCGGAAACCTCGACCGGGTGATCGAGCTCGTGCGCGGCGGACTCGGCCGGCTCGTCCCGGCCTCGGCGGCCTACGACCCGGTGGAGCAGGCGGTGGCGCTGCGCCGCCATGCCGACCAGGTGCCGAAGAGCCTCAGATGGAAGATCCGGTCTCGGGTGGGCGAGCGCGTGCAGTGGTACCAACTGCCCGAGGAGGTCGGCCACTGAGCCGCAGGGTGCCGCGCTCCCGGCCGGCGGCTTGCGGTGCAGGCCTCGCCGGGTCGAAGATGAGCGGGCGCACACGGGTGGGGGAACGGTGAGGCTGTTCTTCGTCACGGACCTGCACGGGTCCGAGATCTGTTGGAGGAAGTTCCTCAACGCCGGGCCCTTCTACGGGGCGGACGTGGTCATCCTCGGCGGTGACGTCACGGGCAAGGCGATGGTCCCGATCGTCCGGCGCCCGAACGGCACCTGGGAGGCCTCGCTCCAGGACCACCTCGAGACGCTACAGATCGAGGACGAGGTCCTGGCGTTCGAGCAGCGGGTCATGAACCGTGGCTACTACCCGATCCGGGTGTCGCAGGACGAGTACGCCGCCCTGCGGGAGGACGAGACGCTCGTGGACCGGCGCTTCAAGGAGGTCATGGTCGCCGGGACCGCCCGATGGATCGACATGGCCGAGGAGAAGCTCGGCGGCACGGGGATCCGCATCGTGGCCTGCCCGGCGAACGACGACATGTTCGAGATCGACGAGCTTCTGTCGCATGCCAGCGTCGTCGAGACCGGCGACGAAGATCATCCGATCGACCTCGACCGGTACACGATGATCTCGATGGGCTGGACCAATCCGACGCCGTGGAACACGTTCCGCGAGGGGCCGGAGGAGGGGCTCGCCGTGCGGATCGAGCGTGCGCTGAAGCTGGCATCCGACCCGGACCACACGATCCTGAACTTCCACGCGCCGCCGTACGGTTCGAAGCTGGACAACGCGCCGGCGCTCAACGCGGACCTCACCTACGTCTCGGGCGGCCAGGCGATCCGTCCCGTCGGGTCGACATCCGTTCGCGACGCGGTGATGTCCTTCCAGCCAGTGCTGTCTCTGCACGGCCACATCCACGAGAGCAGGGGTGCCGCGCGACTGGGGCGCACGCTCGCGCTCAACCCGGGCAGCTCGTACGAGGAGGGGATCCTTCAGGCGGCGATCGTGAACATCGACGCGAAGAAGAACAAGGTGAAGAACTACCAGTTGGTCAACGGCTGACGGACCCCTCGGAAGGGTCCCCAGGGAGGGAGGGATCGGTCGATGGCGGCGGTAAGCGAGGCACCGGGGCTGTTCCTTCGGAAGGCGACCGGCCTGGTCAAGGGCTGGTCGCGGTTCGACGCGTTCCTGTACTCGTTCATGTCCGTCAACTTCGTGACGCTCGGGCTGTTCTTCTCGCTCGCCGTGATCGGGTACGTGCCGACCGGCCAGATCATGCCCGCGTTGCTCGTCTCGGGCGTGTTCATCACCTTCTTGGTGATCACCTACGCGGGGCTGATCTCGGTGATGCCGCGGGCCGGTGGCGACTACGTCTGGCAGAGCCGCGTCCTCGGCGGAGGGATCGGGTTCGTCCTGGCCGTCACTGGGTGGTGGTTCATCCTGTGGTACTGGACGCCCGTGTACGCGAGCATCCTCAACGTCGAGGTGCTCCAGCCGCTCGCCGCCTTCCTCAACTGGGACGGTCTGCTCGACTTCCTCGGCACGAACAACGGGCTCTTCACGGTCTGCGTGATCACCGCCGTCCTGGCCGGCTTGCTCGTGTCCCTGGGCATGGAGGGGTACGCCAAGGTCCAGAAATACTGCTTCTACGTCGGTCTCGCCGGCCTCGCGTTCGTGATGCTCGTGATGCTATTTGGCTCGCGGTCCGGGTTCGAGAACGCGTTCAACACCGAGACCGCCGAGATGTTCGGTGCGACGGGTAGCCCCTACCAGGACGTGATCTCCCTCGCCGGCGGCTCGGAAGCGCTGCCGGCGAACATCGGATTCTCGCCGTTCCTCGGCGACACGCTTCTGATCATCCCGTTCCTGTGCTTCTGGATCCTGTGGCCGAACTGGGGTGCGACGCTGTACGGCGAGGTCCGGGGCGCTAGCGACTTCCGGCGCGTCATGAACGGGATGATGTGGGGGCTGTGGGTCACGATCGTGATCGCGGTCGTCTTCCTCCTGCTCGCGGCGAAGTTCTTCGGCTGGGACTTCTTCAACGCGGGGAACGTCAACTTCATCAACTACTTCTACGGGTACACGACGGATCCGGGGCCGACGCCGGTGTGGACGTATCCGCCGTTGCTGATCGGGATGTTCCTGCACAACAGCCTGCTCGGCGCGCTCCTCGTGCTCGTCTTCGGGGCGTGGTTCCTTGGCTGGGCCGGAACGCTGTTCCTGTCGTCCACCCGCGTCATCTTCGCGGCCGCCTTCGACCGGATCCTGCCCGAGCGGGTGGCGGACGTGTCCGAGCGGCGGCATGTGCCGACGGGCGCCCTCGTGCTGATGCTGATCCCATCGCTCATCGTCAGCGCGTTCTACGCGTACACGACCGCGTTCAGGACATGGGTGATCGACGCAACGCTCGTCATCGCCGTGACGTTCTTCGGTACCGCGATCGCGGCGGCGATCCTCCCGTGGCGCAAGCGGCGACTGTATGAGAACTCGCCGATCGCGCGGTACAACGTCGCCGGGATCCCGCTCATCACGATCTCGGGCGTCCTGACCGCGCTGTTCCTCGGCTTCAATCTGTGGCGGTGGTTCAACGACGATCTGTACGCGATCAACAACACGGATTCTCTGATCTTCATGGGCGTGATGTACCTGCTCGCGCTCGTGATCTATGTGGTCGCGTACTTCGTGCGGAGGAGCCAGGGGATCGATCTCAACCGGATCTACGAAGAGATCCCGGTCGAGTAGCCTGTTCGACGGAGTGGTTGGGGGGTGGTCCTCGGACCGCCCCCCAACCGTCTGGGAAAGTGAGGTGAGGCGTGGCCGGCGAGTACCAGCTGTACGTGGACGGCGACTGGTGCGGGTCGGACAGCGGGGCGACGTTCGATGCGACCAGCC
>JBKPHM010000058.1:0-61130 GCA_046729855.1 Actinomycetota bacterium | reverse complement strand
GACGCCTCGATGATGTTCTCGGAGACGCCGACGGTGGTCCATTCGCGTTGTCCGTTCGACGTATCGATCAGCACGCGAACGACCGCTCCCGTGCCGTGGGTCTCGTCCAGGACCCGAACGCGGAAGTCCTCCAGCACGATGTGCTCGAGCTCCGGGTAGTCGTTCGACAGCGCTTTGCGGAGCGCGTTGTCGAGTGCGCCCACGGGCCCGTGGCCCTCCGCGCTCTCGATATGGCGCGTGCCGTTCGTCCGGACCTTCACGGTCGCCTCGGCCAGCGGCTCCTCCCCGTCGCGCTGCTCGACGTGGACGCGATAGCTCTCGACCCGGAAGAACGGCTGCGTCCACCCGGTCGCGCGCCTCATCAGGAGCTCGAGCGACGCGTCGGCGATGTCGAACACGTACCCCGCGGCCTCCCGCTCCTTCAGCTCGCGGACCACGCCGGACACCGCGTCGTCCGGTACCGCGAGCCCCAGCTCCGCGGCCTTCATCTTCACCGTCGAGCCGCCTCCGTAATCCGAAGCGACGACGCCCCGCCGGTTCCCGACCGCCTCGGGCGGCACGTGCTCGTACGCGCGCGACACGCGAGCCACGCCGCTCGTGTGCAGGCCGGCCTTGTGCGTGAACGCGTACCGTCCCGCGAACGGCTGCCGCGCCTCGGGCGCGAGGTTCGCCACCTCGGCGACGTAATGCGCGAGCTCGGTCAGGTGCTCGACGGAGCCGCCAGGAAGCGCGTCGGGAACGCCCATCTTGAGCGCGAGGTCCGCGGCGATCGGGACGATGTCGGCGTTGCCGGTCCGCTCCCCGTATCCGTTGACGGTGCCTTGGACCTGGAGGACGCCGGCATCGATGGCGACGAGCGAGTTCGCGACCGCGCAGCCGGCATCGTTGTGGACGTGGATCCCGAGCGGGGCGCTGGCCTTCGATTTCACGTCGCGCACGATCCGCGCGACGTCGAACGGCAGCATGCCGCCGTTCGTGTCGCACAGAACAAGTCGTTCGGCCCCGGTCTCCTCGGCTGCAGCCAGGACGGCCATCGCGAACGCGGAGTCGGAGCGATACCCATCGAAGAAGTGCTCGGCGTCGAAGAACACGCGCCGGCCCTCGCTCCGCAGGAACGCGACCGTGTCGCGGACCATCGCGATGCCCTCCGCGAGGTCGGTGCGAAGTGCCTCCGTCACGTGGAGGTCCCACGACTTCCCGACGACGCAGACCACCTCGGTGCCTGCGTCGAGCAGGTGGCGCAGGATCTGCGAGTCCTCGGCTCGCTCACCGACCCTGCGGGTCATGCCGAACGCAACAAGCGTCGCGTTCGTCAGCGTCTCCTTCGTCGCGAGCTGGAAGAACTCGGTGTCTCGCGGCGTCGCGCCTGGCCATCCACCCTCGACGTAAGGGAAGCCGACGGCGTCGAGCTTGTGCAGGATCCGCAGGCGGTCCTCGACCGTGTACGAGAGATCTGCCTGCTGCGCGCCGTCGCGCAGCGTGGTGTCGTAGAGCTCCACTGTCGAGCCGGTCACGACGACGCCCCCTCGACGACCAGGTCGCCCACCTCAGACGTCGAGAAGCCCATCTCGCCCGCCCGCATCGACGCCATCTTCGAGCACGCGAACCGGATCCCCGCGTCCACGCGCGCCGCCGCGGACGCCTCACCAACGTTCTCAAGGAGCATGCCCAGCGCGCCGATCGCGGCGAGCGGGTTGATCGTGCCCTTGCCCATGTGATCGGGCGCCGTCCCGCCGATCGGCTCGAACATCGAGACTCCGTGCGGGTTGATGTTGCCGCCGGCGGCGATCCCCATCCCGCCTTGGATCATCGCGCCGAGGTCCGTGATGATGTCGCCGAACATGTTGTCCGTGACGATCACGTCGAAGCGCGACGGCATGTCGAGGAAATAGATACAGGCGGCGTCGACGTGCACGTAATCGGTCGTCACGTCCGGGTACTCGGCCGACACCTCGTTCAGGACCCGCTGGTAGAGGTCGCCGGCGAACGTCAGCACGTTGGTCTTGTGGACCAGCGTCACCTTCCGCCGTCGCCCGGGCTTCATCGCGAGGTCGAACGCGTACCGGACGATCCGCTCGACGCCGTGGCGCGTGTTCACCGACTCCTGGAGGGCGACCTCGTGCGGTGTGCCCTTGCGGTGGAACCCCCCGGCACCCGTGTAGAGCCCTTCGCTGTTCTCGCGGACGACGACCAGGTCGACGTCGTCCTCGCCGTGCGACGGCACGAGCGTCTTCACGCCCGGGTACCGGATCACCGGCCGCAGGTTGACGTACTGATCCAACTCGAACCGGATCCGCAGCAGCAGCTCGCGCTCGAGGACCCCCGGCCTCACGTCCGGGTGACCGACCGCACCGAGCAGCACGGCGTCGCACCCACGCAGCCGTTCGAGCTCGTCGTCGGGCAGGACCTCGCCGGTTCGCAGGTACCGCTCGCCACCGAGGTCGAAGCGGATGAACTCTGCGTCGAACCCCTCCTCGGCGCGGGCGGCGTCCAGGACCTTCAGGGCCTCGCCCACGACCTCGGGCCCGGTCCCGTCGCCGGGGATCACCCCGATCCGGTGGCTCCGCTCGGTCACGGGCGCACGTCCGTTCCGTCGGTGTGGCCGTTCGTCAGCTGGAGCGCACGGTTGATCGCCGCGAGGTATGCGCGGGCCGAGGCCTCGACCACGTCGGTCGCGACGCCGCGTCCCGTCACGCGCCGGCCCTCGACGTCCAGCTGCACCACGACGTCGCCCAACGCGTCCGATCCGCCCGTCACGCTCGAGACGTTGAACGACACGAGCCGGGCCTCGACGCCGGCGGCCCGCTGGATCGCGCCCATCGCGGCGTCGATCAGCCCATCGCCCATCGCCGATTCCTCGATCGTTTCGTCGCCGCGCTTCAGGTGGACCGTCGCGCGCGGCTGGAGGTGCGTCCCGCCGCCGACGACCACGGAGTCGAGCACGAATGTGTCGCGCTCGGTCGAGCCGAGCTCCTCCGCGACGATCGCGTGGAGGTCCTCGTCGGTGAGCTGGATCTTGCGGTCGGCAAGCTCCTTGAAGCGGGCGAACGCCCGGTCCAGGTGGTCCTGGTCGACCTCGAGCCCGATCTTCTGGAGGGCATCGGCGAAGGCGTGCCGGCCCGAGTGCTTCCCGAGCACGATCCGATTGCCCTCGAGGCCAATCGCGACCGGGTCCATGATCTCGTAGGTCGCCCGGCTGGACAGCACGCCGTGCTGGTGGATGCCGCTCTCGTGCGCGAATGCGCTCGAGCCGACGACGGCCTTGTTCGGCTGCACGCCGTACCCGGTCAGCGAGGAGACCAGCCGAGAGGTCCGCGTGATCTCTCTAATGTTGAGCCCGTGCCGCAGGCCGAGCGCCTCGGCCCGCGTGTGGACGATCATGGCGATCTCCTCGAGCGAGCAGTTTCCGGCGCGCTCCCCGATCCCGTTCGCGGCCACCTCGACCTGCCGGGCGCCGTTCCTGATGCCGGCCAGGGAGTTGGCGACGGCCAGGCCGAGGTCGTTGTGGCAGTGCGTCGAGATCACCACGTGGTCGGGCGTCGCCTCCCGGACGCGGCGGACCATCTCGCCGAACTCGTGCGGCATCGCGTACCCGACCGTGTCCGGCACGTTGATCGTCGTGGCGCCCTCTTCGACGGCGACCCGGAAACACTCGAGCAGGAAGTCCATCTCGGTGCGGGTGGCGTCCTGCGCGCTGAACTCGACGTCCTCGGTGTAAGACCGCGCGAGCTTCACGCCGTCGCGGATCGCCTCGAGGACCTGGTTGTGGCTCATCCGCAGCATCGCGTCCATGTGGATCTGAGACGTCGAGATGAACGTGTGGATCCGCATGCGCTCGGCGCCCTTCAGCGCCTCGGCGGAGCGCTCGATGTCGCCCGGCACGACGCGAGCGAGCGAGGCGATCACGGGGCCTCGCACGCTCATCGCGATCTCCCGGACGGCGTCGAATTCCCCGTCCGAGCTGATCGCGAAGCCGGCCTCGATGATGTCGACGTTGAGACGCGCAAGTTGCTCGGCGATCTCGACCTTCTCGGCCTTGGTGAGCGCGATGCCGGGCGCCTGCTCGCCGTCGCGCAGCGTGGTGTCGAAGATCCGTACTACGTCAGGGTCGGTCATGTCGGTGGCACCTTCCTCTCGGACTCCAGCCAGGGCATCATCCGCCGGAGCCCCCGTCCCACCTGCTCGAGCTGGGACGAGCGCTCCTCCCTGCGGAGCGCGAGGAAGTGGGGGAAGCCAGCGTCGGCCTCCCCGATCCACTCCTTCGCGAAGGCGCCGCTCTGGACCTCGGCCAGGACCTGCCGCATGCGGTCGCGCACGCCCTCGTCGACGACGCGCGGGCCGCTCCGGTAGTCACCCCACTCGGCCGTGTCCGACACGGAGTACCGCATCCATGACAGGCCGCCCTCGTAGATCAGGTCGATGATCAGCTTCAGCTCGTGAAGGCACTCGAAGTACGCGATCTCCGGCTGGTAGCCCGCCTCGACGAGCGTGTCGTACCCCGCCTTCACCAGCTCGGAGATCCCGCCGCAGAGGACCGTCTGCTCGCCGAACAGGTCGGTCTCGGTCTCCTCTTTGAAGGTCGTCTCGATGATGCCGGCCCGCGCCGCGCCGATCCCGGCGCCGTAAGCGAGCGCGCGGTCGAGCGCCTTGCCGGTGGCGTCCTGGTGCACCGCGACGAGCGCCGGCGTCCCGATCCCCTGCTCGTACGTGCGGCGGACGAGGTGACCGGGCCCTTTCGGCGCGATCATCGTGACGTCAACGTCGCCCGGCGGCCGGACCGTGCCGAAGTGGATGCTGAAGCCGTGGGCGAACATCAGCATGTCGCCTGCCTTGAGGTTGGGCGCGATGTCGTCGGCGTAGACCTTCCGGTGCGAGGTGTCGGGCAGGACGACCATCACGACGTCGGCGTCGGCGACCGCGTCGGCCGTCGGCAGGACGTTCAGGCCCGCCTCTTCCGCCTTCGGCCACGAGGTCGACCCCCCACGGAGGCCGACGCGCACGTCGAAGCCCGCGTCGCGCAGGTTCTGCGCGTGCGCATGCCCTTGGCTGCCGAACCCAAGAACGGCGATCCGCTGACCTTCGAGCGCCGATCGGTCGGTGGCGTTCTCGCGGTAGATCGTGGCCATCCCCGGTCGACCCCCTTGACCCCGCCGCGGCGGGCTCCTATACGCCTCCGCCGGTCCACTCCGGCTGGTCGCCGCCGACGGCGGCCAGCCGCCTGCCGTTCACCCGCTCTCGGATCCCGCGGTCGCCACGCGCAAGGGCGATCCGTCCCGTTCGCGACACCTCGACGATCCCGAAGTCGCGCAGCAGCTCGAGCAGCGCCTCGAGCTTCTCCGGCTTGCCGGTCGCCTCGAGCGTGAGCGTGGCGTGTGTCACATCGACGACGTTCACGCGGAACACCGACGCGATCTCCATTACGCGCTGCCGGTCGTCACCTTTGGTCCGGACCTTGACGAGCATCAGCTCGCGCTCGACCGCTGCACTCGGATCGTGCTCGAGGATCTTGATGACGTTGATCAGCTTGTTGAGCTGCTTCGTGACCTGCTCGAGCGGCTTGGATTCCACGTCCACGACGATCGTCATCCGCGACAGGCCGGAGTCTCCTGTCGGTCCGACGGCGAGGGAGTCGATGTTGAACCCGCGTGCGGCAAACAAGCCGGCCACGCGCGTCAGCACGCCCGGCTTGTCTTCGACGAGCACGGAGAGCGTGTGAAGGCTCATGCGATCGGTGCCTCGGCCGGGTCGTCGACGGGCTTGAGCCCGCCGGGGCCGATGATGATGTCGTCGTTCGACGCCCCCGCCGGCACCATCGGGAACACCATCTCTCCCGGGTCGCAGCGGAAGTCGATCACGACGCTGCGGTCCTCGACGGACAGCGCCTTCTCGATCACCGGATCCACCTCGTCGGCATGCTCGGCCCGCAGGCCGACGGCACCGAAGGCTTCGGCGAGCTTCACGTAGTCGGGCGTGTCGTGCGTCAGGTACACCTGCGAGTAGCGTTCCTTGTAGAAGAGCTCCTGCCACTGCCGCACCATCCCGAGATACGCGTTGTTCATGATCGCGGTGATGAACGGGATGCCCTCCGTCGTCGACGTAGCCAGCTCTTGCGCCGTCATCTGGAAGCAGCCGTCGCCGTCGATCGCGATCACGCGGCGGTCGGGACGGCCCGTCTTCGCGCCCAGTGCCGCCGGCACGGCGAACCCCATCGTTCCCAGGCCACCCGAGTTGATCCAGGTCCGCGGCTCGTTGAAACGCCAGAACTGCGACGCCCACATCTGGTGCTGGCCTACGCCCGCGACGACGATCGCGTCGCCGCCGGTGAGCGCGTAGAGGCGATCGATCGCGAACTGCGGCTTGAGCAGGCCATCGTCCGGCTGCTCGTATCGGAGCGGGTATCGCTCTTTCCACGCCGCGAGTGTCCGCAGCCACGCCGAACGGTCGGGCACGCCCTGCCGCTCCTCTTGCTGACGACGCAGCTCGGTGACGAGCTTCGCGATGATGTCGCGGACGTCACCAACGATGGGCACGTCGGCCGTGCGGTTCTTGCCGATCTCGGCCGGGTCGATGTCGGCGTGGACGATCTTCGCGTTCGCGGCGAACGTGGAGAGCTGGCCGGTGACGCGGTCGTCGAACCGCGCGCCCAGCGAAACCAGCAGGTCGGCCCTCTGCATCGCGGTGACCGCCGTGTAGCAGCCGTGCATGCCGGGCATCCCCAGCGCGAGCTCGTGCGAGTCCGGGAAGGCGCCGCGCGCCATCAGCGTGGTGACCACCGGCAGGTGGCCCTCGGTCGCGAGCTCGAGCAGCTCCTTCGAGGCGTCGGCCTTGATCACTCCGCCGCCGACGTACAGCACGGGGCGCTCGGCCTCCAGGATCAGCCTGACGGCCTCGCGGACCTGCTTCAGGTTGCCCTTCGTGGTGGGCCTGTAGCCTGGCAGGTCCACGACGTTGGGCCACCGCCAGTCGGTCTCGTTGATCAGGATGTCCTTTGGGATGTCGACGAGGACGGGGCCTGGACGGCCCGTGCGCGCGATGTGGAAGGCCTCCCGGATCGTCTCGGCGACCTCGCCGGGCGACTTCACGAGGAAGTTGTGCTTGGTGACCGGCATCGTGATGCCCGTGATGTCGGCCTCCTGGAAGGCGTCGTTGCCGACGACCGGCGACGGGACCTGTCCGGTGATCGCGACGATCGGGACGGAGTCCATCTTCGCGTCGGCGAGGGGCGTGACCAGGTTGCAGCCGCCGGGGCCCGAGGTCGCCATGCAGACGCCGACCTTGCCGGTCGCCCAGGCGTAGCCCTCGGCCGCGTGGCCCGCCCCCTGCTCGTGCCGCGTGAGCAGGTGGCGGACGCTCGAGTCGATCAGCGGGTCGTACGCCGGGAGGATCGCGCCCCCCGGGATGCCGAAGACGACGTCGACGCCCTCGCCCTCGAGCGCCTTGAACAGGGCCTGGGCGCCTGTGACCCTCATCGCGCCGCGGCCTCCGCCGGTCGCCGCTCCTCGGGCCTTCTGTCTTCGACTGGCCCCGTCTCGACGCGCCGCACCGTGCACGCCAGCTCGTGCGCCAGACTTCGGCATGCGCGCTCGAACTCCCACGGCGTCCAATCGCGCCTGCGCTGGGTCAGACCGCCTTCGCTCATGCCGCCGCCGAAGTCGAGCCCGGCGTCCATGTAGACGACCTCTGTCCCGAAGAACCGATCGAACCGCGGCCGATCGGCCTGGTCGGTGACCTCGACCTCGACCTGCCCCGGGCCCTCCCACAGCACGCTCGCCACACGGTGACCGTCTCTGTCGAACTCGAACCGCATCTCGGTGCTCCTCTCTGGTTGCTCTGTTCGGCCTTTCGGGGATCCGGCTGAACGAGGGGTACAAAAAGCCCCTCGCTGGGCGAGGGGCATCTCGGCGCGGTGTCCGGGCCTGTCTCGGCCCGGCCGCGCCTAGCTAATAAGTACGAGGACTCGCAGCTTCCTGGGCACAATGCTCCCGCGTCTCATGGTGCCGCCAGTGTACGGACGCTCGGGAGACTGTCAACCCTCCGAACGGGGGGCTGCTCTGTGCGGCGCGTCGGACGGCCTTCCGGCCCATCACTCGCTCCCGCCCGGCCACCGTGCCGCGAACCGATCACGTCCGCTCGCGCTTGACCGGCAATGATCGACGCGGCTAGCGTCCGGTCCGTGGGGGCCGTGGACGTCGACCCGAGGCTCACCGCGATCATGGCCGCGATCCCCGCCTGGAGCGGACGGACGACGTCGGTCACGCCCCTCACCGCGGGGATCACCAACCGCAACTTCCGCGTCGAAGTCGGCGACGAGAGCTTCGTCGTCCGGATCGCGGGTCAGGACACCGAGCTGCTCGGGATCGACCGGCAGGCCGAGCGGATCGCGGCCGAGGCCGCAGCCGAAGCCGGCGTCGGCCCCGAGGTCGTGGCGTTCCTGCCCGGGCACGGCGCGCTCGTGACCCGTTTCGTCGAGGCGGATGAGCTCCCGCCGGATCACCTGGAGCGTCGCGACGTCCTCGAGGCCGTGGTCCGCGCCGTCCGGACGATACACGCGATGGCCCCGCTCCCGTCGACCTTCGACCCGTTCCGGGTCGTGCGCGGATATCGCGATGTGGCCGCGGCCTACGGCGTCCGGCCGCCGGAAGCCTATGACGAGGCGCTGGAGATCGCCGACCGGATCGAGGCCACGTTCGACGCCGCGCCGATGCGACCGCGCCCGTGCCACAACGACCTGCTCAACGCGAACTTCCTCGTCCGAGGGGCAAGTGTCGTGATCGTCGATTACGAGTACGCGGGCATGGGGAACCCCTTCTTCGACCTGGGGAACCTGTCGATCAACAACGGAATCTCGAAGGACGCCCAGCGCATGCTGCTCGAGTTGTACTTCGGCGACGTGACGCCGGCCCGCGCCGCTCGGTTGGCGCTGATGCGCGTGATGTCCGACTTCCGCGAGGCGATGTGGGGGGTCGTTCAGCAGGGCATCTCCACGCTGGATGTCGACTACGTCGAGTACGCGGACAGGCATCTCGCTCGGTGCCTGCAGAGCGCCGGCGACGAGCGCTTCGGAACCTGGCTGCGTGATGGAGCGGGTGAGGCGTGAGCGACCAGGCCCGCGCGGTCGTGATCGGCGGCGGCGTCGCGGGCGCGAGCATCGCGTACCACCTGACGGGTCTCGGCTGGGAGGACGTCGTGCTGGTCGAGCGCTCCGAGCTCACCTCGGGCTCGACGTTCCACTCCGCGGGCCTGGTCGGCCAGCTCCGGTCGAGCGTCACGCTCACCCGGATGATGATGTACGGCGTCGCGCTGTACCGCCGGCTCCGCGAGGAGACCGGCGTCGATCCTGGCTGGCACGAGGTGGGCTCGCTGCGGCTCGCGTCGTCCCGTGGGCGGATCGAGGAGCTGCAACGACTCGCCGGGTGGGGACAGACGTTCGGTCTCCCGCTCGAGATCGTCTCCATGGACCGCGCGCTCGATCTGTGGGACGGCCTCTTCGACTCGACGGGGATCCGGGGGGCGGCGTTCCTGCCGACGGACGGCTACCTGGATCCCTCGGGCCTCACGATGGCGCTCACCGAAGGAGCCAAGCGCGGGGGCGCTCGCATCCTGCTCGGCACCCGGGTCGTCGGGATCGACGTGGAGCGCGGAGCCGTCCGGCGCGTACGGCTAGAGGGTCACGATCCGATCACGACGGACGTCGTTGTGAACGCCGGCGGGATGTACGCCAACCAGATCGGGCGGCTCGCCGGGGTCGAGGTCCCGGTGGTGCCCTTCGCGCACCAGTACGTCCTCACCACACCGATCGACGGCGTCGGGCCCGAGCTGCCGACGATGCGAGATCCCGACCGGCTGGTGTACTTCCGGCCCGAGGCCGGAGGCGCCCTCGTGATGGGTGGGTACGAGCGCGACCCGGCGCCATGGTCGATCGACGAGGGGCCACCCGCGGACTTCAACAACCGACTCCTGCCGGACGACTGGGAGCGGTTCGGCTCGCTCGCCGAGAACGCATTCGGACTCGTCCCAGCGATGCAGGGGGCGGAGATCGTCCGCCTGATTAACGGCCCCGAGGCGTTTACCCCCGACGGCGAGTTCATCCTCGGCGAATCCGACGTCACCGGCTTTTTCATCGCGGCTGGGTTCTGCGCGCACGGGATCGCTGGCGCCGGCGGCGTGGGCAGAGTGATGGCCGAGTGGATCGTCGATGGCGAGCCCGGATACGACGTCTGGAAGATGGACATCCGTCGTTTCGGCGGACACTACCGGAGCCGCCGGTACGCGCTCGCGCGCGCGTACGAGATCTACTCGACGTATTACGACATCCACTACCCGAACGAGGAGCGCACCGCGGGTAGGCCCCTGAAGACCTCGCCCGCCTTCACCGCGCTGCGTTCCCTCGGCGCCGAGTTCGGCGAGAAGTCGGGCTGGGAGCGGGCGAACTGGTTCACGTCGAACGAGGACGACGCCTTCGAGGACCTCCGGCCGCGCGGCTGGGCGGGGCAGCACTGGTCCACGGCGATCCCCGCCGAGGTGCTGGCCACGAGGGAGCGCGGCGGACTGTTCGACGAGTCGAGCTTCGCCAAGCTCGAGGCGAGCGGACCGGAGACGTGCGCGTTCCTCCAGCGGATCTGCGCGAACGATGTGGACCGCGAGGTCGGGCGCGTCGTGTATACGCAGTTGCTGAACCGCCGCGGCGGGATCGAGTCCGACTTGACGATCACGCGCCTTGCACCAGACCGCTTCCGCCTGGTGACGGGGACGGCCTTCGGCAACCACGATCTCGCGTGGATCAGGAAGCAGCTCGGCGTGGGACCCGAGCAGAACCTCACGATCGCCGACGTGACCGGCTCGCTCGCGTGCTACGGGCTGTGGGGTCCTCAGGCGCGCGACGTCATGGCGGAGGTGACCGCCGACCCGCTCGCGTTCGCCTACATGCATGCCGCGCGGGTCGTTATCGGTCACGTTCCGTGCCTTGCGGTCCGCGTCACGTTCGTCGGCGAGCTCGGCTGGGAGCTCTACGCGCCGGTTGAGTTCGGTGCCGGCCTCTGGGAGCAGCTGTACGAGGCCGCGCGCCGCCATGACGTGCGGCCATGCGGGTACCGGGCGATCGACGCCCTGCGCCTGGAGAAGGGGTACCGGTCGTGGGGCACGGACATCACGCCCGAGGACACGCCGCTCGAGGCGGGTCTCGCCTTCGCGGTGCGGATGGACAAGGGCGACTTCGTCGGCCGCGAGGCGCTCGAGAAGCAGCAGGCCAACGGCGTGACCAGGCGCCTCTCGTGCCTGGTGCTAGCCGATCCGCGGGCGATGGCGTTGGGCAACGAGCCCGTGTTCGCCGACGGCGGCGTCGTTTCCAGGGTCACGTCCGGAGGCGTGGGGTACTCGCTCGGCACGAGCATCGCCTACGCGTACCTGCCGCCGGAGCTCGCCGAGGTGGGTCGCCCTCTCCAGGTGGAGGTCTTCGGCGAGCGGGTCGCGGCGGAGGTCGCCGGCGAGCCGCTGTACGATCCGGAGGGCAAGCGCATCCGTGCCTGAGGCCGGGGCTAGCGGGCGAACGACTTCCCGTTCCAGTACGCCCGGATCTGGCGGCGCCAGCGTCCGCGCATCTGGACGTGCAGCTCGTCTGGCAGCTCGCGACCCTCGGTGTCGAGCAACAGGTCGACGCCCTGGCTACGGATCCGCCGAAACGTCCGTCCAGCTCCGGGCGATTCCGTCGAGGCCTCGAGCGCGAACACGCTGTCGTACCCGTAGGCCATCGTCACCGCCCAGATGAACAGCGCGCCGCCGTGGGCACGGATGTACTCGACGGCCTCTGGGGTCGCGATCAGGCGCATGCTTGCATTGTCGTATCCGGGGCGCCCGACCTTGACCCTCATCCCCGCGTGGCCGCGTCGAGCCAGCGCTCGTACCGATCGGACGCGAACATCTGCGTCGCACGGTCCCAGCGCTCCGCCGCCCAGCCCCAGAAGTCGTACTCGATCGCCGAGATCCGGGCCTGGATCGCCGCCCACAGTGTCCAGCCGACGTCCGCCATCATGGCGTGGAGGTTCATGCGCGCGAGCAGCGTCGGCGTCGCCCGCCCGAAGTACGCCTCGCACAACCGGGCGCGCTCGTCGTCGTCGAACGCGCACTCCTGAGCCGTGTCGCCGAGCTCGAAGCAGGGATCGTTGTTTCCGCTGTACTCGAAGTCGACGATCCACAGCTTCCTGCCGTCGTCGATGTAGTTCTCGGCGAGGAGGTCGTTGTGGCATGGCACTGTCGGCAGCGGTCGCGCCGCGAGGGCGCGCTCAACGTCCCGAACGTCCGGCAGCCGGTCCGGGTAACCGCTCGGGATCGGGACGTCCCGTTGCTCGCAGATCCGCAGGTAGAACTCCACCGTTCGGAACATGTCGAAGTCCTTCAGGAACCTCGGACCGGCGTGCAAACGCCGCAGCGACTCCGCGATGCGACGCTGCATGCCGGCCTCGCGCAGCCTCGGTCCCGACATCGTCTCGCCGGCGATGAACTCCAGGACCATCACGTTGACGTCGTCGAGGTACTCGACGACGCGCGGGCTCACCCCCGTCGTCGCGGCGGCCTCGGCGTTGTGCCGCTCGTTCGCCCGGTCTACGGCCAGGAGCTCCGTCGCGGCGCCAGGGACGCGCACGACGAACCGTCGCTCATCCAGCTGGGCGAGATAGTTCACGTTCGTCAGCCCGCCCGATAGCGTCGAGACGGCGACGTCCGCGCCTTCGAACGTTCGGATCCTCGGAAGAACCTCGTCGATCGTCGTCATCGTTCGCTGGCGGCGCCCGTCGGTACCAGCACGTCGGGCGCGACCTGTGCAGGGACCCGTGTGCCGAACAGCTCGACCGAGAGCGCGCCGCCGGCCACGCCCGGAGGCAGGTACGCGAGCGCGACGTTGCGGCGGACCGTGTGGCCGTAGGCGCAACTGCGCACGCGCGAGACCACCTGGTCGCCAAACAGCACGGGCTCCCCCCCGTAGACCGTGGCGTACACCTCGTCGCCGACGAGCAGCGTCCGAAGCGTCAGGCGAATGTCGTCGTCGATGCGCCGGGCGAGCGCGTCTCGGCCGATGAACCCTTTGTCCCTCGCGACGAAGGCCCCCAGCCCGGCGGCGTACGGATCGTCGTTCGCCGTGACGTCGGTGCCGAACAGCCGGAAACCCTTCTCGATGCGCAGCGAATCGATCGCGCGGTACCCGACCGGTTCGACGCCGTGATCACGGCCGGCGATCGTGAGGGTGTCCCATACCTGGACCGCCCATGCCGGCTCGACGTACAGCTCCCAACCGAGCTCGCCCGCGAACGAGAGCCGCTGCGCGAGGACCGATGCGTTCACCATCTGGAGTGCCCTCGCCGTCATCCGCGGGAACGCCGCATCTGAAAGGTCGTCGTGCACGACGTCGGCGAGGATCGCCCGGGCGCTCGGCCCCCAGAGCCCGATCACCGCGAGCTCCTCCGACACGTTTCTTAGCTCCACCGATCCTTGCGCGTGCATCCGCAGCCACCCGAGGTCTGCGTCGGCGTACGCGGAGCCGGTCACGATGCGGAAGCGGTCGTCCGCGAGCCTCGTGACGGTCACGTCGGCAACGACGCCGCCCTGCTCGTTCAGGAACGGGGTGTAGACGACCGATCCAAGCGGCCGGTCGATCCGGTTGGTCGCAACCCGTTCGAGCAGCGAGAGCGCGTTTTGTCCGCGGACGTCGATCTTGCCGAACGACGACAGATCCAGCAGGCCGGCGCGCTCGCGCACGGCGCGATGCTCCTCGCCGACCCGCTCGAGCCAGGGCGGCCGAGTCCAGCCGAACGAGCGCTGTTCGGGCCCGATCCGGCGCGACGCGCTCCCCGGCTCGAACCGCTCCACGCGTTCCCACCCGTTCTTCGCCACGAACACCGCGCCGAGATCCTGCAACCGCGTGTGCAGGGGGCTCGTCCGCTTCGGGCGCCCCCATTCGTCGTGATCGAACGGGAAGCGCAACAGGTAGTAGTAACGGTACGTCTCCCGCGCCAGCTCGGCGGCCCACGCGGGATCCCGATGATGCCGCCCGAACCGCCACGGCCGGTACGCCGTAACGTCGAGCTCGATCTGGCCGCCGGTGATCCAGTCCGCGAGCGTGCGTCCGATCCCGCCGGCGCCCCCGAACCCGTTGAGCGACAATCCGGCCGCCAGCCACAGTCCCGGCACGCCGGGAACCGGCCCGAGGAGCGGGTTCGCGTCCGGCGTCATCGCGTCCGGGTGGCACACGAGCCGGATCGCCTCGGCGCCTTCGAGGAACGGGAAGCGCCGGATCGCGCCGCGCATCAGCGGCTCGAAACGATGGAAGTCGGGGGGCAGCGACGAGCCGCCGTGATCCCACGGCGCCCCATCGATCCAGCGGGCGTGGGGATCGCCCTCGTACCCCCCGAAGACGACGCCACCTGCCTCGGCGTATCCGTAGACGAGGTTGTCAGGGTCGCGGAAGCACGGCATGTCGCCCGGCAGCTCGTGTCCAGGCACGCGCCGGAGCGCGATGTGTTGATGATCGATGGGCGTCGACGGCACGACCACGCCCGCCATCGCTGCGACGCGCGGCGACCATAGGCCGGCCGCGACGACGACGGCCTCGGTCTCGATCTGGCCCCGCTCGGTCGTTACGGACCGGACCTCACCTCGAGTGCCTCGGCTGATCGCGATGGCTCGTTCGTGGGTGCGCACCGTCGCGCCGAGCTCGCGCGCCGCCTTCGCGAGCGCGTGTGTGGCCGTGTGCGGGTCGAGGTGGCCGTCGCCGGGCATCCACACCGCGCCGTACAGCGACTCGGGCGTCGCCGCGGGCAGGAGCCGGCGCGTCTCATCCGCCGACAGGAGCTCGACGTCGAGTCCGATCGCCTTGGCCTGGCCGACACCCCGCTCGAGCTCCATCAATCGCTCGGGGCTCGAGGCCAGCCGCAGGCTGCCGTTCGTCTCGAAGACGCCGAGGCGCCGGTACAGCTCGATCGAGTACCGGCGGAACCGCATCATCGTCGGCGACGGGTTGAACGCCGTCACAAGCCCGGCTGCATGCGCGGTGGAGCCGCTCGTCAGGTCGCCCTTTTCAACGAGGACGACGTCCGCCCAGCCGGCCTCGGCCAGATGGTAGGCCACGCTCGTCCCGGCGATGCCGCCGCCGATCACGACGACGCGGGCACGGTCAGCCACTCGATCCTCCGGCGCTCGCGTGTGGGCGACGGAGCCCTACTCGGGCGGGATCTCCGCGAACGCGTACTCGATTTTGATGCCCTTGCTCGCCTTCGTCTGGCGCATGAGGAAGTACACGATCAGGCCGAACAACGCGGTGCCGAGCACGATGTAGTACGGCAGCGCGTCGCTCGTGTACGCCAGACCGAGCTCCGAACGGAACAGGAAGGCAAGCACCATGAAGCCGCCGAACACGAACCCGAGGATCCCGACGACCGTCACCGCCGGCAGAGTGCCGATCCGGTACTTCGCACCAGGAGACGCCTCATACACCTTCCTCGCTCGGTACGGCAGCAACGCCGCTGCCAGCGCGGATAACGTCATGACGGCGCCGTTCGCGAATGTCACGCCGAGGGTCCAGCGCGTCCACTCGCCGACCTTGTTGAACCCCCAGATCACAGGGAGGGCGGCGAGGAAGTACGCGATGTGCGCGTTCACGGGTGTCCGCCACCGCGCATGCACCCGGGCGAACCAGTCGGGGAGCAGTCCGTCCAGGCCCTGGGCGACCATGATCCTCGTCGTCCCGATGTAACAGTTGCAGACGATCTGGAACGAGTTGAGGATGAACCCGAGCCCGATCAAGAGCACGATTATGGGGCTCCCCGTGAACGCCATCGCCATCAGATTCGGGAACATGTTGTTCCCACCGATGGTCGCCTCCGGTACGGCGAGCCAGTAACCGGACGAAGCGACGAGGATGCCGTCCTGACCGATACCGTTCTGCATGGCGAGCGCCAACAGGATCAGCAGCGCGGCCGTAACGGCGAGCGACCCGACCATGATGAACGCCTGGCTGCGGAACACGTGCGCGTTCTTGATCTCCCCGCCCTGCTCCGACGAGTAGGTCGCCCACTGCAGGCTCGTCCAGGCGATCGGAGCGACGAGCAGCGTCCCGAACAGCCAGAACGGCGGGCTGAAGTTGACGCCGGCCTCCGCCGCCGCCGCACGTGCCGACGCGAAGAAGCCTGACACGCCGTCGACGTCTGCGGCGAACGCGTTCAACTTCGCTGTCGCCGTCTCGGGGCTCGTCGTGAGGAACAGCAGCAGGACGATGCCGAACGAGATCAGGATCGCGTACCACATCACGTACTGGAACCGGACGTAGTTCCGGAACCCGCTGACGAGCAACACCAAGGCGACGAGCGCGTTCGCGATGCTGATGATGATGATGCCGTTCGAGCTGGCCGCCCACGTGCCGATGCTCGTGAACGCGTCCACGCCGGTGGTGACCCCGAGCCCGAGGAATGTAGGCGCGATACCGAGGGCCGCGAGCAGCCACCCGGACAGCGCCACCCATTGCAGGATCCACACCACGAAGAAGGCGAAGACAACCGTGAACCCGAATCCGCCACCGAAGACGCGACTCTGGAACACGTAGTCGCCGCCCGAGCGCGGTAGTGCCGTCGCGAGCCACACATAGGCCATCGCGATAGGCAGCTCGAACAGGAACGCGAAGACGATCCCCAAGACCAGGTTCGATCCTTCGAGCGCCGTAGGCGCCCAGATGAACGTCCAGGGGAAGATGATCCCCATCGTCAGGATGTTGTAGATGAACGCCGAATACGGCGACATCACGCGCACCAGGCCGGATGCGCGCCTGGTGAAGACCTGCGGTGCGACGGCTTCCGCCATCCCCCCTCCCTTCGCTGAAGCGTGCGATCGGGGCCGGGCTCACCCCGACGTGAACTGGTGTCCGATCACCTCTCCGCCCCTGACGGCGACGATCAGTCCGCGCAACACCCCCTCTCCGTACTCGCTGCCCGGGTTGAACGCCGGGGTCCGACCGTAGGTCGCCATGCCCCGTGACTCGTGGATGTGCCCGTGGAGGCCGACGGTAGGCTGGTGCCGCTCAAGGGAATCGGCGACGGCTTGCGACCCGGCCCCATAGTGCACCGGCTGGCCATTCTCGATCACCGGCGTCGGCGGCCAGACCGATGCATCGAGCTTCAGGCAGGTGTCCAGGCTGGAGTCCAGTGGTGGGCAGTGGAAGTTGAAGACGCATGTCGACGTGTCGGGGACATCCGCCACCACCTTGTCGATGATGTCGACGAGCTCGTCATCGGTCCGCTCGCGTGGCGTCTCCCACGGTGTCGGTGTCGAGTAACCGACCGTGGCCATCGTGTGCTGCCCGTCGATTTCAACGACCTTGTTCTCGCAGTTGACGACCCGGTGGAGCCCCGGATCGTCGAGCGCCTCGAGAACGGCTTCGGTGTCGTCGTTGCCGCCGCACAGATACACGCGGACGTTCGTGTCGGCGAGTCGGTCCTCGGCAAGCGCGACCCACCCGGCCAGCCGCTCCTTCGCGAGAATGTCGAACAGCCCGTCGATCCGCTCCTGATCGCCCTCGTACGTCCTGTACTCGTCCGCGTCCATCTCGCGCCAGTAGAACCCCAACGTCTGCAGCGCTCTCTTGAAATCGCGCATCTGGTCGCCGCTGGTGATGCGATGGCTTTGACCTTGGAGGCTCGCTCGCCACGCACCGCCGGCGTCGCGCACGATCGGAATCAGCAGCTTGCCCATCAGGTCCCCACCGAACACGAGGGCGTCCACGTCGTAGAACTTCGCGGCGTTCAGGAACTTGCGGTACGTCGGCTCGGAGCCGTGGATGTCGCACGCGTAGAAGATCCGCGTCGGCCGCGCCCCACCCTTCCCCCTGCGCGAGAACAGGGGCATCGCTACAGCTTCTCCATGACAGGCGCGAGCTCCCCGACGTCGCGGTACCACTTCTTGCGGTCGCCGATCTTCGCCCGGATCTTCCATGCCAACGAGCGCGGCTCGGCCTCGATCCGTGCGAGCGCGGCCTCGACCTGCTCGACCACCCTGCGCTTCTCGTCCTCGGGCAGCTGGTACGAGGAGGCGAGCTGTTCGACCTTGCGCAGATTCATTGTCAGCGTCCGCCACCACCCCCAGTCGTTCGCGCAGACGCGAGCCACGTGCCCGATGTTGATCGTTTCGCGATCCTGCTCACCGAGCGGGTGCTCGAGCAGGAGCATGATCGTGTCGATGACGTCCTTCTCGTTGATCTGCACGATCTGCATCTTCTGCATCAGCATCTCGGCGAGCGGGATCGTGAACGCGTCGACCTCGAGCCGGCCGGCCCACGGGACGGTGTGGCAGAACTCGAGCTTGTCCAAGAACACATCCAGGTGCAGGCCCATGCCGGGATGCTTCAGGACGAGCCGAGAGCCCTCGGACTCGACATAGACCATCTCGTCCTCGACGTAGCCCGAGCCCGCGAGCAGCGCCCGGATCTGCTTCACCTGACGACCGTAGCCGGCGACGTCGATGTCGGTGTAGTCGCGCCCGAGGGCCTCCTGCAGGTACCCGTGCCGGGGGCACCGCTTCTTGAAGGCGAGCGCGCCGAGTACGCGGAGGATGACGCGCGCTTCGTCCGCCGCGGCGATCAACCGGTCGGCCTCGGCTTCGAATGCCTGCCTATCCACCGGCGGCCCCTGCGGCGACGAGCTCGCCGGCCGTAACGACCTCGACGCCAATCTCCGAGAACGGCTCCGAGAGCGTGGAGACGCGCACGACCTGGCGCTCGCGCGGGAGCTCTCCGATCCGCCGGTACCGTTCGGCTGGAAGCGGCTGCTCCACGCGCTCCTTCCCCCCACAGTCCTTGTGCGGTCGCCGCTCACGGACCGCGTGCGGATGTGCGAGTTTGTTCCCTCCCGATCGAGAACGCAAGCGGAGGCCGCGCGTTAGGGGCGGAGGGCGGCGAGGAAGGCGTCGAGGGTGGGCTCGACGTGGTAGCTGGGCTCGACCACGCCTTCGAGGGCCTCGATCGTCTTGTAGCCGTTGCCGGTGATCAGCGCGACGGTCTCCTCGTCGGGGCCGATCGTCCCGGCGTCGACGAGGCGCCTGAGCACGGCAACCGTCACTCCGCCCGCGGTCTCGGTGAAGACGCCCTCGGTCTCGGCGAGCAGCCGCACGCCCTCGATCACCTCCGCCTCGGTGCACGCGTCGACGGAGCCGCCGGTCTGGTGAGCGGTCTGGATCGCGTACCAGCCGTCCGCGGGATTGCCGATCGCGAGGGACTTCGCCACCGTGTTCGGCTTGACCGGGCGGACCTCGTCGGCGTTCGCCGCGAACGCCTGCGCGACCGGGGAGCACCCCTCGGGCTGCGCGCCGCTGATCCGGTACGGGGTCTCCTCGATCGCGCCGATCGCGGCGAGCTCCCGGAACGCGCGGTGGATCTTCGTCATCAGCGCGCCGGAGGCGACCGGCACCACGACGTGATCCGGCGCGCGCCAGCCGAGCTGCTCCGCCACCTCGAACCCGAGCGACTTCGAGCCCTCGGCGTAGTACGGGCGCATGTTCACGTTGATGAACGCCCACGGAAGCGCCTCGGCGACCTCGCTGCAGAGCCGGTTGACGTCGTCGTAGCTGCCCCTTACGGCGACGACCTTGGCGCCGTAGGTCTCGGTCGCCAGGATCTTCGCGCGCTCGAGATCCTGCGGAACGAACACGTAGGCCGGGATGCCCGCCTTCGCCGCGTGCGCCGCGGTTGCGTTCGCCAGGTTGCCCGTCGATGCGCACGAGATCGCCTCGAACCCGAACGCGCGAGCCATCGTCGTCGCGACCGAGACGACGCGGTCCTTGAACGAGTTCGACGGGTTCACCGAGTCGTCCTTGATCCAGAGCGTGCGAAGGCCGAGCCGCTCGGCGAGGCGGTCGGCGCGGCGGAGCGGCGTGAACCCGGCACCGAGGTCGACGCGCTCCAGACCCGGACCGCCGGGCAGCAGCTGCTCGTACCGCCAGAGCGACTGCGGACCGGTCTCGGCTTGCTTGCGGAACAGCGAGCCGTCGAGCGCGCCCAGGTCGTACTCGGGTTCCAGCGGCCCGAAGCACTCCTCGCAGATCGTGAGCGGCTCCACGGGGTAGGTCTGTCCGCACTCGCGGCACGCGAGCGCGCGGGGAAGCGTGACGGTCGCGGTCATCCCGTCACGGCCCCCCTCGACGCGGAACCGACGAGCGTCGCGTACTTCGCGAGCACGCCGGTCGCATAGCGGGGCTCGGGCGGTGACCATCCCGTGCGGCGGCGCGTCAGCTCCGCCTCGTCGACGAGCAACTCGAGTTTGCGGTTCTCGGCGTCGATCAGGATCCGGTCGCCGTCGCGGACCAACGCGATCGGCCCGCCGAGGAACGCCTCGGGCGCGACGTGGCCGACGCTGTAGCCCTTCGTCGCGCCGCTGAAGCGACCGTCCGTCAGGAGCGCGACCTCGGCGCCGAGACCCGCACCAGCGACGGCCGCTGTCACCGCAAGCATCTCCGGCATGCCGGGCGAGCCCTTCGGGCCCTCGTACCGGATCACGATCACGTCGCCCGCCACGATCTCGCCTCTCGTGAGCGCGTCGAACGCATCCTGCTCCGAATCGAACGCGCGCGCCGTGCCCTCGAAGCGCAACGAAGCGGCACCCGCGATCTTCATCACCGAGCCCTCGGGCGCGAGCGACCCGAACAGTACCGCGGTGCCGCCCTCGGCATGGATCGGCTCGTCGAGCGGGTGCACGATCGTGCCGTCCGGCGCCGAGATGTCGATCTCCGCGAGGTTTTCGGCGATCGTCTTGCCCGTGACCGTGAGGCAGTCGCCGTGCAGCAGTCCCGCGTCGAGCAGCTCCTTCATCACGACCGGCACGCCGCCCACCCGATCGAGGTCCTGCATCACGAACCGCCCCGCCGGCCGAACGTCGACCAGGTGCGGCACCTTGCGCGAGATCCGGTCGAAGTCGTCGAGCTTCAGGTCCACGCCCGCCTCGTGCGCGATCGCGAGCAGGTGCAGCACCGCGTTCGTCGACCCGGCGAGCGCCATCACGACCGCGATCGCGTTCTCGAACGCGCGCTTCGTCAGGATCTCTCGCGGGAGCGGCCCGCCCTCGACGACCAGCTGCGCGGCCCGCACGCCCGACTCGCGAGCGAGCACCTCTCGACGGTAGTCGACCGCAGGAGGCGAGGCCGCGCCGGGCAGCGACAGCCCGATCGCCTCGCCGACCGCCGCCATGGTGTTCGCCGTGTACATGCCCGCGCACGAGCCCGTCGTGGGACATGCGGCGCGCTCGATCGCGCGGAGCTCGCCGTCGTTGATCACGCCCTTGGCGTGCGAGCCGACGGCCTCGAAGACGTCCTGGATCGTGACGTCCCGTCCCCGGTACGTCCCCGCGAGGATCGTCCCGCCGTAGAGGTAGACGGACGGCAGGTTGAGCCGCGCCATCGCCATCATCATCCCGGGCTCGCTCTTATCGCAGCCCGCGATCCCCACCAGCGCGTCCATCCGTTCGGCGTGCATCACCAGCTCGACCGAGTCGGCGATCACGTCGCGGCTGATCAGGGACGCCTTCATGCCCTCGTGTCCCATCGCGATCCCGTCGGAGATCGCGATCGTCGTGAACTCGAGCGGCACGGCGTTGCCCTGCCGCACCCCCTGCTTCGCGAGCGCGGCGAGCTTGTCGAGGTGGTAATTGCACGGCGTGACCTCGTTCCACGACGACGCGACGGCGACCTGGGGCCTGCCGAAGTCCTCCTCGGAGAACCCGACCGCACGGAGCATCGCGCGCGCGGGGGCGCTGCGCGGACCGTCCGTCACCTGCCAGCTGCGGGGTCTCACCGCCTTGCCGCCCACAGCAACCTCCGGTTTGAACGGTGTGCCAGGATGGGCTCGCACGATACCAGGGACGAACGGAGGACCGCTCCATGCCCGCAAGGCGCACGGAGGTGCCACCCGCGGTCGAGCGCAGCTGGTGGATGCAGGAGGCGCTCGCGCATCCCGAGTTCGCCGGTCCGGAGGCGCCACCGCTCGGCCGCGACACGGCCGCGGAGGTCATGATCCTCGGTGGGGGCTACACGGGGATGTGGACCGCATACTTCATGAAGGAGCGCGATCCCGAGCTGGACGTCGTCGTGCTCGAGGCTGACATCTGTGGTGGTGGCCCGAGCGGGCGCAACGGCGGGTTCTGCGACGGTTGGTGGGGCCACATCGCCGACCTCGTGCAGACGTTCGGCGAGGGGGATGCGATGGAGCTGGTGATGGCGGCGGGGCGTTCGCCTACGGAGATCGGGCAGTGGTGCGAACGCTACGGCGTGGACGCGTGGTTCCGGCACGGCGGCGACCTCGCCGTCGCGACGAGCCCGCAGGCCGAGGGCCGGTGGGGGAGCACGATCGAGGCGGCCCGCCGGCTCGGCGTCCACGACGAGTTCCAGGTGCTCTCGTCCGAAGAGGTCCGCAAGCGCTGCGACTCGCCGGCCTTCGGCGGGGGCGTGTTCGTCGCCGACGCCGCGAACGTGCAGCCGGCACGCCTGGCGCGGGGCCTGCGACGGGTGTTGCTCGAGCGGGGCGTGCGGATCTTCGAGCGGACGCCGGTCCGCCGGTTCGCGTTCCAACGGCCCGCGATCGCCGAGACGCCGGGCGGAACGGTGCGCGCGGCCGAGGCCGTGATCGGGCTGGGCGCGTGGACGACGTGGTGGAAGCGCTTCCACCCGTATCTCACCGTGCGCGGGTCGTACATCGTGCTGACGGCACCGGCCCCGGACCTGATCGAACGGATCAACTGGACGGGCGGCGAGGCGGTGCGTTCGCTCCGCTCGGCGATCCACTACACGCGGACGACGCCGGACGGTCGGATCGCGTTCGGGCTCGGCGGGCTCCAGCGAGGGCTCGCGACGAGGATCGACGGGCGGTACGACCACGACCCGAAGATGCTCGCGCAGGTCGCGCGCGATTTCCGGCGCCTGTTCCCGGCGTTCGCGGACGTGCCGCTCGAGGCGGGGTGGGGGGGACCGATCAACGTCTCGGGCTTCGCGCTGCCGTTCTTTGGAACGACGGGCGCCGGCAACGTCCACTACGGGTTCGGGTACACGGGCAACGGCGTCGGACCGTCGCACCTCGGCGGCAAGATCCTCGCTGCCCTCGCCACGCACGCCGACGACGGCTTCACGCGGCTCGCGCTGGTCACCAAGTCGCCGAAGCGGTTCCCCCCGAGCGCGATCAGGTACCCGGGGATGCTGGTCGTCAATGCGGCCATCCGCCGCAAGGACGACGCGGAAGACGCCGGCGCGACGCCGAACCCGCTCGTGGGGACGATCGCGACGATCCCGCACCGGTTCGGGTACAACCTGGGGCCCGGTCGATGAGGTCCGTCGCCCATGGCCCGCCGCCGCGACGCGCGGTCCGCAGCTGGTGGCTCGAGGAGGCAATCGCCGCCGACCCCGGAGAGGCGTGCCCCCCGCTCGCGGGCGACGTCGAGACGGACGTCGTCGTGATGGGCGGCGGCTACACGGGCATGTGGGCCGCGCATTTCCTGAAGGAACGGGATCCCGGCATCGACGTCGTTCTCGTGGAACGTGACATCTGCGGCGGCGGCCCGAGCGGTCGCAACGGCGGGTTCTGCAACGGGCTGTTCGAGGAGCTGCCGCTGTTGATCCGACTCGCCGGTCGCGAGGCGGCGCTGCAGATCCACGACGCGACCGAGCGCAGCGTGTTCGAGATCGGCGAATGGTGCGACCGCAACGGGGTGGATGCCTGGTTCACGGCGACGGGACACATCGGAGTCGCGACGTCCGAGGCGCAGGACGGCGCCTGGCGCGAGCTCGTCGAGGTCGCGCGGTCGGTGGGGATGGCCGAAGGCCACGCGATCGAGCTGTCGCCAGGGGACGTCGCCGATCGATGCCGGTCGCCGGTGTTCCGTGGCGGGCTGTTCACACCGAAGGCGGCGACCGTGCAGCCGGCGCGGCTGGCCCGAGGGCTGCGGCGGGTCCTGCTCGAGCAGGGCGTCCGGATCTTCGAGCGGACGCCAGTCCGCCGGTTCCGGTCGGGTCCGCCGGTCGAGGTCGAGGCTCGTGAGGGCGCGGTCCGCGGCCGCACCGGGATCCTCGCCACGGGCGCGTACATGGCCGCGCACCGACGGTTCCGCCGGAAGATCGTCCCTCGCGGGAGCTACATCGTCGTGACCGCGCCCGCGCCCGAGCGGCTCGAGGAGATCGGCTGGACGGGCGGCGAGGGCGTGTACGACTACCGAACGGCGCTGCATTACTTCCGAACGACGCCGGACGGACGGATCGCGTTCGGCGGCGCGAGCTCGAGAGCGGGCATTGGGACCGGCATGGGCCCTCGGCTGGACTTCGACGGCGTGGCGGTCGCCGGTCTGGTTCGCGACCTCCACCGGTTCTTCCCTTCGTTCGCTGGCGTGCCGATCGAGGCGGGGTGGGGCGGCCCGATCGACGTGAGCGGGCTGCACCTGCCGTTCTTCGGGACGCTGCCGGGCGGCACGATCCACTACGGCGTCGGGTTCACCGGCGGTGGCGTCGGCCCGTGCCACCTGGCCGGCCGGATCCTGTCCGGCCTGGCGCTCGGGGTCGACGACGAGTACACGTCGCTTGCTCTCGTGCGGATCGAGCCGAAGGAATTCCCACCGGAGCCGTTCCTGTCAGTCGGGGCGATGGTGGTGAGCGAGGCGTTCGTGCGCCGCGACCGCGCGCTCGACGAGGGCCACCGCCCGAATCCGGTAATCGATCTCATCGCGCACCTGCCCCGTCGGCTCGGCTACGAGCTCGGCCCGTAGCCGGGCGGAGGCACTCCGGCGCGTAAGGAACCGAAGCCGCTCGAGCGCACCGCGGCTCCCACGCGATGTTGAGCAACGATCCCTGATCGGGAAGATCAGCCGTCGCCATCGAGGGCCCAGGACGTCAACCGCGTCGCCGAGCTACCGGCGATCGAGTTCTCCGTGCCGCGATGAGCGCCTTGTATCAGACGGCGAACGGCTCGTAGCCGGGCGCGAAGGCTGGCCAGGGGTTCGCGCGCTCCCACGCCTCGCCGAACGCCAACACCAGGTCGTCGCGGGACCGCGGACCGGTGATCTGGAGCCCGAAGGGGATCCCGTTGGGGCTCACGCCGGCCGGGACGGACAACGCCGGATGTCCGGTGAGATTCGCTTCACCGTTGTTGTAGCCCTCCCCTCCCGCGGGTTCGCCGGTCTCGGGCAGCGAGCCGTTCGCCAGCCATCCCTCGTAGCCCATCGTCGGACAGATGAAGACGCCGTCGGCTCCAAGCAGCTCGTCCATGCGGCTCGCGTACCCGTACCGGTTGCGGCGCGCCTCGAGGTAGCGATCCACGTCGATCTCGAGGGCTGACTCCATGTTCTCCCGGAACGAGGGTGACAGTCGGTCCAGGTTCTCCCGCACTTGCTCGCGTCCGATCCACGTGAGCTCCTCGACGGCCACGAGGACGAACCAGTCATCGGCGGGATCGCCGATCCCATCGAACAGCGACGCCGGCTCGATCTCCCCGATGGGAAGGCCCAGCTCGCGATCGATGCTCGCGAGCGCCGCCCGGTAACGCTCCTCCATCGCCGGAGGGAGCGGTCCCCAGTCCCAGGTTCGAGGTGACGCCAGGACGCGCCTCGGCATCTCCGAGCGCGGCGTCCAGTCGCCGATCGCCCAGAGATCGCCTGCGGTCGGACCTCGCATCACGTCGAGCAGCAACCGAACGTCCGCGACCGTGGACGCCATCGGTCCGTCGCTCGACAGATCCATCCACGAGTGGATCGGTCGTCGGGCGACGAGGCCGTTCGTCGGCTTCAGCCCGGCAAGTCCGCAGAACGCCGCCGGGATGCGGACCGATCCGCCGCCGTCCGTCGCGGTGGCCAGAGGCGCCAGGCCGGCCGCGAGCGCTGCGCCGGCGCCGCCGCTCGAGCCACCGGGCGACCACTCGAGACCCCACGGGTTCCCGCTCGGGCCAAAGACGATGTTGTCGGTGAAGCCTGCGAACGCCATCTCCGGCAGGTTCGTCTTTCCGACGACGATGGCACCCGCCGCTCGCAGCCGCTCGACGACGAGCGCGTCGCGGCCGGCAGGAGCGGCGTCGGCGAACAGCGCCGAGCCGTACGTGGTCCGCATGCCCGCGACGTCGTGGTTGTCCTTGACGAGCAGCGGAAGTCCGGCGAGCGGACCATCCCGGGAGACCGCGGCCGCGTCTGCGAGCGCCTCGTCACGGTCTCGCAGCGCGACAACGGCATTCAGGTCGCCGTTGTGGTTCTCGATGCGCTCGTACGCGAGCTCGACGAGCTCGCGCGCAGACGCACGCTTCTCGCGGACGGCGGCGGCCAGCTCGGCGAGCATGCGCTCAGCGCCTCACGTTCCGGACGCGCTGGACCAGCGCCGCGCGCTTGTGATCGCGGAGGACCACCGACGCCGCGTTCCGACCGTTGACGCCCATCACGCCACCGCCCGGGTGCGTCCCGGCGCCGCACAGGTACAGACCCGCGATCGGCGAGCGGTAGTCGCCGTAGAACGGGATCGGGCGGAACATGAACATCTGGTCCGGGGTGAGCTCGCCCTGCATGATGTTGCCGCCGAGCAGCCCGAACCGCTCCTCGAGGTCCTTCGGCGTCAGGACCTCGACCCACTCGACCGCGGCTTCGAGTGTGGGCGCGTACCGGCCGATCGCGGCGAGCGCCCTCCTCGCGAACTCGTCCCGGCCTCCGTTGTCCCACGACCCGTCGCGGAGCTCGATCGGGCCGTACTGGCCGAAGCCGAGCATCAGGTGCTTGCCCTCCGGCGCGAGCGCGCCGTCGAGCTCGTGCGCCGTCGGGAAGACAACTTCGATGTACGGCTCCTCGGACATCCGGCCGTATTTCGCGTCGTCCCATGCGCGTTCGAGATACTCGATCGACGGCGAGACGGCCATGAGCCCGCGGTGGACGTCGCCTTCCTGATCCCATGACGGGAACTTCGGGAGCTCGGACAGCGCGACGTTGATCTTCACCGAGCCGCTCCGCGTGCGGAACCGCTTCACGTCGCCCACGACGTCGTCGGGCAGCCGCTCCTCGCCGATCAGGTCGAGGTACGTGGTGATCGGGTGCACGTTCGAGACGACGCGCGTGGCGCCGATCACGGAGCCGTCGGCGAGCTCGACACCGCGGGCACGGCCGTTCGGCGTGATGGCCACGCGACGGACCTCGGCCCCAGTTCGGATCTCCGCGCCGGCGGCCTCGGCGGCCCGGGCCATCGCCGCGCTCACGCCGCCCATGCCACCGATCACCCAACCCCACGCGCCGGCGTGGCCGTCGACCTCGCCGATCCAGTGGTGCATCAGCACGTACGCCGAGCCGGGCGTCATGGGGCCGCACCACGCACCGATGATCGCCTGCGTCGCGAGCGCGCCCTTCACGCGTGCGTCCTCGAACCACTCGTCGAGGAAGTCCGCGGCGCTCATCGTGAACAGGCGGACCGCCTCGTGGACGTCGCGGCCCGTCCAGTTCCGCATCTTCGCCACGGTCTTGATCCACGCTCCGACGTCGCGGAGCGTCACGTTCGGCGGAATCACGAACAGCAGGTCCTTCAGCAGCTTCGCGACCCGATCGAAGTGCCGATCGAACCCGACGTAGGCGTCGGCATCACTCTTGGAGAGCCGGGCGATGTTCTCTACGTCGCGCGTGGTGTCGCCCCATAGCGTGAGCGACGTTCCGTCGGGAAACGGCACGAAGTAATCCGGCGTGATGATTGAAACCTCGTAACCAAAACGCTTCAGGTCCAGCTCGTCGACCACCTGTGGCGGCATCAGCGACACAACGTAAGAGGCGCTCGAGACCCGATACCCGGGCCAGGGCTCCTCGGTCGCGGCGGCCCCGCCGAGCACGCCCCGTCGTTCGAGCACCAGGACGTCCAGTCCGGCCTTGGCGAGGTACGCGGCGCACGTGAGCCCGTTGTGACCTCCTCCGATGACGACGACGTCCCGCTCGGTCCCACGCACGGTTGCCGCAGGGTACTGAACCGCCGTTCGAAGGCGCAAACGCCTCCACAGGAAACCCGCCGCCCTCGGGTAGCGTCTGCTCCGCATGGGCAACGTCCAGCTTCGGGCGCTCCGCAACGGGCTGATCGCCGCCCTGATCATGGCCGCGGCCGGCTTCGGGCTGAACGCGCTGTTCGGTTCCGAGCCGGCCGTCTCGGCGCGAGGCTCATCGCCGACCTCGTCGGTGTCGCCAGGGTGCCGTCCGACGTTCGAGCCGCTCGAGCGGACGCTCGCACGCGGCGTGCACGGAACGGTGCTCGGACTGTCGGCGACCGCCGAGGATGACGTGTGGGCCGTGGGGTTCACCGGCGCCACACAGGCGGCCGCGCTGACGTCGATCGCGCGATGGGACAGCCGGACATGGAAGCAGGTGGAAAGCCCCGACACCTCGATCGTGGACGTGCTCACGGACGTGGATGCGATCTCGGCCGACGCCGCGTGGGCGTCCGGATGGTCCCGCGACGACGGCGTCGCGAGAGGACTGCTCGCGCGATGGGATGGTCGGACGTGGAGGCCAATCGCCGCGCCGGCAGCTGCGGACGGGATGACGCTGACCGGCGTCGCCACCGCGGGCGACCGCGAGGTGTGGGCGGTGGGCCACACCGGCGACCCCCAGGAAGGAACAGAGCGCGCCGCGCTCGTGCTATGGGACGGCGATTCGCTGCGCTTGGTCGCCGCGCCGATCGGTACGGGTCGAAGCGCGCTCCGCGCCGTCGACGCGGGCGGACCGGACGACGTATGGGCGGTTGGGTACCAGCGGAACTCCCCGCTCGTCCTGCGCTACGACGGATCGTCGTGGCAACGGATGCTAGACGTCGAGGCGCACGGAGGTCTCGTCGCCGTTTCGGTCGCCGGTCCGGACGAGGCCTGGGCCGTCGGAGCGTCGGTCCTGCGATGGAACGGCACCGCCTGGGCCGAGGTCGGCGCGCTCCCCGGGGATGTCACGGCGACCGCCGTGTCGGCGAGCGGTCCGGGCCGCTCATGGATCGTCGGGTTCGCGGGCTCTCCCGAGCGAGCTCGGTCGGTCGTGCTGCAGGCAACGGTCGATGCGTTGACCAGGTCGGCGGCCGTGAGGGTGCGAGGTGCCGACCGCCTGACGACCACCGTCGTCGTCGGCGAGCTGGCGTGGGCGGCCGGGTACCGCGAGACCACGAAGGCGATCTCACCCGTCTTCGGCCGCATCGTCGCGTGCGAGCAGCCCGATTAGAGCGCCTGCCAATCGGGCCGCGACTCGAGCCGATCGCCACTCGTGAGCTGCTCCATGTTCGAGCCATCGGGGTCCATCAGGTACAGGTCGCACGTTTGATCGGCGCACCGCGAGAACACAATCTTCGTGCCGTCGGGGAGAACGACGGCCAGAATTCGTCCGTCGCCCCGCCCGTCAGCCTGGTGACATCGGTGCCGTCGGCGTCCATCATGAACGCCTTCACCCGGAGCCTCGCCGTCTCGCGCACGAACACGATGCGTGCGGCATCAGGCGACCATGAAGCCTGGAAGTCGTTGAACTCCGTCGGCCCGAGCCGAGTGAGGTCGGAGCCGTCCGCCGTGATCGTGAACAGGTCCTCGTCGGCGCCGCCCGTCGGCCGGACCCGCGAGAACAAGAGGCTCGCGCCGTCCGCTGACCATTCGGGCGAACGCTCGATGAGCCGGGGCGTGTTCGTCAGCCGGGTCACGCCGCCGCCGCCGCTCGGCACCGTGTAGAGATCCGTACCGCTGTCGTCGCTGTGGACAAACACGATCGTCGATCCATCGGGCGTCCACGCCGGCATCGCGTTGAAGCCGGGCCGGAACCGCGTAAGCGCCGAGACGTTCGCGCCGTCGGGATCCATGACGAAAATGTCGGTCTTGCCGCTGTTCCGGCGGCCAGAGAACGCGATCGTGCTCCCCTCGGGCGACCACGACGGGTCGCTGGCACCCCTTGCGCAGCAGCTCGACGTTGGCCCCGTCGGGGCCCATCACCAGGATCTTCTCCGGCCGGATGAACGCGATGTTCCCGCTGTCACCAGGAAAGACGGCGGCTACATCCTCGAGCGTTCGAACACGGGTCGCCCCTCGACGAACGTGAGGTCGACCTTCGCGCTGTAGATCTCGTCGACCGGATGATCGAAGAGGTTCCGGTCGAGGACGACCAGATCGGCGTCCTTGCCGACCTCGATCGAGCCGGTCACGTCGTCCAGGTGGTTCACGTAGGCGGACCCCATCGTGGACGCGGGGATCGCCTCGGGCAGCGTGATGCGCTCGTCGGGGAGGAACGGCTCGGGCGTCGAGGCGTCCCGGTACGGATAGTCGGGCGGCTCGATTCGGTTCACGGCAACGTGTATCTCCCACAGCGGGTTCGGGCTCGAGACCGGCCAGTCGCTGCCGAACGCCATCATGGCGCCCGTCGCGAGCAGGCTTGCGAACGGGTACTGCCACGCGGCGCGCTCCTCGCCGAGGAACGGGATCGTGAGCTCGGTCATCTGCGGCTCGAACGCCGCCCACAGCGGCTGGGCGTTCGCCGTCGCGCCGAGCGCGCGGAACCGTCCAACGTCGTCCGGGTGCACCACCTGGATGTGCGCGAGGTGATGCCGGTTGTCGTTCGATCCGTTCGCGGCCCGCGCGGCGTCGATCGCGTCGAGCGCCGCACGGACGGCCCGGTCCCCGATCACGTGGATGTGGACCTGAAACCTCTCGCGGTCGAGTGCGACGACGGCCTCGCGGAGCTCGTCGGCCTCGAAGAACGCGATGCCACTCGAGCCGGTCGGCGCGCCGTCCGGGCCGAAGTACGGGTCGAGCATCGCCGCCGTGAAGTTCTCACAGACGCCGTCGGCCATGATCTTCACGGTGGTCGCGCGGAACCGACCGTCCCTCGCACGATCGCGACGGTCCGCGATGAACCCGAGCTGCTCGAGCCCCTTCCCGCGCTCCCACCACAGCGACCCCACCACCCGAGCGGTGAGGGCGCCGCGCTCGGCCGCCGTCAGATACGTGTCGTAGCTGTCCTGGATCGTCGAGTACGTCCCGACGATCGCGTCCTGCCATGCGGTGATGCCGAGCGAGTGCAGATACTCCTGCGCGAGGAGCAGCCCTCGCAGCTGGTCGTCCGCCGAGGCCGGCGGCACGATGTCACGCACCAGGTTCATCGCGCCCTCGTGGAGCGTTCCGGTGGGCGCGCCGCTCGCGTCGCGCTCGACGCGTCCGTCGGCCGGGTCCGGCGTCTGCGCGGTCACGCGGGCCAGCTCCAGCGCGCGCGAGTTCACCCACGCGCCGTGGTTGTCGCGGTTGTTGATGAACGACGGTCGGTCGGGCACCAGCTCGTCCAGGATTTCCTTCGTGGGCGTGCCGCGGGGGAACACGTCCATCGCCCAGCCGCCGCCGAGGATCCACTGCGCCTCCGGATGGGCGTCGGCGTACGAGCGGACCAGACGGCGGTACTCGTCCAGCCCATGCACCTCCGAGAGGTCGACGCGCAGCCGGTCGAGCCCGGCCGACGGCGCGTGCACGTGGGCGTCCTGGAAGCCTGGCAGCAGCATCCGCCCAGCCAGGTCGATGGCCTCCTTCGCGCCGCCGACCTGCTCACGCACCTCGGCATCGGTGCCGACCGCGACGATCCTGCCTCCGCGAACGGCCACGGACTCGGCCCAGCGCCTCGCGGTGTCGACGGTGTAGACGGCGCCGCCGTGCAGGACCAGGTCCGCCCGCTCAGAGGACACGGACCCCGTCCTTCCAGACCTGCTCGACGCGCTCCTTCAGAGTCGCGAATGCGAACGCGTCCCCGTCTACGACAACGACATCGGCTCGTTTGCCCGGCTCGATCGTGCCTAGCTCGTCACGCAGCCCCATCAGCTGCGCTGCGCTCGACGTCGCCGCGACGAGCGCCTGCTCCGGCTTGAAGCCGTTCTCCGCCATCAGCTGGAGCTCGCGCAGGTTCGTGCCGTGCGGCGATACCGGACAGTCGGTGCCCATCGCGACATTCACGCCGGCCTCAGCGGCAAGACGGAACGCATCGAGCTCGGGCCGTCCGAGCTCGCGCATCTTTTCGCGGACGGCCTCGGGGACCTTCGGGTCGTTCGCGATCGTGTCGGTCGTGTCGCCGGCCGTTAGCGTCGGGACGAGCCACGTGCCCCGTTCGAGCATCAACGCGATGGCCTCCTCGTCCAGGTAGGTGCCGTGATCGATCGAGCGGACGCCGGCGCGGATCGCGCGCTTGATCCCCTCGGAGCCGTGCGCGTGCGACATCACCCATCGATCGAGGTCGGCGGCCGCATCGACGATCGCCTTGACCTCGTCCTGCGTGAAGTGCGGTCGCGCCGGGTCGTCGAGGGGCGAGAGGAACCCGCCGCTCGATGCGATCTTGATCACGTCGGCGCCCGCGCGAACGACCTCGCGCACCTTCACGCGAACACCGTCGATACCGTCGCAGACGCCATCGGGCATGCCTGGATAGGTGACGCCCCACGCCGAACGAGCGCCGCTCGGGAGCCACGCGTCGCTGTGCCCGCCGGTCATGCTCAGCATCGTCACGGAGATCTGGATCCGCGGTCCCGCGATCACCCCGTCCTCGATCGCTCGCTTGAGGCCGAGGTCGGCGCCGGACGCGTCCCGCACCGTCGTGATCCCCAGCCGCAGCGTCTTCAGGCAGTTTTCGGGGATGTGGAAGAACGGATACGAGAACGGTCGGTACGTCACGGCCAGCTCGTCGAGATCCTCGTATCGCATCGCCAGGTGCACGTGGCAGTCGAACAGGCCCGGCAGCAGCGTCTTGCCCGCGACATCCACGGCCGTATCACCGTCAAGGCCGGTTCCGACGTCGACGAACCTGCCGTCCTCGACCGCCACGTCGGCCTCGGAGGGCGGCGCGTCCGTGCCATCGAACACCCGCCCACCGGCGAAGACCGTGCGTGCCAACATCTGCTCCTGCGGTCGCTCCGGCGCGGAGCCTACACTGCCTGAGTCGCCGATCAGGCCCTCTCCGACGGGTCCGGAAAGGGTGCGCCCTATGGACATCCGACTGACGCAGGAGGATCGCGCGCTAAAAGAACGCGCTCGCGCGTTCACCGAGCAGCACCTGTTCCCGCTTGAGCTCGAGTGCGAGGAGAACGACGGGCTGTCCGACGAGAGCCTCGCCAAGGCCAAGGCCGCGGCCCTCGAGTGGGGGTTCAACGCGATCAACCACGCACCGGAGGACGGCGGGCAGGGCTACGACCTGTTTCAACAGATGCTGATCGAGGAGGAGTGGGGTAAGGCCACCGGCGCGCTCTGGGACATCCCCTGGCGCCCGTCGATCCCGCTCAAGGGCGCCACGGAAGCGCAGAAGGACGAGTATCTCCGACCCGCGTGCCGCGGCGAGCGCCGCGACGCGTACGCGATCACCGAGGCCGGCGCCGGATCCGACCCGACGATGGTGGAGACCTCGGCGGGCCGGGACGGGAGGGGCTGGGTGATCAGCGGCACCAAATGGCACGTGACGTCCGGCGACGTCGCCGACTTCTTCCTCGTGCACGCGCACGTCGACGGCGACCCGGCGAAGCCGACGGTGTTCCTCGTCGACAAGTCGCTCCCAGGCGTGAAGCTCGTCCGTACGCCGAAGTACATGCACACGTTCGTCTTCGAGCATCCGACCTTCGCGTTCGAGGACGTGCGCGTGAGCGCCGACAAGGTCCTCGGCGAGATCGGGCAGGGGTACGAGCTCACGAAGGACTGGTTCGTCGAAGAGCGGCTGATGATCGGTGCCCGAACGATTGGCGCTGCGACGCGCGCGCTCGACCTGTCGCTTGCGTTCGCGAAGACCCGCGTCCAGTTCGGCTCACCGATCGTCGAGCACCAGGCGATCGCGTTCATGCTCGCCGACATGGCGGCGGAGATCATGGCCGCCAAGTCGATGCTGTACCGCGTCGTATGGCAGGCGGCGCGCATCGACGTAGACCGCAAGGAGCTGCACGCGCTCGCTGCCGTGGTGAAGCTGACGTGCTCGGAGACCGCCGGCCGCGTCATCGATCGAGCGGTCCAGATCCACGGCGGCCGCGGGTACATGCGTGAGCAGCCCGTCGAACGCCTGTACCGCGAGCTTCGCGTGGACCGCATCTGGGAAGGCACGTCCGAGATCCAGCGGACGATCATCGCCAACGAGCTCCGCAAGCGCGGCTCCCACGTGTACACGGACTGGCCCGCATCCTGACGACGTACCGGGCGACGGAGCAGTTGCGAGTCCGTTCGGGTTCGGAGATCCTTTGCGGCGCAGACAGAGGGGACGAATGGCCGAGATCATCGATCGAGAGATCCCCGAGGGCCGGGAAGGCACCGTGCCGCACCCGGACGCGCACGCACGACCGCGCCTGGCGGTCGTCCTCGCCGCCGGTCGGAGCGAGCGGCTGTCCGGGGTGACCGCGGGTCGTTCGAAGGCCGTCCTGCGTGTCGCCGGGCAGTCGCTCGTCGAACGCGCCGTCCGCGCGCTGCTCACCGCCGGGCTGGAGCGCGTTGTGGTCGTCGTCGGGTACGAGGCGGGGCCGGTCGCCGCGGTGGTCAACCGGATCGCCCCGGGGCGCGTCCGAGCCGTCTACGCTGAGCGATGGGCCGAGGGCAACGGTGCATCGCTCTCGGCGGCCGAGCGCGCGGTCGAGGGCGAACCGCTGTTCGTCGTCGTGACGGCGGATCACGTCTTCTCCGAGGGAGCGTTGGCCCCACTGATCGCGGCGGGCACGGGAGCCGTCCTCGTCGACCACGCGCCGCACCCTGACGCATGGCTCGAGGGGACGCGCGTGCGCATGGATGCGGAGCGCGTCGTCGCGTTCTCGAAGAAGCTCGACGACCCGTCGATCGACTGCGGCGCCTTCCTGCTCCCGACGGCCGTGTTCGAGGCGCAGCGGCGTGCCGAGGCCCGAGGCGACGCTTCCCTTGCGGCGGCGGTCACCGACCTCGCCGCGACCCACCCGCTCGCGGCGATCGAGCTGCCGCGCGGCGCGTGGTGGCAGGACGTCGACACGCCGGCCGACCTCCGGCGAGCCGCGCGGCTGCTCCGCCGATCGCTGACGAAGGACACGGATGGGCCGGTCTCGCGCTACCTGAACCGGCCGATATCGACGCGGATCTCGTTCTCGCTCTCGCACCTGCCGATCCATCCCGACGTCGTTTCGGTCCTCGCCACGGTGGTCGCGATCGCGGGCGCGATGGCGTTGGCGCGGGGCTCGGGGATCCTCGCGGCCATCCTGGTGCACCTCACGTCGGTGCTCGACGGCGTGGACGGTGAGCTCGCCCGTCTGCAGGTCCGCGCGTCACCGGCGGGGGCGTTGCTCGACGGCGTCCTCGATCGACTCGGCGACGCGGCCATCCTGGCCGGGACCGCGGTGTGGGCCATCTCGGGTGGCGAATCCCCAGGCATCGTGGCGGTCGCCGCCGTCGCCGCGACGACCGGGTCGATGCTGTCGATGGCCACAAAGGACCGGATCGCCGCACTCGGCATCCCGCCGGCGCCCGAGCGGGCGATCGGATGGCTGTTCGGCGGTCGCGACGCTCGGCTGTTGATCGTGGCGGTGTGCGCGCTCGCCCGAGCTCCCCTCGTCGCGCTCATCGTCGTGAGTGCAACGTCGGCACTCAGCCTCGGGGTTCGGCTGCTGCTCACGAGCGCGGCCATCCGCAGCGGCTGGCGCGGCGCCCGCTGACGGTCACGTGCCGTCGAGGCAGCCCGCCACCGTGTCAGGCAACCCGGGGAACCCGAAATGGCCGCCCTCGCCAGTAACGAAGTCGTACGGCTCGCCCGACCACGTGCCCGGCAGGCCCGGATACGAGCGCCGCTCCGGGTCGCTGCTCTCAAACTGGAACCCGATCCAGTCGGGCGACCTGAACCCATGCGAGTCGAACGGCGCCACCGCCGAGAGACCGCGACCGAAGCGGCGCGCCTCGACGAGGAATCGCCCCTGGAAGCCGGGGTCGTTCTTCGCGTAGAGACGGATGTACCAGCGTTCGACGATCATCAGGTAGCCCTTGTCCGACACGGGCGACTCGGGGCCCGTGAAGTACCGCATGTCCATCACGACGAGCGGACCTTCGACGCCGGTGGTCCGACGGACGATCCCGAGCGGCTGCAGGAACTGCGGCGTGCCCTCGTTCGGCGTGACCCAGCCGTTCACGCACCGAGTGGTCGACTCCCCACGCGTCGGCGGCGGGGACGCCGGCTTCGACGGCGGCGCGACCGGCGTGGCGGTGCTGGTCGGGACCGGCGTGATCGGGCCGGACGCAGCCGAGCTTGGGTTCGCGACATCAGGTCCGCCGTCGCACGCCGTCAACGCGCTCGCGAGGACGATGCCGACGGCCGAACGGAAGACGAGCTTGCGACGCACGATCTCGCGAGGATATCGCCGGCCGGCTGCTACCCTCGCTCGACCGTGGCGCGCCCGGACCACCAGCACGACGTCCTCGACCAGCGGCTCTCGCGCCGAAGTTTCCTGCGCGCTTCCGCGCTGAGTCTCGCCGGCGCGACGCTGTACGCGTGCACCGGTGGAGGCAGCAAGATTCCCTCGTCGATCTCGCCGACCGTCTCGGTCACCGCGACCGAGACCCGGTGGCCGATCAAGCGCGTGATCTATCTGATGATGGAGAACCGGAGCTTCGACAATCTCTTCGGCCGGTTCCCAGGCGCCGATGGGACGCGTGTCGGCGTGAAGTTCGGACAGGAGGTGCCACTCACCCCTGCGCCGCACTGGCTCCCGGGCGACCTCCCGCACGACCGTGCGGCGCACCTGAACGCCGTGAACGGCGGGGCGCACGACGGCTTCGCCGTGGGGGAGTTCGGCGACCCATGGGCGTACACACAGTTCGAGGAACAGGCGGTGCCGAACTACTTCGCGTGGGCGCGCGATTACGTGCTGTCCGACCACTTCTTCGCATCGGTGGGCGGCCCCTCCTACCCGAACCACTTCTTCTTCGTTGCCGGTCAGTCCGGTGGCGCGCTCGACAACCCCGAAAACATCGAGGTGGAACGCCGTCCGGGCGGCAAGGTGTTCAAGAGCTGGGGGTGCGACGCCGTCGGTGAGAACGTGTTCGTCCTCGTCAAGGACGACGAGGGCAACCTGACCAAGCACGACGCGTGCTTCGATTTCAAGACGGTGCCCGAGCAGCTCGACGAGATCGACGTTTCGTGGACGTACTACTCGGCCGAGCCCGGTCAGGCAGGATACTTCTGGAACGCGCTCAACGGGGTCGCGAACGTCTTTCACTCGGACCTGTGGCGTGTAGGTGACACGATCCGCTGGGTCGACGGCCTACTGAAAGACATCGAACGGGACCTCCTCCCATCGGTCACCTGGATCACGCCCCGGTTCGAGCTATCGGATCATCCGCCGGAGAGCACGTGCTTCGCGCACGACTGGCTGACCGACGTCGTGAACGCGGTGATGGCCAGCCCGGGCTGGGAGCACACGGCGCTGTTCATCACTTGGGACGAATGGGGCGGCTTCTACGACCACGTGCGGCCGCCCCAGGTCGACGACGTCGGGCTCGGATTCCGTGTGCCAACGCTGGTGTTGTCGCCGTTCGCGAAGAAGGGGTACGTCGACGACGCGGTCGGCGAGTTCTCCTCACCGCTGAAGTTCATCGAGGACAACTGGGGCCTGCCATACCTCACCAAGAGGATCGAGGCGACGCACAACTACGAGCATGTCTTCGATTTTTCGAAGAGCCCTCGCCGCGGCGCGCAGCCGTACGAGAGGTACGGGAACTGCTACGGCACGCCATGGGAGTTCCCCGGCGAGGACTACCCCGGCTGGCCCGCACGCACCAACCCCAACGAAGACCACTTCGTCTAGGGCACGACGGCCGGCGAAGCAGCGGGGCGACCGGACGCACCGATGCGCGGCGGCACGACGATCGTGCAGGCAGACAGGAGCAGCGACGCGAGCGCCTCGGCGGGCGTGATGGAGTCGCTGGAGCAACCGGACTCGACGGTCTGCCCCGGGAGGTCGCGGCCGCCCATCTCGATGGTGTTCCCGTGCACGAACGGTTCGGCAGGTAGCTCCACGGTCGACCCGTTCGCGAGCTTCGCCCAGCAGACGGGATCGTCCGTCGCGAAGAGCACGAAGAAGGCGCCCGCGCCGAGCACGACAGCCACACCGATCGAGGCAAGCGAGCGGACGCCGATCACACGAGCGTGCCCGCGGCTGGCGCCGATGAGCAGCAGGACCGATGTTGCGAGGAGCGGGACCAGCATCACGAACGACAGGAGCGCGAGCGGCAGGGCGATCAGCGCCCCGGCGACGAGGAGCGAGGTCCGATCTTCACTCATCGCGGCGAGCGTGAGAAAGCCTGGAAGCCCGATCGCGATACCGAGCGCGAGCGCGCCGAGGGCGTCGTTCCACTGCAGCGGCGGATCCTCGCCGACGAACCGGAGGATCGCGCCGGTCGCGCCAGATGCGAGCGAGATCCCGGCGCCGACCAACGCAGCGGTCCGCCCGCGCGGAGGCTGGTTACTCACGCGCTGGTCGCTCATGCAAGAGATGCTAGCGAGAACGGGGAATGACCAGCGCGTCGACGGCGACACAACCGACGGGGGTGCAGATCACCGGGTTCGCGTCGAGCGCTTCGACGTGACCGCCGAGGTCGTGGGCGAGCCACGACAAGCCGACGACTGCGTTCGCAAGCGCGGCCACGTTGGCGGGCGGCTGACCGCGGATGCCGTCGAGGAGCGGCCGCGCCCGGAGGCGATCGATCAGGCGGATCGCGCGAGGCTCGTCGAGCGGCGGCAGGCCAAGGCGACGGTCCTTCAGGAGCTCGACCAGGACACCGCCGGCAGCGACGAGGACGAGCGGGCCGAACTGCGCGTCGCGGACGACGCCGAGAGCCATCTCGACACCGGTGGGGGCCATCTTCGCGACGGTGACCTGCCGGCCGAGCCGGGCGGCGAGCTCTCGGTACGCCTCGGCGACGGCATCATGTGTCCGGAGCTCCAGCCGGACGCCATCGGCGTCGGACTTATGCTGGATTCCTGGCACCGCGCTCTTGAGAGCGACGGGAAAGCCGATCCGTTCGGCCGCCGCGACCGCCTCCCTCACGGTCGTCGCGCGTTCGGCGCGGACGGTCGGCACGCCGTAGTCGGACAACATCTGCAACCCCGCGACCTCGTCGAACGGCTCTCCGGACGCGAGGCGCGCGCGCCAGTGGTCACCGACCTCTGACGCAACGGGCGGGGTCATCGGGGCGGCGGGCAGCGCGCGATGGTCGCGATAGTCGAAGAGGTGCTTGAACGCGGCCAGGCCCGTGAGCGTTCCCTCCAGGACCGGGATGCCGGCGTCATACAGGAGCTGCGCGTCGCTGCGATCGATGCCGCCCGCGAAGTTCGAGAGCATGGCGAACGGCTTGTCGGTCTCGGGGAACACCTCCTTCGCCATCGAGCCGTAGCCCATCGAAGGGTTGTCCTCGGTCGTGAGGTCGACGACGAACGCGAGCGCGGCCGTGTCGGGGTCGTCGAACAGTGCGCGGATGCTGTCCTTGATCACCTCGGGGGCGTCGCGGCCGGTGCCCCAGAAGTCGAGCGGGTTGACGGGCAGCAATCCCTCCTCAAGGGTCTCGACGAGGCGTTTCGTGGTCTCGTCGGAGATCTGCGCGAACGGGACGCCGATCGATGCGGCGGCGTCGACGAGCAAGGCACGCTCACCCCCAGAGTCGTGAACCGCGGCCAACCCGCCGGGCCCAGCACGCCTGCCGGAGTCGAGCAGCGCGAGCGTGTCGGCGAGCTCGTCGAGGCTCTCGACGCGGAGCACGCCGTACGACTCGAACAGTGCCTCGTACGCGCCGTCCTCACCCGCGAGCGCGCCCGAGTGCGCCGACACCATCGTGCGCGTGAGGGCCTCGCGCCCCACCTTCAGCGCGACCACGGGCACGTCGTGATCACGCGCAAGCCCGAGCGCCTTCTGGAATCGTTCCGGATCGCGCGCTGTTTCGACGAACAGGCCGATCGCGGTCGTATCGGGTTGCTCCAGCGCGTACCTCAAGTACTCGGCGGCCGTCGTCGCCATCTCCTGCCCCGCCGACACCGCGAGACCGAACCGCAGGTTGCGGTCGTTGTGCAGCAGCGCCGAGAACGCGGATCCTGAGTGGCTGACGAACACGAGCCCGCCGGGATTCAGGCGCTTGGGTTCGTAGAAGCCGAGGGCGCGGACGTTCCGCGAGAGGTTCGCGAAGCCCATGCAGTTGCCGCCGCACACGGCCATGCCGGCCTCGCGCGCGATCGCCCCCAGGCGCTCGGTCAGCGGCGGCACGCCCTCGCGCGGCACCTCGTAGCAGCTCGCGAAGATCACCGCCGAACGCGCGCCTACGCTGGCAGCAGCCGTGAGCTGTTCCTCGAGCAGCGGGTTCGCGAGGGCGAGGATAACCAGGTCGATCGGCTCGCTGATCTCCGCGACAGAGGGATAGCACCTCCAGCCGAGGATCTCGTCGTACTTCGGATTCACCGGGTAGACCGTGCCCTCGAACCCGCCGTCGCGGAGCTCGACCAGGCTCTGGTTGCCAACCGAGCCTTCGCGGACGCTCGCGCCGACGACCGCGACCGACCGCGCCTCGAGCATCGCTCGCAGCGCGGTCCGGCCGTCGTCGGTCACGCCGTCCGCGGGCGTCACGGGGTGGAACGCTACTGGTTCCGCTTGGGCAGCGCCCTGTCCCTCTTGGCCTGCCGGAACGCCTGCCAGCCGGGGATGCCGTTCACGCCGCCCCCGGCATGGGTGGCGCTGCTGGCGTTGTACAACCCCTTGAACGGGGTGCGGTAGTCCCCGTAGCCGGGCGCCGGGCGCATGTGGAACAGCTGATCCACGGACAGCTCGCCGTGGAAAATGTTCCCGCCGATCAGTCCGAGCTCCTGCTCCATGTCGTAGGGGCCGATCACCTGGCGGTCGATCACGGCGGCCTTCATGTTGGGGGCGAGCTCCGTGTACTTGTCGATCACGCGGTCGGCGTACTGCTCGAGCTCGTCGCGGTGTGGCTCCTCGCTCCAGTCGTGCGGCACCCACTGCGTGAACATCGAGAACACGTGCACGCCCTCCGGGGCGAGCCTCTTGTCGATCGTCGTTGGGATCGTGCCGTCGACGAACGGAGCGACCGCCGGCTTGCCCGCGTGCGCATCCTGAAACGCGCGCTCCGCATAGTCGGTGCTGAAGCAGAGCTCGACCGAGCCCGTGTGGTGGTCCTGGAGCTCCTTTCCCGGGTCCGCGATGAAGTCCGGCAGCTCCGACAGCGCCACGTTGATCTTGACGACTCCGGAGCGCGTCTTCCATCGCTCGATGTCCTTCACGAAGTCGCCTGGCAGCTCCGGGCCATCGACGAGCTCGAGGAACGCGATCTTCGGGTGGATGGCTGTGACGCCGGTCGGCGCGCGGAGTTCCTCGCCGCTCTCGAGCGCGACGCCGACGAACCTCCCACCCCGGGTCAGGATCTTCTTGACGCGGGCGTTCGTTCGGATCTCGCAGCTGAACGACTCGGCCGCCCGACGGATCGCGTCCGAGACGGCCCCCATGCCGCCCTGCTGGAACCCCCACGATCCGAGGTGCCCGTCGCCGACATCACCGATCGAGTGGTGCAGCATCACGTATGCGGTCCCGGGCGAGTCCGGTCCGGCCCACGTGCCGATGACGCCGTTCACCGCGAGCATGCCTTTGACGGCGTCGGATTCGAACCAGTCGCTCAGCAGGTCGGTGACGCTCATCGTGAACAGCCGCGTCGCGTCGGCCACGCCGCGGACGCCGAGCTTGCGCACTTTCCACGCGGTCCTGAGGGAGTCGAGCAGGTCGGACGGCGACATCGAGCCGACCTTGGGCGGTACCTGGAGGAGAAGCGGTCCGAGGACGTCCGCGACGCCCTTCAGCCATGCCTCCCACTCCGGCATCGTCTCGGCGTCCCTCTTGGAGAACTTCGAGATCGACTCGTGGCTCTTCGTGGCATCATCCGCGTAGACCTTCACCGAGGTGCCGTCCGGGAACGCCTGGTAGTACGGGCCGAACGGCGTGACGTCGTAGCCATGGTGCTTGAGGTTCAGCTCCCTGATGATCGTCGGCGGCATCAGGCTCATCACGTACGAGTAGGTCGTGACGTTGATCTCGGGATGCTCGGGGAACGGCGAGCTGGTGTCGGCGGCGCCGCCGGTCTTGTTGCGGCCTTCGAGCACGACGGTCTTGGCTCCCGCGCGCGCGAAGTACGCGCCGGCGACGAGCCCGTTGTGGCCGCCACCGATCACGATCGCGTCGTAGATGTTGCTGCTCATCAGGCGCCCCCTCAGTGACCTCGGTTTGGCTCCCATCTTCCCGCAACTTTGAACCGCGGGTCAAATTCATGGCTGGCGCGGCGACGTTGACACCGCAGGCAAACCGGGTAATGTGCGCTGAACACCCGTTCAATCGGGTACCCGCGACGGGATGCGCCTGAACGGCGTTCGGAACGCGAAAGGAGCGGCGGTGGCGGCGGTGCGGCCCAAGTCGACGAAGGACCGGCACCAGGAGATCCTGGATGCCGCGGCGCACGTGATCACCGAGCGGGGTCTCGCCGAGACCCGGATCTCCGATGTCGCGGACGCCGCCGGGGTTTCGCCGGGACTCATCCTCTACTACTTCGAGTCGAAGGACCGGCTGCTCTCCGAAGCGTTGACGTACGCGAACGACCAGTTCTACCTCCGGACGTCGCGCGAGATCCGCCGGATCCCCAGCGCGAGGGAGCAGCTCCGGCATCTCGTCGACCTGTCGGTGCCGGGGTACCTGCCCGAGTTCGGCCGCCTCGACGAGTGGGCGCTGTGGATCGAGGTGTGGGTGCGCGCGCTGCGCGATCCCCAGATGGCGAAGGACCGCGAGATCCTCGACCAGCGGTGGCGCCAATCGATCGCCGACATCATCCGTGCGGGACAGTCCTCGGGCGAGTTCGAGGCCGGAGACGCCGACGAGCTCGCGCTGCGGATCGGGTCGCTCATCGACGGCCTCGCGATCCAGGTGATCATGAACGACAGCCAGGTGAGCCCCCAGCGGATGCACCGGGCGTGCATGGAGGTCGCCTCTCGCGAACTGGGCTTCGAGCTCGAGCCTGCGACGGCCTGAGTCCGCCCGTCACGCGCGACCGCGAACGACCGGGTCCCGAGGCTCGCGACCTTCGAGCACGTCACGGACGGCGAGCACGCCTCGATGCCACACCTCCGACTCCGCGTGCGGGCTGAACCACGCCGCGTGCGGCGTGACGATCAGCCTGGGATGTCGGGGGATGTCTTCCGGGCTCGGCGGCTCGCGCGGGAGCACGTCGAGCGCCGCACCCGCCAGCTTCCCGGAGTCGAGCGCCGACAGCAGCGCATCGAGATCCACGAGCCCGGCCCGTCCGACGTTCACGAGGACGGCCCCATCCGGCATCGCCGCCAGCTCACGCGGCCCGATCAGGCCCGCGGTTTCCGACGTCAGCGACGCGTGCAGCGATACCGCGCCGCATGAGGCGAGCAGCTCGTCCAGGCTCGACGGCCGGATCCCCGCGGCCGCCAGTGACTCCGCCGGCACGAGCGGATCGGACCCCCAAACCTCGAACGCGAGCGCGATCGCGCTGGCCGCCACCGCACGCCCGACGCGGCCGCACCCCACGATCCCCAGGCGTGTGCCGGATGCGGTCCGCAGCGGCCCGGCGGCCCGGTAGTCCCACCGTCCCTCCGCGACGCTCCGATCGAGCGTTACCAACCCGCGGAGCAACGCGAGGATCATCGCGATCGAGTGGTCGGCCACCTCCTCGACGCAGTAGTCGGGGACGTTGCAGACCCAGACGCCATGGCGGTCCGATCCCTCGAGATCGATGTGGTCGACGCCGATGCTGCACGTCGAGATGACACGGAGATCGCTCATGCGATCGAGATCGTGTGCGCTGACCGGAGTCTCGGGGGCGATGATGACGCCGACGACGTGCTCGTCAGGCCACGGCCCCTCGTGAGGTACGACCGTCACCGGCAGACCGAGGAGGAGGTCGCGCGCCAGATCGAGCGGGAGCACGGGCTCTGCGACGAGGACCCGGCCGGCCACGCGCGGAGTATAGGGGTCGTCCGTGCCGTGATTCAGCCGGCGATCGTTCGCGCGCCACGCTTGGCGAGCTGGTCGCCGATGATGTTGCGCTGGATCTCCGACGTGCCCTCCCAGATCCGCTCGACGCGGACCTCCCGGTAGAAGCGCTCGGCGACGTTCTCCCGCATGTACCCGCGGCCGCCGAAGATCTGCACGGCGCGATCCGCTACGCGCCCCGCCATCTCGCTCGCATAGAGCTTGGCCATCGAGCAGTGCGCGTGCTGGATCTTGACGTCGGCCCCCTCGTCGATCTCCTGCGCGAGCCGGTACGTCATCAGTCGAGCCGCCCAGAGCTCGGTGATCGAGTCGGCCAGCATGTGTTGGATGGCCTGGAACTCGATGATCGGCTTGCCGAACTGCACGCGTTCCTTCGCGAACTCGGTCGCCTCATCGATCAATCGCTCTGCGGCGCCACAGCACCGCGCGGCGATCATCAGCCGCTCGTATCGGAACCAGGCGTACGTGAATCCCATACCGTCGCCCTCCGCACCGACGAGGTTCTCGGCCGGAACGTGGACGTCGTTGAAGTCGAGGATCGCGTGGTGGTGTGCGAACGTGTGCGAGTACCGCGGGTTCGCGACCAGCGTCATGCCGTCCGTCGAGTTCTCGACGATGAAGAGCGCATGCTCGCCCTCGTGCTCGCCGCCGACCAGCCGCCCTTGGAAGAACACGACGTTCGCCATGTTGAACGACGTGACGTGCCATTTCCGGCCGTAGAGGACGTACTGGTCGCCGTCGCGCTTCGCGGTCGCCTCGATGGCGTCGACGTCCGAACCCGCGCCTGGCTCCGTGATCGCATAGCACTCGTGCGACTCGCCGCGGACGATCGGCTTGAGGTATCGCTCGATCTGCTCGGGCGTGAAGACCTCGACCGCCCACAGCGGTCCGGTCCCGAGGATCCATCCGAGCGCGTTCGTCACCCGGCCGATCTGCTCCGACACGAGGACCTGCTGGAACATCGTCAGCCCGTCGCCGCCAAGCTCCTTCGGCATATTGATCGCGGACAGGCCGAGCTCGCGGAGCATCTGCCGCTGCCGGTCCTCGACGCCCGGCGGAAGCATGCCCTCGTGCATCTCGGCGTGCTCCTCGAAGGGGATCAGCTCGGCGTCGACGAAGCGACGAGTCTTCTCCTGGATGTCCCGATCTTCGTCGGTCATCGGATACGTCATCCCGAACGGTCACCTCCTGCGCCGAGCATACGCTCGATGCTGAACCGCCGTTCAAGGAGCGTCGCGCGACCCGATTGCATCCATGTCGGCGCACTTCGTCAACATCAGGTGAAGCGAGGGCGCTCCTACGCACACAGGGAGGAGACATGAGGATCGAAGGGCGGGTGGCGATCGTGACCGGAGCGGGCGCGGAGGGCACCGGGCGGGCCATCTCGCTCGCGCTCGCGCGCCGAGGCGCCGCGGTTTCAGCCGTCGACATGGATCCCCTCGGCGGACGAGAGACGGTGGACCAGATCCGCGCTACGGGCGGGCGCGCGTCGTTCGTCCGGGCCGACCTTCGCGTTCGTGACGACATCCGCGCGATGGTCGCATCAACCGAAGACGCGTTCGACGGCGTCGACATCCTCGTGAACAACGCCGGCGGCACGCGCGCCCCTCACTTCCCGGACTGCCGGCCGGAGCACTGGGAGGCGGCGCTCGATCTCAACCTTCGAGGTCCGATGCTCGCGATCCAGGCCGCCCTGGAGGCCATGCGCCGGCGGGGCGGAGGCGCGATCGTGAACGTCGCGTCGGGCGCCGGGCTCGGGTACCGGGTGCACGACTCCCCCGAGTACGCCGCGGCCAAGGCCGGTCTTATCCGCCTGACGGCGACGCTCGCGCCGCTCGCGGAGGAGGACCACGTCCGCGTGAACTGCGTGGTTCCGCACTGGATCGAGACCGAGGAGGTGAAGCGGGAGATCGCGGCCATGACGACGCAGGAGCAGGCGCAGGTCCCGCGGCTGCTGCAGCCCTCGGACGTTGCCGAGGCTGTCATCGACCTCGTGCAGGACGATTCGCGCGCGGGCCGAGTACTGGTGATGTGGTGCGAGGAGCCGCCACATCTCATCGATGCCGATCGCCGGGAGTGACCCGGTCGCGAACGTGCCCAGCGCGTCGGCGCGACGTCAGCCGAGGACCTCGAGCCGGTCGGCGTGCTTGTCGAGCATCTCCTCGGAGTAGCCGTCCAGCTCGTGGTCGCGCTCGGGGACCTCGACGTACGTCCGCTCGCCGAACAACGCGCCCGAGAAATACCGCATCGCCGTGTCCGGGATCAGCGTCACGATCCGTCGCAGCTCCGGGTGTGCCGCGGCGACCTTCAGGCACGCTGCGACGTTGCAGCCCCCCGACGGGCCGGACAGGATCGCCTCCTCGCGTGCGAGCCGACGTGCCGTCTCGAGCGCCTCCTCGGTCGAGACCTTCACGATGCCGTCCATCGCGGCGAGATCGAGGTTCTTCGGGATGATGCCGTCGCCGATGCCGGCGATCCCGTGCGTGCCCCACTTCCGCTCCGAGATCAATGCGCACTCGGCGGGCTCCGCCGCGAACACCCTGAGGTCGGGTTTCATCCGCTTGATGTGGTGGGCGACGCCGCTGATCCAGCCGCCGGTCCCCTGGGCCGCCACGACGGCGTCGAGCTCCCCACCCGTCTGCTCCCAGATCTCCGGTCCCGACGTCAGCGCGTGGGCCTCGTTGTTGTCGGGGTTCTCGAACTCGGCCGGGACCCAGTACGCCCAGGGCGCGGTCGCGAGCATCTCGTCCTTTTGCGCGAGCGCGAGGTCGATATCCGACTCGCCGCCCGGCGTGAAGATCAGCTCCGCGCCGTACGCCGTGATGAGCTTCTTCCGTTCCTCGCTCATGCCTTCCGGCATCACGATCGTGCAGGGATAGCCCTCCATCGCAGCGACGGCCGCGCAGGCGATACCGGCGTTCCCGGTCGTGACCTCGAGGATCGTCATGCCCGGCTTCAGATCGCCGCGCTCCTCGGCGCGGCGGACCATGTAGGCGTAGATGCGGTCCTTCACCGACCCCGTAGGGCCGTACCACTCGACCTTCGCCAGGATCTCGCGCCGCTCCGGCGAGAGCCGCCGAAGATGAACGAGCGGCGTTCGCCCGACGGCATCGATCATCGATGCCACCGGCTTCCGATAGCGGCCCCACCCAACGCTCATGTGCGCTTCCTTCCTGTGGAACGGTCGGTCGTCGGGCTGAAGGCCCGTTGGTACCCAGGGGAGGCATCGTCCCCGAGGTGGCGTGCGCTCTACGAACCCGATCGATGCGATCCGGCTGCCGCGGTGTCGATCATCTGCCGCGCGATCCTCGCGAGGACGCAGGAGCGGATCCGCGTGGACCGGATACGGAACGCGCGGCGACCACCCGGCCGTCCGCCCCGCGGGCCGGCAAGGTCACCGCGTCGATCCCCTCTGCGCTCGAGCGCCTTCCGTGCAGCGCAACGCGTGCGACGCTAGGCGGCACACAAGCAACGTGTCAAGGCGCGGAGTCGTACGGCGAGTCACTCGGGGTCGGCCTTCGGCTCGTCGGGGAGCCCTGCTGGCAGCTCCGTGGGAGGTACCGCCCGCGCCGCAGGGTAGCTTGACGAGCATCGCGTCGGCCGACAGGCTTCCGACCACATGCCGACCGAAGCGACCCACTACTGGAGACGGGCCGAACCCAGGCCGTCCTACGACGTCGTCATCGTCGGCGGTGGTGGGCACGGGCTATCGACCGCGTACTACCTGGCTAAGAACCATGGGATCACCGACGTTTGCATCGTCGAGAAGGGGTGGCTGGCCGGCGGGAACGTGGCCCGGAACACGACGATCATCCGCTCGAACTATCTCTGGGACGAGAGCGCCGCGATCTACGAGCACTCGCTGAAGCTGTGGGAGGAGCTCGAGGAGGACCTCGGGTTCGATCTTCAGTTCAGCCAGCGAGGCGTGCTGAACCTCGCGCACCACCTCGGGGACGTCCGTTCGTCGATGCGGCGTGCGCATGCGAACCGGCTCAACGGTGTCGATGCCGAATGGCTCACACCCGACGAGGTCAGGGCCTTCTGCCCGATCGTGAACACGTCGCCGCGCCTGCGGTACCCGGTGGTGGGCGCGACGCTGCAGCGCCGGGGCGGCACCGCGAGGCACGACAAGGTCGCGTGGGGATACGCGACGCGCGCGTCCGAGCTTGGCGTCGACATCGTGGAGCATGCCGAGGTCACGGGGTTCCTCCGCGGGGCCGGCGGGCGCGTCGAGGGCGTCGAGACGACCCGCGGCACGATTCGGGCGAACAAGGTTGCGCTGGTTGCGGCCGGACACACGAGCGTTCTCGCATCGATGGTCGGGCTCCGCCTGCCGCTCCAGTCGCACCCGCTCCAGGCGCTCGTATCGGTGCTGTTCGAGCCGTTGCTCGACTGCGTCGTGATGTCAAACGCGATCCACGTGTATGTCTCGCAAGCCGACAAGGGCGAGCTCGTGATGGGGGCCGGGATCGACGCGTACAACGGGTACGGTCAGCGCGGCTCGTTCCACGTGATCGAGCAGCAGATTGGAGCGGCCGTCGAGCTCTTCCCGATCTTCGCGAGCGCGAAGCTGCTGCGGACTTGGGGCGGGATCGTCGACGTCTGTCCGGACGCCTCGCCGATCATCTCGACCACCCCGATCGACGGCCTGTACCTCAACTGCGGCTGGGGAACCGGCGGCTTCAAGGCGACGCCCGGATCGGGCTGGGCCTTCGCGGAGCTCGTTGCGAAGGGCGAGCCGGGGCACCTTGCACGGCCGTTCGCCCTCGAGCGCTTCACGACCGGCACGCTGATCGACGAGCACGGCGCTGCCGCGGTAGCCCACTGATGTTCGGTCGGAGCAGCGCCGAACATCGTCGTGTTCCTCGACGGCATCGAACGCTTCGAGCGCCGCGGACCGAACGAGGACCCGGGCTGACGTGCTGCTGATCCCGTGTCCGTGGTGTGGTCCGCGCGACGAGGTCGAGTTCCGCTACGGCGGTCAAGCGCACGTCCGGTACCCGAGCGATCCCGACGCCCTCTCCGACGAGGAGTGGGCGGACTACCTGTTCATGCGCGACAACCCGAAGGGCTGGTGGTCCGAGCGGTGGATGCACGCCGCGGGCTGCCGGCGATGGTTCAGCGTCGTCCGCAATACCGCTACCTACCGGATCCGTGCCTCGTACCGCATCGGCGAGGATCCACCGCCGTGAGCTGGCGGCTGCCCGATGGCGGCTCGTGGATCGACCGAACGGAGCCGATCGCAATCCGGTTCGACGGCGTCGAGTACCAGGCGTTCGAGGGCGACACGCTCGCCTCGGCGCTCCTGGCGAACGACATCGTTGGCGGGTTCCGCTCACCGGTGCTCGGGCGATCGCGCGGTGTGTACTCGGGTGGCGTCGAGGAGCCCAACGGCTTCGTCGAGGTCACCGAGCCGTGGTTCGACCCGATCGTCGCCGCTACGACGGTAGACGTAGTCGACGGGCTCGTCGCGTCCAGCCGGCCGGGGGTCGGGCGCCTGCACGAGGGGACGCCCGAGCCGCGGGTCGAACACCGCCACGTCCACGTCGAGCTGTTGGTGATCGGTGGCGGCCACGACGGGCTGGTCGCGGCCGAGGCGGCAGCGGCGCGAGGCGACCGCGTCCTGCTCGTCGAGCAGGCGGCACGATTCACCGAGTCGGACACGAGCGGGCGCCCGGAAGGCGTGACGTACCTCTCGCGAGCGACCGCGCTCGGGCTGTACGACGACGGATACGCGATCGTGCACGAGCGAGCGATGCCGGTCGAGCGGCTGTGGCACGTTCGCGCGAGGCGCGTGGTTCTTGCGACCGGAGGCACGGAACGGCCGATCGTGTTCGCCGACGACGACCGGCCCGGCGTGATGCTCGCGTCGGCGGCCGACGGGTACCTGCATCGCTTCGGCGTTCGCTACGGCGAGCGGGTCGTGATCTTCACGGCCGGGACGGCCGCGTACGACGTCGCGTCGTCGTTCCGCGATGCCGGCGCGGAGGTGACGGTCATCGATCCTCGCCAGGATCCCGACGTCGGCGGCGGATGGGAGGCGCCCGAAGCGCTCCTCGGATGGACGGTCCGCGGGACCGAGGGCGACGACCGGCTCCACGCCGTACACCTGGAGGGCCCCGGCCGGGAACGGCGGATGGTCGAGGCAGACGCGATGCTGGTCTCGGGCGGATGGAACCCCAACATCGCGCTGTGGCGCGCGATCGGCGGGGGCGTGCGGTTCGACGCCGAGCGCGCCTGCTTCGTGCCGGACGGCGAGGGGCCGCCGTGGCTGAGCATCGTCGGCGCCGCGGCCGGTGACGTATCGGCCGACGCGTCGTATTGGTTCGTGCCGGCCGACGACTACTCGCGGCACTTCGTCGATCTCCAGCGCGATCAGACGATCGCCGACATCGCCGCCGCACTCGACGCCGGGCTCACCTCGGTCGAACACGTCAAGCGCGCGACGTATATCGGCACGGCGATCGACCAGGGACGGATCTCGGGCGTGCTGACCGCCGAGATCGTGAACCACCTCCTCGGCGCCGACCCGGGCGCCCAGGGTCCGACGAGCGCCCGGCCTCCGGCGGTGCCGGTACCGTACGCGGTCCTTGCCGGGCCGTACCGAGGCGAGCTGCTGGACCCGGTCCGGACGACGCCGATCCACGAGTGGCACGACGAGCACGGCGCGGTCTTCGAGAACGTGGGGCAGTGGAAGCGGCCCCGGTATTTCACGCGAGCGGGCGAGGACCTCGAGCGCGCGGTCGCCCGGGAATGCCTGGCGGTGCGAAGCAGCGTCGGGGTCCTCGACGCCTCGACGCTCGGCAAGATCGAGATCGTCGGCGCGGACGCGGGCGTGTTCCTCGACCGCATGTACACGAATCGAGTGTCGAACCTGAAGGTAGGGCAGATCCGATACGGCCTGATGCTCGGGCTCGACGGGATGATCGTCGACGACGGCGTCGCGATGCGCGTGGCCGAGGACCGGTTCTTCGTCACAACGACCACCAGCGGAGCCGCGATGGTGCTCGATCGGTTCGAGGAGTGGCTCCAGACCGAGTGGCCCGACCTGCGCGTGTACTGCACGAGCGTCACCGAGCAGTGGGCCGACGTCGCGATCGCCGGTCCGAAGGCGCGCGCGGTCCTCGCCGAGGCGGGGACCGACGTCGACCTCGAGCCGGGCGCGTTCCCGTTCATGACGTTCCGCGACGGCGCCGTGGCGGGCGTCCCCGCGCGCGTCGCGCGCGTGAGCTTCACCGGCGAGCTGTCGTACGAGGTGCTGGTGTCCGGCTGGAACGGCCCGCACGTGTGGAAGGCGGTGATGGCGGCGGGCGAGCCGTTCGGCATCACGCCGTACGGCACCGAGGCGATGCACGTGCTCCGCGCCGAGAAGGGTTTCGTGATCGTCGGGCAGGACACCGACGGGACGGTGACCCCGGCGGACCTCGGCATGAACCGGCTCGTCGACATGACGAAAGATGACTTCGTCGGCCGCCGCTCGCTGTGGCGCGCCGACGCGACCAGGCCGGATCGCAAGCAGCTCGTCGGGCTGGCCTCCGACGACCCGAAGGCGCTGCTCCCCGAGGGCGCGCAGCTCGTCCTCGAGGACACCGACCGGATCCCGATGCCGATGGCAGGACACGTCACGTCCTCGTACCGGAGCGCCACGCTCGGCCGGACGATCGCGCTCGGACTGCTGGCCGGCGGGCGCGACCGCATCGGGTCGACCGTCCACGCGCCGCTCGCAGAAGGGACCATCGCCGCGACGGTGACGGAGCCCGTGTTTTACGACCCCGAGGGGACCCGCCGTGACGGGTGACGCGCTCCGATGGAGCCCGCTCACCGCGCACACCGATGCGCTCGCCTCCATCCGCGCCGCGGAGGTGCCGTTCCTGCCGCAGTGGTCGCTACGGCTGGATCCATCGCTCGCGCCGCTCGCCGTGCCGGCTCAACCGAACACATGGCTCACCGACGGTGAGCGCGAGATCCTCTGGCTCGGCCCCGACGAATGGCTCGTCGTCGGAGGTTTCGCGGATGAGCTCTCATCGCTCCTCGGCGGCATCCACCACAGCCTGATCGACGTGTCGTCGAACCGCGTCGCGGTCGAACTGCGTTCGGCCGACCGCTTCGAGCGCCTGTCGACCGGATGCGGGCTCGATCTGCATCCGCGCTCGTGGCGCGCCGGGATGTGCGCGCAGACGCTGCTCGCCCGCGTCGCGGTCTTGCTCCAAGAGCATGAAGGCATGACGCGGCTGTTCGTCCGGCCGTCGTTCGCCGGCTACCTCGTCACGTGGTTCGAACGGTCTCGTCCCGCCACCTGACGGATCGGTCCACCTCGTTGAACGTGAACAGGTGGATGCCGGTGATCCCGGCGGAGTCGTTCAGCGCCGGTCCCAGCTGCGCCAGCAGGCCGTCCGGCTCGAACCCGCCGCGCGCGAGCATCCGTCCGATCGTTCGGCGGTTCTTCCGCACGTAGCCCAGCGCGTCGCCGACCCCCGTCTTGGCGACGATGTTCACGAGCCTGCGGACGTCGACCGGACCGGGGAGGCCGATCAGGACCGGAAGCCGGATGCCCCGCCGCCGGACGTCTGCCGTCCACCGCACGATCGCGTCCGCGTCCAGGCACAGCTGCGTCACGATGAACGTCGCCAGCTCCTGCTTCGCGGCAAGGTCCGCCAACAGGGCCTCGTCCGGGATCGCGACGTGTCCCTCCGGGTACGCCGGCACGCCGAGCTCGTCCCACTCGTGGCCCGTTTCGGCGATCGCCCGGAGCAGCGAGAGTCCAGACGGATACTCGCCCGGTTCGGTCGCGTCGCCGCCGATGACGAACGCGCGACGGATCCCGCCCTCGCGGATCGACGCCAGCAGATCTTCGAGGTGGCGTCGGTCGCGGACCATGCGGGCCGCGAGATGCGGGACCGCCCGATGCCCCTGCGCCGCCAGCCCCGAGGCGACCTCGATCGTCCGCTCGAGGCCTCTCCCCGGCGAGGCCGTCACGGTCACGACCGAACCGGCCGGGAGCGAGCGCGCGCGCTCCATCACGTTCCTGAGCGGGATGACCTCGAACCGCGTGTTCGCGACGATCCGGCCGAGCGCCTCTCGCACGCCGATCGGCAGGCGGCGTCGCCGTCGCCACGCAAACCTCACTGCGGCCTCGCTCCCGTGGGACGCAGCGGGGCCGACGACATGCACATGGCGCCCGACCCTACCCTTCGGCGCCGCCGGCGCGCCGACTGACGGCCGACCCGGGGTCACCGATCGCCACGCAGGGCGCCGACCCACACACGAAGCCGCGGCAGATGCTCCTCGTAGTGCGCCGGTCCGGCCTTGTCCACCCACTCGGCCGCGTCGCCGGTGATCTCAGGGAGCGAACGGAGGCTGCCGAGCATCCTCGCCCTCGCCGACTCGGCCTGGGCGCGGCTCTCTCGCCACGTGAGCGGCCGAAGCGCCTCGAGGAACTCCTCGTTCTTCGCGTCGATGTCCAACTCGTCTGGACGGTATGTCGCGCCGTGCATCCGTTCGAGCGCGACGCCGGCCTCGGCGAGCCAGCTGCCGAGATGGCCGATCAGGTCCTTGATGGACCACCCCTCGGGGAAGTACCCGGGCCGCTCGATCTGCTCGGGCGTGAGGCTCCCGATCAGATCCTCGATCTCGCGCCAGTCCCGGCGTTCGAGTGCGAGCATCTCGGTCGCGTCCGCGTCCGTCATCGGCGTACCCTCCGCTCGGGCCTGAAGACCTCCCACGGGCTGCGTTGCCAGTTGTCCTCGGGCTCCGGCGGCGCCTCGACGGGCGGGAGCGGCATCAGCAGGTGGTCGGCCAGGGCCTCGGCGTACGGCTGGTAGCCCGCGACCAGCTCGCGGAGGTGCATCGACGCCTCCTCGGGATCGCGGAACGCGATCGTGGCATACGCGAACAGCTCCCGCATCTCGTCGAGGTGCTCGGCGCGTACTCTCGGCACCCCGTCGGCGGCCGGTCGCAGCCCGTACACCTGGGTGAGGTCGACGACGGCGTGCCGCGCCATCGCGAATGTCCGACGTGCGTACGCGGCCGGCTGGCCGCCGGTCCCCGCGACGAACATCGCGGAGACGTCGAGGATCGAGGTCATCGCGGCCAGCCACGACTGGTTGTCGTGCTGTGATCGGAAGTACCCCAGCAGCGGATACGACAGGTGCGACTCGAGGATCTCCGCCGACCAGAGCTCCCAGTCCCGGAAGAAGTCCGCCGCCCGCTCCTCGCCGCCCTTCTCGCGGGCTGCGGCGCGACGGAGCATCTCGATAGCCCGCGGCGGCGAGCCGGCGACCTCGTCCAGCATCGACAGCCGTACCTCGCGCCGCGAGAACGACTGATACAGCACCGGCAGGTAGGCGAGCAGCACCGCAACGAACCCCAGGCCGACGCCCGACTCGACGACCGTGACGAACCTTCCCCACGCCGTCAGCGGGACCACGTCGCCGATGCCGAGCGTGAACAGCGCCGAACCGCTGAGGTACAGCGCCTGTGTGAGCCCGCCGCCAGATCCCGGCGCGGGCGAGATGCGGGTCCCGGCGCCGGACTGGATCAGCCCGAACCCGATCACGAGGCCGACGGCCCACACGCCGATCAACGCGATCAGCGCGAGCACCGCGTATGTGCCGAGGTACGTCTCGCGACGCGCCTGCCCGCGGATCCGACGCCCGACGGCAGACCACAGCTGCCAGAGCGTCTTCTGGAACGTCGTCGAGAGCCGCAGCCTGCGCGTCACGCGCCGCGGGAGCAGGACCGTCTCGAAGGCGTCCCAGAGCACGATCAGCACGATCGCCGCGCCGCCGAGCGTGGCGAGCCACCTCACGCGACCGCCTCCGGCCGTGCCGCGATCGCGAGGCGCTGGGCCCGGATCTGCTCGTCCACGCGGACATCCTCGCGGATATCCGCGCGGAACGTGGAGCGCTGCGCTCGCTAGGACTTCGGGATCTGCTTTTCGGGATCCCAGTGCGGCATCCGCACGACCCGCGCAGCGACCCGGCCGGAGCCGGGCGTATCGACCTGGAGCTCCGTCCCGAGCTCGGTGACGTCGGTTGGCAGCATCGCGAACCCGATGTTTCTCTCGAGCCGGGGGGAGTAGCAGGCCGACGTAACGCGCCCGACCGTGCGTCCGTCCACGGACACCGGGAAGAAGTCGATCATCTCGTTGTCGATGTACGAGCCGAGCGGCTCGCCCTCGATGTCGACGCCGACCAGCTTCTGGCGGACGCCCTGCTCCTTGATCCGCCGCAGGGCCGCCTTGCCCATGAAGTCGGCCTCCTGCTCGAGGTCCACCAGCCACGTGTAGTGGTAGCCGACCTCGAAGGGGTTGTTCTCGTACCACATGTCGGCCCCGAACGCGAGGATGCCTCCCTCGATGCGCCTGATGTGGCACGGCCCGATCACCTCGAGCCCGTGCGGGCGTCCGGCCTCGAGCACGGTGTTCCACAGCCGTTCGCCATGCACGGTGGCGTCGTGGAGATAGATCTCGTATCCGACCTCGCCGGTGTAGCCGGTGCGCGAGATCACGACCCGCATCCCGTCGAGCTCGGTCTGCATGAGGCCGTAGTACGGGATCTCCAGGACCGTGTCGCCGAACAACTCGACGAGGACCTCCTTCGCGTTCGGGCCCTGGATCTGGACGGGTGCGACGTCGATCTCGCGGACCGTGACGTCCATGCCCTTGGCCGCGGCGATGCCGAGCGCGTAGAGGTTCACATCGCTGTCGGCGAGCGACAGCCAGAACTCGTCCTCCGCGACGCGGAGCAGCACGGGATCGTTCAGGATCCCGCCGTCGGGCGCCGTGATGAAGACGTACTTCGCCTGGTCGACCGCACACTTGTACAGGTCGCGCGGGACGATCATGTTCGCGAGGTCGAACGCATCGGCGCCCTTGATCTGGGTCTGCTTCTCGACCCCCACGTCCCACAGCGTGACGTCGCTGACGAGGTGCCAGTACTCCTTCACCGGGTCGCCGTAGTGGCGCGGATGGTACGTGTGGTTGTAGACGCTGTACCGCTGTACGCCGTGCTTGCGTGATGCATGGAAGTACGGCGACTTGCGGATGCGCGTGTACAGCAGGATCCTCGGATCGTTCACGACGGCCACGTCGACTCCCTTCGGCTCCTCGAACGTTCGGATGCCATCACGGCCAGTGGCTAGGCCCGCAGCCGCTCCCCCTTCGGGTCCCACAGCGGATCGGATGCTACGGTCGCCGGATACCACTCGTCGAAGTACTCGACCTCGACCGCCGTTCCCTCGATCGCGAGCTCGGCCGGTAGGTAGCCGTACACGATGCCACGGCCGATCGAGTAGCCGTAATTGGCCGACGTCACATATGAGACCAACCGCCCGCCGTGACGGATCGGCTCCTTCCCCATGACGACGACCGATGGATCGTCGAAGACGATGCACGATAGGCGGCGCGCCGGCCCTCCCGCATCGCGGATCCGCTCGAGCGCCTCCTTGCCCTGGAAGTCCTTGTCCCAGCCAACGGCGAACCCGAGCCCCGCCGCCAGGGGATCGTGCTCCGTGTCGATGTCCTGCCCCCAGAGCCGGTAGCCCTTCTCTAGCCGGAGCGAGTCGAAGGCGCCCAGGCCCGCCGCGGCGACGCCGTGGTCGTTGCCCGCCTCCCACAAGACCTCCCAGGCCCGGTCGCCCATCGCGATCTGGCCGTACAGCTCCCACCCCAGCTCGCCCGCGTAGGAGATCCGCTGGGCCCAGACGGGCGTGACCTCGCCGACGTTCAGGTAGCGGGCCGTGAGGTAGGGAAAGGCCTCGTTCCCGACGTCCACGCCGGTGACGGCCTGCAGCACGTCACGCGCCCTCGGCCCCCACAGCCCGAGGGCGAACAGCGACCCGGTCCGCTCGGTGATCCTGACGCGCTCGCCGTCCCGGAGCTGGGCGCGCATCCACGCGAGGTCGTGCTGCCCCGACCCGCCACCGGTCACGACCCGGAACAGCTCGTCGTCCTTGCGCGTGACGGTCAGGTCGCACCGGATCCCGCCGTGTCGCGTGAGCATAGCGGTGTAGACGATCGAGCCGACCGGACGGTCGATCCGGTTCGCGCAGATCCGCTCCAGGTACGAGAGCGCGTCTGGCCCCTCGACGTCGAGCTTCGCGAAGGGCGTGATGTCGAACATCGCGACCGTCGAACGCGTGGCCAGGTGCTCCGCGCCCTCGATCGGCGACCACAACCCGGCCGACCATTCGTCGCGCGTCTCCCACGGGTGCGTCGCGACGAGCGAACGGTTGGCCTCGAACCACTGCGGGCGCTCCCACCCGGCCCCCACGACGAACTCGGCCCCGAGGTCGACGTGTCGCTGGTAGAAGGGCGACAGTCGCAGCTTGCGAGGGCGTGCCATCTGCTGGCGCGGGTGGATGATGTCATACACCTCGCGGTACTGCTGCTTCCCGCGCTCGAGCACGTACGGGGGCGTCGTCTGATATGGGTAGAAGCGGTTCGCGTCGGCCTCCGCCAGGTCGATCGATGGCTCGCCCTCCGTCATCCACTCGGCGACGTGCTTCGACATGCCGGCCGCGTGGGTCACCCAGACGGCTTCGCAGACCCAGAACCCCCGGACCTCGGACGACTCACCGACGATCGATCCGGCGTCGGGCGTGAACGAGAACATTCCGTTGATCGAGCGCGATGGGTCCGACGGCCGCATCCGGCCACGCAGGGCCGGCAGCAGACTCGCGGCCTCGGCCTCGGCCACCTCGAAGTCGTGAGGGGTGAACGGCATCAACGACGGCTGCATCGCGCCGCCGGGGCGACGGATCTCGCGTTGCGCCGTGACGATCGGCTCATGCTTGTAGTTGCCGACGGCGTAGTGGTCCTGCCGATGGCGGAAGTACATCGCCATGTCCTGGTGGCGCAGGATCGGGTGGACGACCTCGCGCGTCTCGCCCGCGAGCTCCGGGATCGGGTCGGTCCAGACCAGCTGGTGCTGCACTGCCACGAGCGGGATCGGGACGCCGGCGAGCGCTCCGACCGACGGCCCCCAGATCCCCGCGCAGAGCAAGACCCGCTCGCACTCGACGTCGCCACGATCGGTGCGGACGCGGTGGACACGTCCGTCGCGCACGTCGAACCCCGCGACGGCGACGCCGGCCTCGAACGTGACGCCCCGCGCCTCGGCGCGCCGCCCGAGCGCGGCGGCGATCCGGACGCCCTTCGCGATCCCGTCCGTGGGGACGTGGTACGCGCCGAGGATACGATCCGCGCCCAACAACGGGATCCGCTCGACCGCTTCGGCGGGCGTGAGGAGCTCCGCACCTTCGAGGCCGTACGAGCGCGCGAAGCCGAGGCGGCGCTTGAGTTCGCGCATCCGCTCGGGCGTCGTCGCCACCTCGATCCCGCCCACGCCGTACCAGCACGGCTCGCCGTCCAGGTCCAGCGAGGCGTACAGGGCGACCGACTCCTGCGCGATGCGGCACATCATCCGGGAGGGGTTCGTCTGGAAGGCCAGCCCCGGCGCATGGGATGTCGACCCGCCGGTCTCGAACAGCGGCCCCTGCTCCAGGACGAGCACCTCGGCGTCGCCCAGTTCGGCGAGGTGGTAGGCGGCGCTCGCTCCGACGATGCCGGCACCGATCACGACGGTCCGCGCCCGGTCTCGCATCGCCGTATGGTCGCCCATCCCGCGTTGCGTCAGCAATCGAGCGGTTCAAAGACGGGCAACGGTCACCCGGACGTGTGTTGGTAGGTCAGCACGTCCGGGCCGGCGATCTCGACCAGCACGCCCTCGAGCCTGCCCTGCGCGTATTCGCTCCCCGGGTTGAAGCACCGCGTCCGGCCGATCGACACGCGGCCGGGCGACTCGTGGATGTGGCCGTGCAGCCCCACGACCGGCTGGTACCTGGCGATCGCGTCCGCAACCGCGGCGCTGCCGCCGTGCGTCGTGACGAACCGGCCGCCCTCGCGGATCGGGCGTGGCAGCTCGCCCGGAGCGAGACCCTCGGTCCGCAGCTTCAGGCACTCGTCGATCAGCGTCCCCTTCGGCGGGCAGTGCAGGTTGAATACGCAACGGGCAGGATCCGGCACGACGGCCGCATCGCGCTCGATCAATGCGGCGATCTCCTGCTCGGGAGCCTCCCGTGCGGTATCCCAGGGGGTCGGCGTCGACACGCCGACCGTCACCATCGTGTGAGACCCGTCAAGGTCGACGACGGCCCCCTCGCACGCCACCACGACTTCGCCGTCAACGTCGTCGAGGACCTCCAGCACGGCCGGAGCATCGTCGTTGCCGCCCGTCACGTAGAGCCGGACGCCCGTGCCCGCAAGGCGGTCGAGCGCGAACGCGGTCCAGGAACGGAGTCGCTCCCGCGCGAGCTCGACGAACCGCCCCTCCACGAGCAAGGGGTCGTCCCGCATCGCTGCGAGCTCGTCCGCGTCGACGACGCACCAGTAGTGCCCCAGCGTCGCCACTCGGTCGGCGAACGCGCGCAGTTCGGCCGCCCCATCGAGCTCGTAGGGCTCGCCCTGCAGCTCGGCGCGCAGCCCGCCGTTCGCCCGGACGATCGGAACGAGCGCCTTGCCCATCAGGTCGCCGCCGAAGATCAGGGCATCCGCCCCGTAGAAGGCGGCCGCGTTGACGAACTTGCGCCAGGTCGGCTCGGAACCGTGCACGTCCGCGGCGAAGAACAGCCGCGTCCCGCCGCGCGAGCGGAACCTCACGGCCGCGCCCCGATGATCACGAGACGTCGATCACGATCGTCTTGAGCTCGGTCAGCCGTTCCATCGAGAAGCGTCCACCCACGCGCCCCACCCCGCTCGCGGAACCGGCACGGCCGCCGAACGGCAGGTGCGACTCCCAGTAGTTGGTCCCTTCGTTCACGTTGACCCAGCCCGCCCGGACGGCCTCCGCGTAGCGCAATCCGCGGGCGAGGTCCTTCGTGAACACCGCCGAGAGCAGGCCGTACGGCGACCGGTTCACGATGTCGATCGCCTCTTGCTCGGACGAGATCGTGCCGATCGGGACCACCGGCCCGAACGTCTCCTCGCGCGCGATCTCCATCTCGTCCGTCACGCCGTCGATGACCGTGGGTTCGAAGAACAGGTCGCTGCCGTGTCGCGGCGCTCGCTTGCCGCCTACGATGACCTCGGCGCCGCGGGCCGCCGCATCTTCGACGTGCCGTTCCGTCTTGTCCACGACGCCGGCGTTATTCAGCGGCCCCATCGTCGTCGCGTCGTCGAACGGATCGCCCAAGGTGACCTCGGAGGCGATCGCCGCGAGGAGCCTCTCGACGTACGGATCGTGGACGTCGCGGTGCACCAGGATGCGCTCGCCCGCCGTGCAGCTCTGACCGGCGTTCAGGAAGCACGCGGTGAGCGTGGCCGCCACGGCTCGGTCGAGATCGGCGTCTTCGAGCACCACGAGCGGTCCGTTGCCGCCCATCTCGAGCAGGAGCTCCTTGCCGGCAGCCCGTTCGGCGACCCGATGCCCGGTCGCGATCGAGCCGATGAACCCGATGGCATGCGTCGCCGGGTTCGAGGCGACCTCGTCGCCAACCACAGGACCGAGCCCCGTTACCAGGTTGAACACGCCCGGCGGAATGTCCGCCTCCGCGATGCACCGCGCCAACTCCACCGCGCAGACCGAGGTGGACGCTGCCGGTGCGAGGACCACGGCGTTCCCGTACGCGAGGGCCGGCGCGACGATCTCGGCCGGCATCGTGTACGGCCAGTTCCACGGGCTGATGACGCCAACGACGCCCCTCGGGACCCGCTGCACGAGTACGCGCTTGTTGGCGTCGACCGACGGCGGGATCAGGCCCTCGGCGCGCGTGGCGTCCTCGGAGGCCATGTAGAAGTACCTGATTAGCTCCTCGACCTCGTCGCGCGCCTCGGCGCGGAAGGGCTTGCCTTGGTCGCGGGTCAGCGTCTCGGCGAGCTCCTCCCGCCTCTCCTCGATAGCCGCGCCGACCCGGCGCATCGCGAACGCGCGGTCGAACGCCGACAGGCCACCCCATGCCGGCGAGGCTCGGTTCGCGGCCTCGGCCGCTCGCCGGACGTCCTCACGCGTGCCCTCGGGGACCGAGCCGAGCACCTCGCCGGTCGACGGGCTGGTCGCATCGAACGTCGCCCCGCTCTCCGACACGCACCATTCGCCGTCCGCGTACATCTGGTACTC
>JBKPHM010000057.1:0-81761 GCA_046729855.1 Actinomycetota bacterium | reverse complement strand
GGTCTCGGATGACTACCCGCCCGACGGGGGCGGCAGCTCCTGCCACTCGCTGTCGTCGAAGTCCTGTCCGCGACGGCGCTTGATTAACGCCGTGACCCCCGCGATGATCGCGGCGATGAACGCGATACGCATCAGCTTGCCGAAGAACCCGCGCTTCTTCTCGCCGGTCTCCTCGCCCATGGGATCCCCTCCTTCCGGTGCGCGTTGGCGCTGACCCTGTCCCCTGATCCCATCCTTTGTGGCCGTCAGTCTGTCACGTCTGGCCGACGCGCGACCGCCGGCCTGCTGGATGGCGGCGGCGTTTCGTTTTCCCGAACGCCCGCCCTGCGCGGAAGCCCGGTGATCCAACGTCGGTGTTCAGCCTCGCGACGACGCTCTCGTGAACCACCGAGGCGTTACCTATACGCAAGCAAGCTGCGAACGAACTCATCTCAGGTAGCCGGCGTTGCTGCCTCATCCGCCAGCGGGGGCGAGAAAGTCTCGAAGGTCAACGGTTCCTCTGTGGGCCTGGTTGGACTTGAACCAACGACCTCATCCTTATCAGGGATGCGCTCTAACCGAGCTGAGCTACAGGCCCGAGGCCGGCCGAGGACCTCCTGCGAACTCGACCGCCATCCAGGGTAGGACCCCCTCGCGCAAGGCGTCAATCGTGCGCTTGGAGGCGTGCCGGACCGGCGTCAGCACGCGCCCGACCGGCGTTCAGCGGCGTTCCGAGAGCGTGACGTCGATCCCGCCGACCACGTCCGAGATCAGGTTGTACAGGAACGTGACGAACACGTTGATGAGCGACCAGACGACGACCATCGCCAGGCCGATCAACCCGAGGCGCGTGAACAGCCAGTCGCCGTGGATCTGGAAGTCGTCATCGGCGAACAGGTCTTGCGCGAGGCGCGTGACCGACTCGATCGCGCCGATCGCGCCGAGCAGCCAGTACAGCATCCCGAGCGCCAGCAGCACGACGAGCATGATGCAGAAGTAGAAGATCAGCGAGAACTTGAAGACCGACCAGGGACCCACCTTGCGGATCACAACGCGGGTCTGCCGGGGCCGTCTGCCGAAACGCCGCCGGTCGTCCGCCGCGGGCACGGCCTCGACCGGCCGGGCCGGAAGCGTGCCCGGCCGGGCCGTCAGCCCTGGTGGATCCGAACGCTGGGACATGGGATCTCCCGATTCGTACACGCCCTGGAGGGCTTCGGCAACAACCCTTACCCGCCAAAGCGGTTGCGCCAAAGCTCTCACAACCTGACCGGGGCGGCCCGGTGGTGGGTCCGTGGCGCTGCTGGACCGTCGCCGGGGTCGGGCCGCCGGAGGAGCCGGCCGTTACTCCTCCTCGGCCTGCGAGATCACGGGCGCGAGCGCGACCACGTGGGCGCCTTCCTCGACCCGCATCGTCCGCACGCCCTGGCTGGCGCGGCCCACGCGGCGGATGTCGCCGGCCGCCACCCGGATCACGATCCCGCTCGAGGAGATCACGAACATGTCCTGGTCCTTGGAGCCGACGAACGCGCCCGCGAGCAGGCCGGTCTTCCTCGTCAGCGAGTGCCCGATCACGCCCTTGCCGCCCCGGCCCTTGAGCGGGTAGTCCCTGAGCGGCGTGCGCTTGCCGTAGCCCTGCTCGGTGACGCTGATCAGCTCCTGTCCCTGCGAGGCGACGCCGAGCTCGATCACCTCGTCGTCCTCCGCCAGGCGCATCCCGATGACGCCGGCCGCCTGCCGCCCCATCGGGCGCACGAGACCCTCCCTGAACCGGATCGCCTGGCCCCTGCGGGACACGAGGAACACGTCGTCTTTGCCGTCCGTGAGGCGCACGTCGATCAGTTCGTCGCCCGTCCGAAGGTTGATCGCGGCCAGGCCTGTGCGCGGCGAGTCGTACTCGGGGAGCGCCGTCTTCTTGATCATGCCCTTCTTCGTGGCGAACAGGACATACCGGCCCTCCACGTACTCCTTCAGGTCGATGACCGCCGAGACGTGTTCATCACCCGTGATCGAGACGCCGGGCAGATTCGCCGCGTACGTGCCGCGCGCCGTCCTCCCGGCCTCGGGCACCTCGTGCACCTTCACCCGATAAACCTTGCCCTTTGTCGTGAAGAACAGGAGCCAATGATGCGTGGTCGTCGTGAAGACGTGGCTGATCACGTCCTCTTCCTTCAGGTCGGCGCCACGGATTCCCCTGCCGCCACGGCCCTGCCGACGGAAGTTCTCGAGCGGCTGGCGCTTGACGTAGCCGGCGCGCGAGACCGTGATGACCACGTTCTCCTCGGCGATCAGGTCCTGGACGTCGAGCTCCCCCTCGTCGGCCTTCAGCTGGGTCCGGCGCGCGTCCGCGTACTTCTCCTTGATCTCGACGAGCTCGTCCTTGATCACGCCACGGATCTTCTTCGGATCCCGGAGAAGGCCCTTCAGGTATCGGATCCGGGCGAGCAGATCCTTGTGCTCCTGCTCGAGCTCCTCGCGCGCCAGACGGGTCAGCCGGCGCAGCGGCATGTCGAGGATGTGGTTGGCCTGGATCTCGCTTAGCTTGAACTGCTGCATCAGCTTGCCCCGCGCCTCCTCGGCGTCCCGCGACGCGCGGATGATCCGGATCACCACGTCGAGGTTCTGCAGCGCGATCAGCAGACCCTGGACGATGTGGTCCCGCTCCTCGGCCCGGCGGAGCTGATAGCGCGTGCGTCGTGTGACGACGTCGATCTGATGGTCGACGTAGTAACCGATCATCTCGGCCAGGTTCAGCGTGCGCGGAACGCCGTCGACGAGCGCGAGCATGATCACGCCGAAGCTATCTTGCAGCTGCGAGTGCTTGTACAGCTGGTTCAGCACGACCTGCGGGTTGGCCCCGCGCTTCAGCTCGATCACCAGGCGCATGCCCTCGCGCCCGCTCGAGTGGTCCTTGATGTCGGCGATCTCCTTGACCCGCCGGGTGTTGTAAAGGTCGGCGATCTTCTCGGCGAGGCGCGCCTTGTTGACCTGGTAGGGCAGCTCGGTAACGACGATGCGCTGCCGGCCGCTCGAGGCCTCCTCGATCGAGCAGACCGCCCGGACCCGGATCGAGCCCCGTCCGGTCTCGTACGCCTCCTTGATCCCGTCGCGACCCATCACGATCCCACCGGTCGGGAAGTCGGGGCCCTTGACGAACTTCATGAGATCGCGCGGCTTCGACTCGGGGTGGTCGATGTAATGGATGACCCCGTCGATCACCTCGCCGAGGTTGTGTGGCGGGATGTTCGTGGCCATCCCGACCGCGATGCCGCCCGAGCCGTTCACGAGGAGGTTCGGGAACCGCGCCGGCATGACCGTGGGTTGCATCTCGTAGCCGTCGTAGTTCGGGATGAAATCAACGGTCTCCGCCTCGATGTCTCGGAGCATCTCGAGCGCCATGGGAGCCAGACGCGCTTCCGTGTAGCGCATGGCGCCTGGCGGATCGCCATCGACGGAGCCGAAGTTCCCGTGGGGATCGATCAGCGGGTGCCGCAGCGAGAAGTCCTGTCCCATCCGAACGAGCGAGTCGTACACGGCCTCGAGCCCGTGTGGGTGGTACTTCTTCACGACCTCGCCGACCGCCCAGGCCGACTTGCGATAGGGACGGTCGGGGCGAAGGCCGCCCTCGAGCATCGACCACAGGATCCGCCGATGGACCGGCTTCAGACCGTCGCGCACCTCGGGCAGCGCGCGCCCGACAATGACCGACATCGAGTAGTCGAGGTACGACCGCTGGATCTCGTCCTCGAGCTGGACGTCCTCAACCCGCCCGGCGAAGAACCCCTGCTGCGACATCTAGGCTTGGCGACTCCTCGTGTGGGGCACTACACGTCCAGGTTCTGGACGTCGGCGGCGTTCTCCTCGATCCACTCCTTGCGCGAGGCGACGTCCTCGCCCATGAGGATCGTGAACAGCCGATCGGCCATCGCGGCGTCCTCGAGCGTCACGCGGAGCAGCGTCCGGCGCTCTGGGTCCATGGTCGTGTTCCACAGCTGCTCGGCATCCATCTCGGCCAGGCCCTTGAACCGCTGCGGGTCGAGCTTCTTCTCCCCGTCCACCCGCTTGCGGTACTGGTCCCACTCCCGCTCGGTGTAGAAATACCGCTCGTCCTTGCCTTCCTTCAGCAGGTAGAGGGGCGGCTGCGCGATGTAGACGTATCCCGCGTCGATGAGCTCGCGCATGTATCGGAAGAAGTACGTCAGAAGCAGCGTCCTGATGTGCGCCCCGTCGACATCGGCGTCAGCCATGAGCACGATCCGGTGGTACCGCGCCCTGTCGAGATCCAACTCGTCGCCGACGCCGGTCCCGATCGCCGTGATCAGCGCCTGGATCTCCACGTTCTCGAGGATCTTGTGCAGCCGGGCCTTCTCGACGTTCAGGATCTTGCCTCGGATGGGAAGGATGGCCTGTGTTGCCGGGTCCCGCGCCGCTTTGGCCGAGCCGCCCGCCGAATCGCCCTCGACGATATAGAGCTCGGTGGCAGAGGGATCGGTGAGCTGGCAATCGGCAAGCTTGCCTGGAAGGCCGCCGCCCTCGAGGAACGACTTGCGCCTGGTGAGGTCCCGGGCCTGCTTCGCCGCGAGACGCGCCTTGGCGGCCTGCGACGATTTCGCCACGATGCGTTTGGCGTCGCCCGGGTGCTCCTCGAGCCACGTCGACAGCTGCTCGTTGACCGTCGTCTCGACGAGCGAGCGCATCGACGTGTTCCCGAGCTTGGTCTTGGTCTGGCCCTCGAACTGCGGGGCGTGGAGCCGCACGCTGACGATGGCGATGAGACCCTCGCGCACGTCCTCACCTAGCAGGTTGTCCTCCTTCTCCTTGAGGAGGCCCTTGGCGCGGGCGTAGCGATTGATCACGTTCGTGAGCGCCTTCTTCAGGCCCTCCTCATGCATGCCGCCCTCGTGCGTGTTGATCGTGTTGGCGAAGGAGTAGAGCGACTCGGAGTAGCCCGTGGTCCACTGCAGCGCGATGTCGGCCTGCGAGTCCTCCTCGCGGGCCTCCATCGAAATGATCTTGCTGTGAACGGTGTCCTTGCCGGTGGCGAGGTGCTTCACGAAGTCGACGATCCCTCCGGTCGCCTTGAAGATCTCCTTGACCGGCTGGTCCTCCCGCTCGTCGATCAGATGGATCTCGAGGCCCTTGTTCAGGAACGCGAGCTCCTGGAGCCGCTCCGCCAGGATCTTCCGATCGAACGCCGTCTCCTCGAAGATCTCCGGGTCGGGCCAGAACTGTACGAGCGTGCCGCTCTTCCGGGTGGGCTTGCCCTGCTTCAGCTTGCCCGTGCTCTTGCCCCGCGCGTACGACTGCGTCCACACGGAGCCGTCGCGCTCGACGGCGACGATCAGCCGCTCGGACAGCGCATTCACGACGGAGACGCCGACGCCGTGCAGGCCGCCCGAGATCCGGTAGCCGCGACCGCCGAACTTGCCGCCGGCGTTCAGCGTCGTCAGGACGACCTCGACGGCGGGCCTGCGGTCCTTGGCCTTGGGGATCGGCGTGACGGGGATGCCGCGCCCGTTGTCCGTCACGCTGCAGCTGCCGTCCTTGTGCAGCGTGACGACGATCTTGTCCGCGAACCCACCCATCGCTTCGTCGACGGAGTTGTCGACGACCTCGTAGACGAGGTGGTGGAGCCCCCGGCTGGACGTGGTCCCGATGTACATGCCGGGGCGCAGACGTACGTGCTCGACGCCCTCCAGGACCGTGATGTCCGCGGCGGTGTAGCCGCCGCCTGTGTTCAGTTCCCGCTTCCTTGTCGCCAACGAACCTCCGGACCCTGCCACGCGCACGGACCCCACGCGACGAGACAACCGCTCGCGTCGATGAGGGGGCCCTCGCGGGGAGAACGCCTGCTCATTCTACCAATCGAGGGGGTCCGCCGGACCCGTCGACGTTTCCCCGAGAAGCGTTACGTCACAACGGTTCCCGGGGTTCCGGACGGACCACCACCGCCACCCGTGCGACGATGTCCTGGCCGAGCGCTTGATTGGTCCGGCGGCGGATCTCCTCGGCGAGGAACCGGACCTGCGCGCCCCAGGGCCCGGAGCTCGCGACGATGGTAAGCACACCCCCGTCGAGGGTCACCGGAGCGGACTCCTTCGCGAGTCGCGGGCCGACGACATCGGTCCACGTGGTCGCCAGCCGGCCGATCGGGAGGCCGCGGGCGAAGACCGGCTCGTGTAGCAGCCCCTCGACGACGTCGCCGATCGGCGTGTCGCGCATCGTGCGCTCGTCCTTGCGGGTGCGCCACCCCTTCGACGACGGCATCACGCACCTCCCCGGGCGGACACGGCCCCATCCGAGACGTCCCAGACGGCGTCGGCGTTCGCCGGCACGTGCGCCTCCTCGGCGACGGAGATCACCACCTGCCCGCGCGAGGGCAGCCGCTCCGCCAGGCGCCGCTGGCGGGCCGGGTCAAGCGCAGAGAACGGATCGTCGAGCAGGGTCACGGGCGGCTCTCCGACCTCGCCCGCGATCGCGGCCGCCAGACCGAGGCGCAAACACACCGCGGCGGCCCAGGCCTCTCCGTGCGACGCGAACGCCCGCGCGCGCAGGTCGCGCACGGCGAGGTGGAGGTCGTCGCGGTGAGGGCCGACCAGGGACGTGCGGCGCACCAGCTCGTCCGGCCTCCGCTCGGCGAGCCGCTCGGCGAACGCCTCTTCCAGGCGCTCGTCGGGCGCATCGACGTTCGGCAGGTAACGGCATTCGAGGCCGTAGCCGGAGAGCTCGCGGAACTCCTCCTCCGCTCCGGGCGCGAGCGCATCGACCGCGGAGCGGCGAAGCCGTATCAGCGCGACGCCCGCCTGCAGGAGCTCGCCGTCCCACGTATCCAGCCCCGGCGGTGCGCCGCGGCCCTCCCAGTCCTTCAGCAGCCGGTTCCGCTGGCGGAGCGTCTTGTCGTAGGCCGTGATCACCGACTCCTTGAGCGGCCACAGCTCGACGACGGCCTCGTCGACGAACCGCCGCCGGGCGCCCGGGTCACCCCGGATGATGTCGAGGTCCTCCGGCGCGAAGAAGACGGCCCGGACTTGCCGCCGGAGGTCGCGCTTGCGGCGGACGGCCTTGCGGTTCACGTGGACCCGGCTGGCGCCGCGGGCGGGGATCTCGATCTCGACCAGCACCCGTCCGTCGCGCGTCTCGACCTCGCCGCGCGTGTAGGCGGCGTCGGCCCCATGACGGACGAGCGGTTCGGTCGACGATGACCGCGGCGAGGCCAAGAAGAACAGGAACGCCATGCCCTCGAGCAGGTTGGTCTTGCCCACGCCGTTGGCGCCGACGACCGTGATCAGCCCGTTCCCGATTTCACGAAGCTCGGTCCGCGCGTGGTTCCGGAAGTCAAGGAGCTCGAGCCACGCGAGCCGCACTCCGTCTCCAGATCAGCCAACCGGGGTCGGGAGGCGAACCGGCATCACGAGGTAGGTGAACGACTCGTTCTCGCCGCGGACGACGCCGGGCTTCAGGCCGTCTCGCACCTCGAGCCGCACGCTCTCCCCCGTCGCGACCGACAGCCCGTCGATCAGGTAGTTGGCATTGAACGCCGCCGTGATGTCCTCGCCTTCGTACCGGGCCTCGACGGCCTCGACGGCCTGACCGAGGTCCGGCGAGCTGGACGACAGCTTGACGCCAAGGGCGTTGAACTCGAGCCGCACCGGAGACGTGTCGCGCGCGAGCAGCCCTACCCGCCGGACCGCGTCGATCAGTTGCTGCCTCGAGACCGTGAGACGGTTCTCGTAGGCCTCGGGCAAAAGCGCGCGATAGTTCGGGAACTCTCCCTCGATCAGCCGGGACGTGAGCGACAGCTGTCCGATCCGGAACGACACCTGGCTCTCCGCCACGAAGAGCTCGACCTCGCCCTTGTCGAGCGCCGCCGCCGCCCGGCCCGCCTCTGACAGCGCTCGCTCCGGCACGATCGCCTTCGCCTCGCCGGCCGCGGTCGCGATCAGCTCGCGCACGGCCAGGCGGTACGAGTCGGTCGAGACGAGCGTCACGCCCTCGCGCGAGACTTCGAGCAGCACGCCGGTCAGGACCGGCCTCGCCTCGTCCTTCGACGCGGCCTTCGCGACCTGGTTCACCGACTCCGCGAAGCCGCCCGCTTCCGCCGTCAGGCGGATCCCGGCGGGCGGCTGCATCGACGGGAAATCCTCGGCGGGCAGCAGGCGCAACGAGCCCTCGTAGGCGGCGCATCGGATCCGCGCCTGCGACTGGTCGGCGTCGAACTCGACCGGGGCGTCGGACAGGCTCTTGACCGTGTCGGCCAGCAGGCGCGCCGGCACCAAGACCGCGCCCTCCTCCTGGATCGTGACGTCGACGGACAGGCGCGCTGACACTTCGAGGTCCGTGGTCGTGAGCGTGAGCGACCCCTCGGGACCCGCGTGCATCAGCACACCGGTGAGCGCTGGTATCCCCGGACGCGTCGAGACCCCGCGCTGGACGATCTGGAGCGCCTCGGAGAGCGCATCTCGGTCACACCGGAACTTCACCTATCCACCCCCTCGCTGCATCTCCTGAGCGTTCTTTTTCAAACCAGTAGTAGTAGGGGCTGTGGGAACCGGGAAAACCGGCCCTCGCGCAGCGTACGACACCCCTCGGACACTGGAGTCGCTGTGGACGCCTGTGGACAGTCGGCGCCTGCCCACGGTCGTTCCCACCCGGCGTCCCGCGGCATCCACAGCGGTGTTCACAGGTTCCTCGCCCGGCTCCGGATGATGCGGGACAGGTCCTGCACCTGGCGGTAGACCGGCTCGCGGTTGCGGAGCGACCGGTCGATCTTGTCGATGCCGTGCTTGGCGGTGGTGTGATCCCGGCCCCCGAACATCTCGCCGATCTTGGGAAGGCTCGCGCCCGTACATTCACGGATCAGGAACATCGCGACGTGTCTCGCTGTGGTGAGCGGTCGTGACCGGCTGTGCGACGTGAGGTCGTCGATCGTGAGACCGAAGTACTTGGCCGTCTCGTCGATGATGATGGCCGGCGGGATCTCGGCCTCGGCCTGCGGCAGCAGATCCTCGAGCGCGTGCTCGGCGAGCTCTTGGCTGATCGGGTGTCCGGTGAGGTCGCTCCACGCCACGACGCGCACGAGCGCGCCCTCGAGCTCGCGGATGTTTTGGTCGAACTTGCTGGCGACGAACTCGATGACGTCGTCGGGGACGCGGACCGTCTCGCGCTGCGCCTTGAGCTGCAGGATCGCGATCCGCGTCTCGAGGTCGGGCGGCTGCACATCGACGCACAGGCCCAGGCGGAACCGGCTCTGCAGTCGCTCCTCCATGCCGAGCTCCTGCGGCGGGCGGTCGGACGCGATGCAGATCTGCCGCTCCTTCTCGTGCAGCGCGTTGAACGTGTGGAAGAACTCCGTCTGCGTCTCCTCGCGCTTGGCCAGGAACTGGATGTCGTCGACCAGGAGCACGTCGACGTCGCGGTAGCGCGCCGCGAACTGGTAGCCCTGCCGCTCGCGGACGGCCTTGATGAACTCGGCCATGAAGCTCTCGCTGGTCACGTACTTCACGCGCAGGCGCGGTCCCAGGCGGTGCATGTGGTGACCGATGGCGACGAGCAGGTGCGTCTTGCCGAGGCCCACGCCGCCGTAGACGAACAGCGGGTTGTACGCCTTGGAGGGCGGCGCCTCCGCGACGGCCATCGCGGCCGCGTGCGCGAAGCGGTTGCTCGGTCCTGGCACGAACGTCTCGAACGTGTAGTTCGGGAAGGGCAGGCCCGGCGCACCGAGCGCGGGCGTCCGGTCGATTACGGGCGGCGGGCGGACGGCGGGCGCCGGTGCGGACACATCGGCCTCGGGGATGGTCACCGCCCGCGCGGGCTCGGGGGACGCCTCGAGGCGGATCTGGACCGGCCGGCCGAGCGCGTCGGCGGCGGCGCGGCGGATCAGGTCGAGGTAGTGCCTGGCGAGCCGCTCGCGAACGTACTCGGACGGCGCGTGCACGTCGAGGACGTCCTCGCGGAGACCGACGGCCCGGACGTCCGAGAACCACATCGCGAACGACGACTCGGGCAGCTCCTCGCGCGCTCGCGCAACAACACTGGCCCAGGCACGCTCGGCGGCCTCGGGCGCGTCCTTGAAGGATGCAAGAGCCATGGCGATCCACAACACCTTTCCACAGCTGTGGAAACCCTCTGGGGAACGTTCACCGATGCCCGCGCGGCCGGGCGGGGGGAAGGCGGGCCGCAATATAGCACCGGGGTTTTCCACACGAGCGGGGACGGCGCCGTTTTGACGGTCTTTCTCGCGACACCGCGTCCGGGCTGCATCGATGGGTCTCGTATACTTTGCCGATCGGACGGCGACGAGCCACGCCGACGAATCCACGAGGCACAGATGTCCAAGCGAACCTTCCAACCGAACAACCGGCGGCGCAAGAAGACCCATGGATTCCGCGTCCGCATGCGGACCCGCGCCGGGCGGGCGATCCTTGCCCGCCGCCGTGCCAAGCACCGCTCCAGGCTCGCGGGCTGAGCGCCCTTTCGGGCGCCGCTTGGATGTCTCCCGTGTGCTGCGCGAGGGCCGGCCGTCCCGGGGAAGCGCGGTGGTAGCCTTTGTCGCGCCCGGCTCGGGGAAGGTCGCGTTCGTCGCGGGCCGTCGGGTGGGCGGCGCCGTGGTTCGGAATCGAGCGCGGCGGGTCCTCCGGGCGGCGTGGCAGCAGCTGTCCCCTCGGGCAGGAGACGACAACGATGTCGTGCTGGTCGCGCGAGCCGCGATCCGGCGCAAGAAAACCCAGGACCTGGTGACCGAGTTGGACGACCTGCTCACCCACGCACGGGTGCTCCGCCCGTGAACGGGCTCCGACGCGCCGTCTGGCTCGCCGGGGCGCCCGTGCGTTTCGCCGTCATCGCGCTGATCCAGATGTACCGCGCGACGCTCTCGGGCTGGTTGGGCGGCCAGTGCCGGTTCTACCCGACCTGCTCGCACTACGCGGAGGAGGCGATCCGCGTCCACGGGGCCTTCAAGGGATCGGCGATGGCCGTGTGGCGGATCGCTCGCTGCGGGCCGTTCACGGCCGGTGGTCTCGACCGCGTGCCGCCTCGGCGTGCCCAGGCGTATGACGCTGTCGCACAGTCGGAGACAGGGAAGTAATGCTCGCCCTGGACGCATTCCAATGGCTGCTCGACGGGCTCGGCTCGGTCATGGCCGCGATCTACGAGGTCATCCCCAACTGGGGGATCACGATCATCGTCCTGACGATCCTCATCCGCCTGGTGCTGCTGCCGCTCGGGATCAAGCAGATCCGCTCGATGCAGAACATGCAGGCGATCCAGCCGATGGTGAAGCAGATCCAGCAGAAGCATCGGCAGAACAAGCAAAAGCAGCAGGAAGAGATCATGAAGCTGTATCGCGAGCACGGGGTGAATCCGTTCGCGGGCTGCTGGCCGGTCCTGCTGCAGTTCCCGATCCTGATCGCGATGTACTCCGTTATCCGGTTCCCGCAGTATCCCGTCCACCTCCCGAGCGATTCGTCGCTGTACCAGGCGATCGAGCCACAGATCCCCGAACCGTCGACCGGCCCACGCCCGTCGCCGCCCCAGGGGGCGGAACTCAGGGAGGACGAGGAGGGCAACGAACGGTACGTCGTCCCGGCCGCCCCCGTGCACGGCACGACATTCCTCGGGATGAATCTGCTCTGTTCAGCCTCCGGCGCATGGAACCAGACGGCTGAGGTTCCTTCGCGCTACCCCTTCGAGGCCACGCCCGTCGTCTACGAGGTCAGCTGCGCCGACTCCGTGCCTGAGCAGATCCCCTACTACCTGTTCGCGGCGGCGATGTTCGCCACGACGTATTTCCAGCAGCGGCAGATGCAGAGGGCCAGTCCCCCGGGCGCTTCGTCGCAGCAGCAGCAGCAGCTCATGAGGCTGATGCCCCTGATGTTCGGCGTGTTCGGCATCTTCTTCCCCGCGGGCCTCGTCGTGTACTGGACCACGTCGAACCTCTGGCAGATGGGGCAGCAATACTTCATGCTGAAGAACCGACCGACGGCCGAGACGCTGGCCGCCCGGGCCGACGGCAAGAAGAAGCGCGGCGGGATCTTCGCGTCTTTGTCCTCCCTGATGGAGCGAGCCCAGGACGAGCGCAATCGTCGGGATGGCGGGGACGGCGCTCCCCCGCCGAAGCCCAAGCCCAGCGGCGGCTCGTCAGGGCAGCGCAGGTCCGGAGGCAGCGGTGCAGGAAGTCGAAAGAAGCGCCCCAAGCGTTGAGGAGGCCGTTGAGGCGGCCTTGGCCGAGCTCGGTGCCAGTGAGCAAGAGGTCGTCGTTCAGATCCTCCAGGAGCCACGCGGCGGGATCCTCGGTGTCGGGGGGCAGGAGGCGGTCGTCCGGGTGCGGACGAAGGGTGGAGGCGGCGTCGCCGACGTCGACGAGGAGCTGGACGAGCAGGCGGAGGTCGGCGCCGAGTTCCTCGAGGGGCTGCTCGAACGGCTAGGGCTCGAGGCGGACGTCGAGGCGGCCGTGCGCGACGGGACGATGTACCTGGACGTGCTCGGCGTGGTCGGCGAGGACGGGGATCAGGACCAGGCGGACGACGACATGGCCCTTCTGATCGGGCGCCACGGCCAGACCCTCGACGCGCTCCAGGAGCTCACTCGGATGGTAATCGCCCAGCGGACGGGGCTCCGGCCGCGAGTGGTCGTCGACGTGGAGGATTACCGGAAGCGCCAGCGAGCACGACTCGCTTCCCACGCACGTGACGTGGCCCGGCGGGTTGTCCGCAGCGGGCGCGAGGAGGCCCTCGAGCCGATGAACTCCTTCGAACGGAAGATCGTGCACGACGCCGTGGCGACGGTACCGGGAGCGGAGAGCATCAGCCGCGGCGAGGATCCTGACCGGCGGGTCGTTATCCGCCCGGCGTGACAAGCTCGTCGGTGGCGGGCTCAAGGTCGTGTTTCACGTGAAACGCGACCCTCTCGCTGAGGCAGCAGAGCAGCTCGACCTCCGGCTGACGGAGGGCTCCAGCGCGGCCCTGACCGAGTACGCGGAACTGCTCCGGGATCGCGCGGCCCCGCTGGGATTCATCGCGTCTGGCGACGCGGAGGGGGCGCTCGAGCGGCACGTCGTGGACTCCCTGCGCGCCGCGCCGCTGGTTCGGGAGGGGACGTTCGTCGTTGACCTGGGGTCCGGGGCCGGGCTCCCAGGAATCCCCGTCGCGATCGCGAGGCCCGATGTGACCGTGACCCTGCTCGAGGCGCAGCGCAGCCGCGTCGCCTTCCTCGAGCTGACGTGCGACGCGCTCGGCGTGGGGAACGCCGTGCCGGTCCACGCGCGCGTGGACGAAGCCGTCCGGCAAGGGATCCGGGCCGCGACGTGCCTGGCCCGCGCGTTCGCCCCGCTGCGCGCGTCCTGGGCGGCGGCCGTCTCGCTCCTGGAGCCCCGCGGCCGGCTCGTGTACTTCGCCGGCGCCACGCGGAGCCGCCGAGTCGAGGCGGCGGGTCTAGAGCCCGTTCCAGCGGCCGTCCGGACGGTGCCGCCACCGCCCGTGCTTGCAAGCGCAGGGCCGCTGGTTATCATGAGCGTTCTGTGACCGTTCGCTCCGCCGTCCGGGCAGCGGCGTGGATCGTCCTCGCCTCGCGGCTCGGAAGGGGGGCGCCTGCCTCCCGAGTCCGCCTGTGACCTGGAAACCCGCCGACCCCCAGGCCTCCGCACAGGGTGGTCGAACCCGGATCATCGCCGTCGCCAACCAGAAGGGTGGCGTCGGCAAAAGTACGACCGCCGTCAGCCTGGGAGCGGCGCTCGCGGAGCGCGGTAAGCGGGTCCTCGTGATCGACCTCGATCCCCAGGGCAACGCCTCGACCGGGCTTGGCATCAGGCATGAGGCGCGCGAGGTGACCGTCTACGACGTGCTCTCGGCGGACGGGCCGGTCCGCGACGCGATCATCGAGACGCCCTTGGAGAACCTGTTCGCGATCCCCTCGACGATCGACCTGGCCGGTGCCGAGATCGAGCTCGTCAGCCAGTTCTCGCGCGAGATGCGCCTGCGGCGGGCGCTCGAGCCCCTGCGGGACGGCGCCGGATCGCTTGGCTTCGACTTCGTCCTGCTCGACTGTCCGCCCTCGCTCGGGCTGCTGACGATCAACGCGTTGGCGGCGGCCGAGGAGCTGATCGTGCCGATCCAGTGCGAGTACTACGCGCTGGAGGGCCTGGGGCAGCTGCTGCGGAACGTGCGCCTGGTACAGCAGAACGTCAACCCTGAGCTTCGCCTGACGGGGATCGTCATGACGATGTTCGACCCTCGGACCAAGCTCTCCGAGCAGGTGGTCGAGGAGGTCAGGAAGTACTTCGGCGACCTGGTCTACGGAACGATCATCCCAAGAACGGTGCGACTGTCGGAGGCGCCCGGGTTCGGGCTCCCGATCACCGTCTACGACCCACGTTCCCGTGGCGCCGAGTGCTACCGCGACCTGGCACGCGAGGTCGTTTCCCGACCGCCGATCGACGCGCCGCTCCCCGTCTTCGACGACCTCCCGACGATCGTCGTGGAGCCGATCCAGCCGGTCCCGACCGGCGTCCCGGCACGGGCACCGCGGCCGCTGCGGCGCGAGGAGGACGGGACTGAGTCATTTGCCGAGCCCGAGAGCGACGAGACGGGAGCGCCCGCCGAGGCGAAGGAGGGCACGCGGGCGGTCCCACCGGAAGCGCAGGATGACCTCGTCTCGAAGTCTCGCGAGCACGAGCCCTCAGCCGACGTCGAGGACATCGAGGCTGAACCCGTCGTCGAGCGCGAGCCCGTCGCGCCTGTGGCTCCGGTTGGCGTGGACACCGAGGACGTACCGGCGGGCGCGCCATCTCCGGGTGACGAAGATTCGGAGGGGCGCGACGTGATCATGATCGAGGGTTGGGGGAACGCGGACGCTGCCGGCGCGGCGGCTCCGGAACCAGACCAGACGTCCGACGACGACGACGCTGATGGTCGTCGTTGGGGCCTGTTCCGCAGAGGAGGCAGACGATGAAGCGTGGGGGGCTCGGACGTGGCCTCTCGGCCCTGATCCCCGGGGCTGTGGAGGAAGGCGCCGGAATGCTGGAGGTCCCGGTGGGCGCGGTGGCCCCGAACCCGAGGCAGCCGCGGTCGACGTTCGAGCACGAGACGCTGGAGGCGCTGGCCGTGTCGATCCGCGAGGTCGGCGTGCTCCAGCCGATCGTCGTGCGCAAGGCCCCCAACGGGTTCGAGCTGATCGCGGGGGAGCGCCGGCTCCGCGCCGCCAAGCTCGCGGGTCTCGCGACGATCCCGGTGGTCGTCCGCGAGAGCGACGACGCCGACGCGCTGCGAGAGGCCCTGATCGAGAATATCCACCGCGAGGACCTCAACCCGGTCGAGCTCGCCGAGGCCTTTCGGGAGCTCCTCGAGGAGCTCGGGCTCAAGCAGGAGACGCTGGCCGAGCGGCTCGGCGTCTCGCGTTCTCATATCGCCAACACGATCCGCCTGCTCGCGCTCCCGGCGGAGGTCCAGCAGCTCCTCGCGGAGCGGAAGCTCCAGGCGGGTCACGGTCGGGCGCTGCTATCGCTGGGCGACGCCGACGCGCAGAGGACGCTCGCCCTTCGCGCCGCCGCCGAGGAGCTCACGGTCCGCGACGTCGAGGACCTCGTGCGGACCTACCTCGACCAGCCCGCGACGCCTGCGCCGAAGGCGCCCAGGCAGGTGGCTGCGCCCGGCGATCAGGGCTCGCTCGGCGAGGTCGAGGAGGTCCTGTCGGAGCAGCTCGCCACCCGGGTCACGATCCAGATGAGCCGCAAGCGCGGGAGGATAGTGATCGAGTTCGGGTCGGCCGATGACCTCGAGCGGATCGTCTCCGAGATCGTCGGCTCTGGCCCTGGCTTAGCCCCGGGCGATTAACAGCTCGTCAAGTTACCTGACTATCCACGGACGCGCCGCGACAGCGCGAGACGCACGATCCGATCACAGAGCTCCGGCAGGTCGACGCCCGCCGCCGCCGCGGCCATCGGGAGCAGGCTCGTATCCGTCATGCCCGGCGACACGTTGACGTCCACTATCCAGGGCGTGCCATCCGCGTCGACGATCGCGTCGGCGCGACCGACGTCGCGGATCGACAGCGCGCGGAACGTTTTGGTCGCCTCGTCCCGGGACGCCGCGGTCACCTCGTCGCTGACCCGTGCCGGCGCGTAGTACTCGGTCGTGCCGGGCGTGTAGCGCGCCGCATAGTCGAACACGCCGGACTTGGGGACGATCTCGACGAGCGGTAGCGGGTCGGCGGCGTCGCCGACCATCCCGACGGCGACCTCCGCCCCGACGACCTTGCGTTCCACGATGACGGCGTCCGAGAACGAAAGGGCGTTCATCACCGCGGAGGGCAGGTCGTGCTCCCGCTCGACGAACGTGATCCCCATCGCCGACCCGGCGCGCGAAGGCTTCACGACGACGGGGAGCCCGATGCGCTCGCCGATCCTGTGCAGGATCGGTCCGGCGGCCAGGTCGCGAAGCGCCGCGGCCTGGATCGTGACCCACGGCGGCGTACGTACCCCGCCGGCGCGGAGCGCCTCCTTCGCGAGGACCTTGTCGAACGCGACCTGACACGCGAACGGTGGCGTGCCCGTGTATGCGATGCCGAGAAGCTCGAGGACGCGCTGCACCGTGCCGTCCTCACCATCCTTGCCATGTAGGGCGATGTAGCAGCACGCCGCGGCCCGCTCCGACAGCGTCTCGATGAGCGGGGACTCGGCCGGATCCAGGAGCGCCGCGTCGTGCCCTCGCGCGGCCAGCGCCGTGGCGACGCGGTGCCCCGAACGGAGCGATATCTCCCGCTCGGGCGAATGCCCGCCGGCCAGCACGGCGATCCGTTCGCTCATCGCAGCAGCGACCGGTACAGCTCCTCCTCGTCCGCGAGGAGCTCGCCGAGCCGTCGCACACCTTCCTCGATCCGCTCTTCGGACGGGTAGCAGAACGCCAGACGCATCCGTTCCTTGCCCGACCCGTCCGCGTAGAACGCGGTACCAGGGACGTACGCGACGCGCCGCTCGACCGCCGCCGCAAGCATCGATCGCGTGTCGAAGTACGGGGGCAGCGTGACCCACACGTAGAACCCGCCGGCGGGGCGCGTCCATCGCGCGTCCGCAGGGAAGTGCTCGAGCAACGCCATCAGCATCGCGTCGCGCCGCGCGCGGTAGACATCGACGAGCCGCGCCAGGTTGGACCGCCACGTGTCGCCCGCGAGGTACCGCTCGGTGACCAGCATCGTGAAGTTGCTGCCGCACAGGTCGGCCGCCTCCTTGGCAAGGATCAGTCGCTGGAGCACGCCAGGCTCCGCGACCGCCCACCCGACGCGGACGCCTGGCGAGAAGACCTTCGATACCGTGCCGAGGTAGATCACGTTGCCCGGATCGAGCGACCGGAGCGTCGGCCGGTGCTCACCCTCGAACCGCAGCAGCCCGTACGGGTTGTCCTCGACGATCGGGATCCGGGCCTCACGGCACAGCGCCACGAGGTGCTCGCGCCGCGCGTGCGACATCGTCACACCCGCGGGGTTGTGGAAGTTCGGGACGGTGTAAACGAACTTGGGCCGCACGCCGCGCAGCAGCGCCTCCTCGAGCCGCTCGACGATCATGCCGTCATCGTCGAGCTCGATCTGCACGAACCGCGGCTCGTACGCGCTGAACGCCGACAGCGCGCCCACGTACGACGGAGCCTCGACGACGATCTCGTCGCCCGGATCGAGCAGGACCTTGCCGATCAGGTCGAGCGCCTGCTGCGCGCCGGTCGTCACGACGACGTCCTCGGCGTCGACGGTGAGCCCGTCCTCGGCCATCAGCATCGCGAGCCGCTCGCGCAGCACGGGCGAACCCTGGCCCCCGCCGTACTGGAACGCGACATCGGCGCGCTCGGCGACCACGGACTCGACCACCTCGAGCAGGTGCTCGGTGGGCAGCGCCTGGACGTACGGCATCCCGCCGGCGAACGAGACGACGTCCGGACGCGACGCAACCGCGAACAGCGCGCGCACCTCGGACGAAGTCATCCCCGATGCCCGCCGCGCGTACAGTGACGCGTACGGGTCGACGTTGAACTCGGCCATGGGACCCGTGATGGTACCTGTGGGCGGCCTGGGACGGAACCAGCCGAACGGGGGAGTGACGCGCGCCTCGGGCTATGCCTTCACGAGAGGGAACACCCCGGTCGCAAGGAGCTCGATCGACTCGGTGTCGTCGAACACCGAGTGGTTGAGCATCACGCGCTCGACGCCCGCCGCCGCATATCCAGACAGCCGCTCCGCCACCTGCTCCGGCGTCCCGACGAAGTTGTCCTTGGCGAGCTCCGCGATCATTGCATCGAGCGTCCCGTCGGCGGCTTCGCGCGGATGTGCGCGCGCGACCCGTTCGCGGACCGCGTCCTCGTCCTCGCCCACGAAGAACCAGGTCATGAACGACATCGTGACCTCCGACGGGTCGCGGTCGGCCCGCTCGAGCGCGTGACGGACGTTCGCGTAGCGCCGCTCGACATCCTCGGGCGTGCCGCCCACGGTGTTGAACTCATCGGCGAACCTCGCGATCGCCCGGGCGAGGCGCGGTCCGCCCTTCCCTCCGACGATGATCGGCGGGTGCGGGCGCTGCACCGGCTTGTGCGCGAACCGGCATCGCTCGAGCGTGTAGTGCGCGCCGTGGAACGAGAACGTGTCCTGCGTGAACAGGCCGTGCACGATCTCGAGCTGCTCCTCGAACATCTCCATCCGCGTACGGTCTGGAGGAAACGCGAAGCCGTGCGCGACGTGCTCCTCGCGGAACCAGCCCGCGCCGATGCCGAGCTCGACGCGGCCGCCGGAGATCCGGTCGACGGTGGTTGCGACCTTGGCGAGCACGGACGGGTGGCGGAACGTCACCGGTGACACGAGCGTCCCGACGCGCAGCCGCTCCGTTCGCGCGGCGATCCCGGCCAGGATCGTCCAGGCGTCGTGCGAACCGCCACCCGGCTCGAACTCGCTGTAGTGGTCCGAGCTGAAGAGCGCCTCGAACCCCGCGCGCTCTGCGGTCTCCGCAACGCGGAGCCACTGGTCCCAGGTCGGGCCCTCCTGTCCCTCGAGCATCAGGCAGAAGCGCATGCGTCCTCCGTTCGGCCGGCCGATAGCATCGTGACATGGAGGCGCCGTCGTCCGCCGAGGTCGAGCGCGCCGTCAAGGCGACGCTGCTCGGCATGGTGCTCGGGCTGATCATGGCCGCACTCGCACGCGACCGGATCGAGCCCGCGTAGCCGGCCTCAGTCAGGCCCGGCCCAGGATGTCCGCCGCCCGCCCATCTCGAAGAACGCCTCGATCCCGGCCGCGACCGCCGCCGCCAGCTCGCGCCGCCGAGCCGGGTCGGTGACGATGGCCTCCTCCGCCGGGTTGGTGATGAAGCACGGTTCGAGCTGGACGGCCGGCATCCGGGTCTCGCGCAGCACCGCGACCGCGAGGCGGTGCGTCCGTCCGTCCCTCAGCCCCATCGCCTGCGTGACCGAGTCCTGAACGAGCTCGGCGAGCCGCTGGCCCGCTGGGGAGAACGTCTCCTCGGTTCCGTAGTAGAAGCAGGTGCAGCCCTCGGCGGTGGGCTCACCGCCGTTCACGTGGACCGAGATGCACACCGCCGCATCCAGCTCGTTCGCCCCCCGCGCGCGCTCGCTCGGGCTCGGGGTCTCCTCGGCGCTGCGGAGCACGCTCGGGATCGCCCCCATGATCGCGAGCTCGTCGGCGAGATCGGCCGCCAGAAGCAACACGACCTCGGCCTCGCTCACGCCGCTCGGTCCGACGAGGCCCGGATCGTCGGGTCCGTGCCCCGGGTCGATCGCGATCCGCGATCCTTGAAGCGACGCGGTCATCGTGGCCACGTCCTCGGCCTCGCGCACGACCGCGCGGCTGGGGCCCGGCGCCGCGGGCCGGATCCGTCCGAGTGCCCGGACGACCTCCGGGCCCACGATTCCATCGGGCCTGATGCCGACGTTGCGCTGGAACTCGACGATCGCTTGCCCCGTCCGCTCGCCGAGGATCCCGTCCTCCCGGCCGGCGTCGAACCCGAGCTGGTTGAGCAGCCGCTGGAGCTCTCGCACGTCGTCGCCGCGGAAGAACGGCGAACGCAGGTACAGCGTGCGGTCGCCGATCCCGTAGCCGGCCTCGATCAGCTGCCCCCAGGTGTCCGGGCCGAGCAGGCCATCGGAGGGCAGCCCTCGTCGCTGCTGGAACGCACGGACCGCGGCCTCGGTCGATGGACCGAACTCACCCTCGAGCTCGTCGCCGTCGATCCGAATGCCGAGCGCCAGCAGCCGATGCTGAATGTCGCGCACGGCGGCGCCCCGATCACCGCGGTGGATCACCCTCACGGCCGCCGAGGTTGCCAGCGCCGGGTCCGAACGGCAACCCCGCCGTTCGGGACGCCGTCACGCCACGTGCGCGTCGATCTCCTTGAGCAGGGCGTCCTTGCCCCTGGCGCCGACGACGCGGGTCGCCTCCTCGCCGTGCCTGAACAGCATCAGCGTCGGGATGCTCATGACCCCGTACTTCCGCGTCACCTCGGGGTTCTCGTCGATGTTGAGCTTGGCGACCTGGAGCTTCTCGCCTTTCTCGCGTCCGATCTCCTCGACGACCGGCGAGACCATGTGGCACGGCACGCACCACTCCGCCCAGAAGTCGACGAGCACAGGCGTGTCGGACCGGAGCACCCGGTCCTCGAAGTCCTGGTCGTTGACGTCCCCGATCAGCGCCATCGTTCCTCCTTCTCCGGCGGCCCGCAGCCCGCGGCTCGTCGTCTCAGTGGCCTTCGGTCTCCAGGAGCCGCTCGGCGTCCATCGCGGCCTTGCATCCCTGGCCTGCTGCCGTCACGGCCTGACGGTAGATCACGTCGGTGACGTCGCCCGCGGCGAACACGCCCGGGACGCTTGTCCTGGTCGTTGGCTCCTGCACCACGATGTACCCGTCCGACAACTCCAGTTGTCCCTCGACGAGCGCCGTGTTGGGAGTATGCCCGATCGCGACGAAGACACCGTCGGTCTCGAGCTCGGACGTCTCGCGGGTCCTCACGTGTCGCAGCCGCACGCCCGTCACGGCGGCGTCACCGAGGATCTCCTCGACCACCGAATCCCACACCACCGAGATCTTGGGGTTGTCGATCACGCGGTCCTGCATGATCTTCGACGCGCGGAACTCGTCGCGACGGTGGACGATCGTGACGTCGCTCGCGAACTTCGTCAGGAAGCCCGCTTCCTCCATCGCCGTGTCGCCGCCTCCGACGACGATCAGTCGCCGGTCACGGAAGAAGAACCCGTCACAGGTCGCGCATGCGCTGACGCCGCGGCCGCGCAGCTTCTCCTCGCCTGTCACGCCGAGCCACTTGGCGCTCGCGCCGGTCGCGACGACGAGCGTCTTCGCCCGCCACTCCTGGTCGCCCGCCCACACCCCGAACGGGCGGCTCGACAGGTCCACGCGCGTCGCGGTCTGCGCGAGCATCTCCGCGCCGAACCGGGCCGCCTGCTTCTCCATGGCGTCCATCAGTTCCGGGCCGAGGATCGCGTCCGCGAAACCCGGGTAGTTCTCGACGTCGGTGGTCAGCATCAGCTGGCCCCCGGCGTCGAGGCCTTTCAGGACCAGCGGAGCGAGATCGGCCCGGGCCGCGTACAGGGCCGCGGTATACCCCGCCGGCCCGGACCCGAGCACAACCACGTTGCGTTCGTCGACCACGCTGTCTCTCGATTCTCCCATACGTCGTAACCGCTCCCTATTCCGGCCGGACGCAACTGCGCCCAACGCGGGGCCGGTGTCACGGCGACTCAGCCAGCGCGCCGCGTCGGACCTTCCCCGAGGCCGTCCGCGGCAGCTCGTCCACGATGACCAGCTCGTGCGGCGCCTTGAAGCGCGCGATCGTGCTCGCCGCGTGGTCCCGCAGATCGGCCAGCGACGGCGGCGCCGCACGGTCGGTCGGAACGACGTACGCGACCACGCGCTCGCCCCACTCGGCGTCGGGCCTGCCGGCTACGGCGACGTCGGCGACGGTGGGATGCGTCGACACCGCGGACTCGACCTCCTGCGGCCAGACCTTCTCGCCGCCTGTATTGATCACGTCGTCGAGCCGCCCCAGCACGTGCAGCCGACCTTCGCCGTCGAACCGGCCGGCGTCCCCCGAACGGAGCCAGCCGTCGCGTGTGAACGCAACCGACGTCGAGGCGGCGTCCGCTCGATAGCCGCGCATCAGGGTCGGGCCGCGCAGCTCGATGCCGCGCGTCTCCGAGTCGATCCGGACCGACGTGCCGGGCAGCGGCCGACCGTCGTACACGACGCCCCCGCAGCTCTCTGTCAGGCCGTAGGTCTCGACCACGTTGCCCCCGGCGGCCTCGGCGCGCCCACGGAGCTGCCGCGACAGCGCGGCGCCGCCGACCAGGATCCTGCGGAACCGTGCGAGGTCGACGCCGGCATCGAGCAGCCGTCGGAGCATGCTGGGCACGACGGAGATGAAGGCGACGTCCGCCTCCGCGGCGATCGCGTCGACGTCGAAGCGCGGGTGCACCGCGACCGGCGCTCCGAGCAGCACCGCCCGCAGCAGGACGAGCAAGCCGCCCACGTGCGCGAGGGGGAGGCAGCACAGCCAGGCGTCCTCCGGACCCGACTCGAGCGCGAGCGACGAGGAAGCGACCGCCGCGTCGATCGCACGACGGTCGAACGCGACGAGCTTCGGGGCACCTCCGGTTCCCGACGTGTGGATCACGGCGACGACCTCACCCTCCGCCGGCAGACCGTCGTCGGGCCGCCACCAACCGGTCTCCTCCAGGATCACGGTTGGCTCTGCGCGGCGGAGCACGGCCTCCGATTCACCCGGCGGCATCCGTACGTCCAGCGGGAGGACCGCGGCGCCGGCGTCCCACACGGTCGCGATCAGCGCGGGCCACCGGGGGCCGGGCGAGAGGCGGACGGCGATGAGGTCGCCGGGGCGGAGGTCGGCGGCCGCGAGCACGTGCGGTAGCCTAGCCGAACCGTTCGAGCGCACGCTCTAGGAGTGATCGGTCTGATGGATCGGGTGGATCGGGAGTGGCAGGCGTCCGGCGAGTACGAGGACATCCGGTACGAGACCCAGGACGGCATCGCGAAGATCACGATCGACCGTCCGGAGGTTCGCAACGCCTTCCGGCCGAGGACGCTATTCGAGCTATCGATGGCGTTCGACGTCGCCCGGGAGGACTCGGCGATCGGGGTGATCGTCCTGACGGGGGAGGGGCCGCTCGCGTTCTGCTCCGGCGGCGATCAGCGCGTGCGCGGCGACGACGGCTACGTCGATGACCACGGCGTCGGGCGGCTGAACGTCCTTGACCTCCAGATCCAGATCCGCCGCCTGCCGAAGCCGGTCATCGCGATGGTGGCCGGGTACGCGATCGGTGGCGGGCACGTCCTCCACCTTGTCTGCGACCTGACGGTTGCGGCCGACAACGCCACGTTCGGACAGACGGGCCCGAAGGTCGGGTCGTTCGACGCCGGCTACGGCAGCGGTCTGCTCGCCCGCACGATCGGGCTGAAGCGTGCGAAGGAGCTGTGGTTCCTCTGCGAGCAGTACGACGCGCAGACGGCGTTGCAATGGGGGCTGGTCAATCGGGTCGTGCCGCTCGAGTCGCTCGAGGCGGAGACGCTCGCGATCTGCAGGCGGATCCTGGAGATGAGCCCGCTCGCGCTCCGCATGATCAAGGCCGGGTTCAACGCCGACCAGGACGGACTGGCGGGCGTCCAGCAGCTCGCGGGCGACGCGACGCTCCTGTACTACATGAGCGATGAAGCACAGGAGGGACGCGACGCGTACCTGGGCAAGCGCGACCCCGACTTCTCCCGGTTCCCGAAGCGTCCGTGACGTCGGAGCGCACGCCGTCGCGGCTCTCGGTGTGGGTCCACGGGGCGCGTCCGCGGACGCTCGCCGCGAGCATCGCGCCGGTCGTCGTAGGGACCGCGGCGGCCGGTGACGTCGTGTGGTGGCGGTTCGCGGCCGCGCTGCTGGTCGGCCTGGGTCTCCAGGTCGGCGTGAACTTCGCGAACGACTACCACGACGGCGTTCGCGGCGTCGACACGGCCGAGCGCCTCGGACCGCCGAGGCTGACGTCGTCCGGGCTGGCGTCCCCGAACGCCGTGCTGATCGCGGCGCTCGTCTCGATCGGGGTTGCGGGAGTCGCCGGCCTGGCCCTCGCGGCGGCGACGACCTGGTGGCTCGTGCCGCTCGGCGCCGTCGCGATGGCGGCGTTGTGGCTGTACTCGGGCGGACCGCGTCCATACGCGGAACTGGGTCTGGGCGAGGTCATGGTGTTCGCGTTCTTCGGTGTGATGGCGACGGCCGGCACGGCCTACGTGAACGCGGAACGCGTGACCGCCGAGGCCTGGTGGGCGTCGGGGGCGATGGGGCTGCTCGCCGTGGCGATCCTCGTCGCGAACAACCTGCGCGACATGACGACCGACGCGACCGCCGGGCGCCGGACGCTCGCCGTTCGACTTGGCGACCGGCGGACGAGACGGCTGTACCGAGCCTGCGTCATCGGGGCGTTCGTCGTGGTCGTGGCAGGGATCGCCGCCGACCTCGTCGACTCGGGTGCCGGTCTGCCGATGTCGGCGTTGGTCGGCCTGGCGGCCTGGCCGTTCGCGATCCCACCGCTCGAGCACGTCGGGGTGGCCGAGGGGCGCGACCTGATCGCCGTGCTCGTGGCGACGGCCCGACTGCAGATCGTCTTCGCGCTGCTGCTCGCCCTCGGTCTGGTCGCCGCCGGGAGCACCGGAGCGTGAGCGAGGCCGACGTCGCCTTCGGCGCGATGTGGTCGCTCGTTGAAGGCCTCGCGTCGGGGGGCGTCCGGGTCGCATCGATCTCACCGGGGTCGCGGTCGACCCCGATCGCACTCGCGCTCGGTCGCCACCCCGGCATCGACACGCACGTTCACCTCGACGAGCGCTCGTCGGCGTTCTTCGCGCTGGGTTGCGCGAAGGCGACCGGCGCGCCCGCCGTGGTCGTGTGCACCAGCGGCACCGCGACGGCGAACCTCTTCCCCGCGATCGTCGAGGCGTCGATGTCACGCGTTCCGATGATCGTCCTCACGGCCGACCGTCCGCCCGAGCTCCGGGGCGTCGGTGCGAACCAGACGATCGACCAGCTCGAGCTCTACGGGCGGTACGTGCGATCCTTCGAGGACGCGCCCGTTCCTGCAGACGTCGACGGCGACGTCTGGCGGGACCGTGGCGCGAGGGCAGTGGCGACGGCGTTCGCGCATCCGCCCGGTCCGGTCCACCTCAACCTTCCGTTCCGCGAGCCGCTGGTACCCAGCGAACCGATCTCGATCGAACGGATCATCGAGAATTCTCCCATCCGGCCCGCGGCCCGTACGCCGTTGGCCCACGACGTTGCCTGGCTCGCCGCACGCGTGCGGAACGCGGAACGCGGCGTCGTGTATGTGGGTGACCTCGGGGCGCCGGCGCCCACGATCGCCGACCTCGCTCGATCTCTCGGCTGGCCGTTGATCGCCGAACCGCACTCCGGCCTCCGGATCGGCGGCGCCCTGTCTGCGGCGCAGTTCCTGCTCTCGAACGACGCGTTCGTCAACGCTCACCGTCCCGACGTCGCGCTCCAATTCGGAGCTGCTCCAACGTCGCGTGCGGCCCTCTCCTTCGTCGCGAACGCGGAGCGGCTCGTGATCGTCGACCCCGACGATGTCATCGCGGACCCGGCGAGGCGCGCGGAGCTTCGTGTCGTCGCCGACGCCGAGTGGGTCGCCGCGGCCGTGCTCGAAGGCGAACCTCGTCGGGCGCCGGCGGGGTGGCTCGACGGCTGGTGCGACGCCGATGAGCGTGCGCGGCGAGCCGTCGACCACACGATCGACGGGTGGGACGAGCCGTTCGAGGGGCGCGTCGCCCGCGACGTCGCGGAAGCGATCCCGAGCGGTTCGCTGCTTCTCGTTGGTTCGAGCATGCCGGTCCGCGACCTCGATGCCTACATGCGCCCGCGAGACGGCGTCCACGTCCTCGCAAACCGCGGCGCGAGCGGGATCGACGGGTTCGTCTCGACGATCCTCGGCGCGACCACGTTGGGGGTTTCGACGTTCGGGCTGCTGGGCGACCTCACGTTGCTGCATGACATCGGTTCGCTCGTCTGGTCCGCCGGTCGGGGCTACGACGCGGTTCTCGTCGTGCTGAACAACGGCGGCGGCACCATCTTCTCGTTCCTCGCGCAACGCGAGCTCCCCGAGCTCGAGAGCCTCTTCACGACGCCGCACGGAACCGACATCGGCGCCCTCGCGAGCTCGGCGGGCGCGCGACACACGCGCGTGGAGCGCGCGCCGGACCTCCTGTCAGCGATCGCCGACGCAAGCCAGGGCGGCGGCGTTTACGTCGTCGAGATCGTCGTGGACCCCGAGCTGAACCTCCGCCGTCACGCGGAGGTGCACGAAGCCGTGTCCGCCGCCCTCGTCTGAGGCGTACGCTCGGCCCATGCGCACCTCCGCATACCTCGCGGTCGCCGTCGTCCTGGTCGCGTTCGGCGTGCTGGCGATCCTCACAATTGGCGCGCCCTTCCTGTTGACCGGCCTGCTGATGTTGGCGTTGTTCGGTCACCGCTCGCGGAGCGATGTCATGGTGCCCGTGCTGCTCTGGCCGTGGGTGTTCACGTTCGTGTACGTGCTGCTCGGACCACTCGAGTGCACGACGACGCCATCCGAGAGCGCGGGCGAGGCGCCAGGACCCTCGTCCACGTCCTGTACGAACGTCCTCGGGATCGACTACTCGGGCCCCGTCCCGTATTCCGCGCCGCTGTTGCCGGCGCTCCTGGGCGCGGCGGCCATCGCCACAGGTGTCAGCCTCGCGGCTGCATCTGTCCTGCGACGCCGATGAGGTCGCGATCGAACCACGTCATGCGGGGGCGCCGGAGCGCTCGCCCGAATACGGACTGCGGAGGATCGCTCCAACACGGCGGCGGATCCCGGCGAGGTCCAGGCCGAAGGCCACGTCGTGCTGCTCGCTCTCGCCGTAGTTGCGGATGAACTGCCTTGGAACACCGATCGAAGCCAGCCGAACCGCTCGGTCGTCGAGCACCGGCATCAGTGCCCCCGCGGTGGTTCCCTCGTAGTAGGGCTCGACGACCACGACGGTCGAGCCGTCGTCGATCAGGGGTCGGATCGTCGTGCGGTCGAAGGGTTCGAGGGTCGTTACGTACAGCACCGAGACGTCGGATCCCTCTACGGCGCTCAACGTTCTCGTCAGCATGGGACCAACGGCGATCAATGTCGCCTCGGAGCCGCGACGCACGACCTCGACCCGACCGGGAGTGACCGGGAGCGCTGAGATGTTCTGGGCTGTGGACGTCCGAATGTACGTCGGTTGGCCGTCTGCGTATACGGCGCGCAGGAGCCGATCGACCTCATCGGCGTGGCCGGGGACGAGGACCCGCATGCGCGGGATCGACCGCATCGCCTGCACGTCGCCTCCGGCGTGATGCGTGCCGCCTTCGGAAGCGTAGTCGTACGAAGCGCCGGCGGACACGAACGTGCCTCCGATGCCCTGGTACCCGAAGTCGAGCTTGAGTTGCTCATACGGGCGCTCGACGAGGAACGGGGCGATCGTGTGAACGATCGGGCGGAACCCCTCGAGGGCGAGGCCGGCTGCCACGCTGACCATAGCCTGCTCCATGATGCCCACATTCACGACACGATCCGGATGCTTCACGATGGCGGCCTCGAGGTGCTGCGTGCTGATCTCGGCGAGGACGATGACCACGCGCTCGTCCTCATCGAGGAGGTTCGTCGCGGTGATCGCGAAGCGTTCGCGCATCGATGTCACCACTCACCCTCCGGGATGTCGGCGACGACGGCGGTCGGGCGGCCCGAGTCCCTCGCGGACAAGGCCAGCAGCAGCTCGTCGTGGTCATGACCGTTGCCGAGGTCGACGGACCAACCGAACGCTTCGAGACGCTGGTCCCAGCGTGACGTCGAGATGATCGAGCTGTGATTGTCGATTACGAGAAGGGTCAGGTTCGTCAGGCCGAGGTAGGGAGCGAGCATGAGCGCCTCCCAGTTCGACCCCTCGTTGAGCTCTCCGTCACCGCACAGGACGACGACCCGTTGATCCAGCTGGCCTTTGATGCGGAGTGCGAGCGCCATCCCGACGGCGATCGGCAGGCCGTGACCGAGCGACCCCGTCGACACCTCGACACCCGGGATCAGCGTGCGATCCGGATGCGATCCCAAGCGGCTGTCGTACGCGAGGAACGATCGAAGTTCGTCGATCGGGAAGAACCCGAGGTGGGCGAGCACCGCGTAGAGGGCCGCCGGCCCATGCCCCTTACTCAGGACGAACCTGTCGCGCGACTCCCACGCCGGATCGGTTGGGTCGACCTTCAGGACGCGGTCATACAGCACCCAGATCGCGTCGAGCGTGGACGTGCTGCTCTCCGCATGCTTCTCGTCTCCCGTCGCCAGGGCCATGAGTTCACGCACGCGATCGACGCCACCGTTCCTCTGCATGACGCGACCCTAGAACCTCAAGTGCACTTGAAGTCAAGGTGATATCGTCAGCCGGTGAGCGATCGACTCTCGCCCGGCGACACGCTGCCGATCGGCGAAGTGGCACAGCGTTCCGGGCTCGCGCCGTCCGCGATCCGGTTCTACGAGTCGGTCGGCCTCGTCGTGGCGGAGCGCACCCCTGGGGGGCATCGCGCATATCCCCGTCACGTCCTCAGACGGCTCGCCGTCATCCGGATCGCGCAACGCCTCGGTCTCTCGCTGGACGAGATCCGCCGGGCACTCGGAGTGCTTCCGGCCGACCGAGCCCCTTCGGCGCGGGAGTGGGCGAAGATGTCGCTGGGTTGGCGTCGGCGCCTCGATGAGCGGATCTCGGCACTCGAAGCACTCCGCAACGAGTTGAGCGGCTGCATAGGGTGTGGCTGCCTGTCGCTGCAGCGCTGCCGGCTCTACAACCCGGACGACGTCGCGGCTACTCGCGGTGAGGGCCCACGCTATCTGCTCGGGGACGACCCCTCCGAGGTGTCGCCTCGCTTGGAGGCATGATGGACGGCCGGCACGAGGCTGCATGCATCGCTAGCCCCAGCGGAGCGAGTCCAGGAGCGCCCTGAACTTCCGTTCTGTCTCGTCGAGCTCCATGTCGGGGACGGAGTCGGCGACGACGCCGGCGCCTGCGAACAGTCGCGCCGTCTCGCCGGTGATCTCGGCGCAGCGCAGCGCGAGCGCCCACTCGCCGTCGCCGCTCGCATCGGTCCAGCCCACCGGGCCGGCGTAGGTCCCGCGGTCCATCGGCTCGAGCTCCTCGAGCGTCTCGCGGGCGTCTTCGCGCGGCGTCCCGCACACTGCCGGCGTCGGATGGAGCGCCGCGACCAGCTCGAGCACGCTCGCGTCGGCGTGCAGCTTCCCGCGGAACGGTGTCGCCAGGTGCCATACGTTCGCCGTTCCGAGCAGCTCCGGCTCGTGCGGATACTCGAGGTGATCGCAGAAGCCCCCGAGCACCCGGGCCACGTCCTCGACGACCAGCGCGTGCTCCTCGCGGTTCTTTGCCGACGCGAACAGCCGGTCGGCGGAGGCGCGGTCGCGGTCGGCGTCGCCGAACCGCGGCGCCGACCCCGCGAGCGGCATCGCCTCGACGTCCTGGCCGCGCCGGCGCACGAGCAGCTCGGGTGTCGCGCCAACGAGCAGCCCGCCGGTCCCGACCCGCATGGGGTCGAGGTCCATCTCCGGAGCGGCGAACGAGAAGCAGTCAGGATCCACAGCCCGCAGACGCCACAACAGCTGCTTCGCGTCGAGCTCTCGACCCGCGTCGACCAGCAACGAACGGGCGAGCACAACCTTCCGCAGCCGGCCCGTCTTGATTCGATTGATCGCCCGCGCGACGGCCTCGAGGTACTCGTCCGGCTCGGGATCGGGGCGGAGCTGGATCTCGGCGAACGGGTCGTGCGGGAGCGTCCTGCCCGTCCAACGTTCCCGGTCGGCGTGCATCGGCGGCAGGCCCTCGGCAACGACGTCGACCTGCCACGTCTCGCTCGGGTCGTGTCGGACGACGGTCCTCGAGGGGACCACGAGGTCCGCGGGCCACGCGTCGTCGAACGGGATCGCGCCGCCGGCGATCGGCGCGGGCCCGCCCCCGCCGTCGTTCCTGATCCCCGCGAGCGTCGCCCGCACGAGGCTCGCCAGCCGCACGATCCGGCCCGCCCCGCCCGGCGCCCGGACCCTCGCCGCGACGCCGGCACCGGACACGCCGAGCGACGCCCGCTCGAAGAAGAACCCGCCCGGCCGGTAGTTCGCAAGGAGGTCGAACGCCGGACCGAGGCGCTTGGACCGCAAGACGAGCGGCGCGTCGGACGTCACGTCCGGGTCCCAACGAGCAGCTGCGCGATCCCTCCCGCGAGTGCGACCCTGCGCACGTCCGCGAACCCGGCCCGCGCGAGCATCGACAGCATGTCGTCCGGCGGTGGGAGGTAGGCGGTCGACGCCGGCAGGTACCGGTACGCGTCGCGGTCCGACAGCACGCCGCCGATCGCCGGGACGACGCGACGGAAGTACAGCACGTGCCCCGCCCGCAGCACCGAGTTCCCCGGCTCGGACGTCTCGAGCAGCGATACGCGTCCGCCGGGCCGCACCACGCGAGCGATCTCCGCGAAGAACGCGCCGAGGTCCACGACGTTCCGCAGCGCGAACCCCGAGGTCGCGCCTGCCAGGTCAGCGTCGCGGAGCGGGAGCCGTAACACGTCGGCCGCGACGAGCGGCGCGGACGTCGACGCGTTCGCGAGCATGCCGAGCGAGAAGTCGAACCCGACCGCGCGGTAGCCGGCGCGGGCCAGCTCGCGGCACAGGTCGCCGGTCCCGCACGCGAGGTCGCCGACGAGGGTCCCGCCCGGTAGGCGAAGCTCGGCCACCGCACGGCGTCGCCATCCGACGTCCATGCCGAACGTCATCACGCGGTTCACGAGGTCGTACCGTCCCGCGACCTTGTCGAACATGCCTCGCACGCGTCGCGCCTTCTCGTCGCCCTGGGGGAGCGCGCGCCTCACGGTCGGCCCGCCCGGTCCATGCGCAGCGACCCGTCGTCGCGCGCTGCGTCGCCGTCCTCCCGCCCACCGACCCGGTCGATGTGTTCCTCGGCGACCGCGAGCAGGACGCGACGGAAGTGGTTCGCGACGAGCCTCGTCACCGACGGCAGCAGCGTGCGGAACGCCTCAACGAGCTGCACCGCCGCCTGGTCGTCGCTGGCGGCGGTGTCTCGGACGGGCTTGCGCACGTGCTCGTCGAACAGCTCGACCGCGCGCTCCGCGAGCCCGAGCATCGCTTCGTTCGCGTCGCGCGCGAGCGAGAGCAGCTCGCCGAGCGGGAGCCCGAACTCGAGGAGCTTGAGTGCGCCGCGGACGACCTCGATGTCCTCCTCCGAGTAGCGGTCCTCGCCGTCGATCCGGCGCGACAGTCGGATGCCCTCGCGCTCGACCGCCTGGACCAGCGACGCGGGGACGCCGCTCCGTTGGGCGAACGCGTCGAGCGACAGCAGCTCCCCGGACCCTGTCTCGCCGCGCGCCGCCGCGACGGCCGCCGCGAGGTCGGCGTCGGCGGGACCGAGCTCGCCGCGGACCACGCGGCCGATCGCGGCGAGTGTCAGTCCCTTGCGCTGCAGGTCGCGGATGTCGCGGATCCGATCGGCGTGAGGGTCGCCGTACCAGGCGACGCGGCCCTCACGTTCGGGTGGTGGAAGGAGCCCGAGCGACTGGTAGTACCGGACGGTGTCGACCGAGACGTCGCACGCCGCGGCGAGCTGCTCGACCCGGTATCTCACGACCAGACACTCTACGAGTGTTCGCTCGAACCTTCACGGTGCGGCGGTCCCGATCAGATGTTCGCCTCGGTGATGTCGAGGAACCGGCAGCCTTGCGTGGAGACGACCCATACGGTCGCCCTGCTCGGCGGCTCGTCAACGCCGGGACCGCGCAGGTACACGGCCACGTACGCGTCCCGCCCCTTGTACCTGGCCCGAAGCAGCCGGACGAGGACCTCGTCCTGCGGTGCGCCGGCCCACGTCACGATGCAGTCGAGCGCCTCCTGGGTCTCCTCGGAAGTTCCCTCTGCGGCGGGCGCCCGGAGCGAGCCGGCGCGGACCGCCTCCGCGACGTCGGTCGCGAGCCTGCGGAGCGCCTCGTCGTCGAAGTCGCGGTCGACCTGCTCCAGCGAGACGGCGAACGCGTCCTGGGGTGCCACCGTGCGTGTCGGGTGACCACCGCCGGGCTCGGCGGCGATCTCCGGCGCGCCGGCGGCGCCCTCCTCGGAGGACCCGGTGACGAGGTTCGGGAGGCTGACGGCCAGGAGCCCGACCAGTGCGGCTGCGGCGGCGAGTCCCGCGACCCACTGGATCCGCTGGCCCCACGGCGCGCGCTCTCGTGAGCGGCGCGCGCCGGATGCCTCCTCGAGCACGCGACCGGTGACGCCCAGCGGCACGGGCTCCTCGGGCAGGCTGTGCAGCGTGCGCCGGGCGGCACCCGCGAGCCCGACCTCCGCGCGGCACGCGACACAGGCGGCCAGGTGAGCCTCGACGCCACGCCGGGCGTCCTCGTCCAGCGTGCCGTCGACGTACTCGGCCAGGAGCTCCTCGGGGTGCACGGTCTTCGTCATCGGGGTGTCGCCTCGTCTGACGGTTGCGGAACCTCGCGGCGTTCCCGCGGGCCGGCCGCGCCCATGGCCTTGGCGAGCGCCACGCGGCCGCGGTGCAGGCGCGATTTCACCGTCCCGACCGGCACGCCGACGATCGCCGCAACCTCCTCGTAGGGAAGGTCCTGCACGTCGTGCAGGATCATCACGACGCGGTAGTCCTCGGGGACGTCGAGCAACGCCCGGCGGACGTCGATCGACAGCTCCGTCTGGTCCGCGTGATCCGGGCTCGGCGGCGGCTCCCGCTCGAGCTCGCCGTCGACGAGCCGCTCGAGCATCGGCGACCTCGCGCGCTTGCGGAGCAGGTCGTAGCACGCGTTCACGGTGATGCGGTGCAGCCATGTGGTGAACGCCGCGTCGCCCCGAAACGAGGAGACCTTGCGCAGCGCCGCCAGGAACGCGTCCTGGGTCGCATCGCGCGCGTCCTCCTCGCGACCCATCATCCGAAGCGCGAGGTTGTACACACGTCGCTCGTGCCGCTCGACGAGGATTCCGAACGCCGCCGTGTCCCCCAGGATGCAGCGACGAACGATGTCCTCGTCGCGTTCGTCGAACGTCACGTGCTCGCCCCCAGCACCCGCACCTCCGCGATCTCGACGCGATTGCCGTCATCGGTCGGCACGACCGACGTCGCCCAGATCAGGACATAGCGGCCGCGAGCTCCATCGATCCGCACGCGGGTTTCGGTCGTCGCCTCCGTCTCCGGCGCGTCGACGTCGTCCAGCACCTCGGGGTCGTCTCCGACGCGGACGGATAAGGAGAACCCCGGTGCGGGCGTCCACAGGCGGACGCCGCCGACGTCTCTCGTCTGGCCGAGGTCGAGGAGGAGCCCGACGCCGTCCTTGTACAGCGTGCCGTCGAAGTAGTTCTCCGAGCGCCACACCGTCGCTTGATTCCCGTCGGCGGCGAGGTCGGCGTCGTCGTCGTTCTCCTCACCGTCGCCGTCCGGGTCGTACGAGGCGACGCTCACCACGCGGAGGAGCGGTGCCGGGCTCTCGGCGGCCGGAGACTCGTCGGGGATCTTGATCCCGACCGGCCCGCCGAGCTCGAACCGCCCGATCCGCAGCCCGATCGCGACCACGGCGACCGCGCCGACGACGACGACCATCGGGACGGCGAGCCACGTCCGGAAGACCCCGAGCCACGGCCGGGAGTCGCGGCGGCCGGTCGTTGGCGGTTCGTCGGAGGGCGACGAGGGTGCGGTCCCAAGATCGCCGCGTTCGAGAGCGTTCAGCATGGACGACACATCGGGGTAGCGGTCGATTGGGTCCGGGGCGAGCGCGCGGGCGATCACGTCGTCGAGGGCCGGGCTCACGTTCCCGCGCTCGGCGCGGGCGAACCGCGCCGCCGGTGACGGGGCGCGACCGATGAGCAGCTCGAACAGGAGTTCCCCGACGGACCGGACGTCCGTCCGCTCGTCGGGTTCGTCCACGTGTCCCTCGTCGGCCTCGGCCGACCGCGGGCGCCCACCCTCGGAGGCCGTTCCGCGCACGCGCGCCACCACGTGCGCCGCCGCGGGCGTGCGGAGCCGGATCCCGTCGGGCGTCCGCACCACCGTTCCCGGGCGGACATCGAGATGTGTGACGCCGGCCGCGAGCGCGTCGGCCAGCCCCCTCAGCACCTGCCTGCCGACCGAGACCGCCTCGTCAGGCGCTATCGGGCCGTGCTCGCGGAGCACCTCCTCGAAGGTCTGCCCGGATGCGTGCTCGGTGACGAAGAAACGCGACCCGCCCTGGACGCCTGCGTCGAGTAGCCCGAGAAGCACGGAGCCGTTCACGCGGGCGAGCGCGCGCATCTCCGCGTCGATCGCGGCCATGGCGTCCGGGTCGTCCGCGAGCTCCGGCCGGATCAGCTCGAGGACGACTCGGCGGTCGAGCACGACGTCGTTCGCGAGCCACCGGACGGACGCGGCGTCTGCGCCGATGCGCGTCTGCAGCACGTACCGGTCCGCGACGGTCGACTGATGGGTGGTCTGCACCGGCGCAGTCTATGCCCGGGTTCCCGGAGCAACGGGGAAGCTCACTCAGGCGGGCGCGCCGGAGCTCGTCTCGGAGACCTTCGTCAGGTGCTTCAGGAACGACACGCGCTTCGCGATGAGGGTTGTCGCCTTCGCCGTGACCGTCAGGGTGATGCGTCCGGTCGACGGGTCGATCTCGAAGTTCTCGGGGTCGAGCTTCGCGTCGGGCATATCCTCGCTCAGCTGCTCGGTCGCGGCGTCGAACGCCTCGCGCAGGCTTTCCTCGACCTTGAACTCCGCCGCCGCGCGGACGGCCGCCTTGTCGGCGGCCGAGCTGGTCTTGATCGTCGTCAGCGCGATCGAGACGGCGTCGATGCCGGTGACCACGACGACCGCGAGCAGGACGAGCCACACGACCATCAGCCTGCCGACGAAACCGCGCTCGTCGCGCAGCCGGGTCCGGACCTCCGTCATCGCCGCCACCTCGCGGTCAGTTGGCTGATCAACGCATCGACCTCGCGGATCCGCAACATAAGGGCCGAGAGGAAGAAGGCCAGGACCCCGGCCGCGACGGCCGCGCCTACCTGCACGAGCTGGCTCGCCAGCGTCGCCGTCCCGAGCGTCGACCCGATGCCCCGCGCCACGGCCCAGGCCACCACCCCGGTCACGACCGCGGCGAGGGTCGTCCTCGAGACGACCGATGCGAGCGCACGCCCGTCGACCCGGCCCAACCGCCGGCGGATCAGCAGCAGCAGCAGAACCGCCGCGACCGCGTAGCCGACGGCGTGCCCGAGAGCGAGTCCGGGAACTCCCAGGTTCAACCAGAAGAAAAACGCGAAGTTTGCGCCCGTGTGGAACGCCCCCCCGATCGCGTTCACCAGCGCGGGGGTCCGGCTGTCCTGCATCGCGTAGAACGATCGGGTCAGCAGCATGAACGAGGAGAACGGGAACAGCCCGAGCGCGAACAGCGACAGCACGTCGGCCACCAGCTCGGTGCTGTCGGGCCCCGCGACGCCGTGCTGGAGCAGCAGACGGACGATGGGCACCGCGATCGCGAAGAGTCCCGCCGCCGCCGGGATCACGATCACGGCCGTCGAGCCGATCCCCAGGCGAAGCAGGGCGCGGAATCCGTCGATGTCTCGGTCGGTCCATCGCGACGACATCGCGGGAAGCAGCGCCGTGAAGACCGACACCGTGAAGATCGCGTGTGGGAGCTGGAACAGGATGAACGCGGACGTGTATGCCGCGACGCCGCCTGGCTCCCGGTTCGCCAGGATGAGGACGAACAGGTACGCCACCTGGTTGACGGCGACGTACACCACCGTCCACTTCGCAAGGTGCGCCACCCGGGTCACGGCCTCGTGCCGCCACGCGGAGTTCCAGCGGAAGCGGAACCCGGTCGCGCGGAGCGACGGCCACAGCGCGACCGTCATCCCGACGATGCCGAGGGTGGTTCCGATCCCGAGGATCGCCTTCTCCGGCGACGTCGCGAGCGAGGTGCGATCGGCGTCGCTCGCGATCAGCGCGTACGTGACGAACGTCCCGATCACGATCAGGTTGTTGAGGATCGGCGCGAACATCGGCGCGGCGAACCGACCGTGCGCGTTCAAGAGGCCGATCGCGACCGCGCCGATCCCGTAGAACACGATCTGCGGCATGAACCAGCGCAGGAAGAAGGTCCCGAGTTCGACCACCGCTTCGCGCTGGTCGTCCGGGACGCCGGACGTGTACAGCCGGATGATCCAGGGGGCGAGTACGATCCCCGCGAGGGCGAGCACCATCAGCGCCACGACGGTGATCGTGAAGACGCGCCGGGCTACGTCCCATGCCTCCTCGCGCCCGCGGGCCTGCAACCATTCGACGAACACCGGGACGAAGACGGACGACAGCACGCCGCCCAGCGCCAGCTCGTAGATGATGTTCGGGGTGTTGTTCGCGAGGTAGTACACGCTCGCGAGCCGGGTCTCCGCGATTCCGACGGCCCAGGCGATCGCCGCGATCCGCAGGAAGCCCGTGACACGCGACATCGCGGTGCCGACCGACATCACCGCGGTGTGCCGGACGAACGACCCGCCCGGGCCCTCGATCGCGTCGCCGCCGTCGGCGGGATCGCTCACGGAGCTCGCCGCGGGAGGAACCGCCGCGCCCACACGAGCAGCGCGAGCGCCGCCGCGCCGAGCGTGATCCACAGGGCCACCCGGTTGTATCCGGTCGAACGCACGCCGAGCGGGTACACGCCGATCAGTCGCTGAGACGGCGACAGGATCTGGATGTCGACTGTCCGCTTGCCAGTCGTCAGCAGCTCCACGTCGAAGTCGAGCGTCTGCGTCGTCTCCGCGTCCAGCTCGACGCGCTGCTCGACGTCCGTACGCAGCACGTTCGACGAGAGCCGGACGCGCACGCGCACCGGGAACGGGTTGTCGTTCGTGATGCGGACGGGCACGCTCGCCGCGCTTCCGGTGAGCGTGAAGATCTGGTCCTCGGGCGCGCGGACACGCCCGAAGACTTGGTCGACGGTGTCGTGCACGCGGTCGATGAAGACGCCGCCCTCCGTCTCGTTGCCAACGAACCGGCCCGACTCTGCGAGCAGGAGCAGCGTCTCGAGCCGGTCGAGCGGGTCCGTCGGCACGAGCATCGTCCGAAGCGTGCGGATCCCGCGGCGTGCCTGCTTCAACGCCGCGGCGTACGGGTGCGAGAACGCGTTCGACGTCGCGACGAACGAGTCCGCGGGCCCGAGCGGCGGGAAGGATCCCGCGATCGTCGTCGCCGTCCGCGCGGCGAGCCACGGCGGCCGCCTCGCGATCGCATGCGCGAGCGGCGGGAAGAGCGCGCCCGGCACCGACGACGTCGACTCGCCGAAGATGACTGCGATGCTGCGTTCGGTCTCGGGTGCTTCGAGCCAGATCGTCGCGAGCTCACCGAGGACGGCTTGTGCCGCCCGGACCGGATCCTCGCCGACCGCGATCGACTCCGACGTGACGAGGTCTTGGATGCTCGGATCGCCGACGACCGCCGTCACCGAGGCGTCGCGTCCGTTGAGCTCGGTGGTCGGCGGCGGTGCGAGGTCCTGCTCGGGTGCGGGGACCGTCGTGTCGTCGAGCAGCAGCAGGCCGACGCCCTCGGCGGCGACCGCGTCGAGGCTCTGTTCGTCGAGGACCGAGTCGGGCGGGCGCAGGATCTTCGGGTCGGGTGTTGCTTCCAGCAGGCGGTTGACGACGTCGCGTCCATGCTCGAGCTGGACGGCGACGTCGCCGGCCAGGTCACCGGCGGCGAGCGCCGGCAGCCACGGCGCCGAGAACGGGAGCGCCGAGAGCTCCACGTTCGGCGCGGACGCGACGAACCGGAGCGCGTCGAGGGCGGCCGCGGCCTCGTCGGTCGCACCGCCCCCGACCTCGACGACGCGCACCTGCCCGAGTTGCGAGACCGAGTAGCCGTCCCGCATCTCGTCCAGCTGCATCAGCAGGAGCGGAGACACGACCACATCGACCGGCACACCGGCGCTTGCGATCGTGCGGAGCGCGGAGATCATCCCCGCCAGCCGCCCGCCCGGCGAGATCGAGCGTTCCAGCGTCGATGACCAGAAGGCGCCGTCCGGACCCGTCATCAACGGCGTCGACAGGACGAACGTCCATGACACGTTGAGCGGCGTGCCGGGGTCCTTCACGATGAAGATCACGGACGTGCGGACCGACGCGAGCGAGGTGAAGCCGCTCCGCAGGTCGATCGTGAGCGGGTACACGCGCGATTCCGTGTCGAGGGGGTCGAGCGGGAGATCGAGCGGCACCGTGAACTCGCGCTCCTCGCCGGATGCGAGCGAGCCCTTCCGCGGGCGCGACTCCGCGCGGAGCCAGACGCCACTCGCCGGGTCGTCGAGCAGCGACGCCTCGTACTGCGCCCGGCCGGTCGTCACCGGGCTCCAGAGCGTCACGCCGAGCGAGAGCTCGTCGATCCCGATGTCGCCCACGTTCTCGGCGAGCACGCGTAGCTCGACGGCGGGCTCGTCGGGGGTCGCCCAGGGCGTCTGCCCAAGCAGGGTGAGCGTCGCGATCGGCTCCTGCGCGGCGGCGGGCGTCGCGAGCGAAGCGAGCACCGCGAGCAGGGCGACGGCGAACGCGACCGGGCGCCTCATGAGGGTCGGCCCATGCTACCCGCGGGCCTGGATCGCGGCGCTCAGCTCACGCGCCCCGTACAGCAGGGCGATCGCCAGCAGGAACGAGCCGACGAGCAGGCGCAGCGATTGCTCCTTGGCACCAAGCGCGATGCGTGCGCCGATCCTCGCGCCCGGTACCACCCCCAGCACCAGCACGAGGAAGATCGGCCAGTCGATGTTGCCGAGGCGCCAGTGGACCAACGTGCCGGGGATCACGAGGGCCGCGATCGTCACCAGGGACGTACCCAGCGCGCGTCTGAGCGGCATCCCGATCAGGACCGTGAACGCCGGCACCATGACGATGCCTCCGCCCACGCCGAGGAGGCCCGAGACGTACCCCGCGACGCCGCCGATCGCCGCGTACTTCCAACCCGGCGTGGCGCCCTTCTCCCACGGCACGCGCGGCTGCCGGCCGCGGATCACCTGGGCGGACGTCCACGCCAGCAGCACGGCCGTCAGGAACAGCAGCACGTGCGCGTTCATGTACTCCGTGGAGAGCGCGCCGAGGATCGCGCCCGGGACGCCGGCGAGCGCACCCCAGCCCGCGGCCCGGAGGCTGACCTCGCCCGCCCGCCAGTACGTCCACGCGCCGACGAGAGAGGTCGGGAAGATCACCGGCAGTGGCGTGGCGACGGCTTCGATCGCGGTGCCTCCGAGGACGACGTCGACGGCCGGCGTCGTCACGATGCCGCCGCCGACGCCGAACAGCCCGGAGCCGATCCCCGCGACGAACCCGACGACGATCCCCAGCACGACCTGGAACGGCGTCATGCGAGTCCGGCAGCAGCGCGCTCCAGAACCTCGCGCTCACCGCGGAACGCCGCCTTGCGGACGGCCGCGCCGAGCGGGAACCACTCCACGTCCTCCATCTCCCGGTCGTGTTGCGACACGTCGCCACCCGTCGCTCGCATCAGGAAGAAGTGGACGGTCTTGCGGATCCGCGTCCCCTCCCAGACGTAGAAGTAGCGGATGTCCCCCAGCGAGGACTCGATCTCGGCCTCGAGCCCCGTCTCCTCGCGGACCTCGCGCACAGCGGCGTCCTCCATCTCCTCGCCCGTCTCGATCGCGCCCTTCGGCAGCCCCCAGGCGAGCTGGCCGCGGCGCGTGCGGCGGGCCGCGAGGGCGACCTCGACGCCGGCGTCACCACGCCGGTAGACGACGCCTCCCGCCGAGACCTCGGTCCGCCACGGCATCAGTCGCGCTACGACCTCCTCGGATATCGTCCGGGCGTGCTGGACCGCATCGTCGATCTCCTCCGTCCGTATCTGGGCGCCCCGTGGGGCTACGTCATCGTCGGAACGGCGACGTTCCTGGAGAACTCGGTCGGCGCCGGCTTCATCGTGCCGGGCGAGACCCTGGTCATCCTCGGCGGATTCTATGCGCGGCTCGAAGAGCTCCACCTCGTGTGGATCACCGCGATCGTGTGCACGTTCGCCGTGCTCGGCGACAACCTCGGGTACCTGATCGGGCGACGGTACGGGCGCGCATTCCTCGACCGTCACGGTCGCAAGCTCTTCGTGACTGCCGAACGTCTGGAGAAGGCCGAGCGGTATTACGCGACGCACGGCGGCAAGACCGTGTTCCTCGGCCGCTTCGTCCCCGTTGCGCGCAGTGTCGGATTCATCGTGGCCGGGATCGCGCACATGGACTGGCGACGGTTCCTCGTCTGCGACATCGCGGGGGCGGTCCTGTGGGGGACCGGCCATACGCTGCTCGGGTACGTCATCGGTGCCAGCTACGAGCGGTGGGAGGGGTACCTCACGACCGCAGGCCTGGGACTCGTGGTGGTCGTGGTAGTCCTCGTCGGGTTCTCGACGCTCCGCGCCGCCCGGAGGTCGGTCGAACGGGACCGACAAGCACTGGACGCGGGGGAGGACGAACGGCCGACCCTCCGACTTCAGGTGGGCACGGAAACGACCGACGAGTGAAGTCGGGATGGATATCGCCGTGCTCCTCAGGCACACCGTCGAGGTGGGCGCATCTGACCTGCACATCAAGGCGGGCAATGTTCCGTTCGTCCGCGTTGACGGCGAACTGCGGCCCTCCGCGTTCCCGCTGCTGTCGAGCGCGGACACCGAGGAGATCGCGACGTCGATCATGCCGGACCACAAGACCCGGGAGTTCGCCCAACGGCACGAGGCCGACTTCGGCTACACGATGGCCGGCGTCGGCCGGTTCAGGATCAACGTGTACCGTCAGCGCGGGCACGTCGGGCTCGCGATCCGGCGGGTCCGATCGGACGTTCCGACGTTCGAGGAGCTGTTGCTCCCGCCGGTGATGCGGCAGCTCTCCGACTCCGAACGCGGACTGGTACTTGTCACGGGCCCCACGGGCACCGGGAAGACGACGACGATCGCTTCGATGATCGGCTACATCAACCGGACGCGGCGCGCGCACATCGTGACGGTCGAGGACCCGATCGAGGTGATGCACGAGGACGACCTGTCGATCGTCGAACAGCGTGAGATCGGGCTCGACACGGAGTCGTACGCCGCCGCGCTGAAGCATGTGATGCGGCAAGACCCCGATGTGATCTTCATCGGCGAGATCCGCGACGCGGACTCGGCACTCTCGGCGATCCAGGCGGCGGAGACCGGTCACCTCGTCATCTCGACGCTCCACACGACGGACGCGACGGAGACGATCAACCGTGTGCTCGACCTGTTCCCGGCGCAGCAGCAGCGAGAGGTGCGGACGTCGTTCGCGGGCGCGCTGCGCGGGATCGTCTCGCAGCGGCTGGCGCCACGTTCGGACGGCAAGGGCCGCGTCCCCGCGATCGAGGTCCTGATCGCGACGGGGCGCGTGTACGAGCGGATCATCGACCCGGAGGCGACGATCGAGATCCGCGACATCGTCGGTGAGGGCGAGTACTACGGGATGCAGACCTTCGACCAGTCGCTCGTCCGGCTCGTACAGGACGGGCTGGTCACCGAGGAGGACGCCAAACGAGTCGCCACCAACCCGCATGACTTCGTCCTTGCGCTTCGCGGGGTGCTCACGCGCGGCGCGCCCTCGCTCGGATCGTCCAGCATCGGCTCACCGGGCGTCGGCGCCGGCTCGTACACGCCGTACTCCTAACAGAGACAGCGACCGCGGTCTGATCTCTCTGGCCACGAAGGGTGCCGGGGTATCCTCAAGCGCGTCATGGCCGACCCCACCAGCCCCCGCAGCGGCGCGCGCCTCGAGGTCCCGGCACTCGCCATCGAGCTCGGCGAACGCTTCCGCGCAGCTGGGTTCGAGCTCTACATGGTCGGGGGCGCCATCCGAGACATGTTGCTCGGCCGCCGGCACGACGAGGCGGACCTCGACATGGCGACGCCGGCTCGCCCGCACGAGACGATGCGGGTCATCACCGGGTGGGCCGACCGCCGCTACACGGTGGGCGTGCGGTACGGCACGGTCGGCGCGCGCAAGGGCGACGTGCTGATCGAGATCACCACGTTCCGCGAAGAGGTCTACCACGAGGAGCACCGCAAACCGTCCGTCACCTTCGCGCGCGACGTCGAGACGGACCTGTCGCGCCGCGACTTCACCGTCAATGCGATGGCGGTCCGCCTGCCCGAGGGAGAGTTCGTCGACCCGTTCGGCGGCGTACGCGACCTCGCGGCGCGGCGCCTCGATACGCCGCTCGATCCGGACATCGCGTTCTCGGACGACCCGCTCCGGATGCTGCGCGCTGCACGGTTCGCCTCGCAGCTCGAGCTGACGCCTGCACCGAGGGTGGTGGACGCGATCGCGCGCATGACCGAGCGGCTCGACATCGTCTCGCGGGAACGCATCCGCGAGGAACTGTCGAGGCTGCTGCTTGGCGCCAAGCCGTCCGTCGGACTGGAGCTGATCGTGGCGACGGGCCTGGCGGACCGCTTCCTGCCCGAATTGCCGGCGCTTCGGCTGGAGCAGGACCCGGTCCACAAGCACAAGGACGTGTTCCGTCACACGCTCGCGGTCGTGGAGAACTGCGAACCCGACCTGGTGCTGCGGCTCGCGGCGATGCTCCACGACATCGGCAAGCCGCAGACGCGGCAGGTGACGCCCGAGGGCGTGCAGTTCTTCTACCACGACGTCGCCGGCGCCAGGATGGCGGAGAAGCGCCTGCGCGAGCTCCGGTACCCGAACGACGTCGTGGAGGACGTTCGAAAGCTCGTGGAGCTGCACCTGCGCTTCCACGGTTACGGCGAGGGGTGGTCCGACAGCGCAGTGAGGCGCTACGTACGCGATGCCGGTCCGCTGCTCGATCGACTGAACCAGCTGACGCGCGCGGACGTCACGACCGGCAACCGGTTCAAGGCCAAGCAGTTCCAGTCCCTGATGGACGAGCTCGAGGAGCGGATCGCTATCCTCGCCGAGCAGGAGAACCTGGACGCGATGCGCCCGCCGCTCGACGGTCTCGAGGTGATGGCCCACCTCGGGATCGAGCCGGGCCCCGTCGTCGGGCACGCGCTCTCGTACCTGCTGGAGATACGTCTCGACCGCGGCCCGATCGAGAAGGACGAGGCCTACGAGCTGCTCGACGCCTGGTGGTCGGAGCGCGGCCGGGTCTGACGCCGGGCGGCTCGCTTCTTCGGCGGGGTCGTGTCGCGGGCGGCGCGGACGGCCTGGTCGATGTCCATGCCGCCGCGTTCGGGAAACAGGTCGCGGCGACGCTGGCTGACCCACAGGTAGAGGTCGGCCTTCGTCGCCTCGGGGAAGAGGTCCCACAGACCCTCGCGTTTGATCGCACGGACGGTCGGCAGGTAGACGCTGTCGTACCAGTCGCCCGCGATCACGTCCATCGAGAGCACCGTGTCACGTTGGGTCATCATGTGGAAGCCGTGGACCTTGATGTCCTCGAGCAGCTCGATGTAGCCCTGCGGTCTCGAGAACTCGATCCGCACCTCGGGCCGGGCGCGCTCCAGCCCGCTCTGGTCCATGAACACGCGCTGCTGCTCGACCATGATGACGTGTGCGAGGTCCGCCCCCTCGGGGAGCGGCCAGCGGGCGCGCAGCCTCGTGATCTCGGCGTCGATGTACTCGACGCCCCGGCGTCTCGCGACCGCCACGCGATGGTGGCCGTCGACGACGAAGTACCTGCCGTCGAGCTCGTACACCGTGATCGGAGGGAAGTCGCCCTCTGGGAATGCCTGGTCGACGTTGCGCCACCGCTGTTCGACCTGGGGGCGCTTCGGGAGGAAGTCGCGGTCGAAGTCGCCCTCCCGGCCGAGCGTACCGACGATCGCGTCGATCCGGATCGGTCGGATGCCGACGTAGCTCTGTTCGAAGATCCGGAGCCGTCGGCCGACGTCGTCGAGGTTCAGCAACGGCTGCGGCTCACGGCGGCGGACCACGTTCGCGAGCCTTCGGTACGCCTCCCGCTTCAGCGTGCCGCCGACTGTCCTGGGCAGTCGCCTCACGTCACACCTCCACCAAGCGCCATGGAACGACGTTCACGATCGTCGTTGTCCCGCGCACGCGATCGGGGCGTTCGACACCGTAGGGATGAACGTGGCCGTGCAGCAGGAGGCGCGGGCGCCACTCGTCGATCAGCGCGAGGAGCGCCTCGATGCCGACGTGCGCCGGGTCGTCCGGTTCGTCACCGTGGCCGAACGGCGGGGCGTGCGTGACGATCACGTCGACGCCGCGCCGATCGCGCAAGCGCTTCCACCGGGCGCGCCGTCGGAGGCGGCGCGCCCTCCCGCGCATCTGCTCCTGCGTGTACTGGTTCGGCCCCTCGCGGTAGCGGATCGATCCGCCGAGGCCTGCGACCCGCAGGCCCGCGACGTCGACGAGCCGGTCGTCGATGTTGATCCCTCCCAGCGGCCCGGGTGGGTCCTTCAGGTTCGACGTCTGCGGCGTCGGAGGCCAGATCGGGTCGGCGGGCGGGCGGAGGTTCGGGTCGTGGTTGCCCGGGACGTACACGAGCGGGACGTTCAACAGCGTGACCAGATACTCGAGGTAGTCGGCCGGGAGATCGCCGCACCCGACGATCAGCGAGGGCTGCAGGGTGGCCAGACGGGACCCGTACATCGCGTCATCCACCTGATCGGCGACGGCGAGGATCGTGGTCATCGTCGTTCGATGCTAATGGGCGGGTCCCCGGGTCTCAGTCCAGCCCGCCGACCCGCGACGGGGGCCACACCACGAGGACGGCGCGACCGACCACGTCGTCGATGGGCACGAAGCCCAGGCCGAACCGCGAATCGCCCGAGTGGCAGCGGTTGTCACCGAGAACCCATAGCTGGCCCGGCGGCACCTCGGCCGCCGGGTAGTCGGCGTTGCACGCGCGCGCCTCGTCCGTCAGGTACGGCTCCGCGAGGTCGTCTCCGTTGACAAGCACCTGGTGGCGAACGATCTCGACCGTGTCCCCCGGCATCCCGATCACGCGCTTGATCAGGTGCTCGTCCTCCGGGCCGGCGAACCCAAGCCCATCTTCCAACCAGTCCAGCAGCCGCCAGAACCAGCTCCGATCGTCGGCCGGCAGGTTCGGGTTCTCGAAGACGACGATGTCCTGGTGGCCGAACCCACCGGGCTTGACGACGATCACGCGGTCGTCGGGAAACAGCGTCGGCTCCATCGATCCCGACGGGATGTAGAACGCCTGCAGAAGGAAGGTCTTGATCAGCATGGCGATCGCGAACGCGACCAGGATCAGGATCGGGATCTCGCGCACGAACGACGCGCGCTTCTCGGGTCCCTCGGTCCTCGACGCGGTCCGCCCGGACATCACCGCACCCTACCCCCTAGCCTTCGACGAGCTCGACCTCGACGGCCTTGAACGAGACCCACACGTCCGCGCCGGGCCGCAACCCGAGGCGTCCGACGGAGGCGAGTGTGACGTCGGCCAGGACCGGCGGCGCGGACGCGACGCGGATCCGAGCCCGTTCGCCCTCGATCCAGATCGACGAGATCGGTCCTCGGAGCACGTTGCGCGCGGACCCCGTCGGAGGGGTCGCGTGGACCGCGACGTCGGATGCGCGAACGATCGCGAGCACGTCCTCGGACGGCATCCAACCCGTCGGGACGGCGGCCACGATGTCACCGTCGGCCGTCGAGATCGCGACGGCCCCCGCGTCGATCCGTCTGAGCGTCCCGCGGAACAGGTTCGTACCGACCAGTTCCGCGACGTACGGGGTACGTGGCGCCGCCCGGATCTGGTCCGGGGTTCCTGTCTGCGTGACGCGCCCCGCCTCGAGGACCACGATCCGATCGGCGAGCACCATCGCCTCGACGGGATCGTGCGTCACGACGATCCGGACGCCTTCGAAGGAGTCAAGCTCCCGCCGGAGGAGCTCGCGCGTCCCCACCCGCGCCGGAAGGTCGAGCGCGGACAGCGGCTCGTCGAGCAGCAGGAGCCTCGGCCCGTGGACGAGGGCCCGCGCCAGCGCCACTCGCTGAGCCTCACCACCCGACAGCGACACGGGACGCGCAGACGCCTTGTCCGGGATCCCGAGCCGCTGCAGGAGCTCGGCCGCTCGCTCGCGAGCGCGGTGCGCCGGCATGCCACGCGCGCGCAGCGGGAACGCGACGTTCTCGAGGCAGGTGAGGTTCGGGAACAGCAGCAGATCCTGGAACATGACGCCGACGGGACGCTCGTGCGGGGCGACGTGCATGCCCGTGCCCACGTCGTCGAGCACCGCGCCGTCGAGCGTGGCCCGTCCCGCCGCCGGCCGCTCGAGGCCCGCGAGCAGCCAGACGAGTGTGGACTTCCCCGAGCCGTTGGGGCCGACGAGCGCGATCGTGTCGCCGGCCTCGACCCTCAGCGTCGCCGTGACGGCGAACCCGTCCCGCCGCCCGCAGAGCCCGTCGGTCTCGAGCGTCATCGTCCGGCCGCAGCGGACGGCAGGAACCGCCCGCGCATCGCGATCAGGACGACGAGCGAGAGCAACACGAGCACGAGCGCGACGACGACGGCTGCGCCCGGGTCGGTCTGACCTTCCTCGAAGACGGCGAGCGGCAGCGTCTGGGTGACGCCGCGCAGGTTCCCGGCGAACGTGATCGTCGCACCGAACTCGCCGAGCGCCCGAGCCCACGCGAGGGCCGCGCCCGCGGCGAGCTGCGGCCCGATGAGCGGGAGCGTGAGGCGGCGCATCACGTACCCCGGCGAGCCTCCCATCGCGAGGGCGGCTCGCTCGAGCCGCTGATCGACGGACGACAGCCCGGCCTCGACGGCGAGGACGAGCAACGGGAACGCAACGAACGCCGCGGCGATGACGGCCGCCAGCGTGGTGAACGGGATCGAGACGCCGAGCGCTTCGAGGCGCGCACCCAGCACGCCGCGCCGTCCGAGCGCCGCGAGCAGGCCGATCCCGCCCACGACGGGCGGCATCACGAGCGGGAGGACGACGATCGCACGGACGACACCCTTCGCGGGGAACGAGGCCCTCGACAGCACCCAGGCGAGCGGAACACCCAGCACGATGGCGATCACCGTCGCGCCGACGGACACGATGGCGGACAAGCGTAGCGCGTCGACGGCCGCCGGATCCGTCACGATCTCCCAGGCGCGCGACGAGGGCGCCCGCGTAACGAGCCCGACGAGCGGCAACGCGACGAGCGCCACTCCCACCGTTGCGAGCACGACGAACGCGAGGGGGGTCTTCCTCATCCGTCAGCTCACCGGCCGGAACCCGAACGAGCGCAGGATCCGCTGGCCGGCGCCCAACACGAACGCGACGAACCCACGCGACTCCTCCGGACTCTCGGTCGACGCGAGCACCGCGATCGGGTACGTCGCAACCACGTTGACGTCGTCCGGGATCTCGACGGTTCGCACCTCGGAGCTCACCTCGTCGGTCACGTCGGTTCGGTACACGATGCCGGCATCGGCCTCGCCGAGAAGCACCTTCTGGACGACGCCCTTCACGTCCTCCTCGTTCGAGACGACGTTCGCCATCGCGTCGTCGGAAATCCCGGCGTTCGCCAGCACCTGTCTCGCATAATCGCCGGCCGGTACGCCCTCGGCGGCGAGGACCAGTGCGACGTCGTCGGTCGCGAGGTCATCGAGCGTGGTCACGGTCGTCGTGTGGTCGGCCGGCGTGATCACGACGAGCGAGTTCCGCGCGAAGTCGGCGCGTCTGTCGATCCCCGGCCCATCCTCGGCGACGACGTCCATCCAGGAAGGGCTCGCCGAGGCGAACACATCGGCCGGCGATCCTTCGACGATCTGGGTCGCGAGACCGTCCGACGGCCCGAAGCTGAAGCGGACGTCGACGCAGGGTTCCATGTCCTGGAATCGTTCGCCGATCGCTTCGAACGCCTCCGTGAGCGAGGCCGCCGCCAGGACCGTGAGGGTGCTGCGCGCCCCATCGCACGATTCGTCCCCCGAGCCGGTCCCGCACCCAGCGACGAGCGCTCCGGCCGCGACGACGGCGAGCAGACCCCTCACTCAGGAACCCCGACCATGACGCTCGTCGCCTTCACGGTCGCGACCGCCGGCATGCCGGCCTTGAGGCCCATCTCGTCGGCCGCCTCGCGGGTGATCAGCGCGAGGATCCGGTGAGGCCCTGCCTGGATCTCGACGGTCGCGGATACCCCGTCGCGCCTCACCTCCGTGATGACCCCCGGGAACCGGTTCCGCGCGCTGCCGACGGCCACCCTCGTCTTCGTCCGGCGCTCCGCGAGCAGACGGGACACCTCCGGAGCCGGGACGAGCCGCTGGCCGCCGGCGGAGCGGACCGTCCGGAGCTTGCCCTGGCGCTCCCAGCGACGAAGCGTCTCCACGCGTACTCCGAGCAGCTCCGCCGCGTCGCCGATCCGATAGCTGCCATCCACGACTGCAATGTACAGCGTTCCCTGGGAAGCGTGGGCTCGAACCTAGACAGCGAAGCGGATGTGCATCACGTCGCCCTCGCGAACGACGTAGTCCTTGCCCTCGACCCTGAGCAGCCCTTGGTGTTTGGCGGCATCGAGGGAGCCGGCCATGACGAGGTCCTCGTACGAGATCACCTCGGCGCGGATGAATCCTCGCTCCAGGTCGCTGTGGACGACGCCGGCGGCCTCGGGCGCCTTCGCACCGCGGCGGACCTCCCACGCGCGTGTCTCGTCCTCGCCGGTCGTGAGGAAGGTGATCAGGTCGAGCGCTCGGTAGCTCGCAGAGATGACCGAGTCGAGCCCGGGCTCGTGGACGCCGAACTCGTCGAGCAGCGCGCGGGCCTCCTCGGGGTCCATCTCCGCGGTCTCCGCCTCGATCGAGGCGTACACCCCGACCGTCCCGTCGGGGAGATCGGACGGGACGTCGGTCCCCTCCTCGAGGTTCGCGACGACGACCCACGGCTTCAGCGAGAGCGGCGCGATCGCGCGGAGGTGGACGGTTTCCTCGGGCGCGAGCCCGGCATCGCGCAGGACGGCCTCCTTCGTCAGCGCCTCATGGGCGTGGGCAAGAGCGCGCACCTCGTCGGTCTCCTTGCCGCGTGAACGCTTCCGGGCCTTGTCCAGCGCCGACTCGATCACGGCGGCGTCCGCGAGGATCAGGTCCGCGCTCACGTCCGCGAGCTCGTCCGGCGGCCTCGCGTCGGGGCCGAAGCACCGGATCACGATGCAGAGCGCGTCGCCCTCGCGCAGCTTCGCGATGCCCTGCACGGAGGACGTTCCCCCGGGCACGTCGACGAACCGGACCTGGGCGTGGACGGTCTTGCGCGACCGCTCTATCTGGGTGAGGACGGCCAGGCGCGGATCGGGGACCGGAACGACGGCGATGTTCGCCTGGCCACCGTGCGAGCCGACGCGCGTGAGCGCCGTGAAGAGCGTCGACTTTCCGCTGAACGGGACGCCGACGAGGCCGATGTCCTTCACGCCGTCGGCGTACCGCTCGCGCGGGTCGTTACGACTTGGTCTCCCAGAAGATCTTGGCGATCTCGTCGATCGCGTCGAGGAGCTTCTGGCCCTGCCCCGGATCCTGCGACTTCTTGGCCAGGCCAGCCTCCTTCGTCGCCTGCCAGAAGGCCTCGTGCAGTTGCGGGAACTTCTGGGCGTGCTCGGGCTTGAAGTAGTCGGTCCACAGGACCCACAGGTGGTGCTTGACCAGGTCGGCGCGCTCCTCCTTGATCATGAGGCAGCGCGTGCGGTAATCCTCGACAGACTCGGTCGCCGACTTCTTGTTCTCGGCGTCCTGGTACCGCTCCTGGATCGCCTTGACCGACTCGGCCTCGATACGCGCCTGCGCGGGGTCGTAGACACCGCACGGGACGTCGCAGTGCGCGTGGACGACGCGGGGTGGTCTGAGCAAAGCTTCGAGGATCGACATGTCGCCTCCTTCGGGGGTAACGGGGTGACCTCAGCAACCTATCACCGGGGTCGACGATGGAGCCAGGCGGCGGGGGCCTTCGCGGCGCTCGCCCTGTTCGCGTACGCCGTCCTGCGATGGAAGCCATTCCGGGTGGAGATCTCGGGCCGCAGCATGGAGCCGACGCTGCGGTCCGGGGACTGGGCGCTCGCCGTGTCCGGCCACCGTGTCCGGCGTGGAAGCGTGGTGGTGGTGCAGCATCCGCTGCGTCCCGGGCTCGAGATCGTCAAGAGGATCGTGGCCGGGCCCGGCGACGTCGCGCCCGACGGGCGCGTCCTCGGGCTCCACCAGTGGTGGATCGAGGGCGACGCCGAGGTCGGCTCCACCGACAGCCGGGCCTTCGGCCCGATCCACGAGGAAAGCATCCGTGCGATCGTCCGCCTCGTGTACTGGCCGCCGAATCGTCGGCGGCTGGTCTGAGGTAGATTTGCAGGTGCCGAATGATCCGGACACGCTGCCGCGGGCTCGTCGGGGCGATGATCCCCTGCCGATGCTGCTGTCCCGGGGTGCCCGGCGCCCGCTCGTAGCCGCGCCGACAGGCACCGTCACCCGCTTCGAAGGCACGCCGGACGCACGCACCCTCAGGAGGATCCCGATGAGCACCACGCAGGCCGCACCCGTCGTCACGACCGTCGATGCTCGTGGCCAGTCCTGCCCCGGTCCCCTCGTCAGCCTGTTCCAGGCGATGCGCGACGCCGAGCCGGGCCAGTTCTTCGAGCTCCTCGCGACCGATCCGGGCTCGCGCTCAGATGTTCCGAGCTGGGCGCGAATCTCGGGGAACGAGCTGCTCGAGACGAGCGCGGACGCGCTCGGGTTCCGCTACCTGGTTCGGAAGGCCTGACCGCGATGCCCACCGATCGCACAGACGACGCGGCCGAGCTCCGCACCATGATCGACGAGGCGCTCGCCGACCGCGAGCGGCGGGGCGGCCCGAACACGAAGAACAAGATCACGATCATCGCCTGGGACGGGCATCTCGACCGCGTCTGGCCAACGTTGATCCTCTCCACGACGGCGGCCGCCTCCGGGATGGAGGTGTCCGTGTTCTTCACGTTCTGGGGTCTGTTCGCCCTCGTGAAGCCAGAGAAGCGGATCACCGGCAAGGACTGGATGACGAAGATGCTGTCCGTGATGAACCCTGGCTCGACCGCCAAGGCGAAGCTGTCGCGCTACAACTTCGGCGGTATGGGCCCGTGGATGCTGGGCAAGCTGGCGAAGGACTACAAGACGCCGCACCCGACCGAGCTGCTAGGGCTCGCGCAGGGGATGGGCGTGCGATTGATCCCGTGCCAGATGACCATGGACCTGATGGGCCTGACCACGGACGACCTGATCGACGGGCTCGAGGAGCCGATCGGTGCGGCCACCGCGCTGCTCGAGATGAAGGAGTCGGCGATCCAGCTCTTCATCTAGGGAGACGGTGCTGCCGAAGTGCTCCTCGCCCGAGCGCCTCGTCACCCTTGCTCGCGAGACGTGAGCGTCTGGGCGATCGCGCGCCGCAGCACGATCGAGAAGTCGGTGTCGAAGAGAGGTCGTTCCTCCTGCTGCAGGGCGGCCCGCACCCGGATGTATGCGATCGTGCGCGCGATGGTGCCGACACGGATGGCGAGGGCGAACGCGGCGCTGAGGCCCGGGCCCCACGCCTGGAGGTATGCGTCACGAAGCCGCGCGAACCACGGCCGGGCGTCAGGTTCGTACGTTCCTCGAGGAACCGGAACGTGACGACGAGGGAGGCGAACGGATGGGAGATCGACGCGTCGCCCCAATCGAGCACGCGCATTCGGCCGCCATGTACGTACAGGTTCGCGTGGTGGAGGTCGTCGTGCTGGATCGTCTCCGGCACGTCGTACGCCAGCTCGTCGCACAGCTCGATGAAGCGGGGTGCGAAGTCCCGCAACCGGTTGACCTCGTCCCGCTCGAGCGGCAGATCGAGTCGCAGAAGCTCCTCGTAGCGGGCCGGGAGACCCACGAGCCGCAGGTCCGGGACGCCGTGAGCGAGGTGATCACGTACTCGGGCGACCTCACCACGTTGGAGCTCGGCGTAGAGCGGCAAAGCGTGGAGCCACGCTTCCGGATGATTGTGCCGAACGCGGCTACGGGGCCGATGCGCGTCGGCGAGGAGAAGCCAGGCGCGTTCCTCGTCGTAGGCGAGAACCTCCGGGGCGCGGTCACGCCAGCGCGCGAAGAGGTCGGCCGTGAGGCGCGGCTCGAACGCCTGAACGGGTGCGCACGCCTTGAGCCAAGGCGCTCCCGTTCGCGATCGGTACCCGCAGCACCGTCGCCCACGGCCGCTCGTGCACGGTCTCGATCCCGCGGACCGACTCTGCGTGCGGACGGATCCACCCCTCGACGGCTGCAGCATCTATCACAGACGCCATGGACGCCGGTGACCTACTACTTCCCGTTCACAGAGAACCTCATGGCCCGGCGCGAACGCGATGCGCACGACCTTGGTCGGGAGGTTCAGCCTTCCCATCAGTCGCGAGACCGTCTTCGTCGTCGCCCACGCCCTCGAGGAGTCACCCGAGTTTGAATCCATACGCGCACCCGGTCAACTGCTGCCGGGGTTCACGCACGAGCACCTCAAGCGCATGGCCGAGGAGGGCTCGTTGCGGGGCATCGCGTTCGGCGCCGACGACGACGGGACGCGGTGGTTCATGGATGCGCGGGGCGTTCCGGCGACGCGGTCGTCCGAAACTCCCCTCCCCAAAGGGCACGGTGTCGCGGATCGCTGATTCAGGCTGTCGTCTCCGGACATGCTTCAAACCCACGCCCCCGTGGGACCCCAGACTACCGGCTTCGATGACCCCCGGCGACGAGGCGCGTCGCTACTCAACCTCGATGCCTCGTTCCTCCAGCACTTTCTAGACGTACCAGAACGTACCCTCAATGTCCCTGAACTTGGCGATCAGGAACGACGTACCATTGCCCCTCTCGCTCTCGTCGACCGCGATGCAGGTAGCTAGGCAGCCAAAGGGCATTACGTCGTCTGTGGACTACAGGCACACGCGCTCGCCCATCTGAGGAAGCCGGGAGTAATCTTCCTCCCACACCCTAGGCAGCTCGCCCTTCATAGCAAACTGAACGCGCCTGTATGGGTTATTGAAATCAGGAACTTCTAAGATCTTCATCAGCACCCGATTCTACTGGCGAGACGGTAGTTGGCTCATGTCGTCGGTGCCGTGCTTCAACCAGGGCGAGACGGGCTGCAAGCCTGACGGCGCGGAACCCCAGGCTCGGCGGCGACGAGGAAGAGCCAGAGGCCGACGACCTGCTGGAGTACCTTGCCGACGGCGGCGAGGTCGTCGGCGTCTCCGGCTTGCGGCTAGTGGGTCGTGGCAGTAGAAATGGCTTCTACACAGGAAGGAGATACCAAATGAGAGTTCGCAGAACCCTGCTCGTGACGGCCCTCGCACTCGCCGCAACCGGCGCAGGTAACAGCGTTGCCGCGGCGACGCCGGGACCCACACCGATTTACGGCCTCACCGGTGCGTGCAACATGACCAATCCCAACGCCGCGTTCGGGATGTTCGAGATCGCCGGATCCGTAGCCAACCCTAACGGGTTCGACGAAGGCATGATCACCGCCATCCTCAACACGAACGGCGGCACGATTCCCGAGAACTGCGGAGGCTAGAGAACTCCGCGCGGGTCATCGATGGGCCGGCGCCGTTCGACGGGAGCCTCCGGGGGTTCCATGACACGCTTGTGTCACCAGCGGCGTCACTTTATGGCCGCTGACCTGCTACGTTCCGGTGCTAGAGAAGTGCATGTACTCGGCCGCGTCCATGTGGCCGCGGAGCTTGTCGGCGGCAGCCCAGCGGGTCGCCTCGAACCCGAGTGGTTCCCCGTTCGACTTCCTGTTCGCCTTCGCCATCGGCGTAGTATCGCCGCTCGGGAGGACTCCTATCCGAGCAGGTCCCAAGCATCTCCGCCATGGGGAGGCGCGAGCGCGCGACATCCTCGAACACGCTGTCCACGCCGTTAGCGAGTAGGCGGCGGAAGGCCTACGCCTGATGCGTCCCGACGAACTACGTATGCGGCGCCTTGTCCGCGGATCGAGAGGGTGCCATGCGGAGGGGAGGAGTCCGTTCTGCATCTGATCGAGCGCATCGTTGGTCCACTGGGCCTTCGGGTCGACGAATCATCGCCTTGGGCGGATGCGCGACTAGCGGAGGGCAGCCGGGTCCAGACCCGATTTCTTTGCGCCCCTTTCGGCAGGGAGGGCCTGCTCGGAAGGGCGCCTACCGTAGGACGCGGTAGAGGTGCCAGCGCTCTGGAACGCCCTTTAGATCGTGCTCCCCGGCCTCCTCAAAGTTGAGTCCGGAGCCGGCGATAAGGTCCCGAACGGTGCTGGAGACCAGCACCTCGGACCTGCCCGCGACGCTCGCGATTCGGGCAGCGATATGCACGGCAAGCCCTCCCAGATCGGACCCGCGCACCTCGACCTCCCCGGTGTGGATGCCTGCCCGGATCTGAAGGCCGGTCGACGCGACCGCGTTAACAATTGCCAAGGCGCACCTCACGGCGGCTGCGGGGACCGGGAAGCTCGCGAAGAACCCGTCGCCCGTCGTCGACACCTCACGACCGCCGAAGCGTTCGAACTGAGATCGAACCAGGTGATGGTGCTCGTCGAGCAGGTCTCGCCATCGACGGTCCCCGAGCTCGGCCGCTCGCGTGGTCGAGTCCACGATGTCGGTGAACAGGAGGGTGGCGAGGATTCGGTCCGGATCGGCGCCCGTGCGAGCGCCGGTCATGAACTCCTCGATCTCATCCACGACCGGATCGACGTCCATCGAGAACACGAGATGGTCGCGGCCGGGGAGCTCCACCATCTTCGCGTTCGGGATGAGCGAGGCCACGTTCCGTGACTGCTCTATCGTCACGATGCGGTTGTCGACGCGGTTCATCACGAGCGTTGGGGCCGCGATGAAGGGCAACTCACCGCTCACGTCGGCCGCCGTCATTGTCTGGCGGTAGTAGTGCCCGAAAGCGCCCGGACGGACGGAAAGGCGCCGGAACCGGGCGAGATGGTCGGAAAAGCGCGCGTCCTCTGCTCGGCTCGGTGCTAGCAACTCCACGCCGCTCCCACCCGTCACTGCGGCGGACTCCATCATCTCGATGGCGACGTCGATATCTTCCATGGGCATGCCTGCGGCCATCTCATGCTTCGCCGTCGGCGTGAACAGCACCAGCGACCGGCAGCGTTCCGGCCGCGCCCCGGCAAGCTTGATCGCCACGAGCGAGCCGTCGTTGAGGCCAAGAATCGTGGCTTCGCGTGACCCGGCGGCATCGAGCACAGCGGCGGCGTCCGCGACCTGCATGTCGATGTCTGGCAGCCCATCCAGCGGAACGGGGTCGGACAGCCCCGTGCCGCGCCGGTCGAAATGGATCAGGCGGGCGAACCAACTCAGCCGTCGCAGCAGGCGCGCGAAGTCAGGGAACTCCCAAACGGCCTCTACGTGGTGAACCCACGTGTCCACGAGGAGGAGGTCCACCGAACCGGTCCCGACCACCTGGTACGCGAGGTGGACGCCCGCGTTCTTCGCGAACCGCGTCTTCGGTTCATCCGGCATGATGAGAAGCCTAGAACGACCATCCGGGAGCGGCTTGCTTGCCCGGCTTGCAGGCCCGGCCGGGGAATCCGGTGCAGTCAGGTACAGACCAACTTTCTTAGCACCTATTTTCGGCAGCCAGCAGGTGCGTCCGCTCTGGACTCACCTCGGCGTTATCCGCCGGCCACTCGATAGAGCCGCCAGCGGTCGGGGACGCCCTTCAGCTCGTGCTCGCCGACGTCCTGGAACACGAGGCCGGAGCCGACGGTGAGGTCCTTCACGGTCGAGGAGGTCCAGACCTCGTCCGGACCGGCGAGCGCCGCCACCCTCGAACCGATGTGCACGGCGACGCCCTGGACGTCTCCCTCTGCGAGCTCGACCTCTCCTGTATGACAACCGGCTCGGATCCGGATGCCGAGGGGTCGGACCGCCTCGGCGATCGCCCTGGCGCAGCGGACCGCTCGGGCCGGGCCGTCGAACGTCACCAGGAGCCCGTCGCCCGTCGTGTGAACGTACCGGCCCCGGTGCTCGTCGATCCGGGTCCTGGCAAGCTCATCGTGGGAGGCGAGCACCTCCTTCCAGCGACGATCGCCGAGCTCGGCGGCTCGGCGGGTCGAGTCGACGATGTCGGTGAACAGGACGGTCGCGAGCACCCGGTCGGGCTCGCGGACCGGAGGCGCACCCGTCAGGAACTCCTCGGTGAGGTCGAGGACGCCGTCGGCGTCTCCGAGGAACGGGAGGTTGCTCGTACCGGGCAGCTCGACGAACCTCGCGCCGGGGATCCGCTCTGCCATGTACCGGCTGGCGTTGACGTCCGCGGCGCGATCATCGGTGCGGTGCATGATCAGCGTGGGGACATGCACCGACCCCAACGCGTCGCGGATGTCGACGGGTCCGAGCCGCGAGACCTCGTCGACGGCCTCGATGGAGGTGATCGCCGAGCGTGCGAACGTGCGAAACCACGATGCCGTGGCCTCGTCGCCGTTGGGTGCGAGCATGTGGAAGAAGTCCAGCAACCCCTCTTCGTTCATGCTTTCCCGGAACCCAGCCACGAGCCGGTCGAGCGCCTCGGGGCTCATCCCCCACGGATAGTCATCGTCGGCGAGGGTCGTCGGATGCCCACCGAAGGTGACCACCGCCCGGGTCCGCTGGGGATACGTGGCCGCGAACAGAAGGGCCAGCCGTCCACCGAGGTGGCAGCCGAACAACGCGGTGCGCTCCGAGCCGACCGCGTCCATCACGCAGAGGATGTCATCCAGCCGGTCCTCGAAGACCTGGCCCGTCGATCCGCGATCGGAGAGACCGGTGCCGGGTCGGTCGAAGAGGATCAGTCGCGAGAACCCCCCGAGGCGGGTGAGGAACTGAGCGAAGGCCGGGAGCTCCCACTGCGTCGCGAGATTGCTGGCCCACCCCAAGAGGAAGATCAAGTCCAGTCCGGGCTCGCCGATCACCTGGTACGCGATCAGGAGGCCGTCACGCCGCGACGCGTACTGGACCGGTGGGACCGCTGATGACACCACCGGAGTCTAGGACTTCGCTTCCCCGTAGGAGGGAGAGACTGAGAGGCTCGGCTCGCGGGTGCACGCGATCGTGCCGCCTCTTTCGCTCTGCGGTCCCGTCCTGAACGTGCGGAGGTTCTCGTCGATACCCCTCTCGATACCCCTCGCTCGGGTGGGCCGGTACCGGAAACCGAATCATTGGTGTTCCTCCTCCTCCCGCGTTCCCTCTCCTGGCGGTGGTCCCTTGCCGGGACTGGGCACACAGTGTGCCTATTCCGGATGGAAATACGGCCTCTGACCTGCTACGTTCCCGATTGGCTGAAGTGCATGTAGTCCTTCGAGGACGACCAGTGCCCGCCCCACTCCCAGCCGATCGCCGCGAACGACCGCACGACCACGTCCCCGTCGTGGATCATCCGTGCGTCGTCGAGCGAGCGGTCGATGTACGGTCGCGCGAATCGGTTCCGCACGTATCCGTCGACGACGAACGGGTTCTGCAGCGGATTGATGTCGATCGCCAAGCCGTACGAGTGCATCGACCAATTGCTGGTCGGGCCGAACGGCGTCAACACAGGGCGGCAGTTGAAGCTCGCGGTCGGGTTCACCTTCGTGTCGTGTTCCTCACGGTTCGGGCGGAACCGCTTGGTCAGCCGCATCGTCTGGATGGGGAAGCGCGCGTCGAAGAGCTGCTCGAAGACCCAGACGACATCGTCGGCTACCGCGGCGTTCACGACCAGCGGCCCGGTGTGCGGCCGGCGATCGGAACCCCAGTAGGAGACCGTGAGCAGCCGCAGCTGCGAGAGCGGCACGGGGCATCCCGGCCGCCACGTCTCGCCGCGCATCTCTTGGGCGAGGGGCTCCGGGATCCGCCGGACGATGCCGACGTAGTCGGGCCGTGGCTCCCCGTCGCCGGGCTCGAGCCCGATCGCGAATCCGATCGGTAGTGGCTTCGCCGACGCGGCGGGGGTGGCCGAAGACAGCACGGCCGCGAAGGCGAGCACGGCGATGGCGCGGTGGCGACCGATCACGGGAAATACTGCTCTTCGATCCGTGCGACGAGGCCGTCCCGCACGACCACCCAATAGCTCCCCGCCGAGCCGTGATACTGCCCCTCGTAGTCGTTCGTCTCGAACCCCTCGACGAAGCCGTCGAGGTCGCCGCGGACGACATCCGGCCCGAAGCGGTCGAGGACGAAGATCCTCACGGTCGGCGCGAGCGCAAGCGTCCGCAGCCGTGGGTTGTCGTTCACGATGTAGTAGTCGTTCGGGACCGGGACCTCGTCGCCGTGTTCCGCCGCAGCCTCGTTCGCGTCGTCGCCCGAAAGGAGGTACGCGAGGTCGAAGATGATCTCGGGCACGGTCGGGTCGATCGCGTCGATGTAGCCGAAGTGCCGACCGTCCTCCAGCTCGGCGGTCGACGCCTGCGTCGGGCTGGGCATCGGCGACGCCGAGGCCTCCGTCGCCGATGGCGATGGGCTGACGGTTGCCGCAGGCGAGGTTCCGGCCGCGGTCTCGTCGGCGTCCCGATGGCAGGCTGTGGTGACGATCGCGAGGAGGGCGATCGCCGACAGCAAGGTGCGTGCCTTCACCGTTCGCTCCTATCGCGCGGGCATGGATATCGAGTGTGCCACGCGGCCACCCGGAAGACGGGAGCGACGCGCCTGGGGTTCCCGACATGAGGCAATTGTTCGTGACACTAATTAGCCTAGCGAACTATACTCGTGGCATGTCCGACGTCAAGCTCGCCGCCGACACCGAGCTGGCCCCCAGGCTCCGGCTGACCGTGACGCGGTTGGCGCGCAAGCTCCGGCAGCAAGCGGAGCAGGGCCTCACCCCGTCGCTCTTGATGGCGCTGTCGTCGATCGAGCGGCATGGCCGGATCACGATGGGCGAGCTGTGCGCCGTCGAGCAGATCCAGCCGCCCTCGATGACTCGGATCGTCGCCGCCCTGGTCGAGGCGGGACTGGTCGCCCGCGACCCGGACCCCGCGGACCGCCGCATCGCCTGGGTGAGCGCCACACCTGAGGGCGTTCGGCTGCTCCAGCGGACCCGCCGTCGCAAGGAGGCGTACCTGTCGAAGCGGCTCCGATCGCTCGACGGCCACGACCTCGCGGTGCTAGAGGAGGCCATCCCGATTCTGGAGGGGCTCGTGGAGAGCGGCCCGTGACGCGGGTCGGCCTCGCGGTCCACCGAACGTTTCACGCGCTCGGGCACTCACGGAACTTCCGGCTGTTCTTCGCCGGACAGGCGGTCTCGGTGACCGGGACGTGGATGCAGAGCGTCGCCTCCGCGTGGCTGGTCCTCCAGCTCACGCACAGCGGCATCGCGCTCGGCATCCAGACGGCCCTGAACTTCGCGCCGATCCTCCTGCTGGGCGCATGGGGCGGCGCGCTCGCCGACCACGGCGACAAGCGTCGGATCGTCCTTGGCACGCAGGCCGCGTTCGGGATCCTCGCGCTCGCGATGTGGGCCCTCGTCGAGGCCGACGTCGTGCGCCTGTGGATGGTCTATGGGCTCTCTCTCCTCCAGGGCATCGTCACCGCGATCGACACCCCAGCGCGGCAGAGCTTCTTCGCGGAGATGGTCGACGAACGCGACCTCACGAACGCGGTCAGCCTGAACAGCGCCGTCATGACCGGCACGCGCATCGTGGGTCCCGCGCTGGCGGGGGTGCTGATCGCCACCGCCGGGATGGCGCCCGTGTTCCTGGTCAACGCTGTCTCGTACCTCGCCGTGATCGCAGGGCTCGTCGCAATGCGTGAGCGGGACCTGCGGCGGTCGCCGCGACCGGACACAGGCCGTGCGATCCGCGACGGGCTCCGGTACGTCTGGGGCAGGCCCGGGCTGCGGTTGCCGCTCGTGCTGATGGCGGTCGTGTTCCTGTTCTCGTTCAACTTCTCGGTCCTTCTGCCGCTGCTCGCCGAACGGGACTTCCACGGCGACGCAGGGACGTTCGGGTCGCTGCTGTCCGTCATGGGCGTCGGCTCGCTCCTCGGGGCGCTGGTCGTCGCCGGCCGCGTTCGGCCGACGCCGCAGCGGCTCGCGTGGGCATCGATCGCCCTCGGCCTCGCGACGCTCCTGGTGGCCTTCGCGCCGTCCCTCACCGCCGCGCTAGCGGCCGCCGTGCCGCTCGGCTTCGTCGGCATCGTGTTCCTGATCACGGGCAACTCGACGCTGCAGCTCACCGCGCGGCCCGACATGCGAGGTCGCGTCATGGCGATCTACGCGATCGTGTTCCTGGGCGGCACGCCGATCGGCGCACCGATCTCCGGATGGATCGCCGAGACGTTCGGGGCGCGCGCGAGCCTGGCGTTCGGCGCCTGCGTGGCGGTCCTGGCCGGCGTCGGGGCCGTGTGGAGGCAGGCCGCGGCCGAGACCGAGCCGCACCAGGAAGCGGTACCGGCCGGCGTGGCCTAGCCGGAGAGCTCACGGTCCAGGCGCCATTCACCGTCGTCGCCCGTGCGCGACACCTCGATCACCGTCCCGTCCTCGAGGCCGAGTCGGAAACGCGCGGACCGGACGCCGTCGCGCTCCTCGAGCCACGAGCGACGGACGTCCACGCGCTCCTCGACACCCCCCCAGACGATGGCGCGCGGCCACTCATCCGCCTTCGCGCCCTCGTAGAACCGCAGCCTGATCTCGGGAGCGCGACGAAGCCAGAGCGGAAGCACGGGCGACCACAACAGGAACACGGCGCCGATCAACGCGATCGTCCCGGGGGCGTCGAGCGCCGGGAGCAGCGGTACCGCGAGGAAGGCGGCGACGATTCGCGACACGTTGTAGCCGACGTCGTACACCGCGAACACCCGACCCCGGTACCCGTCGGGGATCGACTCCTGCACCATGGTGTCGACCGGGATCTTCTTCCACGCGAACGTGAGCCCGACGAAGAAGCTCGCGAGCAGCACCGACCACTCCGTTATCGTCGTCGAGACCGCAAGGAGCACGACGCCACCCGCGAGGAACGCCCCCGAGACGATGCGCTCCTTGCGGAAGCGCTCCTCGAGCTCGCCGACGGTGAGGATCCCGGCGAGCACGCCGAGGCCTCCCGCGCCGATGAGGTTCGAGAACGAGCCGACGCCCTCTCCGAACCGGTCGCGGAACAGAATCAACGACAGGACGAGCACGATCCCCTGCCCCATCTGGTCGAGCGTGATCGACACGATCGGTCCGATCGCACGAGGCGTCCGCGCCAGCCGCCGCGCGCCGTCGGCGAACTCGGCCAGGATCCGGCGGATCTGATCCCGGACCTGCGCTTGCGGCACGTGGTGCGGTACGAGCGGGTCCCAGATGCGGGACCCGACCCAGGAAGCGGCCAGCCACATCGCCCCGGCGCCGACGACGACCGGTCCGATGCCGAACAGGTCCGCGACCCAGCCGCCGACGAACACCCCCAGGAGGAGCGCGACCGTCCCCCCGACGGTCGCCATCGAGTTCGCGACCAGCAGGTCCTCGGTCGGCACGAGCCGTGGCACGACCGACACCGCCGTCGCCAGGTAGAACCGGTTCACCGACAGGACCCATAGCGCCCCGCTGTAGAACGCGACCGGAGCGTCGATCGGGCTGAACAACACCAGCCACACGAGCGCCGCCCGCAGCCAGGGCGCAACCACGAGGATCGCCCGCCGCGACCATCGGTCGATGAAGACACCGGTGAAGGGTCCGATCACCGAGTACGGCGCCGAGACGATCAGCGTCGCGATGGCGAAGCCGGCCGCCGTGCTCTGTCGTTCGGGCGAGAACACCACGGAGGAGATCAGCGCCGCCTGGAACAGCCCGTCGGCGGACTGCGAGATCAGCCGGATCGAGAACAGCCGGCGGAAGTCATGGCCGCGGAGCGCGCCGCGGGCCCGGGCGAGCGTGCCTTCCACGACCGCTCAGCCGAGCCCCGGCGACGCGGACGCGTCCACGGCGATCGAGCGTACTACCGGCGCGCACGAGGCTAGAGGCGACCTCCGCGACCCGGGCTATGCGCTGCTACGCGGGCTGTGCGTCGAAGAACGCCGTCCAGTCCGCTCCCTTGCTGGCGCCGTTGCCGAGGATGAACTCCTCGACCATCTCGCGAGCGGCCTCGTCGGTGAACTGCACCGGCGGCGACTTCATGAAGTACGCGCTGGGCCCGATCAGCGGCCCCGAGATCCCACGGTCCAGAGCGAGCTTCGCGCAGCGGAGCGCGTCGATCACGATGCCGGCGGAGTTCGGCGAGTCCCAGACCTCGAGCTTGAGCTCGACGTTCAGCGGCACGTCGCCGAAGGCCTGGCCCTCGAGCCGGATCTGCGCCCACTTGCGGTCCTCGAGCCACGGTACGTGATCCGACGGGCCGATGTGGATGTTCTCCTTGTCGAGCGGCTTCGCGAGCTGGCTCTGCACGGACTGCGTCTTCGAGCGCTTCTTCGACACGAGGCGCTCGCGCTCGAGCATGTTCATGAAGTCCATGTTGCCGCCGAAGTTGAGCTGGTACGTGCGGTTCAGCTTGACGCCGCGGTCCTCGAAGAGCTTCGCCAGCACGCGATGAACGATCGTCGCGCCGACCTGGCTCTTGATGTCGTCGCCGACGATCGGCACGCCCGCGTCGGCGAAGCGCTTGGCCCACGTACGGTCCGACGCGATGAACACCGGGAGGCAGTTGACGAACGCGACCTTCGCGTCGATCGCTGCCTGCGCGTAGTGCTTGGCCGCCTCCTCGCTGCCGACCGGGAGATAGCTGATCAGGACGTCGGCCTCGGACTCCTGCAGGGACTTCGCGACGTCGACGGGCTCGACGTCGGATTCCTCGATCATCTGGCGGTAGTACCGGCCGAGGCCGTCGAGCGTCGGCCCGCGCTGGACGGTGATGCCCGTGGGCGGCACGTCCGCGAACCTGATCGTGTTGTTCGGCGCGGCGGCGATCGCCTCCGAGACGTCCCTGCCGACCTTCTTGGCGTCGACGTCGAACGCGGCGACGATCTCGACGTCACGGACGTGGTACGGCCCGAGCCGCGTGTGCATCAGGCCGGGGATCCGCTGCTCCTCCGCGGCGTCCTTGTAGAACTCCAGCCCCTGGACGAGGGAGGAGGCGCAGTTCCCGATGCCCACGATCGCGATCCGAACGTTGCTCATGTCGTGTGCTCCTTTCGGTGAAGCGCACGCGCGGGCCTGCGCCTCGTCCTGCGGTGAGTCGCCTCACCGTGGCGGCGTTCGCCAGCGATGAGGCCATCCAGCCAGGCGATGTCCTGCTCGGTGGCCTCGCGGCCGTGCTGCATGATCGAGAGCGTGTAGGTGTCGAAGCGCTCGCGCGTCCCGGCGAGCGAGGACGTGATCGCCGCCAGCCGATCCTCCAGATACGCGCGCCGACGTTCGAGCAGGCGGATCCGCGTATCGGGCGACAGGTACTTGAAGAACGCGAGCCGGATGCGGAACCGGTTGTCCTCCGAGGTGGCCTCGGTCGTTCCCTCCTCCAGGAGCCGGCGGAACAGAGCCTCGCCCCGCTCGGTGATCCGGTACACGTTCTTGCGGCGGCCGACCTCCTGCTCGTCGAAGACCCGCTCCACGGCGCCCTGCTGCTCGAGGCGACGGAGCGTCGGGTACAGCGAACCGTACGAAACCCGCCAGAAGCCGCCGAGCGAATCGGTGAGTCGCTTCGAAAGCTGGTAGCCATGCATCGTCCGCTCCTTCAGCAGACCCAGGATCGCGAGCTCGAGCATGAGGTGCAGGTCTCCTTCTACAGTGTTCTCCGGCCGCCGGCGCATATATCGCCGACATATATCGATGCGATATATCTACCCGCTATACGCCGGTCCGTCAAACCCCCTGGCCGTTCGCATACATCCACGGGCGGAGGGGTACGTGGCCCACGTCGACGCGCCGTCGGCGAGGCGCTCGTCGCCGTGCGATCGCGAGGGGGAAAGCGAACGGTGAGCCGTTCCGCGGGAGCCGTTCCCATCGGGTTGCACGCCGTCCCGCGTCCGGAGCTGCATCGGACCGATCTGCCGCCCGAGCTCGCCTGGCTGACCGGCGTCCTGTGGCCGAACGGCGACGTCGGGCTGGGCGGGGGGGAGCCACCCGAGGGCTTCCGCGTCGCCGAATCGTTCGACGTCGTGCCGAACACATCGCGGCCGAAGATCCTGGTGCCGTCGTGGGATCCCTCGCTGGTCGGGGCGGCGCTGCGCCGCTTCGACGACGGCATGTCCAACGCGGCGCGGCTGCGGCGCGCCTGGGCAGCGCGAGCGGCCGGGGTCGCCCCGGGCCGCTTTCCGCAGCTCACCGTGTCGCTTCCGCGCGAGCCGATCGGCGGCGAGCTCGTCACGCACGTGGTTCGCGAGGCGCTCGACCGTCCGGACGTGGCGGTCGCGTACACGTTCGGCGCGCCGGGCCCGAGCCGAAAGCCCGTCGGGCAGGCGCTATCACCGGACGGACAGGTGCTCGCGTTCGCGAAGATCGGGTGCAACGGCTCGACGGACGCGTTCGTCCGCCGGGAGGCGAGCGCGCTGCGGCGGTGGTGGATCCGCCGCCCCCACGCGTTCAGCGTTCCGAGAATGCTCGCGGAGCCGCGCCTGGCAAACGGGCACGTCGTCGCGATCGTCGAGCCGGTCCCGACGAGCGTCCGGGCGGAGCGACCGCCGACGACCCTGCCGAGTATCGACGCGACACGCGAGATCGCCTCGGCCGGCGGCGTCGGACTGGCGCCGCTCGCCAGCACCCCCTTCTGGCGGGCGCTGCTCCAGCGGGCGGACGCTGGCGCGTCGCACGCGCGACGGGCGGCGTCGCTCGCGCTGGGATGGGTCGGCGAGGTCCTCGGCCGCCGACCGATCTGGCACGGCTCCTGGCACGGCGACTGGTCGCCGGACAACATGTCGACCGTCGGAGGCCGGCTCCACGTCTGGGATTGGGAGTGGGCGGCCGATGGCGTGCCCCTCGGCCTGGACGTCCTGCACTTCAACTTCCGCCTCGCGGTCCGGCGTCGCGACGACGTGCGACGAGCAGCCGACGTGGCCTTGCGCCGGTCGAGCGCGCCACTCGGGGCGCTCGGCGTGCCGGACGAGGACCGCGCGCTCCTGCTCGTGTGCTACTTCGCCGAGATGCTGCTGCGGTCGGAGGAGGGACCCGACGACGCGTCACGGGCCGCCACGTCCGACGCGCTGCTGGACGAGCTTCGGCGCTGGGTCGGTCGATCCTGACCCGGATCCTGGGCGAGTCCGCCGTCAGGTCACGGGCGACGATATCGGCTGACGTTGTCTGGCGGCGATAGCCCGGGCGCGAGGTCCGGCGCATCCTCCGGCTCGCCCGGGACGATGCGGAGCGGAAGCACGCCGGCCCAAAGGGGCAGGCCGAGGTCGTCCTCGTCGTCCTTCGGCGGGCCGGTTCGGATCTTGGCGGATACCTCGGAGAGCGCGATCGCCATGATGGTCGTCTGCTTGAGCTCCTCCTCGTTCGGCATCCGCGCCTGTTCGGAACGCCTGGCGCACACGTGGTCGACGAGCGCGGCCTGCGCCGTCCACTTCTCCTCGGGCCACGTCACGCGGCGCGCCTTCCCGTACACCATGACCGAGCGGTAATTCATCGAATGATGGAACGCGGACCGGGCCAGGACGAGGCCGTCGAGCAGCGTCGCGACCAGGCAGACCTGTCGACCATCGATCCGTCGGAGCGTGTGACTCGCCGCCGAGCCGTGCACGTAGACGGTGTCGCCAACGCGGACGTGGATCGTTGGGATCACGCGCGCGTCACCGTCCTTGTCGACGTACGCGACGTGGCAGTACAGGGCCTCGTCCAGGATCGCGTCGATCGTCGCGCGGTCGTACGCGCCGCGATCGGGCAGCCGCCGGACGCGCGTTCGCGCGGTCGGAGGCGCGGCCGGCGTGGAGGCGTCCTCGTCCCTCATGGCTCGCGGAACGGGCCGGCCTCGCCCGCGTCGTCACCCGGCCGCTGCTGCAGGAACCGCTCGATCTCGCTCGCGATCTCGTCCCCGGATGGGATGCGCTGCTCCTGGCCGCCGATGGCCTCGAGCCGCTCCACGTACTCCCGTGACTCCTCGTCGGCGGCCACGGCGGCGTCCAGGCGGACGCGCTGCGTCGCGGCCGCTTCGGCGAGGTCGCCGAGCGGGAGGTCGACGCCGAGGTGACGGCCCACGTGCTCCAGCAACGCGACGGTCCCGGCCGCGTACGGGCCGTTCACGTAGTGCGGGAGCTGCGCGTAGAAACCGACTGTCGGGATCCCGCTCTGCGCGATGGCGAGCTCGAGCGTGGACAGCGCCGCGGCGGGGACGCGCAGCAGCCCGGCCGGGCCCTGCTGCTCGTCGCCGTGCAGCAGCGCCGGACGCGACGCGGTCGCCAGGATCGGAACGGGTCGGGTGTGGGGCACCGCCGTCGGCAAAGACCCCATGCTCACCCACTCGACGACCCCGAGCCGCGTGGCGAGCGTTGAGAGCTCGCCGCCGAGCTGCTGCCACCTGAAGTCTGGCTCGGGACCCGTGAAGACGAGCAGGTCCCGGCCGTCTCGGTGGACGCGGCGGATCGACAGCTCCGGCCAGGTCAGCTCGGTCAGCGTGCCGTCTACGATGTCGAGGACGGGGCGCCTGGCGCGGTAGTCGAAGAGCCGGTCCGCGTCGAACGACGCGATCGACTCGCCGCCCTCGGCGATCTGGCCGGCAGCGGCCGTTGACGCCCCCGCCGCGTCGATCCACCCGTCGAACGCGGCGACGATCGCGGGCGCGACGAACGGATCGGGCGGTTCGGCCGCGTCGAGCAGCGCCATAGCCGAAGATTACCGAGGACCGGCCGAGTGGAGCCGGTCGAGGGCGACGCGAATCAAGCCCCGCCCGATGGCTTCTAGGTTGGAGTCCTCGGCGCTCGCGTTACGCAGCGACGCCGGGGTCGCCAGGCTTGCCGGCCCGGCCGGTCCCGGTCGAGCCCGTCGTGCCGGGCTTGCCGCTCTCGCTCGTCGTCCCGGTCGAGCCCGCCGTGTCGGGCCGCTCGGCCCACACGTCGTCGACAGGGCGGCCGCCGGTCTTCGACCGCATCCACGCCCATCCGGCGCCGGCGAGCATCAGCAGGAACATGAAGCGGCGGCCCCGGTGGGACTTCTTCTCGACCTTCTCGACCTCGACGTCCTCGCTCGAGAGAAGCGGAGCCAGGCGGGCCTCGAGCATCTCGAGGATCCGACGGTGGTCGGTGCGCGACTCCTCGACCGAATCGCGGAGCGTCTCGTTCTCGGCCCGCAGGCGCTCGTTTTCCTCTGCCGCGCGCTCGAGCCGCATCTGCAGCGCCCGGTCCTTCATCTGGTGACCGACGGCCTCAGCCCGGTTGCGAGCGCTGCGGCCCATCCACTTCATCGTGCTGGTCATACTCATCGTCGCCCTCCTCGGTACGCGGCCAACATGCTTGGGTACCCACTACCGTTGGCGCTGAACCTGCGGGCTGACGCGAAGCCCCGCCAGTCCACGGATGATGTAGTTGGGCTTCCACCTCGGTTCCTCGACCGGCTCGAGCCTCGGGAACCGATCGAGCAGCGTCGCGAACGATGTCTGCAGCTCCAGACGCCCGAGCGGCGCGCCGAGGCAGAAGTGGATCCCGGCGCCGAACGTGAGGTGCGGGTTCGGCTCACGTCCGAGGTCCAGCTCGTCGGGACGGTCGAAGACCTCGGGGTCGCGGTTGGCCGACCCAAAGATCAAGCCGAGCTCCGCGCCCTTCGGGATCGCCTGGCCATGGAGCTCAAACGGCTCGAGCACGCAGCGCTCGAACAGCTGGAGGGGCGTGTCGAACGAAAGGAGCTCCTCGATCGCCGCGGGTAGCAGCGAGCGGTCGTCGCGGAGCCGCCGCAGCTGATCGGGATGGCGGAACAACGTCCACCACCCGATCAGCGTCGAGTTGACCGTCGCCTCGTGTCCGGCGTTCAGCATGAGGACGCACGTCCCGACGAGCTCCCCCTCGGTCAACGTCTCGCCCTTGTCCACGATCCCCGCGAGCAGCGAGATCAGGTCCTCGCCGGGTGCCGCGCGTCGCTCGCGTGCGAGGTCGCGCAGATAGGCGCAGGCTCTCGACGAACCGCGGCGTGAACGCATTGGCGACCAGCCGCCGGACGCGCGTGTGGTCGGGCGGCTCCATGTCCAGGATCCCGGCGTTGATCAGGTCCCAGAACGGCGTATGCCATGCCGGCGATGCCGGACGGTTCATCTCCTCGTGCGAGGCGAGGTGGCGGTACGTGCGCCCGAACCGCCGGTCACGGCGTCGGCGTCAGCGTCGGGCCCTATCATCTGTCTGCGATGCCACTCTACGAGTACCGGTGCGAACGCTGCGGTGGCCGGTTCGACGCGCTGGTCGCGGCCTCGGCCGACCCGCCCGCGTGTCCCTCGTGCGGCGCCGTCCGCGTCCGTCGTGAGATCTCCGTTTTCGCGACGACCGGTTCGGGGGCGCCCGCGGCCACCTCTGGCTGCGGCTGCGGGGGCGCCTGCGCCTGCGGCCGGTAGTGCGTCTCAGCCGGCGTTGGGCAGCGGCGGCGCGCGCCGAAGCGAGGGGCTGAGAGTCCCGGCGACCGCGATCAGGAGCATCACGCTCGCGAGCGTGAGCATGGCCGCCGGCCCGCTGGCGTGCTCGAGCAACAATCCGGCCGCGAGCGACCCGAGCGGGATCGCGCCCCAGGACAGCAGCATCTCGACGCTCTGTACCCGACCCAGCAGGTGGTCGGGCGTGAGTGTGAGCTCGTACGTGCCGAAGACGACGTTCCACACCGGCCCGACGAACGTCATCGCGCCGAACGTCACACCCAGCACCACGGGTGGGAGGTCGAACGCCATCGCCGGGAGGAGCGTCGCCCAGAACCAGGTCACGCCGACGATGATGCCGCGCGTCGGGACGAGGCGCCGCATGCGCGGCGCCAGGAGCGCCCCCGCGACACCGACCACGCCGGCGAGCGCCAAGACCGCTCCGACCTCGGCCGAGGAGGCCCCGCGCCGGCGCGCGAGGACGATGATCGCGAGAAGCAGCCCCTGGAATACGAAATTGCTCCCGGCGATCAGCAGCGCGCTCGCTCGCAGGAACCGCTGACGCCACAGCCACCGGAACCCTTCGGCGATCTCCCGATCGAGGCGGGCACGCGTCGGCGGCTCGTCCACGCGGAACCGCGCGCGGATCAGCAGCAAGGTGACGACCGAGACCGCGTACGAGACGGCGTCGACGAGAAACGGCAGGGTGCGGGCGATCCCGAACAGCGCTCCGCCGAGCGGCTGCCCGACCAGGGCGGCGCCCCGTTCGCGCGCCTCGTTCTGCGCGATCGCCGCCGACAACTGCTCCGGTGCGACGACCTTGGGGAGCGCGGCGTTCTCGGCCAGGCTGAAGACGACCGAGAGCGCACCGTCCACGAACGCGACCGCCGCGAGGTGAGGGATCGCGACCCGGTTCAGCCAGATCGCGGCCGGCACCGATGCGAGGGCGACCGCCCGGATCAGGTCGCTCGCGATCATCGTCCGCTTGCGGTCGAGCCGGTCGACGAGACCACCGGCGGGCAGCTGCACCAATAGGTAGGGGAGCGTCCCGAAGAAGCCGACGATCCCTGCTTGGGCCGGTGAGTGCGTCAGGGAGAGGACGAGCAGCGGGAACGCGATCGAGGAGATCCGCGATCCCAGGACCGAGACGGCCTGGCCCAGCCAGAGCAGGACGAAGTCGCGGTTCCGCCGGAGCGGTCCTGGACCTGCGCTCGGGTGCGTCGCGAGCGCCATCGCCCTACGTACTTCGGCACGGGAGGCCCCGTCCGTGACCGCGCCGTAGCGTCGTCGGGGCGGCGCCGGTTCAGACGGTGACGGTTTCCTGCGGCCGGACGGGTGTCGGCCGAGGGAGCGGGGGGGCGTGCCGGACGGCCGGAGTCACCGTCGCGGCGAACGCGACGACCGCCATCAGGCCCGCCAGGGAAAGGACCGCCGTCGGCAGTGGGAGCCATTCGAGGAGCACGCCCGCGGCGAGGGCGCCGAGCGGGATCGCGCCCCACGCGAGCATCAGGATGACACTCGTCACGCGGCCGAGCAGCCGGTCGGGGATCAGGCTCAGCTCGTAGGTGCTGACGAGGACGTTCCACGTCGGGCCGACGAGGACCATGGATCCGATCGCGGCACCGATCGCGAACCAGTGGAGCGGCAGAGCGATTAGCGGGATCATCGCGACCCAGGTCCAGTTCACGCCGAGGACGATTGCCCTCGTGGAGAAGTGCCGCTGCGCCCACGGCGCCACGAACGATCCGACCAGCCCGCCGATGCCGATAAACGACATCACCAGGCCGACCTCGCCCGGCGACGCTCCGCGCCTGGTCGCCGCGACGACCGCCACCAGCAGCAGCGCCTGGTACACCATGTTTGCCCCGGCGACCAATAGCGACGTCGCGCGGATGAACGGCTGGGACCATAGCCAGCGAAAGCCCTCGACCACCTCGCGGACGATCGGCTCCCGTTCGCTCGGCAGGTCCTTGCGGAAAGGCGTCCGGATCGCGGCGAGCGTGAGGATCGAGACGGCGAACGAGAGGGCGTCCGCAACGAACGGCAACGCCCGTCCGATCGCGAAGAGCACCCCTCCCAGCGGCTGACCGATCAGCGCGGAGCCTCGGGTCCCCGCCTCGTTCTGGGCCAGCGCGGTCGGGAGCTGCTGCGCCGTTACGACCTTCGGGATCGCTGCGTTCTCCGCGAGGTTGTAGAAGACGAACAACGCGCCGTCGACGAACGCGACGACGACGAGGTGAGCGAACGTGAGGTCTTCCATCCACAGCGCGACCGCGACCGAGGCGAGCGCCGCTGCCCGGACGACGTCGCTCCAGATCATCGTGCGTTTGCGGTTCCACCGGTCCACGAACGCACCGGCCGGGATCTGCAGCAGCAACAGCGGGATCGTGCTCGCGAACCCAACGATCCCGGCGCGCACCGGCGAATGCCACACCGCGAGCACGAGGAGCGGGAAGGCGATCGACGAGATCCTCGACCCGAGGACGGAGACGGTCTGGCCGATCCAGAGCAGGCGGAAGTCGCGGTTGCTCCGCAGCGGATCCCTGCCCGCCTTCGCCATGGACGCCGCGAGCCTACCCCCCCGCTCAACGTCGTGGGAATGCGACGTCCCCTGTAGCCCGAACGGCCACCCCTCGGATGGGGGACCTGGTGCCGTGGGGTCGGCGAGGACCCGTTCGCCTCGCCGGCGCGTACCTTCGATACGGAGATGCGTCCCTTCCCATCGAGCGCCGTTCGGGGGTTGGCGCTCTCGGCCGTCGTCCTGATCGCATGCCTGCCGGCCGATGATCGCGAGGCACCCCGCGCGCCGCCGACCGGCTCCGCGACGACGACGGAGGCGGCCCCCCAGCCGATCGCGGTCAGGCTGGACCAGGTCGCGAGGCTGGAAGAGCCCGTCGCCCTGATGACCCGGCCCGGCGATCCGGCGCTCTACGTGGCGCTGAAGGGCGGGCGGGTCGTGGCGGTCGCGCCCGACCGATCGACGCGCACCGTGCTCGACCTCACCGGGCGCGTCTCTCTCGGCAACGAGCAGGGACTGCTGGGGATCACGTTCTCGCCCGACGGGCGGTTCCTGTACACGGACCGGACCGATGTCGCCGGCGACACGCGCGTGACGGAGTTCGCGTTCGAGGACGGCCAGGCCGTCGCGGAGAGCGAGCGCGACGTCCTGTTCGTCGACCAGCCGTACGCGAACCACAACGGGGGCCAGCTCGCCTTCGGTCCTGACGGCTACCTGTACATCGGGCTTGGCGACGGCGGGAGCGGCGGCGATCCGCACGGTAACGGGCAGTCGCTGTCGACGTTGCTCGGCAAGATCCTCCGCATCTCGCCCAGGCCGACCGGGTCCGAACCGTACGCGATCCCGCCCGACAATCCGTTCGTCGGCCGGGACGGCGCCCGACCCGAGATCTGGGCCTACGGGCTCCGCAACCCGTGGCGGTTCTCGTTCGATCGCGAGACCGGCGATCTCTGGATCGGCGACGTCGGCCAGAGCGCGTGGGAGGAGATCGACGTCGAGCCGGCCGGCTCCGGCGGCGGCCGGAACTACGGCTGGAACGTTCTGGAGGGGACGCACCCCTACGCGGGCGGGTCGACCGACGGCATGACGCCTCCGGTGTACGAGTACGCGAACGACGAGGGAGGCGCGTGCGCCGTGACGGGCGGGTACGTGTACCGGGGCACGGACATCGCCGAGCTCGACGGCTGGTACGTGTTCGCGGACTATTGCGCGGGGCACCTCGAAGCTTTGCGTCTGGGCGGCGACGGAACGGTGCGCCGCCGGACGCTCGGCCTCACCGTCGGCGCGATCACGTCGTTCGGCGAGGACGCCGAGGGCGAGCTCTACGCGCTCTCACGGGCCGGGGGCGTGTACCGCCTGACGCCGGCGACGTCCTGACCTTTACGGGCTGCGCCGCCCGGTCATAGGGTGAGATGCAGCGTCAACCGGGAGGGATCATGCGTCGTGCTGATGGCTGGTCGATCACGCGGGTCTGCTTCATCTTGCTCCTCGTCGCGGCGGCGCTCGCGTTCGCAGAGCCGGCCGCCGCGCAGTCGTCCGACGAGGGACTCCAGTCCGACGACCAGATCGTGCTGAACGGTCGCCTCGTCGTTCCAGAGGGCGAGACCGTCGGCCTGGCCGTCATCTTCAACGGCCCCGCCGTGGTCGAGGGCACGGTCCGCGAAGGTGTCGTCGTGTTCAACGGGCGAGCCGAGATCTCCGGGAGCGTCGCTGACGACGTCGTCGTCTTCAACGGTGACCTGGTCGTGCGCTCCGGCGCCGAAGTCGGTGGAGACCTCGTCAGCCAGTCGACGCCGGAGATCGAGCAGGGCGCGACCGTCAGCGGCTCGACGGAGAGCGTCGCAACGCGGTTCGACCTCGAAGGCTTCGGCTTCGCGAGCCGGTTCGTGTGGTGGATCGGGTACTCGATCTCGTCGCTCGTCCTCGGCCTTGTGCTGCTGCTGCTGTTCCCGGGACTCGACCCATCGGCGATCACGGCGTGGCGCGAACGGACGGGGGAGTCGATCGGCTGGGGAGTCGGCGTGTTCTTCCTCGTGCCGCTCGCGGCGCTCCTGTTGCTCATCACAGTCGTCGCGCTGCCACTCGGTTTGTTCGTGCTGCTCGGACTCGCGCTGGTCTATACGGTCGGGTACGTCGTGGGCGCCGCCGTGCTCGGGCGTCTCGTCGTCAGGCCGCCGACGTCGAGGTTCCTCGCGTTCCTCGTGGGTTGGCTGATCGCTCGCGCGTTCGCGCTGATCCCCGTGGTCGGGGGCCTCGCGTGGCTGCTCGCGTCGGTGGTCGGGCTCGGCGTGATGTTCGTGGTGGCCAGACGGCGGGGGGAAGCGCCTTCGACGTCAGCGGTCGGGCCGCCGCCGCCGCCAGTTCCGGCGTGACGGGGACCGCCTAGGGCTGTCGCGGATACGTCGGGGCCGGATCTCAGTCGGGTGGTTTGTCCTCCACGCCGACCGCGAGGTTCAACGCACCGCCGATCGAGAGACCCAGTCCGGCCCCGCCGATGACGTCGAGGGGGTTGTGGGCGCCCAGGTAGATGCGAGCGAACGAGACGAGACCGAGAACGGCCCAGGGCACGGCCTTCCAACCACCGCGCAGGTACGGCGACACGACGACGGCGACCGCCGCGGTGAGGACGGCGTGACCCGAGACGAACGCGAGGCCGCGTACCGGCACGCCGCGCGCGATCGCGTCGGGCGTCGATACGGCGGGGCGCTGACGCTCGACGACGAGCTTCACGACACGCTCGAGGATGAGCTTGAGCGCCGTGACGGCAAGGACCATTGCGGCGAGAACGCGCCGATGCATCGCGAACGCGATCGCCGCGACGATCGGGCCGAGCCAGAGGACGCCCAAGAACTGGACCGCCTGCATCGGTGGCTCGAGCCACGGCGGCAGCCCGTTGATCGCGTGGAAGAGCGAAGCCTCCCACGGGTCCACGCGGCCGTCGCTCGCCAGCACCCCGCTCAGGACCAGCACGGCGAGGCCCCCGACGAGCCATACGACGTCGATCCGTCTCCGGCGGCGGCGACGGCGGGCGGCGGACGTGGCGGCCACCGCCGAACCTTACCGGGGAGCGACCGGCTCCACGATGAGACAGGGCGAACGTCAGCCCTCGCAGAGCGGTGCGCCGGCGCCGCAGAGCGTGAGGTCGAACTCCTCGCGCACGCGATCCACGTACAGCGAGCGAGGTGTGAACGAGAGGGCCTCGTCGGCTTCCAGGGCCAGCGTCGGCGCCGCGCCGGCCACGAACCGGTACCGGTACGTGATGCACCCGCCCTCGAACACGTAGTACCGGTCGGCGACGTACGCGGGCGTCAACGAGATCGGCTCCTCGAACCGCCGCGTTCCCGCCTCGTCCGGTGCCGGGTCGACCTCGACGGCGTCGCTCGTCGAGCACTGCCGCGTGAGGATCGCCTCGACCGCCCGGATCCCGGCGCGATCGGACTCGAGCCACATCCGCGCCTCCCCGCTCTCGACGAGGACGCCCTCGAACCGCCACCCGGCCGGCAGGACGTTCACGCACGGTAGCAGCGTCGCCGTCGGCACAGCCTGTGCCGCGAGCACGAAGAAGGGATCGTCGCCGCCTGCGCACGCGGGTGCGACGCCGGCCACGCCAGGCGCACAGGCGGACGCTGCCACGAGCACCGCCGCGACCGCGGCACCTCGCCACACGCGCCGCGGGGTCATGCGAACACCGCCCAGTTCTGCATCACCAACGCGAAGGCGAGCGCTGCAGCGATCGTGACGACGATCGTGAGCGCGATCCGACGCAGGCTCCACCGCTGGATCGAGACGGGCTCGCGCGCGGGCGCGAGCTCACGGAACCGGCCGATGAGGTCTCGCTCGTCGAGCTTCAGTTGCGCCCGCACCTGCGAAGGGCTCGCGACGCCGCGCGTGGCCGCGAACGCTTCCGCGATTTCGTCCGATGTGAAGTACTTGAGGGCCGCCTGGTACACCCGATCCGGATCCGAGCCGAGCGCCAGGACCAGCATCATGTTCGCGAGGTCCACGGCCTGCCGCCACGGCGACGGACGGACCTGCACGAAGAAGACGTCGATCAGCCGAAGCGAGCCATCCTGCACCATCAGGTTCGCGGGCTTGACATCGCGGTGGGCGAGCCCGGCATCCCAGAGCTTCCGCACCAGCCGCAAGCCCTGGTCGATGATCGAGTCGTCGACCGTCGCCTCGCCCAACTCGACGGCGCCGTCGAAGAACTCCATCGCGATCAGGTACTCGCGTTCGGGCATGATCTCGACGAAGCCGTATGGGCGCGGCGTCGGCAGGTCGAGGTCGTCCATCAGGCGCAGGGTGTAGTCCTCGTACTCGACGAACCGACGCACCGTCTGAAAAGGGGTCTCGTCCTCCAGCGCGCCGTACCGGATCGTGCGGCCGAGCTTGTACCAGCGGTCGGCCCGGACATGGCTCTGCGCGTAGAGCTTGGCGAACACGTACCGGTCGGGGTTGCTGTCGCCGCCCGCGACCGTGAGGCGTAGCGGCGTCGACCCGCCGGACCCCTCGAGCCCCACGGGCTTGACATTGACGACCGTCAGCCCGAGCTGGTCCTGGACGGCTCGTGAGATTGCGACGCCCCGGGCGCCCGTGACGTCGAGATGCGCGGCCTTCCCCCGCCGGTACGTGACGGGGAAGACGTCCGTGGGCGCGAACCACCGGAAGATCGCGATGCCGATCGCGACCCCGAGGATCGCTCCGAACACCGCGCTCGTCGGATGATCGACACCGGCATAGCAGCGGGCGACCACGCAGAGGCCGAGCGTGACCGCGATGCCCACCTTCGCGATGAAGCGCGGGCGGCCCGGCACCACCAGCGAGTACGCCATCCCCACCAACGTGACGGCGAGCCCGGCGAGGGGTTGCGACGGCATGGAGTAGCCGGTCCAGCCGGTGAGCCGGGTGATCCCGAGAGGCCGCGGACGCGCCATCGCTTCGGCGAGAAAGGACGCGATGATCTCGAGGAACAGCATGCAGCCGAGGAACACGATCAGGTGCCGCCAACGGCGGACCGCAACGAGGGCCGCGATCGTTACCCATCGCAGGATGCGGATCGTCCATCGCGACGTGACCGCAACGAGCGCGAGCATCACCCAGTTCAGCCACCCGGACCGAAGGGCGACGATCCACCCCAGGACCGCATGGTCCCAGCGCTCGAAGACCCGCTGGAACGGATTGAACAGCGCGACCCCGATGAGCATCGCCACGACGTAGAGGGCGAGCAGGAGCCAGAAGACCCCGGTACCTCCGAGCTGCCGCGCGAGCGGCGGCGGCTCACCGGATGGACGGCGACGGCGCCGGTCACTTCCTGCCCGCGGAGGTGGGGGTGGTGGCACCAACACCTGGCGCCGTGGGTCGTCGACCGGTGCCGCCTTCCGCGTCCTCCCCACGCGTTCCCCCCTCGCCGGACCGCGATGCTATCCCACGGGCGCGATGAGGCCGTGGTCGGCCAGCCAGTTCGTCGCCAGCGCGTGGACGCCCGCTCCTTCCGCCAGCCGCAGGTTGAGGATCCGTAGCTCTTCGGTCGTGAGCGCCGCCGACACGGCGTTGATGCGTTCGGCCATCTCTGGGCCGAGCCGGTCGAGCACATCGCGGCGGACGACCGGCGTGATGTTGTCGGTGGGCTGGAGATGCAGGTCGTCACGGAGCAGAACGAGCTCGTCGTTCACGAGCCTGCCCTCCGTCGTGAAGACGACCGCGACGTCCACCGCTCCGGTCCGGAGCGCCTCGAAAGTGAGCGGTCCGGCGGTATCGAGGGGAACGAATTCCTTGAACCGGAGCCCATAGACCGACTCGAATCCTGGCAAGCACAACGGCCGCTGCGGACATTCGGGCGGGCCGCCGATCGTCCAGGCCGACGCCACGCCGGTAAGGTCGCTTACGGCGTCGTACCCCAGCCGAGCGCGCGCCGGCGAAAGCGCGAGCGCGTTCTGGTTCTGAGCCCGCGCCGGCTCGAGGGCGACGAGTTCTCGCGCGTCGAGCTCTACCGAGAGCCGCTCCATCACGCGATCGATGTCGTGCGCAGCCTTCTCCCCATCGGATAGGAAATCGAGCAGGCTCCCCGCGTACTCAGGGACGAGATCGAGCAGCCCGCGTTGGAGGGCCGGCTCGACCAGCTCCCTGGTCCCGATCCGAGGCACACGCGTGACCGTGAAACCGGCGTCCTGGAGCACCTGCGCGTAGAGCTCGGCGACGAGCTCGCTCTCGGCGAAGTTGAACGATCCAACGACGATCGCGTCCGGATCGGCCGGCCGCGGCGTCGGCGCGGTCGAGCACGCAGCCAGCGTCAGCGCGATCGCGGTCGCTGCCGCCACCCGGCGCCTCAGGAGAGATGCGTGGTTCGCCGCGGTCGCCACGGCCCCGACTGTGTCACAGGTCCGGCCGGCGGTCACCGCCGCGGTTCCCGCCGACGGCTTGAAGGCATCAGGTAGCAGGGAACGGCAGCTGCCACCACCATGGCTCGTCACCCACGCGGATCTCGGTCACCCACTTCACCCACCAGAAGCCGCGGCGGCCCGGCGCGAGCAGTCGGGCCGGTCGGCCGTGACCGATCGAGAGCGGCCGCCCACCTGCGCGCGTCGCGACGAACAACCGATCGGAGTCGGCGAACGGGAACCGCCGCGAGTAGCCGGTGGTCGAGCGAACGGTGATGCTGCGACCGGTCCCGACGTCTCGCATGAGCTCGTTGAGCGCGACGCCGTCCCACTCCTGAGCCGAGAACCACCCACCGGTGCAATCGAGCGTCGCGCGCACGGGCCGCGCCGTCGCCTCGAGTTCCTCGAGCGTCCAGATCCGCGACCCGGCCGGTCCGCGGACCGCCAGCCGCCACACCCGCGCGTCGAGGTTCGGCGGGCGGTCGTCGAGCCACTGCGTCACGGGCATCGCGGCCGCGTTGAAGCTTCCGCGCTCGTACGACCCGGTGAACCGTCGGCCCGAGCCCGGCAGCGGCGCCACGCCGCCGAGCACCTCCAGCGCACCGTAGCCGACGACCGACGCACCGAGCACGAGGCCGGACCGAAGGACGGTGCGCCTCGAGAGATCCGTTCGTCGCGGACGGACGCGGCTGGTGACCAGGTGCCAGACGAAGAGCGGGATCGTGACGAGCGCGGCGCCGACGTGGATCTGCATCGCGGTGACGCCGCCGAACGATCGCAGGACGCCGGTGGAGTGCGCGAAGCCCGACACCAGCACGACGATGACCAGCACGCCGAGCGCGATCGACGGCCAGCTCCGTCCCCCGTGCCGACGAACACCTCTCGTGGAGCTCTCCACCTTCCACGGCGACAGCGCGACGAGGGCGATCCCGATCACGCCGTGGGCGACGACCACCCAGACCGCCCAGGCGGACCCGATGCCGAACGCCAGGGCGCCCGTTGCGAGCGCCGCCGGCAGCAGCGCGGCCAGCGCCAGGTTCGTCCGCCGTGAGCCGCGGATCCGGCCCATCCCACGAGCGTACGTCCGCGGTGTCGTAAGGGCTCAGCGCGAGGCGAGCGCCCGCTCGAACGGCGTCCCGAACCGGGCCCGGACGCGCACGTCGCCGAGCCACTGCTGGAGTCGCCCGCGCTCCCGTTCGATCGATCTCCCCGTCGCTCGGTCAACGCGCTCGAGGAGTTCGTACACGACGTCGCCGGCCTTGTTCTGCGTCCAGCCGCCCACGACCCGGCCGTCCGCCCAGACCGTCGGGCCCGCGTTCCCGGCCCGGTCGAACAGCGTTCGCTCATGCTCGCCGAGGTACCAGCCGCGCTGCTTCCATCCCATGACCGTGGGATCGAGGCCCGGCAGGAAGGCCACCCACCCCGGACGTGCCCGCGTCGCGGCCCTCACGTCGTCCGGGAGCATGTAGGCGGCGCCGTCGTCGAAGCGGACCTCGGCCGCACCGACATCCGCCAGCGCCTGCGACGTCACCCTGGCCGTCCACCCGGTCCACCAGCGCATGTCGATCTGGGTCGCGGGACCGAAGGCGCGCAAGTACCGACGGAGCAACTCGGCGCAGGCGTGCCGCCGATCCACCTCCTCGAGCGCGGTCCCGAGCCATGCCTCCGTCGCCACCCACCGGTACTGCCCCGAGATCCACGACCCGAGCGGACGCGCGCGGACGATCCGTCCCTCGGTCGCCAGCAGGAACAGGACGCGGGTCGAGACGCCCATCGTGCCGGCCCAGGTCTTGCCCTCGCCGAACGCGAGCTTCGCTCCGAGCTCGGGGACGTCCTTCGTCAGCTCCCGCGCGGTCGTCTCCCCGCGTGATTCGACGGCCGCCATCGTCCGATCGAGGACCCGGCGCAACCACTGCGCGCCCGCCCCCTCTGCCACGATCCCCTGCGCCTCGAGCATCTGGACGAGTCGCCGCCGTTCGGCAGCCGCGTACGTCGTCGCGCACGCCTCGGCCATCGACGCTGCGAGTGAACGCGGCACGACGAACATCGTCCGGCGCATGCCGAGCATCCGGACGAGCGTGCGACGCTCGTAGAGCGCGGCCTCCAGATCCTCGGGTGCGAACGACCGGACACGCGCCCAGGCCGAGACGTAGACGCTGGCGGGATCGCTCGAGTGCAAGCCGACCACGGCCTCCGCGGCCGCTTCGACCGTTCGGCTGGGCGATGCGAGCAGGTGGCGGGCGGCAAGTCGGCGACGCCGCTCCTCGATGCCGATGGTGCGCACCGCCGGACGCTACCGCGCATTCCGCCGCGCGCCTTGCCCGGGCGGGCGATCGGCCGCAGGATGCCGTCGTGCGCGCGTCGTCGGCGAACAAGGCGCTGTGGTGGATCGTCGGCGTGATGGCCGTCTTTACGCTGCTGCAGTTCGTGGCGGGCGACCCAGGGGCCCGAGACATGCTCCGCTACACGGTCGCCATCGCCGGGACCGTCGCCGTCCTTGGCTGGCTCGGGTACCGCTACCGGGTCCTTCCTCGACGCGAGTCGTTCGACGGACAGGCGCGTGAGCTCGGGTTGCGGCCGGAGCCCGGCGACCCGCTGGGACTGCTGCGGCTCCCGTTCGGCCTGTTCCAGTGGGCTGCGAGCGTTCGGGACATCGAGAACACCGCGGTGGGCACGCGCGGAGGGGTCGACGTGGTGGTGGCGGACTACTGGTACGCGTCGTCGTCGGATCCGTCCCGCGACGACTACGAGCGGTTCACGTGCGTCCTGACGCACACGCCACGCGACTGGCCCGACCTCGCGGTTCTTCCGGAGCGGCTGGCGTCGAGGGTCCGTTCGTGGGCGATCCCGGACATTCTCACCGAGTCGGACGTCTTCAACCGGCGGTTCGAGGTCCGCTCATCCGACCGACGGTTCGCGCTCGCGTTCCTCGACCAGCGCCTCATGGCATGGTTCCTCGAGCAGCTGCCCGGTGTCGGGTTCGAGATCCTCGGCGGTCGGCTGATGGTGTTCCGGCCCCGGGTACTGGCGAGCCTCGATGACGTGGCCAGGGCGCTCGAGGTTTCCGACGAGCTCCGCGCCCGGATCCCACGCGTCGTCCGGTCGCCCGAGCCGCCGATCCCGCCGCCACCCGTCGAGACCTTCTGAGATGCCGCTGAGATGGCCGAAGCGGGTGTATCACTCGTCGTCGGCCGGTGCGGCGTACCGCGTGGCGCCGAGCAGGTGGAGCGAGACGTATGGTTCCTCGCCCACGACCCAGCTGTCGTGGCCAGGCGGCACGGTGAACACATCACCCGGTTCCATCACGATCTCCGTGCCGTCTCGCATCCTCACCGCGGCGCGACCCGCCAGCACCACGCCGACGTGTTCGATCTCGCAGAGCTCGGTGCCTGCCGTCGGGCCGACGTGCTCCGTCCACCGCCACCCGGGTTCGTAGCTCGCGCGCCCGAGCGTCATGCCGCCGAGCGTCAGCAGGTCGAGCTTGCCGCGATCGAACGTCCGCGACTCCGTCGGATGGTCGAACCGCCCGATCTCGAGCTCCATGCCGCCGCCTCCCCCGTCTGTTTGCTCCTCAACGGCGAGCCTACGCGTCGCCGGTGCGGCGGGTTGGCTCCGCATCGCCGAAAAAGCCATCGTGAAGCGATTCGCTGAACCGCGAGGAGATCAAGGCCATACTTGTACAGGGCGACTGTATAGGGGTTATGCGAGGGGCTGTACCGGGCGGTCGCCCGGTGACGCACGCCTCGAGTCGTCTGCGAACGCGTTTCTGGTCGGCAGGGACGAGCTGGTCGGGCGGATGGGCGAACGCGACGCCGCGATCCTGCTCGGTCTGCTGCGCGGCGTACCCGCTCCGAGATCGCCGTCGGCTCGCTGACCAGCTGGCCGCTGGCGCTGCTTGCGCTCCTGCTCGCCGCCTGACCTCCGCGATAGCATCCGGCATTCACGCGGACGAGGAGCGGTGATGATCGCCCTGACGACGTACCTGTTCTTCAAGTTCTTCCACGTGCTGCTCGCGATCGTGGCGGTCGGGTTCAACGCCGCGTACGGCGTGCTGCTCTCGCGAGCCGCGCGCGAGCCTGAGCACGAGGGTCACGTGCTGCAGACGGTCAAGGTCCTCGACGATCGGTTCGCGAACCCGGCGTACGGGCTCCTGCTCGTCACGGGTCTCGTCATGGTCTGGGTCGGCGACGTCGACCTGACCCAGTTCTGGCTGGCGACGGCGATCGGCCTGTACGTCGTGGCGGTCGTCCTGGGTATCGCCGTCTACACGCCGACGCTCCGGCGCCAGATCCGTGCGTTCGACGCCTGTCTCTTATACACATCTCCGAGCCCACGAGACCCTGTCTGTCATCTCGTATGCCGTCTTATGCTTGAAAAGGGGGGGGGGGGGGGGGGGGGGGGGGGGGGGGGGGGGGGGG